>NZ_JAJSOK010000037.1 GCF_021283305.1 Pseudonocardia kujensis
TTCAAAGCCCTGCGCCGGGTCAGCCTCTGCCCCCGCCGCATCGGCGCCATCACCGCCGCTGCGCTCGTCGTCCTGCACCACGAACACGACCGCACAACATGATCAACGGCCTACTGAGAAAGGCTCAATATCTGGCCGATCCTAAGCAATTCGAGTCTGTTCAGTACCAATGAGCTGGGGAATTGCGCGGCAACTGGCCCGGATGGCACACGAACCAATGCTGATGTCGCCGCCTTCTGCCGCAGATCGAAATACAAGGTGCGAGCAGCCATGGCAGTGGAACCGTTGATAGACCGAGACACTGCGATCGCCATCCAGAGCATTAACGCCCTCCTAACCAGTATCGGATCATCGAGCTGATGCTGACTCCGACCGCTAAGCAGATTCTGATCCGCGATCACCAAAGCCTCGCTCTTCTCGTGACCGCACCAGCCGGATGCGGCAAGACAGAGGCTCTAGCTCTTAGAGTTCTTGGACTAGTTTCTCGGCAAAATATCAAACACCCGCAGAAGATTCTAGTCACAACGTTCTCAAATCGCGCGCGTGACAACGTTAGAGAGCGACTTCGTGCCCATCTTAGCGGGGCGGCTTTGCGTGACCGTGTAACGGTCTGCAATTTTCATGGACTCAGCGCTAGGATATTTCGTGCACACGCGAATGTTATTGGACTGAACCCACACGCCACCCTCCCAGAGAACGACTGGGTGGCAGAGCAGTGTCGGGCCCCGGAAGTTGACCTTCGCTGAAGCTGCCTATACACAAGAGGTCCTGCGAACTACAAAACAGCAGGGCCTCAACGACGACAACGTTGAGTCCGCCCTGGAAAGCATCGGAAACCAGCACGCGATCGAAATCGAAGCCCTCCGAAAATCGGAAGGCAGGCTGACGTACGATGATTTGCCTCGACTATCGGAGCTGATCCTCCAGAATCAACACGTCGCAGATCTGTATCGAAGCCACTTCGCCGCAGTGATTGTCGACGAATTTCAGGACCTGACACCGCAACAATTGCGGATAGTCAACAGTATCGGCTTCGGGAAGACCACATATGCGGGCGACCTCGCTCAGGGAATCTACAGCTTCGCTGGATCAGATCCAGTTTTCGTCTACGAGCGAATCCAAGAAGAGTGCCAGGGTAACCGGATTGAACTTGCTGAGTCGCACCGTTCTTCGCCCGCAGTTCTTGGGTTAGTAAATTCACTAGCTCCTATGACCAAGGGCCTAGCGCTCACTAGCGCTGATCCGCTCGCATGGCCAGGTGGTGGACTCGCCGCAGTGTTTGGGTGCGAAAGCACGGACAGGGAGGCAGCGTGGGCTACGTCGTTCGCTCGGTACACCCTTGAGCGTTCACCCTCACAGCGAATCGCTATCATAGCGAGGCTAAAGTCTCGGCGCCGCTTTGTTGACGCCGCATTCTCCGAGACGGAGCTTCCAGTACATCGATGGGACAGCGCTGTCCTCGACACCCAGACTGCGAAGATCGTGAAGTCACTACTTGCGCGGATCGATCCAGTGAGCTTCGCGAAAGCAGACGATCCCATCGAGACGCTGAGGCGTGAAGCTGGCTTCGAAAATGTTCAGGACCCCGCTGACCGAGAGTCACTAGCGGAGGCACTCGCCTGGTGTTGCGACCTACTACTCGAAGGCGAGACACCCAGTCAGATTCGCTCGAAGGTCTCCGTCGGAGATAAGGATGCGCTACTTGAGGCCCCTGGCGTGCACCTGCTAACTGGCCACATCGGCAAGGGCCAGCAGTTTGATTGGGTATTCGTGGTTGGCGCTGAGGAAGGGTGCATTCCAGACTTCCGAGCAAGTACGGAAGAGCAAATCCTTGAAGAGGCGAGGATCCTGTCTGTGATGATTTCCCGTGCGCGACACGGAGCAATTGTTACACACTCGGCCAAAGTAGCCGCACAAAACGGGACTATTTACTCCAAGCAAGGGTCACGCTTCCTAGACCTCCTCGCGTCTGCATCACCCTGTGATGGAGACGCAACAGTGAATTGGATGAAGACGACACCCTGGGACCATGCATCGGGCTAGTACGGGGAGTTGCCGCTGTGAGCGCTCAGAGCCTTGTGGAGGACATTGAGTCGGGTGAGAGGACTTAGCGACCACGCAGAGCTTCGGCATGGCCCGGATTTGCGAGGCGCCATCCGAGCCGCGTCGATCAGCCGCTCGCCGGACGGGGACCGGCCGGAGGCCGCATGCCCCGGCCGGCGGGAAGCGGCGCAGCGGCGGAGCCGTCGCCTTGAACAGGTAGAGAAAGTCTGAACCCCTCGGCTCTCGCGCGGTGTTGATCGTGGTTCGCCGCGCAGGGCGCGTTAGTCGACGCCGGACAGCAGGCCGCGGAGGATCCGGCGGAGCGCGGTCGGCAGGGGGTCGCCGCCTGCCGGGTCGGGGTTGAGCGCCGCAAGATGTGGGTGGCCGCCCTGCGCGACGACATGGGCGATGAAGCGGGCGCTGCGCATCATGTCGACGGTGGACGCCTCGGCCCGCGCGGCCGACGCGACGACGGCGTGCAGCATCGCCAAGGCCACCAATTTCTCGCTGTCCGACGCGGGATGGTCTGCGAGAACGGCGAGTACGTACTCGGTGGCCTCTATGCCGTTGGGTCCGGTCACCGGTCTGGTGAGGGTCAGCTCGGGCAGCCAGGGGTGGCGCCGATGGATCTCGCGGGCCTGGAGCCCGACGTCGACGAGGTCGTCGAGCCAGTCGCCGGTGGCGTTGTCGAGCGCGAACTCGCCCGCGACGTGATCGGCCATCAGGTCGAGCAGGTCGTCTCGGTTGTCGACGTAGCGGTAGAGGGTGCCCGCCCCCGTGCCGAGCTCGGCGGCGACGTTGCGCATCGAGACGCCAGGTAGGCCGTCGCGATCCGCCACCCGCACGGCCACCTCGGTGATCTCTTCCCGCGAACGACTTGCCGGCCGCCCCACGCCGGCACCTTCGGGCCTGAGCCAGATCAGCTCCGACGACTCCATGACACCCCCGTTTGCGAACGCCGTGCGCATACCCTGCTCTTGGGTACCGCGTTCGCGAACATTGATTGCGAACTAGCAGCGAGGAGCAGGTGGTGACTGGATCGATCAGCGTGCTCGGCTTCGGGCTTACCGTCGTCGGAGTCGGAATCGGCGTGGGGCTGGTCTTCATGGCGTTCATCAACGGGGTGGCGCGCCAGCCGGAAGCCCGCAGCGCCTTGCAGTCGGTGGCCTTCCTCGGGTTCGCCGGGATCGAGGCACTCGCGATGCTGGGCCTCGTCCTCGTGTTCGCCACTCCGGTGTAGCGAGCACACCCGTGAAGATCCTGATCCTCGCGCCCGGCACACGAGGCGACGTCGCACCGGCTACCGGGCTCGCCGCAGCGTTCATCGACGACGGTCACGCGGTCAGCATCGTGGCGAACGCGGAGTACGAGCACCTCGTGACCGCTGTAGGCGCCAACCACACCCCGATCACCGCGCCCATCGCGCCTCCGACGGACGGAGCGACCGGGAAGCCCGGCGTGCGCGGGTATCTCGGCACACTGCGCGCTTATATGGACCAGGCAGCTACCGCCGCCCTCACGGCGAGCCCCGGCGTCGGAGTCGTGCTGGCCAACGCCATCTCCCCGTACGGCCACGACATCGCCGCGGCTCTCGGTGTGCCCTCTGCCGAGGCGCTCCTTCAGCCCGCGCAGCCGAGCAGCGCCTATCCCCCAATGATCTTCTCCGGACGAGACCTCGGCGGGCTCGGCAACCGGGTCGCCGGACACCTCGCCGCCCGCATCCCGGCCCCCTACGACGCCGCCTGCGCACGGATCCGAGCCGAGCTGGGCTTACCGAAGGAACCGCGGGCGAAGGCGCAGCGCCGCCGACGAGCGCAGGGGATACGCGTCCACCACGGGATCAGCCCAGCCGTCCTCCCACGCCCGGCGGACTGGCCCGCGAGGCTGTCCCTCGACGGGTTCTGGTGGACACCGGACAGCGGCGAGCTGTCGGCCGAGCTGGAGGACTTCCTCGCCGCGGGACCGCCGCCGATCGTCGTGTCGCTGGGCAGCCTGCCCTCCGGTCACGACGCCGTAGCCGAAGCGCTACAGCGGTCCGGGATCAGAGCAGTCGTGCAGGGCATGGGCGACCTCCTCGCCGACGACCCGAACATCCTCTCCGTCGAAGACGTCCCTCACCATCTGCTCTTCCCGCGGGCCGCCGCGGTCGTGCACCAGGCCGGGGCAGGGGTCACCGCGTCGGCGCTGCGGGCCGGTGTCCCGTCGGTCCCGATTCCGATGCACACCGACCAGCCTTTCTGGGGACGACGCCTGGCAGCACTCGGAGCCGGTACCGCACCCCTGCCCGCCAAGAAGCTCCAACCCGGTGCCCTCGTCGCCGCTATCGAGACAGCACGAACCAGCAAGCAACTGCGTGCCGGTGCCCGAGCGATCGCGGCCGCGGTGCGCGACGAGGACGGAACACGGCCGCTTCGAGACTGGGTCAAGAACATCAACCGCTGACATCGGAGACCTCGCAGCGTGACCGACAGAGGGCCCGATGATCACGATGCATAGGTGTGAGCCGTCTTCGGATCTCGAACGAGACTAGGAGGCACGGACGAGCTCGATCATCGACGTTATCAAGGCGTCGGGCTCGAACGAGCCGAGCGCTCGCTCCTTGCCGGGCTTGTTCGCGTAGGCGATGACAGCGACTCCGGCGGCTCGCGCTGCCTGGATGTCCGTGATCGAGTCTCCGACGAGCACTGCCTCGGACGGCTTCGCCGCGAGGTCGTCCAGGGCTCGATAAAGCAAGACCGGATCCGGCTTCAGATCGTCGGCCCGCGCCCGAGTCCGACCGACCACCCCGTCCACCCGGCCATCAGGTCGTGACCCTCGACGAACGCACCGATCGCCGCCTCGGAGTTGTTGCTGACGATCGTGATCGTGTGATCGCTGACACGAAGGGCGGCTACGGCCTCGGCCGCACCGGGAGTGGGCGGCGCAACACGCACCGCATCAACTTCGTAGGCGGCGAGAGCGCGTTCGCCTGCCTCGGCCTGCTCGGGCTGCAGTCTCGTCCAGGCGTACCGCAGCACGTCGAACGGGTCCTCGGAATAGCTGGCGGCGTGGTCGCCCATGCGACGCCACTCCGCGACCCCGAGTGCACGACGCACCGCGTCGGCGGCGTGCCGGCTCCCCCTGCGTGCCGAAGACGGCGCAGACCGGGCCGCCGAAGTCGAGCAGGACGTGTCGCGGCTCCTCGAGGAGCCGGGTCAGGTCACCGGGAGAAGGGACGCGCGACGCTGGCCCACACGCTGTCACGGTCTCGCGCCTCGACTGGCTCGTCGTCGAGGTCCACGATCGCTTCGGCACAGCAGCCGCGAAGACGACCCGCACTGTGCTCAGCAGAATGATCCGCCTGGCCGTCCGGCACGACGTCCTGGAGCGCGACTTGGTGCGAGACGTCGGCCGGATGGAGAGCGACACCTCGTCGGCCCGCGCCCTCACCATGGACGAGGCACGTGACCTGCCGGCGCAGCTGCACGCCGATCAGCTGCCAGGACTGGGACCTGTTCGACTTCACCGACTTCATGCTCGCGACACGGATCGGCGAGGCGTCCGCGATGACCTGGGCCGCGCTCGACCTCGATGCGGCAACGGCAGAGGTCCGGGGCACTGTGGTCCGGATCAACGGTGAGCGCCTGGTGATCAAGCCGCGGCCGAAGAGCAAGAGCGGCTTCTGGAAGCTGGAGCTGCCGACCTGGGCGGTGGGGATGCTCGTGCGCCGTCGGGCCGCCGCCGCTCCGAACCGGTGGGACGCCGTGTTCACCTCGCCGAACGGCTCCGCGACCCGAGCAACACTCAGTCCGATCTTCGGAAGGTGTTCACCGACGCCGGCTACGACTGGGTGACCTCGCACGTCTACCGCAAGACCGTGGCGACGCTGATGGACCAGGCCGGCCTCACCGCCCGCCAGGCGGCCGACCAGCTCGGCCACTCCAAGGTCTCGATGACGCAGGACAACTACTTCGGGCGGAAGGTCGCGCGGACCGGAGCGGCAGCCGTCTTGGAGATCTTCGGGCCCGACACGCAGTTTGTCCGGACGAGCAGGTCGAATCCCGGATCGGGTGAACTGTCGGGTTAGCGGTGCCTGCTGCTGATCTTGTTGGTTCAAAGTTTCTCAGATGAAGCGCCTGCTCGTCGCAAGCCTGCTGACCCTTGGATTGATAGCAGCAGTGGCAGCCTGCGGCTCCAGCTCCTTCGCCCTTCGTGGCGCTGTCAGCATCGATATCAACGGCCGCTCCGTCATCGGAGGGCCGGAGATGTGCAGTGGGTTCTTCGGTTACGGCGATATCACCGAGGGCGCAGCGGTCACTGTGTACGACTCGTCGGGCAAGATCATTGCGACTGGCAAACTGCAGAAGGGAACAGCGCCCGACCGGCAGGTCTGCAGGCTCCCGTTCGAGGTAGCCAACGTGCCCGGCGGAGAAGACTTCTATCAGATTGAGGTCGCCCAGCGCGGGCGTGCGACCTTCAGCGCTGAGGAAGCCAAGTCGGGCAACATCAACATGGGCGCCGGCTAGGTCTGCATGCTCCCAGTGAAGCCAATACTGGGGTATTCCGGGGGGCTGATCATGGCCCGGACCCGGGGCCGAAGCCCTGACCTGGCGTTGGGGTGGGCCCCCAGGGGATCGAACCCTGAACCCGCGGATTAAAAGTCCGCTGCTCTGCCGATTGAGCTAGAGGCCCCGGCCGGGCCCGGGCGCTGCCCAGGTGTCGACCGCGGTCGAGCCTACTGGACGCGCGGGCGGTGGCCGGGGAGCGAAGGGCACCTCATGCGCAGAGCGGGGTCGTGGCGGCGATGGGGCGGTAGTCCAGGACTGCGCCGCCGGTCGGGAAGCCGGCGAGGTCGTCGGCCACCAGGGGCCTCACGCCTGCCACGTAGCCGTGCGCGCCGCCGGCGCCGAACGGATCATGACCGGCGTCCCAGCAGCGCGAGTCGAAGGTCGTGAACTGCCCGCCGCAGTGGGTACACGCTGAGCTCGTCGGAGACGCCGAGCTCGGCCTCGTCGACACGGCCGGGCAGGACGGTCCTGTGGCCGGGTGCTCGATCACCTGCGAGGGCACCGGCATCACTGTGCGGGAGGGAGCCGCCGCTGGGCTGGGTGCGGCGAGTTCGGGCGGTGCAGGGGAGGCCGAACAGGCGGCCGACAGCGCCAGACCGAGCCCGACCACCGTCCTTCGGCAGGCCCTCACCCCCTCGTCCCACACCGCCGTGACGCGCACGTGGACAATGGGATCCCGTGACACTGCTGGACATCCCTGAGAGCATCACCCGCCCGGTGCTGCCGCCGCTGCGCATCGGCCGCCACGAGGTGGCCACGCCGGTCGTGCTGGCGCCCATGGCGGGTATCACGAACCCGGGGTTCCGGCGGCTGTGCCGCGAGCAGGGGGCGGGTTTCTACGTCTGCGAGATGATCACCTCGCGCGGGCTGGTCGAGAAGAACCCGCTGACCTTCCGGATGATCGCCTTCGACCCGGACGAGCAGCCGCGGTCCATGCAGCTCTACGGCGTGGACCCGGCGGCGATGGGGCAGGCCGTGCGGATGATCGTCGAGCGCGATCTCGCCGACCACATCGACATGAACTTCGGCTGCCCGGTCCCCAAGGTCACGCGGCGGGGCGGCGGGGCCGCGCTGCCGTTCAAACGGCGGCTGTTCGAGCGGATCGTGCGGGCCGCCGTCGACAACGCCGGGGACCTGCCCGTCACCGTCAAGATGCGGATCGGCATCGACGACGACCACCACACCTACCTCGAGGCCGGCCGGATCGCGGCCGAGGCCGGGGTGGCGGCCGTCGCGCTGCACGCGCGGACGGCGGCGCAGCGCTACTCGGGCCAGGCCGACTGGTCGGCGATCGCGCGCCTGCGCGACCACCTGCCCGCCGGGCTCCCCGTCCTGGGCAACGGCGACATCTTCAGCGCCGACGACGCGCTCGCCATGGTCCGCGAGACGGGGTGCGACGGCGTCGTCGTCGGGCGGGGATGCCTGGGCCGGCCGTGGCTGTTCGGGGACCTCGAGGCCGCCTTCGCCGGCCGGCCGCTGCCCACCCCGCCGAACCTGGCCCAGGTCGCGGCCACGCTCCGCAGGCACGCCTTGCTGCTGTGCGAGCACATGGGTGACCACAAGGGCATCCGGGACGTCCGCAAGCACATCGCCTGGTACCTCAAGGGCTTCGCGGTCGGCGGCGAGCTGCGGCGCAGCCTCGGCATGGTCGAGAGCATCGACCAGCTCGACGAGCTCCTCGCCCAGCTCGACCTCGACCAGGAGTTCCCGGCCGACGCCGAGGGTCCGCGCGGGCGCCAGGGCTCGCCGGGCAAGGTCGTGCTCCCCGAGCACTGGCTCGACGACGCCGACGACCCGTCCGTGCCCTTCGGCGCGGAGCTGGAGCACTCCGGCGGGTGACCTCACGGGCGGACGCGCTGTGGATCACCGCTCGCCCGGACGGGTGGAGTGGGACGCGAACGGGTAGGAACGTCCCGTCCGTCTCAAGAACCACACCCGTCACGACGACGATAGGGGCAGCAGGGGGGTGATCGCGATGGACGGCATGACGACGGTGCGGACCTTGGTGCACGACGCACCGACGGTCACGGACACCCCGCCGGCGTCCCCGCGCAACCGCGCCGCCCTGCACACCGCCGCCGCCGAGCGCCTGGCCGCCGAGGGTGAGTGGGAGCAGGCCTACGGCCACCTCCACGCCGCGCTGCAGCTCCTGCACGGCGACGAGCCCCTGCCCGACGCGCACGACGAGCTCGACCGCCTGCGCCGCGAGCACGCCGAGGCCCGCGAGCAGAGCCGCCGGGACAGCCTCACCGCCAGCTACAACCGCCGCTACCTCGACGAGCGGCTCGCCGCCCTGCTGGCCGACCTCGACGGCACGCCCTTCCGCACCACCGGGCTGTGCCTGGCCCTGGTCGACATCGACCACTTCAAGCTGGTCAACGACACCCACGGACACCTCTTCGGCGACCGCGTCCTGCAACGGATGGTGACCGAGCTGGACGCCGCGCTACCCGAGGGCGGCTTCTGCGCCCGGTACGGCGGCGAGGAGTTCGCGCTGGTCCTCCCCGGCCGCGACCTCGCCCAGGCGGTGGAGATCAGCGAGCAGGCGCGGGACCGGATCGCCCGGCACGACTGGTCGGACCTGCACCCCGACCTCCGGGTGACCGTGAGCATCGGGGTGGCGCACGCGGCAGGGCGGATCGCCGAGGTCGAACGCCTGATCGGTGAGGCGGACATGCTGCTCTACACGGCGAAGGAGGCGGGGCGGAACGCCGTCGCGTACCGGGCCTCGCGCGGCGGCCGGGTGCGGCTCGCCGGAGCGGCCGGGGCGCGCCGGTCCATACCCCAGCCGGTTCGCACGACCGGCTGACCCTCCGCCGGTCGGAGCATCACGACTCCGTAAACTCGACCGCGGGGCGGACACTGCCGGTGACGGCTACTCCGCCCTTCCCGCTGTCGGTGGGCCGGAGGTGACGTGCAGGACGAGGACGACCGGCGGTCGCGGGGTTCCCGCGCGGGCCGGCGCGCCCGGGGAGACGGGCCTCCCCCTGCGGACGACGTCCTCGCCCGGCTCGGCATCCGCGCCGCGGAGGAACCCGGACCCGACCCGTGGCGCGCGCAGGGCGACCTGCCGCGGCGCGCCCCCGAGGACTTCTCCAACGGCTCCGGGGAATCCGGTGGGTACGGCAGCGCGTCGCGGGGTGACGGCCGGAACCCGGGCACCCCGGGTGCCCCGTGGTCCACCGCGCAGGCCGACGCCGACGAGCGAACCCGGCACCGCGGCGCCGCCGGCGATCGCTCCGCGTCCGGCCGCGAGCGCAGCGGCGACGCCTCCGCGAACGGGTACGGCGCGAACGGGACGTCGCACAACGGCACCGGACGGAACGACGTCGGCCGGAACGGATACGGATCCGACGGGAACGGACCCGCCCCGAACGACCGGACCGGGTACGGGCCCGCGAATGGCAGCCAGGCCGGGGACCCGCAGTTCGGGAGCCGGCGGAACGGCGCCGGGCTCGACGGCTACGGGTCGGCCGGCGGCGGGCAGCTCGCCGGCGGGCAAGGAAACGGGAGCCGGGGCGAGCGCCGCCCGGGGGCTCCGAACGTGCAGCCGTCGCGCACCGGCGGCGCTCCGCGCGGTGGGTTCCCGCCCCGGCCCGGCACTCCCGACCCCGCCGCGACCACCGCGATCCGCCGGCCGGGAGCAGAGCCGCGGCGGCCCGCCGATCCCGCGGCCGGCACCGTCGGCATCCCCACGGGCGCTGCCGGGACACCGACCCGCCCCCGCAACGGCATGCCCATCGACTCCGCGACAGGCACCGTCGGAATTCCCGGCACACCGACCCGCCCCCGCAACGGCACGCCCGCCGACTCGGCGGCGAGCACCCTCGGCGTCCCCGCGGGCACTGTCGGGGCACCGACCCGCCCCCCGAACGGGGCGCCCGACCCCACCACCGGGCCCCGGCGTCGAGCGGCCGGTAGCCCACCGCCGCCGACCACCCCTCGCACCCCCGGCCGTCCCGGCACTCCGGATGCTCCCGGCGCCGGACAGCCGAGCCAGCCGGGCCTGCCGACCGGCACGGGACCCCAGGCTCCCCTGCCCCCCACCGGGAACCCCGAGCGCCCGGCATCCTCGACGAACCCCGGCGCGCCGTCCCAGCCGGGGGAATCGACCACCCGTCTGCGCGCGCGATCGGGACCGGACACGCCCGGCCACCCCCTCCGTCCGCCCCGCGGTGACGACACCGCCCTCGTCCCCCCGGTCGGCGACGACGACCCGGCCGACGGCGACGGCGACGACGCACTCGCCGACCGCACCCGCGCGATCGACGCGAGCCTCACCCGACTGACCGCCGCCCACGCCGGCGTCGACCTCGAGGACGACGACGGCGATGAGGACACCGACAGCGACACCGAGGAGGACGAGGCCCCCCGGACGCGGCGCGCCGACCGCCGGGCCGCGACGGACACCCCGACGACGCCCCCGTCCCGCCTCGCCCTCGCCGGCCGGATCACCGCGGCCGCGCTGGCGCTCCTGACCTTCCTCGGCGTCGCGCTGAGCTGGGGCGCCACCCGCTGGATGGACTCGACGATCCGCTCGGTCGCCGCGCTCGATCCCGAGGCCGGGGTGATCGACGCCAAGGGCCAGGCCGGCGACGACAACGTGCTGGTCCTCGGCACCGCCTCCGGCAGCTCGGGCACCCCGGCGGCCACGGGCGAGCGCACGGACACGTTGATGCTCGCGCACATGGCGGCGGGCGGGGACCGGGTCGTCGGCGTCTCCTTCCCGTTGGACCTGGAGATCAACCGGCCGCCCTGCCCGCGCTGGGACCCCGCGGCCGCGACCTACCTCGACGAGACCGTCCCCGCCGAGACCCGCACCGCACTGTCGTCGGCCTACGCCGTGGGCGGACCGCGGTGCCTCGTCCGCACGGTGCAGCAGCTGACCGGGATGTCCGTGACCCGCTTCGTCGCACTGGACCTGCCGGGCATCGCGGGCATGGTCGACGCGATCGGGGGCGTCGACGTCTGCGTCGAGCAGCCCGTCGACGACCGCACGCTCGGCACCGTGATCCCGCGGCCCGGCACCACCCGTCTCGACGGGGCGCAGGCCGTCCGGTTCGCCGAGGCGGCGTCCGTGCCGACCGACCCCTCCCCCGCGCTGGGCCAGCTGCAACGCCAGCAGCGGCTGCTCGCGGCCACCTTCCGCGAGGCCCTCTCCGCCACGACCCTGCTCTCCCCGAGCACGACCCGGGACTTCGCCGGTGCGCTCGGCCGCAGCATGCTGGCCGACGACGTCGGCGTGCACGAGATGGTCCGGCTGACCTCGGCGCTCGACCGGCCGAATGCCGACGGCGTGACCTTCCTGCCGCTGCCCGTCTCGGCGGTGCCGAACACGCGCGGGAACCTGGAGCTGCGCGACACCGAGTCGTCCCGGCTGTTCTCCGCGCTGCGCAAGGACCAACCGCTGCCCACCACCACGACACCGGTGGCGTCCGCCGAGGGGCCGAAGCCCGCCGACGTCACGGTCGGGGTGGTCAACGCCGCCGGCCGCGACGGGCTCGGCCGCCAGGTCGGCGACGCGCTGCGGTCGCTCGGCTTCGGCGTGGGCGAGGTCGGCAACGCCGCGCAGCCCGCCGCCGACACGGTCCTGCGCTTCTCCCCGGACCGCGCCGACGCCGCCGAGCTGCTCGGCGAGGTCGTCCCGGGCGCCCGGCTGGTCCAGGACCCGGGCAGCACGGGCACGCTGCAGCTCGTACTCGGCAGGTCCTTCGACGGCACCGTCCGCGCCCCGGTGACCGACACCGCCGCCCCGGCCGCGCAGGCCGCTCCGGCCGCGTCCTGCGGCTGAGCGCGCCCCGAGCGTTCATCGCCGGTTCACGTCCTGATGCTGTGCGCCCGATGGCACCCCTTTACCCTCGGACCATGCGCGACGCCTACACCGAACAGCTCGACGAGCTCGCCGACGCCCTCGCGGGGATGTGCGAGGACGTCGCGACGGCCATGGAGAAGGCGACCCGCGCACTCCTCGACGCGAACCTCCGGCTGGCGGAGGAGGTCATCGACGAGGACATCCGGATCGACGAGATCCGGCACTCCGCCGAGGAGCGGGCCTTCGCCCTGCTCGTCCTGCAGGCCCCGGTCGCGACGGACCTGCGGATCGTCGTCTCCGCGATCCACGGCGCCGGGGATATCGAGCGGATGGGCGACCTGGCGCTGCACGTCGCGCAGGCCGCGCGGCGCCGCCACCCCCAGCCGGTGCTGCCCGAGGAGATCGCGCCGTACTTCGCCGAGATGGGCCGGGTCGGGGTCGCGCTGGCCCGCAAGGCCGGCGCGGTCATCCGCAGCCGCGACCTCGCGGCCGCCGCCGAGCTCGAGTCGGACGACGACGCGATGGACGACCTGCACAAGCACATGTTCACGGTGCTGATGGACCGGAACTGGGACCACGGTGTGGAGGCGGCGGTCGACGTCACGCTGCTCGCCCGGTTCTACGAGCGCTACGCGGACCACGCCGTCGCCGTCGCGCGGCGGATCGTCTACGTCGTCACCGGACAGATGCCGGGGCCGCTCGCCGTCTGATCGCCGCCCCCGCGTTTGGGGCACCCCGTGATCGGGCTACACAGGTGCATGTCGGATCATGTGTACCGCGTCACCGAGATCGTCGGCACTTCCCCCGAGAGCGTCGAAGCGGCGATCTCCAACGGTGTGAGCCGTGCCCACGAGACACTCCGCGGGCTGGACTGGTTCGAGGTCACGGAGATCCGCGGGAACCTGCAGGACGGGACCGTCGACTACTTCCAGGTCGGCCTCAAGGTGGGCTTCCGCCTCGACGCGTAGGACGTCCGCCGTTCATCGGCCGTTCACGCGGACCCGGCCGTGGTCGTCCGTCCCGTTTCCTAGGCTGACCCGGTGGCACGGGAGACCCTGGACGGCAACACCGCCCAGCTACAGGCGCTGCTCGGCGAGATGGGCGACGCCGTCGTGGCCGCGTTCCGGGCGGCCTGCACCGCTCTTCTCGACCGGCACCCCCGGCTCGCCGAGCGGGTGATCGAGGGCGACCCCGCGATCGACGACCTGCGGGCGCGGATCGAGGTGCTCGCCACCGAGACGATCACGATCTTCGCGCCCGTCGGGCCGGACATGCGCGTGGTCGTGGCGGCGATCCAGTCGGCCCACGAGCTGGAGCGGGTGGGCGACCTCGCCCAGCACATCGCCGAGGCCGCGCGGCGTCGGCACCCGGACTCGTGCGTCCCGGAGGAGGCGCGGGACATCCTCGTGGAGCTCAGCACGCAGGTCGGCGCGATGATGAGCAAGGCCGTGACGGTGCTCCGCACCCGCAACGTCATCCTCGCCCTCGAGCTCGAGTCCGACGACGACCGGGTCGACGCGCTGCACCGCGACCTGTTCACGCTGATGTTCGGCGAGCGCTGGACCTGTGGCATCCCCGCCGCCGTGGACCTGACGCTGCTCGCGCGCTTCTACGAGCGCATCGCCGACCACGCGGTGTCGCTCGCCGAGCGCACCGTCTACGTCGTCACGGGCCGGCACCCCGAGGCGCTGCAGCTCTGACGCGCAGCCCCGAGAACGCCGGACGCCGGCGGTGGTGCACCGCCGGCGTCCGTTCGCGCAGGTCCTCGGTCGGCTCAGCCGAACCGGCCGGAGACGTAGTCCTCGGTCGCCTTCTGCTTCGGCTGCGAGAAGATCGTCTTGGTCTCGTCCATCTCCACGAGGTGCCCGGGCTTGCCGGTGCCCTCGATGTTGAAGAACCCGGTGAAGTCGCTGACCCGTGCCGCCTGCTGCATGTTGTGGGTCACGATGACGATCGTGTAGTCGGTCTTCAGCTCGTTGATCAGGTCCTCGATCGCGAGCGTGGAGATCGGGTCGAGCGCCGAGCAGGGCTCGTCCATGAGCAGCACGTCGGGCTGCACCGCGATCGCGCGCGCGATGCAGAGCCGCTGCTGCTGGCCACCGGACAGGCCCGAGCCGGGCTTGTCGAGGCGGTCCTTGACCTCGTTCCACAGGTTGGCGCCGCGCAGCGAGCGCTCGACGAGCTCGTCGGTCGCCTTCTTGCCGGCGCGCTTGTTGTTGAGCTTCTGCCCGGCGATGACGTTCTCGTAGATCGACATCGTCGGGAAGGGGTTCGGCCGCTGGAAGACCATGCCGATCTGCCGGCGCACCCCGACCGGGTCGACGCCCGGGCCGTACAGCTCCTTGCCGTCCAGGGTCAGGCTGCCCTCGACGCGAGCGCCCGGGATCACCTCGTGCATGCGGTTGATGGACCGCAGGAAGGTGGACTTGCCGCAGCCGGACGGGCCGATCAGCGCCGTCACCGTCTTGGGCTTGATCTCGATGTCGACGCCCTCGACGGCGAGGAACGAGCCGTAGTAGATGTTCAGGTTCTTGGCGTGGACCGCTTTGCTCACGTCGCTACCTCTGTCAACGGGTCTTGGGGGCGAACAGCTTGGCGACGAGCCGCGCCAGCAGGTTCAGGACGAGGACGATGATGATCAGCACGAGGGCCGAGGTCCACGCGCGGTCGACGAAGGGCTCGCGCGGGACGCCGGGGGCCGCGTAGGAGTTGTACGCGAACACCGGCAACGTGGTCATGCGGCCGCTGAACGGGTTGAGGTTCACCCCGGTCGTCAGGCCCGCGATGATCAGCAGCGGGGCCGTCTCGCCGATGACGCGGGCGATCGCCAGGGTCACGCCCGAGGCGATGCCGGCGATCGACGTCGGGATGACGACCTTGACGATCGTGCGCCACTTCGGCGTCCCGAGCGCGTAGGCCGCCTCGCGCAGCTCGTTCGGGACGATCTTGAGCATCTCCTCGGTCGAGCGCACGACCACCGGGATCATCAGGATCGACAGGGCGACCGCGCCGCCGAAGCCGAAGCGGATGCCCGGGCCGGCGAAGAGCGCGAAGAAGGCGAAGGCGAACAGGCCGGCGACGATCGACGGGATGCCCGTCATGACGTCGACGAAGAACGTGATGGCCCGCGCCAGCCGGCCCTTGCCGTACTCCACCAGGTAGACGGCGGTGAGGATGCCGATCGGGATGGACATGACGGCGGCCAGCGCCGTGATGATCAGCGTGCCCATGATCGCGTGGTAGCCGCCGCCACCCGCGCCGACGACGCCGCGCATCGAGTTGCCGAAGAAGGCCCCGTCGAAGCGGGCCAGCCCGTTCTGGATCACGGTGACGACCACCGAGATCAGCGGGATCAGGGCGATCAGGAAGGCGACGGTCACCACGATGGTGACGACGCGGTCCGTGGCCTTGCGACCGCCCTCGACGAAGCGCGAGACCACGTACGTCGCGCCGGCGTAGAGGAGCGCGCCGAGCACCAGCGTGAGCCCGATGCCGAAGTTGCCGGTGGCGGCCAGGATGCCGCCCACCACGACCAGGGAGGCGACGAGGATGCCCCACGGGGCCCAGCGCGGGAGCTCACCGCGCACGAGCGGCATCGGGACGACGGCCTGCTCGGTGAGCTCGCCGTCCGTCCGGGCGCGGTCGGTGTCGGTGCGGGTGTCGCTGGTCATCAGTTCGCCCCCGAGAACTCGCGCCGCCGGTTGATGATCCAGCGGGCGATGGAGTTGACGAGCAGGGTGATCACGAAGAGCACCAGGCCGGACGCGATCAGGGTGTTCACCGCGACGCCCGTGGAGTCGGGGAACTGCAGGGCGATGTTCGCCGCGATCGACGACGGGTTGCTCGAGCTGATCAGGTTGAAGGTGATGATGCCCGAGCCGGACAGGATGATCGCGACGGCCATCGTCTCGCCGAGCGCGCGGCCGAGGCCGAGCATGGCGCCGGAGATGATGCCGGAGCGGCCGAACGGCAGCACGGCCATCCGGATCATCTCCCAGCGCGTGGCGCCGAGGGCCAGGGCGGCCTCCTCGTGCAGCTTCGGCGTCTGGAGGAAGACCTCACGGGAGACGGCGGTGATGATCGGCAGGATCATCACCGCGAGCGTCACGCCGACGACGAGCATCGTGCGGCCGGTGGCCGACACCGGCCCGGCGAACAGCGGGATCCAGCCGAGGTAGTCCTGCAGCCAGGTCATGAACGGCAGGGAGGCGGGGGCGAGGACGGCCACGCCCCACAGGCCGTAGACGATGCTGGGCACCGCCGCGAGCAGGTCGACCACGTAGCCGAGCCCCTGGGCGAGGCGGCGCGGCGCGTAGTGGGTGATGAAGAGGGCGACGCACACCGCCAGCGGCGTCGCGATCACCAGCGCGATCAGGGCGGAGAGCAGCGTGCCGAAGACCAGCGGGCCGATGTAGACGGCCAGGTTGCGGCCGCCGGGCAGCTCCTCCGGCGAGGCGGTGAAGGCCGGGATCGCCTGGGCGATCAGGAAGACCGCCACGCCGGCGAGAACGATGAGGATCAGCACGCCGGCGCCCGTGGCGGACCCGGCGAAGATCCGGTCGCCGAGTTGACGGACGGGCCTGGTCGACGGGGTCACCGTCGTCGGGGTCGTGGTTGGGGCGCTCACGGCGTCCTCTCTGCGAACGGGTGGGGGGCACCGGCCGGGGCCGGGCGGTCGCGGTCAGACCCCCCGGCCCCGCCGGCTCACGTGCTCATCAGGCGATGGAGCTGACCGCCGGCGTGATCTGCTGGCGGATCGCGTCGGTCAGCGGGGCCGAACCGGCGGCCTGCTGCGCGGCCTGCTGCCCCTCCGGGCTGATCACGTAGCTCAGGTACGCCTTGACCAGCCCCGACTTGGCGGCGTCGGAGTACTTGCTGCACGCGATCGCGTACGAGACGAGCGAGACCGGGTAGGCGCTCGCGTCGGTCACGGTGCGGTTGAGCTTGAACGCGAAGGCGTTCGGGCCGCCGTCGGAGACCCGCTCGGAGGACTCGAGAAGCTTGGCCGCCCCGTCCGGGGTCGGGCCGACGTACTGGTCGCCGACCTTGATCTTCGCCTGGCCGAGTCCCTGGGCCTGGCTCTCGTCCGCGTAGCCGATGGTGCCCTGGCCCGCCTTGACCGCGCCGACGACCCCGGAGGTGCCCTGCGCGGCCTCGCCGCCCTGGACCGGCCAGCTGTCGCTGACGTCGTGCGGCCAGTCGGCGCCGGCCGCGGCCTTCAGGTAGTCGGTGAAGTTCTGCGTGGTGCCGGACTTGTCCGACCGGTTGACCGGCGCGATCGCGGTCGACGGGAGGGTCACGCCCGGGTTGTCCGCGGCGATGGCCGGGTCGTTCCAGGTGGTGATCTTCTTGTCGAAGATCTTCGCGAGGGTGGCCGGCGAGAGCTGCAGGTTGTCCACGCCCGGCAGGTTGTAGACGACCGCGATCGGCGAGACATAGACCGGGACCTCGACGATGTCGCCGCCGCAACGCTGCTGGGCCTTGGCCACCTCGTCGCCCTTGATGTAGGCGTCGCTGCCCGCCCAGTCCACGCCGCCGGCGATGAACTGGGTACGGCCCGCGCCCGAGCCGGACGGGTCGTAGTTGATCGTGGCGCCGGGGTTGCTGCCGGTGAAGCCTGCGACCCAGGCCTGGGTGGCGGCCTGCTGGGTGCTGGCGCCGGCGCCGGAGATCGTGCCCGACACGTTCGCCGACGGGGCGGCGGACGCCCCGCCCGACGACGAGCCCTCGTTCGCCGCGCCACAGCCGGCGAGCACGATGGCTCCACTGGCCGCCAGGCCGACGGCGGCGATCCGCGCGCGCTTCGGGCGCATGGTCTTCACTGCTGGTTCCTCCGTGTTCGGGTTGCCGGTCGGAACCGGCCGCACAGACGACCCGGGAGGGCCGCTCGGCGACGAACGCTAAGTGCGTCCGGTGGACGCTCGGCCCACTGCGAATGAACGGAGGATGAACAGGTAACCCGAACGGCACGGGCTTCATCCCGTGCCCGACTCCACGTGACCGGCCCGTGACCTGCGGCGTGACGTGCCGCACGGACCGGTGACACCCGGCTAGGTTCGGATCACGAGGAGTACATGACGTCCGAGGTGTGGACGGCGAAGCCGAGCTTCTCGTACACCCGCACGGCGGGCGCGTTGTCCGCTTCGACATAGAGCAGCACGGTGTCGAGCCCGCGCCCGGCGAGGTGGTGCAGGCCGGCCAGGGTGAGCACCCGGCCGAGGCCCCGGCCGTGCGCGGCCGGGTCGACGCCGAGCACGTAGACCTCGCCCATCGACGGCTCGGTCGCCGTCGGCGGGTGCACCTTGGTCCAGTGGTAGCCGAGCACCGTGCCCGCCGGGTCGTTCGCGTCGACCGCGAGCAGGAAGCCCTCGGCGTCGAACCACTCCTCGGCCTCGCGCTCGCGGACCTGGTCGACGGTCCAGCCGCCCTGCTCGGGGTGCCAGTCGAACGCGGCGTTGTTCACGCGCAGGAACTCGGCCTCGTCCTCGCCCACGACGAAGGGCCGGATCGTGACGCCTTCGGGCACGGTCAGCGCGGGCAACGGGCCGGCGTCGGGCGTGCGTCGCATCTGCCACAGCACCCGGGCGCGCTCGAGGCCCCGGGACGCGGCGAGAGCCGCGGCGGCCGGGAGGTCGCCGTGCGCCCAGACGTCGAGCTTCGCGGCCCGGGCGGTCAGCTCGGCGAGCAGCGCCGCGCCGATCCCGCGGCGGCGGTGGTCGGGGTGGACGGCCAGCTCGGCCGACGTGCCGTCGAGCTGGGCGTACCCGGCGACGACGTCCTCGGCGCCGGTGAACTCGCTGCCCGCCCGATCGGTCGCGGCGGCGGTCCCGACCACGAGGTGCACGACGCCCTCGCGCGCGCCCCCGCGAAGGTTGAGCAGGAACTGCTCGGAGAAGGGCTCGCGCCCGTCGGCCCGCTCCGCCGCCTCGGCCAGGGCGCGGACGCCGGCCGTGGTGACGGTGTCGATCTCGGACAGGACCCGGACGGCGCTCACCGGGACGACCCTACCCGCGGGCCGACGCGGCGCGCCCTGCGCGAAGGACCGGTGCCGACGATCGGTGGCGACGGTCAGCGCATCGGGTGGAGGCCACGGAGGGCGGCTCGGTCGCCGTCGTCGTCCGTGTCGGTGTCGCTCTCCTCCGGGATCCCGCCGGCCGGCACGCCCAGCCCGGCACGGCCGGGGCGGACGAACTTGTAGCCGACGTTGCGCACGGTGCCGATCATCTGCTCGTGCTCCGGGCCGAGCTTCGCTCGCAGCCGCCGCACGTGGACGTCGACGGTGCGGGTGCCTCCGAAGAAGTCGTAGCCCCAGACCTCCTGCAGCAGCTGGGCGCGGGTGAACACCCGGCCAGCGTGCTGCGCGAGGTACTTGAGCAGCTCGAACTCCTTGTAGGTCAGCTCGAGCAGGCGCCCGCGCAGCCGCGCCGCGTAGGTCGCCTCGTCGATCACGAGCTCGCCCAGGACCAGCGCGCCGCCCGCGTTCGCGGAGTCGGCGCCCGGGCGGGACTTGAGCAGCCGCAGGCGCGCGTCGACCTCCGCGGGTCCCGCGGACGGGAGCAGGATCTCGTCGACCACCCACTCACCGGAGACGGCCACGAGTCCGCCTTCGTTGAGCACGGCGATGACGGGAACGTCCGTGCCCGTGCTGCCCAGCAGCCGGCACAGGCTCCGGGCGGCGACCAGGTCGGACCGTGCGTCGACGAGGACCGCGTCGTGCGGGCCCGCGTCGAGCAGGGCCGCCACCTCGGGCGCCGCGGTGCGCACGCCGTGCGGGAGCAGGGTCAGCGCGGGGAGCACCGAACCGGGGTCCGTATCCGCTGTCAGCAGTAGCAGTTCCACCGCTGCCTCCTCTCCAACCGGGGATATCGACGGCGGACACCACGCCCGGCGTCCGTCGTTCGCATCACGGGGGGCGACGCCGACCTCCGTTCCGCACCGCGCGACCCGGCGGGTCCGTCACGCGGATCGGTCAAGAATAGGCGAGCGGCGGGCGCGGGCACGAGTTCCGCGAGCCAGCTCACCCCGTTCGACGGGCCCGTGCGCTGCGGAAATACCGGTGCATGAGCAATTCGCCCACCCGGACGCGGGTCTGGTTTCACCCGCGTTACGCCGCCGTCAAAGCGGTGTGACGGACGGCGGGTGGCAGGCCCGGCGTACGCGCCGTCGGCGGGGGTCTCTAGGTTGGCTCGCGCGACGCGTGCGAGCCGGAGGTCCGAGAGTGAAACGCCTGATCGTCGCGGTGCTGGTCCTCGCCGGGGTCCTGGTCGCCGCGGACTACGCCACCGCGGCGGCCGCGGAGTCGGTGGTGTCCCGCGAGCTGCGGGACCGCCTCGGCCTGGCCGACGACCCCTCCGTCCGGATCAACGGCTTCCCCTTCCTCACCCAGGCGGTGTCGGGTGAGTACCGCTCGGTCGAGGTCCGCGCGGACCGCCTCCAGGTCGGCGACCTGCACAACGTGCAGTTGCGCGCCGACCTGCGCGACGTCGAGGCGCCGCTGTCGGGCCTGCTCGGCTCCGGCACGCCCGGGCTGCGGGTGACCAGGGCGGAGGGCGCGGCCCGGGTCGGCGCCGACGACCTGCAGCGGATGCTCCCGGGCGTCGAGCGGTTCAGCGTCGGCAACATCGACGCCAACGGCATCGCCGACGTCGTGGACAAGGGCGGCGACCCCACGATGCGCCAGCTCGACCCGGACTCCGTCGCGCGGCTCTCCGGCACGGTGACGATCGCCGGGAAGGAGTACCAGCCCGTCGTCCTGGCCGAGCTCCAGGTCGCCGACGGCGTGATGCGGATCGTGCCGCGTGACGTCCGGGGCAGCGACGGCGACCCGCTGCCCGACGCGATCACCGAGCTGGCGAAGCAGACCTTCGCGCTGCGCATCGACCCGGGCGGTCTGCCGTTCGGCGTGGTGCCCACGAAGCTCCAGGCCCGCGACGGCACGCTCGAGATCTCCGGCGAGACGCGCGACGTCGTCATCGGGGCCCTCCCCGGATCGGGTGCGGCCGGCTGACCCGGGAACATCGCGGCGGGCGGCCGGGTTGGCCCGGGACATGAGCGGCACGGGACTCGTGGTCCTCCTCGCGGCGCTGGCCCTGGCAACCGCGGTGGGGCTGGTGCTGCGGGCCCGCAACGGCCGGGTGCGGACCACGACCGGCGCCGGCTCCCCGGACGGCTGGGCCCTCACCGGGGCGGCCCCCGACGGGGCGGAACAGGTGCTCCTGCTGCAGCTCTCGTCGCCGGTCTGCACGCCCTGCCGGCAGACGGCGGGCGTGCTCGGCGAGCTGGCCGCGACCGAACCGGGCGTGCGGCACGTCGAGATCGACGTCGCCGACCGGCCCGACGTGGCCCGGGCCCTCTCGGTCATGCGGACACCCACCACGATCGGCTTCGACCGCGCCGGCCGTGAGCTGCTGCGGGTGTCCGGTGTGCCCCGCCGTGCCGAGCTCGACGCGGCCCTGGCCCCCGAGCTGCGCGGACGTCCGGCGTGACGGGCGTCCATCTTCCGGGACGCCGCTCCCGCCGACCGGACGTTTCGGTTACCCTCGCTGCCGTGAACTGGCCGCTGACCCGACGCCGCGCAGTCGACCTGTGCCGCGTGGCCGGCTGCCTGTGTCGGCCCTCCTGAACCGACCACTCTCGTCGAGAACCTCAGGAGTACCCGCATGTCCGCACCGGACGGGTCCGGCGCGCCCGCGCGCTCGACCGACCCGCCCCTGGATCCCCGTGGCGTCCGCTTCGCCGCGGGACTGACCACCGTCGTCCTGGCGCTGGTCCTCGTCAGCGGCAGCGGCTGGCTCGCCGCCGCGCAGGCACTGGTGTTCGCGGCGGGCGCGTTCGCCGGCATGCGGTTCGCGCCCTACGGCGTGCTCTACCGGCTGGCGGTCGCGCCCCGCCTGGGCCCGCCGGCCGAGCGCGAGGCGGCCGCACCGGTCCGCTTCTCCCAGACCGTCGGCTTCGTCTTCGCCACGGTCGGCGCGGTCGGCTACCTCTCCGGGCTGACCGTGCTCGGGATCGTCGCCACGGCGTTCGCGCTGGTGGCGGCGTTCCTCAACGCCGCCTTCGGCTTCTGCCTGGGCTGCGAGATGTACGGCCTGCTCGCCCGGGCGCGCGCCGCACGCGCCTGACCCCACCACCGTTCACCATCGACACCGACACACAGGAGTGACACAACCATGAGCCGCGAGGACGTCCTGGTCACCGCCGACTGGGCGGAGAAGAACCTGGGCACCGAGGGCGTCGTGTTCCTCGAGGTCGACGAGGACACCACCGCCTACGACGGCGGCCACCTCCCCGGTGCCGTCAAGATCAACTGGACGACCGAGCTGCAGGACCCGGTCCGCCGCGACATCGTGTCGCAGGAGCAGTTCGCCGAGCTGCTGTCGAGCAAGGGCGTCGCCAACGACGACCTGGTCGTCCTCTACGGCGGCAACAACAACTGGTTCGCCGCCTACGCGTACTGGGAGTTCAAGCTCTACGGCCACGAGAAGGTCGTGCTGCTCGACGGCGGCCGCAAGAAGTGGGAGCTCGACGGCCGCACGCTGACCACGGACGTGCCCGAGCGTCCCGGCACGAGCTACACCGCCAAGCCGGCCGACGCCTCCATCCGCGCCCTGCGCGACGAGGTCGTCGAGGCGATCGGGACCAAGAACCTGGTCGACGTCCGCTCGCCCGACGAGTTCTCCGGCAAGATCCTCGCCCCGGCGCACCTGCCGCAGGAGCAGTCGCAGCGGCCGGGCCACATCCCGTCGGCCATCAACATCCCGTGGTCGAAGGCGGCCAACGAGGACGGCACCTTCAAGTCCGACGAGGAGCTCACCGCCCTGTACGGCGAGGCGGGCTTCGACGCCGGCAAGTCGACCATCGCCTACTGCCGCATCGGCGAGCGTTCCAGCCACACGTGGTTCGTGCTGCGCGAGCTGCTGGGGCACGCGGACGTGAAGAACTACGACGGCAGCTGGACCGAGTACGGCTCGCTCATCGGCGTGCCGATCGAGCTGGGGAGCAAGTGACCTATGTGTGGAGCACCTGACCAGGCGGCGCTGCTGCCCGCCGGGACCGACCTGACCAAGGAGACCGTGCTGGCCGGGCGTGTCGTGTCCGGCGACAAGCCGGTCGGCGGCGCGTTCGTGCGGCTGCTCGACGGGACCGGCGAGTTCACGGCCGAGGTCGTGTCGTCGGCCTCCGGCGACTTCCGGTTCTTCGCCGCGCCGGGCACCTGGACCGTCCGGGCGCTGTCCCGCAGCGGCAACGGCGAGGCCACGCTCTCGCCGGAGTCACCGGGCCTGCACCGCACGGAGATCGCCGTCGCCTGACGGACCCGCGACATCCACCGCCCCGGCCACCCCCGTGGTGACCGGGGCGGTGCCGTCTCCGCGAGTCGGGGTCCGGGCTTCCGCGAGTCGCGGTCAGACCGCCGGGGGCGCCGGGGCCAGGCGCGCGGCGGTCACGTGCGCGACGACGACCGCGACGATGACCAGCGGCATCACGACCAGCCCGTCCGTGCCGAGCAGCAGCGTCGCCAGCAGCACCGAGGTGAGCGGCAGGCGCAGCATCACCGTCGCCATCGCGCCGATGCCGATCGCCACCCCGGCCACGAGCGGCAGCCCGGGCAGGTGCGACAGCAGCAGACCGCCCGAACCACCGATGAAGAGCGCGGGGAAGATCGGGCCGCCGCGGAAGCTCGCGAGACAGAGCGCGTACGCCAGCGCCTTCGCGACGAGCACGACGGCCAACGCGGTGGGCGCCCAGCCGGCCTGGCCGGCCAACAGCCGGCCCAGGCCCTCCTGCCCCGAGAACAGCACGAACGACGCGTCGTGCCCGCTCAGGGCCGCCGCCAGCACCGCCAGCCCGGCCACGACCACCCCGATCACCGGGCCTGCCACCACGATCCGCGGCTCGGCCTGCCGCCGCACCACCGCGGTCAGGCGGTGGATGCCGGTGCCGACCAGGGCCGCCAGCAGGCCGGCCAGCACGGCCCACCCGAACTGGACGATGTCGGTCCGGCCGAAGGGCGGGAGGCCGGGGAGGGTCAACGAGGCCGTCCCGAGCCCCGTCAGCGAGTCCAGCCCGAGGAAGATCAGCGACCCGATCCCGGCCGCCAACAGCCCGGGCAGCAGGATCACGCCCAGAGCCGCGCCCGCGGCCAGGGACGCCTCCATCAGGAGGAACGCCCCCGGGATCGGCGAGCCCAGCAAGGTGCTGATCGCCGCGAAGCTGCCCGTGGCGGCGAGGACCGCGGCAGCGCGGCCGTCGGCGCCCTTGCGGGCGGCCTGCAGCGCCAGCACGCCCAGGCCGCCGCCCAGCGCGATCAGGGGCGCCTCCGGGCCCAGGACCACCCCGAGTCCCAGTCCGACGAGCGCCGCCAGCAGGATCCCGGGCAGCTCGCGCGGGACCGGCGTCGTGCCGGTGTGGAAGCCGTCGGCCGGAGAGTGACCGCCATGCCCCGGCAGGTAGCGGATGACGACGCCGACGGCCAGGCCCGCGACGGCCAGGAGCAGGAACGGCCACCACACCGGCGCGGCGGCGAAGCCGAGGGCGTGCGGTAGATCGGTGTACGTCCACCGCTGGAGCCCGGTGACGAGCTGGAGGAAGAAGTACGCCGCCGCCGAGATCGGCACCCCGACGATCGCGCCGAGCAGCAGAAGCCGGGTGTAGCCGGCCGAGCGGAGGACGGCCTCGGGGGAGAACGGTGCCGCCGCCCCCGTCCCGGTGCCCGTCCTCGCGGCCTCGTCCGCCTGGGCCATCACCGCACTCCCGTCGTCGCGCCGGTCGCCCACCCTCTCGGAGCGGACGCGCGGGCGGCACCGCCCGGAGCGGGTGACTCAGCCGTCCTCGGCGGCCGACGCCGCGGTCCGGTCGCGGGCCCGCACGGCGGCGGCGGCCATCCGTTCCGGGCCGCTCGTCAGCGCCCGCCGCCAGGGCGGGACGCCGTCGATCTCGATCTCCAGCGAGAAGCTGAGGAACGTGCGGATCGCGACGATCAGGCCGAGGATGCCGACGTTCTGCAGGGTCGGCTCGACCGCGATCGTGCGGAGCAGGTCCGCGGCGACCAGCACCTCGATCGCGAGCAGGAGCGTGCCGCCGAACGTCTCGCGCAGCGTCTGGTAGCCGTCGCGGCCGCGGCCGGTCGTGATCCACACGCGGGCGACACCACCGCCGACCAGACCAGGCCGAGCACCAGGACCGCGGCGCCGAGCACCTCGAAGGCCACCGCCGCGCCATCCATCAGCCGGACGACCGTCGTCTCCGGCTCGGCCGCGAGCCCACCCATTCCGCCTCCCGCCCGGCAGCCTGGTCCGGACGGAGGCGCGCCGCCCTCACCCGGGGCGGGCGAACGGGGGGTCGGCGGGACTATGCTCGCCCGCCGTGCACTGGTTCTTCACCGTGCTGCTGATCGCGGCGAGCGCCGGCACGGTCGCCTTCACCGGCTTCCTGCTGCGGCGCCTCTTCACGACGGCGCCCGACGCCGCCGCCGCGCTCGCGGCTCGACCGACCGAGGAAGTCCCGGAGGAGCCCTCCGCATGACGCAGCCCGACGGCAACGACGTCCCCACCACGATCACCGGCCCCGTCAACGCCGCGCCGGACTCGCCGCAGCGCAACCGGCCGCAGTGGGACGACCTGCCGGTGCCCGACGACACCGCCAACCTCCGGCAAGGTCCGGACCTGCACGAACAGTGCGTCGGCCTGCTCCCGCTGATCGGCGTGTGGCGCGGGACCGGCGAGGTCGTCTACCCGACGATCGACGGGCCCTTCCACTTCGGCCAGCAGCTCGTGTTCGCGCACGACGGCCGTCCGTTCGTCTCGTACGAGGCCCGGGCCTGGCTGCTCGACGAGGACGGGAAGGTGATCCGGCCCGCCGCGCGCGAGACGGGGTTCTGGCGCCCCCAGCCCGACGGCTCGCTCGAGGTCCTCATCGCCCACGCGACCGGGATCATCGAGGCCTGGTACGGCGAGAAGGGCGACCTGCGCTCCTGGCAGATCGAGACCGACGCCGTGGTGCGCACGCCGTCGGCGAAGGACGTCGTCGCGGCCAAGCGTCTCTACGGCCTGGTCAACCAGGGCGACCTCGCCTACGTCGACGAGCGGGCGATGGAGGGCCAGCCGATGCAGCCGCACATGTCGGCGCTGCTGCACCGGGTGGCGGGCTGAGGGTGAGCTGTCGCCTGCGGTGATCGTTGACGGGAGTCGTTCGACGGTGATCGTTCCGGTGGTGGTCCTTCCGGCGGTGATCCTTTCGGCGGTGACGGTGGCGCTGGGTGCTGCTGCGCTGCGGTCACTGTCGGTCCGATCGTGCCGCGGCTGATCGTTCTTACGGTCACGCCAGTGCTGCCGCTCGCGCGCTCCCGTAACTCTGGCTGGTGATCCCTCCGGCGGTGATCCTTCCGGCGGCGATGGTGGCGCAGGGTGCTGCTGCGCTGCGGTCACTGTCGGTCCGGTCCTGCCGCGCCTGATCGTTCTTACGGTCACGCCAGTGCTGCCGCTCGCGCGCTCCCGTAACTCTGGCTGGTGATCGTTCTGGCGGTCACGCCAGTGCTGCCGCTGGAGCGTTCCTGTCACACTCGCCGTGATCATGGCACCAGGTGATCATGCTGAGCGCCACGCTGGCGCTGCTCGCGGAGCACTCCTGCAGCACTCACCGCGATCGGGCGACGGACCGTGATCGTTCCGATGGTCACCATGATGCTGTTGCTGGAGCGTTCCCGTCCCGCTCGCGACGATCTTGCCCATGTGATCGTTCTGGCGGTCACGTGAGCGCTACCCGTCGAGCGCTGCTGTATCGCACGCAGCGATCAAGCGGTCTCGCCGTGGTAGTTCCTGCGAGGGCCTGAGCGCTGCCCGCAGCGTTCTCTCGCGCCGCGAGCAGCGATCAAGCAAGTGAGCCCATGATCGTTCTGGGGTCACCCCAGTGCTGCCGATGGAGCGTTCCTGTCGCACTCGCGGCGGTCATCGCGCAGGTGATCGTTCTGACGGTCGCCCCAGTGCTGCCGCTGAAGCGTTCCTGTCACACTCGCGGCGGTCATCGCGCAGGTGATCGTTCTGACGGTCGCCCCAGTGCTGCCGCTGAAGCGTTCCTGTCACACTCGCGGCGGTCATCGCGCAGGTGATCGTTCTGACGGTCACGGGAGCGGGGTCGGTGTTGCGCTCCTGTCCCTCTCGGAGTGATCCTGCCCGGCCTGCGGGTCAGGGGCGCTGGGGCTGGTTCAGCAT
Organism: Pseudonocardia kujensis; assembly: GCF_021283305.1. Lineage (GTDB taxonomy): Bacteria > Actinomycetota > Actinomycetes > Mycobacteriales > Pseudonocardiaceae > Pseudonocardia > Pseudonocardia kujensis. Next base: position 27,609 of record NZ_JAJSOK010000037.1, read on the forward strand.
GCGGTCGACCTCGGCGCGGTCGAGGCCCGCGAGCTTCGCGACCTGGTCCGGGGCGAGGCCGGCGGCGGCCAGCCGACGGACGACGGAGCCGAGTTCCTCGCGCCGGTGCCGCATCTCCTCCGCGAGCCTGCTCAGCTCCTCCTGCTGGCTCTGCAGCTCGACCGTCGCGCCGACCGCGCGCACCGGGTCGTCGAGGAGCACGGCGAGGAGCCGGTCGCGGGCGTCGCCACGGCGAGGGTCGATCACGCCGTGGGGCTGTGCGGCCCGCGCCCGCGCCGCAAGGGCGTGCTGGACGGCTGCGGCGACGGTCCGGCTGGACCCCGCCTCCTCCGGTCCTGGCTGCTCCGTGGTGAGCGGCTCGAGCGCACCGCTGTGCGCCGCGTCCTGCTGGTCGGTGGCCGGCCGCTCGGGCCCCGGGTGCTCGGAGTCCGGGTGCTCGGAGTCCGGGCGCTCGGAGTCCGGGCGCTCGGAGTCCGGGCGCTCGGACGCGGCGTACGAGTCGAGGGTCCCGCTCTGGGAGGCAACCGTGGGCGCGACGGGTCCCTGCTCGGCCGGGCGCTGCCCGTCCTCGGCTGCGAGCCCGTCCTCGGCTGCGAGCCCGTCCTCGGCTGCGAGTCGGTCCTCGGCTGCGAGCTCGTCCTCGCGCGGGGTGTCGACCGGTCGGGCTGCCTCGGCCGCGGCATCTTCGGGTGCTCGGTCGGCGTCGTCGGCAGAGCCGGCGGCCGCGGTGGAGGTGGAACCAGCTGTGGCAGCGACGTCGGCCGGTCCGGCCGCTCCGGCGCCGGGCGCGGTGGTCGAGTGCGGCGGCGCCGTGGCGTCGACGGGGCGGCGGGCTCGTGCTGCGGGATCGGCTCCGCCGAGAGCACTCTCGGCCGTGGCACTCGCGGGACGGGGCTCGGCATCCGAGGGCGCCGCACCTGTCGAGGCGGCCTCCTCGTCGCCGACCGGCGTACGGAGCCCGAGTGCGGCAGCGCCGAGACCGACCGCTCCGAGCGCCGCGAGCTGGGCGGTGGTGGGGCGCTCGTCTGCCGGGGCGACTGCATCGGCGACGGCCCCCTCCCGCCCGTTCCGCTGGTCGGCGACACCCTGCTCGGCAGTCCCCTGCTGCACGGTCCCTCGCTCGGCGACCCTCTGCTCGGCAGGTCCCTGCTCGCCCCGCTCGACGACGCCCTGCTCGACGACGCCCTGCTCCGCGGCCGCCCCCTGCTCGGCGGCCCCGGGCGCAGCCTCTCCCTGCTCCGCGGCGCGGGCCCGGGCGTACGGGGTCGGCGCGCCCTTGGCCGCCTCGGTCAGCCGGGCGGCGCGGGCCTCGGGCGTGAGCACGGGGGCGTCGGCCACCTCGTCCTCCTGGACGGGCCGGGCTCCTGCCGGGTCCGCCACCGCCCGCTCGGCCTCGGCCGAAGCGGGAGCCGCCTCGTCCGCCGCGGCGGCGACGTCTGGCGCCACTGCATCCGCCTCCGGACCGCGGTGCGGCGAGGCGGCCCGGGGGCCGGCTGCCGCGCCCAGGGCGTCGGACGCCCTCGCCTGCCGCGCGTTCGCGTCGGTCTCGGCGTCGGCCTCGACCTCCGCCGCGCCCCGGTCGGCGAGCGAACGGGCCGGCGCGGGCTGCGCACCGTCGGCGGTCGCGCGGCCCCCGGTGCGCGCCGCGCCGGCCCCGCCCGCGGTACCCGGCACATCGGCGGGCGACTCCGCCGAGCCGGGATCGCCCGTCGCGGCGCGGCGGGCCTCGGCCTGGATGGCGGCGGCGTGCTCGGCCGCCGCGCGGTGGGCGCGGGCGCGGGCGAGCAGGACGTCGGACTGCACGGGGAGCGGCGCGGTGTCGGCCTCCTGTACGGCCACGGCGTCGGCCACCGTCCGCGGGCGCGACTGCTCGGCGCTCCCGACGCCCGCCGCCACCGCGACCGGGACGGCCTCGGGGGCGGGGCGCGGAGCGGGCATCTCGCCGACCGACTCGCCGGTCCAGTCCGCGTGCGTGGGCTCGGCCACGGGGCGGCTCTTCGCCTTGCCGCGCACCGCACGAACAACGACGATCACGACCGCGATCACCAGTGCCGCGGCCCCGACGCCCAGCGGCACGAGGACGTCAGCCGAGAACGCCTGCTCCATGGGCGCGCACGCTACGCCGATCTACGTCACGGTGCGCAGTCGTTCTATCCGGAGCGTGACCCCGAGGTCGACCGGTCCGAACGGGGCGCGTCGTCGCTGTCGGACGGTCGTCCGGAGCCGGACGAGGACGTGCCCGCGCCGTTGCGCTCGCCGTTCGACTGACTGCCGCGCGGTTCGTCGGAAGGCCCTGACCTGCCGTTTCGACCCTTCGATGCATCGCCGGGGGCGGCGGGAGCCGGCCGGACCGCGCCAACCTTGACCGTCTCCGACACCTCGTCGGACCCGGTCTTCGCCGCAGGCTCGGCCCCGGACGTGGGCGTGTCACCGGGCGTGTCCGACCCCGCCGACGACGTGGTGACGCCGGACTTTTCAGCCGATCCGGTGTCCCCGGATCGCTTCACCGAGGGCCGCGCCGAGACCGCGGAGACCGCGACGGTGCGATCCGGTTCCACCTGCCGCGCAGGCGGTCCGGGCTTCTCGCCGTCCTCATCGGACGACGCGAGCGGCACCATGGCGGTGGCGGGCTCGGCCTCGTCGTCGGGCTCCGGGCGGTTCTCGCCGCGGGCCTCGGAGGCGGGCCGGAAGAGATCGCCGGGCGCGGAACCGGGCCCGGACTCGGGACGACGGACCACCGTCGTCTCCTCGACGGGCGAGCCGGCCTTCACCCCGGACTGCGAGGGCGTCTGCGACGGGGCGGCACCCGGCAACGGCTGGGCGGCGGCCCCTGCGGCCGGGCCCTCGGCGGGCGCGGGCTTGGGACGCGGGCTGGGCCGGCCCGGCCGCTCGGTCCGGGCGTCCTCCCCCTTCGGCGGCGAGGACGTACCGGATGCCGGCGGGGTCACGGCGAACCGGGCGGTCGGGGCGCCGAGCAGGCCCTCGAGCTGGCCGCGCAGCCGCGTCAGCTCGGCGACGACGGCATCGCGCTGGCGGCTCAGCTCGGCGAGCTCGGTCCGCGCGCTCTCCTGCTGCTTGCGCAGCGACTCGGCCTCGTTCCGGGCGTCGCGCCGAGCGGCGGAGCGGATCTCCTCGGCCTCCTCCTCGGCGGCCTGGAGGATGCTCTGCATCCGGTCGGTGAAGGAGCCGATCATGTCGGGCGAGTCGGGTCCGCCCGGGCGCGGCCGCGGGGTGGGACGCGGGCGGCCCCCCGGGGGCGGCCCCGGCGGCGGGCCCATCGGTCCGCCGGGCCCCGGGGGCCGCTGCGGGCCCATGCCCGGAGGGGGCGGCCCCACGACCGGGAAGGGATGGCTGCGAGCGGCGTCGAGGTCCGCGCGCATGCGGGCCAGGACCCGCTGCAGGCGCGCCACGTGCTCGTCGACCTGCCTGCGGTCGTAGCCGCGGAGCACGACGTCGAACCTCGGGGCACCGAGCGAACGCTCTCCCCCGTCAGCCGTCATGTCCCGACCCTTTCCGTCGCCGCCCCGCCACTCACCTCGCCGAGGGTAGGGAGATCCGTACTCGCGTTCAGAAGCGTTCACCCTAACGGAGCACGACTCCACCCGGCCAGTCGACTTGCGACAGCGGGCCGTGGAGCACTCACCCTCGCCACGGTCCCACGAGCCCCGACGCGCCTACCATCGGGTCCGTGGACACCTCGCTCAAGTCGACGCTGCACCGGCGCGGCCTGCGGATGACGCCCCAGCGCCAGCTGGTCCTCGACGCGGTCCGCGAGCTGGGGCACGCCACGCCCGAGCAGATCTGCACCCAGGTCCAGCGCGCGGCGCCCGCGGTGAACATCACCACCGTGTACCGCACGCTCGATCTGCTGGAGGAGCTGCGGCTCGTCCGGCACACGCATCTCGGGCACGGTGCGCCGACCTATTCGGAGCGCGAGCACGAGCACGTCCACCTCGTGTGCCACCACTGCGGCGCGGTGAGCGAGGCACCCACGGCCCTGATGGAGGCGCTGGCCGACCAGCTGCGCGCGCAGGAGGACTTCGAGCTCGACGTCACGCACGTCGCGCTCTCCGGGCGGTGCGCGCGCTGTCGCGAGGCCGACCGGAAGGCCGCCGACGAGCTCGAGGAGAAGGAGACACACGCGTGACCGAGGTACCCGAGGTCCCCGAGGGGCCGGCCGGGCAGCCGGACCCCGACGCCGCCGTTCCCGCGCACCGTGGCGACCCGCTCGCCGAGCAGCGCGCCATGGCCCGTTCGGCCGCCGTCGTCGACCGTTCCCACCGCGGCGTGATCGCGGTGCCGGGCGAGGAACGCCTGAGCTGGCTGCACCTGCTGCTGAGCCAGCACGTCAGCGAGCTGCCGGAGGGCGCAGGCACCGAGGCGCTGATCCTCGACGCACAGGGGCGGGTGCTCCACCACGCCCTCGTCTCGCACGTCGGCGACACGGTCTGGCTCGACACCGAACAGGACGACCTGGCCGAGCTGCTCGCCTACCTGCAGAAGATGGTGTTCTGGTCGAAGGTCGAGCCGCGCGACGCGACCGCCGAGCTGGCCGTGCTGTCGCTGGTGGGCCCGGACACCGCCGCCGTGCTCGCGGCGGCCGGTCTCGCGGTGCCCGAGGGCGCCCACGCGAGCGCCGCGATCCCGGAGGGCGGGCTCGTCCGGCGCATGCCGTGGCCCGGGCCCGACGCCGCCGACGTGCTCGTCCCCCGCGGCGGGCGTGACGCCTGGTGGGCCCGGCTGACGGCCGCGGGCGCCCGCCCGGCCGGGACGATGGCCTTCGAGGCGCTCCGGGTGGAGGCCCGGCGCCCCCGCGTGCACCTCGACACGGACGACCGGACCATCCCGCACGAGGTCGACTGGATCCCGTCGGCCGTGCACCTCACCAAGGGCTGCTACCGCGGCCAGGAGACCGTCGCCCGCGTCGCCAACCTCGGGCGCCCGCCGCGCCGGCTGGTGCTGCTGCACCTCGACGCCGGCGACGAGGAGCTGCCCGTGACCGGCGACCCCGTCCAGAAGGACGGGCGCACCGTCGGGCGTGTGGGGAGTGTCACACAGCACCACGAGCTGGGCTCGGTGGTGCTGGCCCTGCTCAAGCGTTCGGTGCCCGCCGACGCCGAGCTGGTCGCGGGAACCGGGGAGCGGGCCTCGCCCGCGGCCATCGACCCGGACTCCTACGCGCCCGACGACGGTGCCCCGCCGCCCGGGCGGGCCGCTCAGCTCCGCGTGCGCTAACCGTCCCGCTGCCGGGCCGCGACCCGGCCCCAGAAGTCGCGGAGCCGGTTGTAGCACTCCGTGGCCCCGTCGAGGTCCCCCGCGCGCAGCAACCGCAATGCGCGCCGGACCTCGGCGGCCGAGTCGTCGGCGCGCAGGGCGGCATCGTCGAGCAGGTCGACGAGACCGCCGTAGTCGAGCTCGACGATCGAGTTCCGGTCGAACCGCTCGAGCCAACCGTGCGTCTCGGCGAGCACCTCGGCGGGCCCCTCGTCGCCGAGGGCGGCGCGCACCACCCGCCCGGCCTGCGCCGCCCGCCCGAGCGCCTTGGTGATCGGCACCCGCCACCACACACGGCGCTGCGCATCCAGGCTGACCTGCCGTTCCTCGGCGTCGACCAGGGCGAACCAGGGCAGCGGGACGGTCCACGCGGCCGTGACGACGTGGGCCGCGGAGTCCCCGAGCTCGGCCACGGCCCGCTCCGCCCGGCGGCGCGCGGCGGACTCGGGCACCACGAGCGCGGAGGACCGCAGCACCGGGTCCTCCTCGGCCAGGAAGCCCAGCACGGCCGCTGCTGCCCGCGGGCGGGTGTCGAGCGGACAGACGAACGGTTCGCCGCCCTCACCGCCGAGGACCAGCACGTCGACCGGGGCGCCGGCCCCACCGCCGGCGTCGCCCGGCAGGAGCCGCCCGTGCAGCATCGCCCGCAGGCAGAGCTCGCGCTCCCGCCGGCCCGCCCGGTCCGGCCGGACGGCCCCGCGCGCGAGCCCCGCCCGCACGGCGGCGCCCGACGCGCCGTCGAACGCACGCAGCGGCTCGTAGACCCGCAGGTAGGAGAGGAACGGCGACGGCACGGTCCGAGATCCTTCCGCACCGGCCCGCCCGGCGGACACGGCCTCCGCACGATCCGGTGGCCGGTGCGGCGCGGACCGCGCACGGAAGTCCGTCACACCGTGGATGCCACGTCGCACGCTCGCGGTCCCGCACGGTACTGTGGGTCCCAGGACAGTGATGACACAGACGGGGCCGCCGAGACATCCGGCCGCCCCTTCCCTGTTGTAAGGGGGACCAGCCATGGGGCGCGGACGAGCCAAGGCCAAGCAGACGAAGGTGGCCCGAGCGCTCAAGTACAGCTCCCCCACCATGGATCTCGATGCGTTGCAGCGGGAGATCGGCAGTGGGACGGCGGTAACCGACGACGACGAGTCGTACGACGAGTACGCCGAGCGCTACGGGTCGTACGCCGACGACGAGGACGACGAGCGCCGCTAGCGCGGTCCTCCCGCCCGCCGCCGGGGCGGCTGTTCAGCACCACCGCACGTCACCGACGCACCCTCCCACCCGTCGTCGGACGGGTGGGAGGCGTTCGTCGGGGCGGCGCGACTCTCGTGCCTGTGCGCGAGACGTGAGTCTTCCCACGCCCGTCGCGCCACGCCCGGGCGATGGACGCGTACGGGCACCGGTCACGCTCCGGCGTCACCGGGTTCCGCTGCAGGTCAGCGGCGTTCCGTGGACATCCCCGGACACGGGATCGGACGTACCGCCCACCCTGCGGCGATCGATCTTCACCCGATAGCATCACACCGACGAGAAGGCGGTGTGTGATGCGCGGGAACCTGTTCGCGGTGGCGGTCGACCTGGTGATCCTGACCGTGCGCCGTGACCAGCTCAACGTGCTGCTCGTCCGGCGCGGGGAGCGGCCCTACGAGAGCCACTGGGCGTTGCCCGGCGGTTTCGTCCGCGCCGACGAGGACCTCGGGGACACCGCGGCGCGGGAGCTGGCCGCGCAGACCGGCGCAGCCACCCAGGGCGCGGTGCAGGGGCACCTCGAGCAGCTGAGCGGGTACGCCGCACCGGACCGGGACCCGCGCGGCCGGGTGCTCAGCATGGGCTACCTCGCGCTGCTCCCCGACGTGCCGGACCCCGAGCCGACCGGCGGCCCGTCGGCGGCGTTCCTGCCCGTCGAGGACGTCTACGGGCTGGCCTTCGACCACGACACGATCCTCGCCGACGGCGTCGAGCGCGCCCGGGCGAAGCTGGAGTACACCACCCTCGCCGCGGCCTTCTGCCCGCCGGAGTTCACGGTCACCGACCTGCGCCGGGTCTACGAGGCGGTGTGGCGCACCGAGATCGACCCGCGCAACTTCCAGCGCAAGGTGACCTCCACGCCGGGCTTCCTCATCCCCACCGCCACCCGGGTCACCGGGGGCCGCGGGCGGCCGCCGCAGCTCTTCCGCCGCGGCCCGGCCACCGCGCTGCACCCGCCGATGCTGCGCGAGCCGGTCTCCGTGGCCCACGCCTGAGCGGCGGGGTCCGCCCGTCAGAAGCGGGGGTGCTCGCCCACCAGCTGCACCCGGGCCCCGGCCCTGCCGGAGGCCTCCCCGTCCGCGCGCCGGACGTCGCCGAGCACCCAGGCCGGCACGTGCCGGGCGGTGAGGACGGCGAGGGCGCGGTCGACGTCGTCGGGCGGCAGGACCGCCACCATGCCGACGCCCATGTTGAAGGTCTTCTCCATCTCGCCGCGCTCGACCCGGCCGCGGCCCTGGATGAGCTTGAACACCTGGTCCGGGGTCCAGGACCCGCGGTCGGCGACCGCCACCAGGCCGTCCGGCAGCACGCGCTCGAGGTTGCGGGCCAGTCCGCCGCCGGTGATGTGCGCGAAGGTGCGCACCCCGGTCTCGGCGGCCAGCGCCAGGCAGTCCCGGGCGTAGATGCGGGTCGGGACCAGCAGCTCCTCGCCCAGGGTGTGGCCGAACTCCTCGACGTGCCCGTCGAGCGGCATCCGGGCGATGTCCAGCAGCACGTGCCGGGCGAGCGAGTAGCCGTTGGAGTGCAGACCGGAGGACTCCATCGCGACCAGCACGTCGCCGGGGCGGACGCGCTCGGGCCGCAGCATGGCCTCGGCCTCGACGATCCCGACCCCGGTGGCCGACAGGTCGTACCCGCCGGCCTCCATCAGGCCGGGGTGCTCGGCCGTCTCGCCGCCGAGCAGCGCGCAGCCCGCCTGCTGGCAGCCCTCGGCGATGCCCTTGACGATCGTGGCGACCTGCGTGGGCACGAGCTTGCCGACGGCGATGTAGTCCTGCAGGAACAGCGGCTCCGCTCCGCAGACCACCAGGTCGTCGACCACCATCGCGACCAGGTCGAGGCCGATGGTGTCGTGCTTGTCCATGGCCTGCGCGATGGCGACCTTGGTCCCCACCCCGTCCGTCGACGCGGCCAGCACCGGCTCGGTGTACTTGCCGAGCTTGGGCGCGAACAGCCCGGCGAACCCACCGATCCCGCCCAGCACCTCGGGGCGCGTGGCCTTCTCGGCGTAGGGCCGGAGCTGCTCGACGGCCTCCTCACCCGCCTCGATGTCCACGCCCGCGGCGGCGTAGCTGGCGTGCGGGTCCTGCTCGGGGGTCGACGGGGAGGTCGGCATGGGTCGGGCTCTCGTTCCTGGAGGGAGGTCTCGGACGCGGGGGCACCCGCGTCCGCCGGGTCGGCGGGCGTGCGCCGCCCCGGCCGCCCGGCCCGCGGTGGCGGACCGGGCCGGCACAGGCCTCAGGGCCTGTTCAGGGCTTCCGCAGCACCGTAGCCGACGGACAGCGGCGTCGGGGTGTCCCGGCCGTTCTCCCGCAGCGGTCCGGGGTCGCCGGACGCCGCGCCCGCGGCCTCGAGCGCCGGGGCCTCGAGGAGGTGCTTGCCCAGCCGGGCCTCCTCGGGCAGCGGGATCGGGTACTCGCCGTCGAAGCAAGCGCAGCACAGCCGGCTGCGCGGCTGCTCGCTGGCGGCGACCATGTTGTCCACCGACACGTACGCGAGGGAGTCGGCCCCGATCGAGCGCCGCACGCCCTCGGTGTCCAGCCCGCTCGCGACGAGCTCCGCCCGGCTGGCGAAGTCGATGCCGTAGAAGCAGGGCCAGCGCACGGGCGGCGAGGCGATCCGGACGTGCACCTCGAGCGCCCCGGCCTCGCGGAGCATCCGGACGAGCGCGCGCTGGGTGTTGCCGCGGACGATCGAGTCGTCCACCACGACCAGGCGCTTGCCGCGGATGACGTCGCGCAGCGGGTTGAGCTTGAGCCGGATGCCGAGCTGGCGGATGGTCTGCGAGGGCTGGATGAAGGTCCGGCCGACGTAGGCGTTCTTGACCAGGCCCTGGCCGTAGGGGATGCCCGAGCCCTGGGCGTAGCCGATCGCGGCCGGGGTGCCGGACTCGGGGACCGGGATCACCAGGTCCGCCTCGACCGGGGACTCCTGGGCCAGCCGGCGCCCGATCTCGACGCGCGCGCCGTGCACGGAACGGCCCACGATCGTGGTGTCCGGGCGGGCCAGGTAGACGTACTCGAAGACGCAGCCCTTGGGCTCCGGGGCGGCGAACCGCGCGCTGCGCATGCCGTCCGCGTCGATCGCGAGCAGCTCGCCCGGCTCGACCTCGCGGACCATCGAGGCGCCGACGATGTCCAGTGCCGCCGTCTCGCTCGCGACGACCCAGCCCCGCTCCAGCCGGCCGAGGACCAGCGGGCGGACGCCGTGCGGGTCGCGGGCGGCGTAGAGGGTGCTCTCGTCGGCGAAGACGAAGGAGAAGGCACCGCGCACCCGCGGCAGCAGCCGCATCGCGGCCTCCTCCAGGCCGGTGTCGGCGGCGGAGGCGGCGAGCAGCTCGGCGACCAGGTCCGAGTCCGTGGTGGCCTGCACCCCGGAGTCGCGGCCCTTGTCCTGGAGCTTCCCGACCTCGTCGCGCAGCTCCGCGGTGTTCACCAGGTTGCCGTTGTGCCCGAGGGCCAGGCCGCTCCCGGTGGCGGTGGTGCGGAAGACCGGCTGCGCGTTCTCCCAGGTCGTGGATCCGGTGGTGGAGTACCGGCAGTGGCCGACGGCCACGTGGCCGCGCAGCGAGGACAGGGTCTGCTCGTCGAAGACCTGGCTGACCAGCCCGAGGTCCTTGAAGACGACCATCCGGCGGCCGTCCGACACGGCGATGCCGGCGGCCTCCTGCCCGCGGTGCTGCAGGGCGTAGAGGCCGTAGTACGTCAACTTGGCCACGTCCTCCCCGGGAGCCCAGACGCCGAAGACGCCGCACTCCTCCTTGGGGGAGTCGTCGACCGCGGGGTCGGCGGTGGCGGAGGGGGTGTCGGAGTGGACGGGGGTCTCGTTCCGGCTGGAACTCAACGCACTCGCTCCTCGGGGAACTCGGGGTGGCGGCTACTCGATGGTACGCCGCCGCAGGCCCGGAACCCATCCAGCGGGACCGGCGTCACCGAACCACCGGCCCTGCCCGAGGTCGCAGCCGAGCCGCCGGAGCCGCTCCGCCTGCAGGTCCGTCTCCACCCACTCGGCGGTGACCTCGAGGCCGAGGGCGTGGGCCATCGCGACCAACGAGCCCACGATGCTCTCGTCCACCGGGTCCGGGCGCTCGTGCCGGAGCCCGTCGATGAACGAGCCGTCGATCTTCAACGCGTGCACCGGCAGCCGGCGCAGCCAGGCGAGGCTGGAGTAGCCGGTGCCGAAGTCGTCGAGGGCGAGCCGCACGCCCGCGGCGCGCAGCGCGGACAGCGCGTCCATGGTGGCGGGTTCGTCGCCCAGCACCGCCTGCTCGGTGATCTCGAGCTGCAGCCGGTCCGGGGCGAGCCCCGTCTCGGCGAGCCGGGTGACCACCTCCTCGACGAACCCGGGCTCCGGCAGCTGCACCGGGGAGACGTTGACGCTCACGTAGGGCGCGTCGACGCCCAGCTCCTGCTGCCAGGAGGCCGCCTCCCGGCAGGCCTCGGCCAGCACCCACCGGCCGAGCGGGACGATCGCGCCGCTGCGCTCGGCGAGCTCGATGAACCGGCCGGGCCCGAGCAGCCCCTGCTCGGGGTGCTCCCACCGCACGAGCGCCTCGACGCCGCGCACCGACCGGTCCGCCAGCCGCACCAACGGCTGGTAGGCCAGCCGGAACTGGTCCCGCTCGACGGCCCCGCGCAGGCTCGCGAGCAGCGCGAACCGGGCCGCCTCGCCCGCGTCGCGCTCCGGGTCGAACACCGCGCGGGTGCCGCCGCCCTGACTCTTCGCCCAGGACAGCGCCACGCCCGCCGCGCGCTGCAGCTCGGCCGGGCACTCCGACGCCGTGCCGCCCTCGGCGATCCCGATGCTGGCCGTGACCCCGATCCACCGGCCCGAGACGTGGAAGGGCGCGGCGAGGGCCTCCAGCAGCCGGTCGGCCACCGCCGACACCTCGCCGACGCCCTCGGGGTCGGTCAACAGCACGGCGAACTCGTCGCCGCCGGTCCGGGTGACCAGGTGCGGGCCGGCCGCGGTGCGCAGCCGGTCGGCCAGCGCGGCCAGCAGCTCGTCGCCCACGGCGTGCCCGTGGATCTCGTTGACCCGGCGGAAGTCGTCCACGTCGATCGCGCACAGCCCCACCCGGGTCGCCGAGCCGGCGAACGCCTGCTGCACGGCCTCCTCGGTGATGTCCCGGTTCGGCAGCCGGGTGAGCCGGTCCCGCGACGACGCCTCGACGAGCCGGGTCCGCAGCCGGTACCGCTCGGAGACGTCCTCGATCACGCCGATGAGGTGGCTCGGCCGGCCCGTGTCGTCCCGGATCAGCGAGCCGGTGACGTGCCCCCAGACGTACATCCGGGTCGGCCCGGCGAACCGGACGTCGATGCTCACGGTGTCCGGGGTGCCGGAGACCAGACGGCGGTAGGCGGCGTCGAACGCCTCGTAGTCGTCCGGGTGGATGAAGTCGGACACCGGCCGCGGCAGGGTGGGGCGCTCCGCCATGCCCAGCATCCGGCAGGCGGCCGGGTTGAGGTCGACCACCTCGCCCTCGAGCGTCGCGATGGCGATGCCGACCGGGCCCTGGGTGTAGATCGTGCGGTAGTGCGACTCGCTCTCCGCGAGCGCCTTCTCGACGTCGCGGCGGGCCCGCAGGGTGGCCCGCATGAGGTCCTCCTGCGCCTGGTGGGCGCGGAACCGCAGAGCACCGGCGAACCCGGCGGCCAGCTCGTCGAGCGCGAGGGACAGCCGCTGCCGGTCCGCCGGCGAGGTCATCCCGAAAGCGCCCGGGGCGGCCTCGCGCAGCAGCCGGACGGTGCCGGGCAGGACGTCCTCCGGCGCCGCCCCGACCAGTCCGGCCCGGTCCCCGCAGAAGCCCGACGCGGCCAGGTCCGACCCGATCCCCCGGACGGCCAGCGGCCAGAAGGGTTCGGCCCGCAGCGAGGCCCCCAACCGGGTGAGCAACGACGCGAGCACGCCGGCGTCCTCGACCCCTGCGTTCGGCAGCAGCTCGGCCCAGCGCTCCGCGAGCGAGCGGATCTCGGGTCCCGGCTGCTCGCCGAGGATCCCGCCGAGCCCCCCGACGGCCCCGGCCGCCGCCGTGCGCAACAGTGCGGCCGGCAGGTCGTCGGGGCCCGGGAGGCTACCCACTGCCACCACGCAGCCACCTCCCGTCGCCCGTCAGGCCCGTCCGTGTGCCGATCGGGGCAATCTTCGACCTCGAGACGCCGTTTCGCCACCAGGACGGCCCAGGCATCGCCCGTTCCGGGGACGCGGCGGGCACCCCGGACGGTGGTCCTCAGCGCAGCGGGAGCAGCGCCCCGACCTCCGGGGCGCGGGACCCCGACGCGCTCACCGTGCCCGATCCCACAGCGTTCGTCCAGTTCAGACGGCCCGTCGCGAGCGCGAGCCAGGTGCGGGCGTCCGTCTCGACGATGTTCGGCGGGGTGCCGCGGGTGTGCCGCGGCCCCTCGATGCACTGGATCGCCGCGTAGGGCGGGATCCGGACCTCGACGCTGTGGCCGGGCGCCCGCTCGGCGAGGGCGGCGAGGGACTCCTTGACGGCCTCCTTGATCACGCTGCGTGGCGGGGCGGCGCCGCCGGCCAGCCACGCGTCGAGCAGGTCCGCCTCGCCGGCCGGGTCGGTCACGCGCTCGATCACAGCGTCTCGGCGCCCGCCCGGGCCTCGCGGTCGGCCTCGAACAGCGCGGGCAGGGTGCCCTCCCACGCCGCGCGCAGCTCGGCGAGCGGCAGCGGGGCGACGTCGTCGATCGCGAGCCCGGCGCCCGCCGCCTCGCTCGCGCCGACCGTGCCGAGACGCTCGGCGGGGACACCGGCCTCGGCCGCCGCGGCGAGCAGCTCGTCGGCCGCCTCGGGGGCCACCGTGACCAGTACGCGCCCGGTGCTCTCCGAGAACAGGGCGACGAACGGGTCCACCGCCAGCGCTGCCGGCAGCGCGACGGTCGCACCGTGCCCGCCGACCAGGGCCGCCTCGACCAGGGCCTGGGCCAGGCCGCCCTCGGACAGGTCGTGGCTGCCGGTCAGCACGCCGGCCTGCGCGACCAGCAGCTGCGCCAGCCGCTGCTCGTGCGCCAGGTCGACCGCCGGGGGCTCGCCGCCGAGGTGCCCGTGCACCACGTGCGCCCACTCGCTGCCGCCCAGCTCGTCGGCCGTCGACCCGAGCAGGACGACGACGTCGCCCTCGCGGCGGAAGCCGGAGGGGACGCGGGCGGCCACGTCGTCGATCACGCCGAGCACGCCGACGACCGGGGTCGGCAGGATCGCCTGGGTACCCGTCTGGTTGTAGAAGCTGACGTTCCCGCCGGTGACAGGGATGCCGAGCTGTGCGCAGCCGTCGGCCAGACCGCGGACGGCCTCGGAGAACTGCCACATGACGTGGGGGTCCTCCGGCGAGCCGAAGTTCAGGCAGTTGGTCACGGCGAGCGGCACGGAGCCCGAGGTCGCGACGTTGCGGTAGGCCTCGGCCAGGGCGAGCTGCGCCCCCGCGTAGGGGTTCAGGGCCGCGAACCGGGCGTTGCAGTCGGTGGCGACGGCGATCCCGCGGCCGGTGGACTCGTCGACCCGGACCACGCCAGCGTCGGCGGGCTGCGCGGCGGCGGTGTTGCCGCGGACGTACCGGTCGTACTGGTCGGTGACCCACGCGCGGCTGCAGAGGTTCGGCGAGGCGGCCATGCGGAGGATCTCCGCGCGCAGCTCGGAGGGCGCCGACGGCCGGGGCAGCGCGGCCGGGGTGTCGGCCACCAGCTCGTCCTGGCCGGGGCCCCGTTCGACGGGCCGCCGGTAGACGGGGCCGTCGTGCGCGACGGTGCGCGGCGGCACGTCGACCACGGTCTCGCCGTGGAAGTCGATGACCAGCCGGTCCCCGTCGGTGACCTCGCCGATCACCGTGGCGATCGTGTCCCACTTGCGGCAGACGGCCATGAACGCCTCGACGTTCTCCGGCGCCACGACCGCGCACATCCGCTCCTGCGACTCGCTGGAGAGGATCTCGGCGGGGGTCATCCCGGCGGCGCGCAGCGGGACGGCGTCGAGGTCGATGTGCATGCCACCGTCGCCGGCGCTGGCCAGCTCGGAGGTGGCGCAGGAGAGGCCGGCGCCGCCGAGGTCCTGGATGCCGACCACCAGCCCGGCGTGGAACAGCTCCAGGCAGCACTCGATGAGCACCTTCTCGGTGAACGGGTCGCCCACCTGCACGCTCGGCAGCTTCTTGCGGCCGGTGCCCTCGCCGAAGGTCTCGCTGGCCAGCACCGAGACGCCGCCGATGCCGTCGAGCCCGGTCCGGGCGCCGAACAGGATGATCTTGTTGCCGGTGCCGGAGGCGAAGGCCAGGTGCAGGTCCTCGGTCCGCATCGCGCCCACGCACAGGGCGTTGACCAGCGGGTTGCCGGCATAGCTGGCGTCGAACACGACCTCGCCGCCGACGTTGGGCAGCCCCAGGCAGTTGCCGTAGCCGCCGATCCCGGCGACCACGCCGGGCAGCACCCGCGCGGTGTCCGGGGCGTCGGCAGGGCCGAAGCGCAGCGGGTCGCCGACCGCGATCGGCCGCGCCCCCATCGCCATGATGTCCCGGACGATGCCGCCCACACCGGTCGCGGCGCCCTGGTAGGGCTCGACGTACGACGGGTGGTTGTGCGACTCGACCTTGAACGTGACGGCCCACCCGTCGCCGATGTCGACCACGCCGGCGTTCTCGCCGATTCCGGCGAGCATCTTCTCCTTCATGGCGTCGGTCGTGGTCTCCCCGAAGTAGCGCAGGTGGACCTTCGAGGACTTGTAGGAGCAGTGCTCGCTCCACATCACCGAGTACATCGCCAGCTCGGCGTCCGTGGGCCGACGGCCCAGGATCTCGCGGATGCGGGCGTACTCGTCGTCCTTGAGGCCGAGCTCGCGGAAGGGCTGCGGCTGGTCGGGCGAGGCCGCGGCGTTCGCGACGGTGTCGATCGGGATGTCGGTGACGGTGCGGGCGTCGAGCTCGGTCACGGGTACCAGCGTAAACGCCGCGGAGGACTGGTCTCGCGAGCCGTCCGTCACCCGGGCACGTGACGCGCTTCGTCCGGTTCGCGACGATCCCGACGGACGAGGGGACGGCCGTGCGCGCCGAGGCCTGGTCACCGGCCGTTCGACCCGGTCCGCCGCGGCCGGATCCCGGGTAACGTCGGTCACGAGGGGCGGGTGCGGAGGAGGCCGGTCGTGTCGAAGGTCGTGCTGCGGATCGCGCAGATCGTCGGGGTGCTCGTGCTGGCGGGGATCGCGATCAGCGTGGCCGTCGGGCTGGTGCAGTGGCTCCTGGGGATCGCGCTGATCGTCGCGATCCCGGTGGGGGCCTACTGGATCTACAAGCAGGTCAAGGCGCGCAGGCAGCCGCCGGCGCTGGCCACGGGCGCTCCCGTGACGCTCGGCCCGGGCTCCACGGCGAGCGGGACGGCCCGCGCCACCGACCGGCGGGCGGAGCTGGAGGGCCGCGCGGTGCTCGACGCCTCCGGCCGCTGCGGGTGGTGCGGCTCGGCGACCCTGCACAAGGACGAGTTCGGCTTCCCGACCACGCCGCTCAACTACCACCGCGCCGAGATCGACGCGATGCTCTGACCCGCCCGGGCGGACCTCAGGTGCCGGGCAGCTTGACCACGCTGACGAAGAAGTGGTCGATCTGCTTGATGGCCTCGATGAAGCCGTCGAAGTCGACCGGCTTGGTCACGTAGGCGTTCGCGTGCAGCTGGTAGCTGCGCAGCACGTCCTCCTCGGCCTGCGAGGTGGTGAGCACGATGACCGGGATCGAGCGCAGCTCCTCGTCCGCCTTGACCTCGGCGAGCACCTCGCGACCGTCGCGGCGGGGCAGGTTGAGGTCGAGCAGGATCAGGTCCGGCCGCGGGCTGTCCCGGTAGGGCTCCTCGTTGCGCAGGTAGGCCAGCGCGGCCGCGCCGTCGGTGACGACGTCGAGCCGGTTGTGCAGGTGCTCCTCGAAGGCCTCGCGGGTCATGAGGACGTCGCCCGGGTCGTCCTCGACCAGCAGGACGTTGACGACGCGGGCGGGATCGGTGAGGGCTTCGCTCACGAGGACTCCTTGCTCGGGACCGCGCCGGCGAGGGCCGGGTCGGCGGGGGGCGGGGCGGCCGGGGACACCGGCAGGGTCAGGCGGAAGGTGGTGCCGGGCTCGTCCGCCGCGCCGTGGTCGACCCAGATTCGGCCACCGTGGAACTCGACGATCTTCTTGGCCAGGGCCAGCCCGATGCCGGTCCCGGCGTAGACCTCCCGGCCGTGGAGCCGCTGGAAGATCACGAAGATCTTGTCGACGAACTCGGGCTCGATCCCGATGCCGTTGTCCGACACCGAGATCTCCCACTCGTCGCCGCGCAGCACGGCGTCGACGCGCACGAGCGGCGGCACGTCGGCGCGGTGGAACTTCAGCGCGTTGCCGATCAGGTTCATCAGCAGCTGCTGAATCAGCGACGGATCGCCCGGCACGGTCGGCAGGCCGTCTGCGATCGCGACCTCGCCGCCCGTCTCCTCCACGGCGGAGGCCAGCTGGGTCGCGGCGGCCCGGGCGACCTTGTTCAGGTCGACCGGCTCGAAGCCGGTGGTGGTGCGGCCGACGCGGGAGAAGGCCAGCAGGTCGTTGATCAGCCGCTGCATGCGCTGCGCGCCGTCGACCGCGAACTCGATGTACTGGTCGGCCCGCTCGTCGAGCTTGCCGCCGTAGCGCCGCTGCAGCAGCTGGCAGAAGCTCGACACCTTGCGCAGCGGTTCCTGCAGGTCGTGGCTGGCGACGTAGGCGAACTGCTCCAGATCGCGGTTGGAGCGCTCGAGGTCGCGGGTGCGGTCGTCGAGCTGCGCGTTGGCCTCCTGCAGCTCGTCGACCTCGCGCTGGATGTGCGAGCGCATCGCCTCGACGTCGGCGCCGAGCTCCACGATCTCCCGCGGGCCGCTGCCGAGCACCCGCGTGCCGACCGAACCCTGGACCACCTGCCGGGTCTGCCCCGCGAGCCGGCGGATCGGGCTGAGGATGACCTTGCGCAGCCCGATCGCGGCGAGGAGCAGGAACACCGCGGCCACGACCGTGATCGCGATCCCGACGACGGCCAGGAAGGTGATCGACGAGTCGAGCCGCTGCCGGGCGGCCAGCCGCTCGTCCTGCAGACCGACCAGCAGCCCGGCAGAGGCCGCACGGACCTCGTTGAACAGCTGCCGGCCCTGCTGGGCGTCCGGGATCGGCGCGCCGGTCCGGGCCGCGGCGATCGTGGGTTCGGCGTAGTCGCGCCGCCAGGTGTCCGCCGCGGTCTCGACCCGCTGCAGCGCCGTGCCGAGACCGGCGCCCGGGAAGGTCCGGTCGAACGGCCGGAGCACGTCGACGGCCGCCGCTTCGGCGGCCCGGCCGTTCACGTACGGGGCGAGGAACTCGTCGTTGGCCAGGATGGTGTAGCCGCGGACGCCGGTCTCCTGGTCGAGCAGCGCCGCGGACAGGTTCTGCCCGGCGGTGACGGCCGGGGTGACGTCGTCGTAGAGCGCGGTGCGGGCGCCGGCGATCCGCATGACTGCCCACGCGCCGAGCGCGACCGCGAGCACGGACAGCAGCCCGAGGATCGTGGCGCCGACGGTGAACCAGCGGCGCAGCGTCCAGCGCTGCTGCGCGTCCTCCATCGTGGCCGGGTCGAGGCGCAGCCGGACCGGTCGACGCCGGCGGGCGGGAGCGGGCGCGGTCACTCGTCGCCCGCGAGGTCGGTGAGCAGCAGCATGGCGACGTCGTCGGCGAGCGGACCGCCGTTGATCCGCTCGACGTGCTCGACGAGCCTGCCCGGAAGCTCGGACATCGGGGTGTCCCGCTCCTTCCCGAGCACCTCGATCAGCCCTTCCTGCCAGAGCAGCTCGTCGGGCCGGGCGCCCCGGCCCTCGATCAGCCCGTCGGTGAACAGGAGCAGCGCCCATCCCGGCGCCAGCTCGACCACCTCGGGTTCCCACTTCGCGTCCCGCAGTACCCCGAGCGGCACGCCGACACGCGGGCGCAGCGACACCGGCTCGGGCCGCAAGGCGACGGGGGGCGGGTGGCCGGCCGCGCGGATCAGCACCCGGTCGCCGCCCGCGGGGGCGGGGTCGAACGTGAGCGTGCAGACGGTGGTGAACAGGGTGCGCTCGTGCCGCTCGCTGACCAGCACCTCCTGCAGCTTCGGCAACACCTGGGGCTCGTCGACGCCGGCCAGCACCAGCGCGCGCCAGGAGACCCGAAGCAGGGCACCGAGCGCGGCCTCGTCGGGGCCGTGGCCGGAGACGTCGCCGATGATCGCGTGCACGGTGCCCGACGGCCCGCGGACGGCGTCGAAGAAGTCCCCGCCGATCACGGCGCGGGTACGCCCGGAACGGTAGAAGGAGCGGCCGCGCACGGTGCTGCCGTCGAGCAGCAGCGAAGGCAGCAGGCCGCGCTCGAGACGCACCGACTCCGCGGCCACCAGCTGCTCCTCGCGCAGCCGCACCATGCTCGCCTCGGCGCGGCGGCGCTCGACGGCGTAGCGGATCGCCCGGATCAGCACGGCGCCGTCGGCCTTGTTCTTCACCAGGTAGTCCTGCGCGCCGACGCCGACCGCGGCGATCCCGAGGTGCTCGTCGTCGAGCCCGGTGAGCACGCACACGGCGGCGGACGGATCCGCCTGCAGCACCTCGCGCAGCCCGTCGAGCCCGCTCACCCCGGGCAGGTTGAGGTCCAGCAGCACGCAGTCCGCGGCCGGCAGCAGGTTCCGCTCGACGACCGCGCGCACGGACTCCGCGACGATGACCCGCACGGACGGGTCGACCTCGGCGAGCAGTTCCTGCACGAGGAAGACGTCACCGGGGTCGTCCTCGACCAGCAGGACCCGGTGGCTGGCCGCACCGGGCAGGGGTCGGGTCACGAACGGCCTCTCGGTCGGTGGAGCGGACCGCCAGCCTAATGGGGCGCAGTCGATCTCAGGCCGCGGGAGCACCCGCGAGCGTGCCCAGGACCGAGGTGAACAAACCCAACCCCTGCTCGGAGGGCCCGGTGAGCAGGTCGATGGCGTGCTCCGGGTGCGGCATGAGGCCCACGACCCGGCCGTTCTCGGAGGTGACGCCGGCGATGTCGGCCGCGGAGCCGTTGGGGTTGCCGCCGACGTAGCGGAACACCACGCGGCCCTCGGCCTCCAGCGCCTTCAACGTGTCCGGTGCGGCGACGAAGCGGCCCTCGGCGTTCTTCACCGGGACGAGGATCTCCTCGCCCCGGGTGAAGCCGCTGGTCCAGGCGGTCTCGGCGTTCTCGACGCGGAGCCTCTGGTCCCGGCAGACGAAGTGCAGCTTCTCGTTGCGGGTCAGCGCACCCGGCAGCAGCCCGGCCTCGCAGAGGATCTGGAAGCCGTTGCAGATGCCGAGCACCGGCAGGCCCTTGGCTGCCCCCTCGACGACCTCGCGCATGATCGGCGCGAGGCTCGCGATCGCGCCGGCGCGCAGGTAGTCGCCGTAGGAGAAGCCCCCGGGGACCACGACGGCGTCCACGCCCTGCAGGTCGTGGTCGCCGTGCCAGAGGGCGACGGGCTCGGCGCCGGCGTAGCGGACCGCGCGCGAGGCGTCGACGTCGTCGAGCGTGCCGGGAAACGTGATGACGCCGATCCGGGTGCTCATACCCGCGTCACCGTCCAGTCCTCGATCACCGGGTTGGCCAGCAGGTCGCCGGCGATGCGGTGCAGGGTCTCGTCGTCGACCGAGTCGTCGACCTCGAGCTCGAAGTGCTTGCCCTGCCGCACCTCGATGCCGGACACGCCGATCCGGGTGAGCGCGCGCGAGACCGCCTGGCCCTGCACGTCCAGGATCTCGGGCTTGGGCATCACGTCCACGACCACTCTCGCCACGCCGTCAAGCCTACGGTGAACTGGGACGACGACGCCGCCCCGCCCGGGTGAGGCTGCTGACACGCGGCGGGCACCCGGCCGCGCATGCCGCCCGCGCCGGGGCGGAGCAGGCTGGGGGGTATGCAACTCACGCACTACGGCCACGCCTGCGTGCTCGTCGACACCGGTTCCGCGCGCCTGCTGTTCGACCCGGGCGCCTTCTCGACCGGCTTCGAGCCGCTGACCGGCCTCGACGCGATCCTCGTGACCCACCAGCACTTCGACCACCTCGACGCCGACCGGCTCGCCGCGCTCCTGCGGGCCAATCCGGACGCCAGGCTGATCGTCGACGACGGCACCGCCGGGCAGCTCAACGGCCCGGAGTACGAGACCACCGCCCCCGGCGCGGTGCTCGAGGTCGCCGGCGCGCGGATCGAGGTGGTCGGCGACGGCGACCACGCCGTGATCCACCCGGACATCCCGGTCATCCGCAACAACGGCTACCTGGTCGACGACACCCTCCTGCACCCGGGCGACGCCTACGTCCCCCTGCCCGAGGGCCGCGACCCCGTCGACACCCTGCTGCTCCCGACGGGTGCGCCGTGGCTCAAGGCCGGCGACGCCGTGGACTACCTGCGGGCCATGACCCCGCGCACCGCCGTCCCGATCCACGAGGCGGTGCTCGCCAACCCGGCGATGCACTACGGCCTGTTCACCAACCTCGCCCCGAAGGAGACCACGGTCGCGGTGCTGGACCGGGAGAAGCCGACCGCCGTCTGACCCCTTGACCTCGACCCGGCTTCAGCTCCGAGGGTGGGCACGTCGACGACCCGAGGAGGAGACGTGCTGGTCATCAGGGTGGACGAGTTCGGCGGTCCCGAGGTGCTGCAACCGGTCGAGGTGCCGGACCCGGTCCCGGGTCCCGGCGAGGTCGTGGTGGAGGTCGAGGCAGCGGGGGTGCTCACCCTCGACACCCTGATCCGCCGCGGCGGGGCGCCGGGGCCCCGGTTCGCCACCCCGCTCCCCTACTTCCCCGGGCGCGGGGCGGCGGGCCGGATCCGGGCCGTCGGCGCGGGCGTGGACCCCGGCCGGCTGGGGCAGCGGGTCCTGGCCGACGTCGAGGGCGGAGCCTACGCCGAGCAGCTCGTGGCCCCGGTCGGCGCCCTCCTGCCCGTACCCGAGGGGCTGGAGGCCGCCGAGGCGATGGTGATGCTGCACGACGGCGGCACGGCGCTCGCGGTCTTCGGCGACGTCGGCGTGCGCCCCGGCGAGCTCGTGCTGGTCCTCCCGGCGGCGGGCGGCGTGGGCAGCCTGCTCGTCCAGCTCGCACGCAGCACCGGGGCGCGGGTGCTCGCCGCGGCACGGGGTGCGGAGAAGCTCGCGCTGGCCCGGTCGCTCGGCGCGGACCTCGCCGTCGACTACGGCGAGGCCGGGTGGGCCGACGCCGTCCGCCGGAGGGTCGGCCTGGTCGACGTCGTCGTGGACGGGGTCGGCGGCGCGCTCGGGCGGGCCGCGTTCGGCCTGGTCGCCGAGGGCGGCCGCTACTCCAACTACGGCATGGCGGGTGGCCCGCCGACCGAGGTGGACCCGGCGGAGGCGTACTCCCGGGGTGTCTCGGTGCGGGGCCTCGAGCAGCTCGCCGGGTCCGGGGGCGGCCGCCGGGCGCGTCAGGAGCGGATGCTGCGGGAGGCGGCCGCCGGGCGGATCCGGCCGGTGGTCGGGCGGCGGTTCCCGCTGGCGAAGGCGGCCGACGCGCACACCGCGCTGCAGGACCGCGAGATCGTCGGCAAGGCCGTGCTGGTCCCCTGAGTCCCCGGGCCGGCACCTCCGAACCGCACGTCCCGCGACGACGGGGACGTGCGGTTCGGGCGCCCGGAGGTGCCGGCTCGCGCCCTACTTCCGGGCGATGTCCAGCCAGGCGTACTCACCGACGAAGCGCTCCAGCACCGTGGCGTCGATGTTGTCCTTGGCCCACTGCCGGGCGACCACGTCGGCGGCCTCGGCCTCCGCCTGCGACGCCCAGGCGCTCATCGAGATGATCCTGCCCTCCTGGGTCATCACCCCGTAGGCGAGGTAGCCGGGCTGGGCCTGCATGAGCGGCAGGACACCGGCCTTCGCCTTCTCGATCATCTCCTGCTCGTCGCCGGCGAACGAGTAGATGACACAGCGACCGTGCGCCATGGCCCTCTCCCTTCTCGCGGTCGTGCGCGAGCCGGACAGGGTCCTCCGACGATCGAGGGAGCGCCAGGGCCTCGGTGCCCCGGGTGCCACCGGGGCCTCCGTGTCGCCGGGGTCTCCGTGTCGCCGGGGTCTCAGGCGGTGCGGGCGGCCGGGGCGGTGGCGGGCAGCGCGGCGTAGGTCGTGGGCCATGCTCCGACGGCGAGCACGGCGTCGACCGTCTCCAGCACGGTACGGACCCGGTCGGGGCGACGGAGGTCCTTGGCACGCACGCCGATCCGCACCACGCCGGCGCGCCGGGCGACCCGGATGGCCTCGGCGTGCAGGACGCGGCAGCGCCAGGACTCGGCCCGCCTGCGCTCCTCGCCGGACACCACGGCGTCCAGCCGGAAGCCGAGGGCGCGGGCCCGCAGCAGCACGTCGTCGTCGAACAGGTGGACGCCGACCTCGTCGAGGCACATGCGGAAGCCCTGCTCCCGCACCGCCTCGACGGTCCCGGGCGAGGCCAGCCAGCGCGGGGCGGCGAACACCGCGGTGCCGAGGCCGAGCCCGGTGAGCGCGCGACGAGCGGCGGTGAGCCGCAGCCGCGCCTCGTGCCGGGGCAGGGCGGCGAACTCGCCCTTGCGCCCGACGCGACCCCGGCGGGCCGGATCGGGGGTGTGGTCGTAACCGTGCAGGGCGAGCTCGTCGGCGCCGCGGGTGCGCTCGCGCAGCCACGACAGCAGCGGCGGCGCGGGCGGTCCCTCGGGCGAGGCGGGTTGCACCAGGTGGGTCAGCGGGACGCCGCGCAGGTCCAGGTCGGCGGCCAGCGCGCGGGCGCGGGGCAGGGCCTCGTCCCGGGCGTCGGTGAGCCCGGAGAGCGAGACGACCAGTCGGGCGGGCATGCCCCGAAGGGAACGCGCCCGATGTGAACGCCCGACGACCCCGGTGTGAGAACCGTGTGATGGTTCCCCGACGTGCGAAAACCGGGTCGAGGCCAGCGTTATGGAACCATACTGCGCTGAAACCGGCGTCAAGATCGCGTTATGGAACCATACTGCGCCCGGGGCCGGTCTCGATCACCGCCAGGGCGTGCCGGTGATCCGCTCGTAGACCTCGGCGTAGCGGGCCCGGACCGCGGCGACCACGTCCGGCGGGACCTCGGGGCCGGGCTCGGTCTTGTCCCAGCCGGTGGAGAGCGCCCACTCCCGCGCGTACTGCTTGTCGAAGCTGTACTGCGGGCGCCCCGGCTCCCACTGGTCGGCGGGCCAGAACCGGGACGAGTCCGGGGTGAGCACCTCGTCGCCCAGCACGATCCGCCCGTCCGCGTCCCTGCCGAACTCCAGCTTGGTGTCGGCGAGGAGGATCCCGTTCTTCTCCGTGATCGCCGCGCCCATCCGGTAGACCTCGAGCGTGAGGTCCCGGATGCGGGCGGCGGTCTCGGCGCCGACCAGGTCCTCGACGTCGGCGAACGTGATCGCCTCGTCGTGCTGCCCCTTCGGCGCCTTGCTCGACGGCGTGAAGATCGGCTCGGGGAAGCGGGACCCGTCCTCCAGACCCGGCGGCAGGGCGATCCCGGACACCGTGCCCTTCTCGCGGTACTCCACGAGGCCCCCGCCGGTCAGGTACCCGCGGGCGACGCACTCGACCGGCAGCATCTCCAGCCGCCGGCACCGCACGGCCCGCCCGGCGAACTCCTCCGGCACGTCCGTCGCGCTCAGGACGTGGTGCGGCACGAGGTCGGAGACCTTGTCGAACCACCACAGCGACAGCGAGGTGAGGATCTTGCCCTTGTCCGGCACCGGCGTCGGGAGGATGACGTCGAACACCGACAGCCGGTCCGACGCGACCAGGACGATGTCGCCCCGGTCGGAGTAGATGTCCCGGACCTTGCCCGAGTGCAGCAGCTTCACAGGATCGCTCCGGGGGTGTACGCGGCGGCCTCAGGATGCGCGTCGGTGATCTCCGCGACCTGCGCGACGACCGCGGCGACCTGCGCGGTCGCGGCCCCGGTGAAGGACAGCGGGTCCGCGAGCAGCCCGTCGAGCAGGCCCGCCGGGAGCCCGAGGCGCTCGTCGGCCTGCAGGCGCTCGACCAGGTCGTTGTCCTGCTGACCCTTCTCCCGCATCGCGAGCGCGACGCCGACGGCGTGCTCCTTGATCACCTCGTGCGCGGTCTCCCGCCCGACGCCGGCCCGCACGGCCGCCATCAGCACCTTGGTGGTGGCGAGGAAGGGCAGGTAGCGGTCCAGCTCGCGGGCGATGACGGCCGGGTAGGCGCCGAACTCGTCGAGCACGGTCAGCGTGGTCTCGAACAGGCCGTCGAGGGCGAAGAAGGCGTCGGGCAGCGCGACCCGGCGGACGACGGAGCAGAACACGTCGCCCTCGTTCCACTGCGCCCCGGCCAGCTCGGCGGCCATCGACGCGGTGCCGCGCAGCACCACCTGCAGCCCGTTGATCCGCTCCGCCGAGCGGGTGTTCATCTTGTGCGGCATCGCGCTCGACCCGACCTGGCCGGGCTTGAAGCCCTCGGTCGCGAGCTCCTGGCCCGCCATGAGCCGGATCGTGGTGGCGAGCGACGACGGCGCCGCGCCCAGCTGCACGAGCAGCGAGCAGACGTCGTGGTCGAGCGAGCGGGGGTACACCTGCCCGACGCTGGTGAACACGCCGGCGAACCCGAGGTGCTCGGCGACCCGGGACTCCAGCCGAGCCAGCTTGGCGGCGTCGCCGTCGAGCAGGTCGAGCATGTCCTGGGCGGTCCCGACCGGGCCCTTGATGCCGCGCAGCGGGTACCGCGCCCGCAGCTCCTCCAGCCGCCGGTAGGCGACGAGCAGCTCGTCGGCGGCGGAGGCGAAGCGCTTGCCGAGCGTGGTGGCCTGGGCCGCGACGTTGTGGCTGCGGCCGGCCATGACCAGCTCGGCGTACTCCGACGCCCGGCGCGCCAGCCGGGCCAGCACCGCGACCGTGCGGTCCCGCACCAGCTCCAGCGACAGCCGCATCTGCAGCTGCTCGACGTTCTCGGTGAGGTCGCGGCTGGTCAGGCCCTTGTGGACCTGCTCGTGCCCGGCGAGGGCGTTGAACTCCTCGATCCGGGCCTTCACATCGTGCCGGGTGACGCGCTCGCGCCCGGCGATCGACGCGAGGTCCACCTGCTCGACGACGCGCTCGTAGTCCGCGATCGCCTGCTCCGGCACCTCGACACCCAGGTCGCGCTGCGCCTTCAGCACCGCGATCCACAGGCGGCGCTCCAGCACGATCTTGTACTCGGGCGACCAGATCTCGACCAGCTGCGGGCTGGCGTAGCGGGCGGCGAGGACGTTGGGGATGACCACGTTGTGCCAGCTTACGTCGCTACAGAACGCGCAGGAGCGCCGCCCGCGCGGTGGCCCGCGGATCGGGGTCGGCCTCGATCAACGCGGACAGCACCGCGCCGTCGACGACCTCGACCACGCGCCGCAGCCGGTCCGCCTCGAGCCGGTGCCCGGCGCGGGCCAGGGCCTCGGTGAGCAGGCCGTCGAGCTCGGTGCGCAGAGTGCGCATGAGCGGGGCGAGGTAGGGCCGGCGCCCGGCCCCGACGAGCTGCTCGTAGCGCAGCAGCACCGCGTCGAGCCCGCCCTTGCGCGACTCCCGGCCCAGGAGCTGGTCGAGGACGAGGTCGAGCGGGTCCGCCTCGGCGCAGGCGTCGAGCTCCGCGCGCCCGGCCGCGAGGTCCTGCCGGCTGGTGAGCTCGACCGCGGCCGTGACCAGCTCGTCGAGCGAGTCGAAGTAGTACGTCGTGGAGGCCAGCGGGAGGCCGGCCCGGTCGGCGACGGCACGGTGCCGGATGGCGTCGAAGCCGCCCTCGCGCAGCAGCGCGCCCGCGGCCTCGGTGAGCGCCTGCTTGCGGCGCTCGCCCTTCTCCGTCGTCACACCGCCAGTCTGCCCTGTGCCCCCGACGACGCCGGGGACCCGGGCTCAGAGCCGCGGGCCGAGCGCCTCCGCCAGCGGTCGGACGTCGTCGGCGAGGGGGACGCCCCCGGAGTCCGCGGCGCCCCGCGAGGTCACCACCACGGTGCCGCCCGAGGCGGTCGGTGCCTCCGCCGTGACCCATCCGACGGCCGTCGCCGTCTGCGCGGGCGGCGCGCCCGCCGGGGTGTAGACGACGGTGAACAGGCCGGTCAGGGCGCCGTCGGCCACCTCCAGGTTCACCTCGCGCCCACCGCCGGGCCGGCAGATCGTCGTGGTCGGCGCCTGCTGCGCGCCGGCCAGCGCGGGCAGGGCCGCGTCGACCAGGGCCCGCAGCTGCGGGTCCTGCGGGTTCACGCAGTCCCCCGTGGCCGGCCCCAGTGGGGCTCCCGACCGCGGCGCCGACGGGGCCGCCGCCGCTCGCGGCGCCGATGCGTCCGTCGCCGATCCGGGTCCCGCCCGTTCGGGCGCAGGAGCCGCCGCCGAGGTCACCGCGCCACCGTCGCGGCTCAGCACCACTCCCGTGGTCACCCCGCCGACCAGCACGATCACCGCGGCGGCGATCCCGCCGGTGACCTGCATCCGGCGGCGCCGGGCGAGCCGGCGCGAGCCCGCGAGCACGTCCTCGCGGTCGAAACCGGCCTCCGGGGCGTCCTGCACGGCGGCCCGGAACGCGGCCGCCAGCCGCTCGTCGTCGTTCTCCATCCGGATCACCTCACCCCGCTGCGCTCAGGTCGTCGAGCGTGTCGCCGAGGACGGCCCGCAGCGCCGCCAGCCCGTGCGCGGTCTGGCTCTTCACCGTGCCCGTCGAGCAGCCGAGCGCCGCCGCCGTGGCCGCGACGTCGAGCCCCTCCAGGTACCGCAGCACCAGGACCGCACGCTGCCGCGCCGGGACCGCGCGCAGGGCGTCGACCAGCGCCGCCCGCGTGGCGACGCCGTCGGCCGTCGATCCCGTGTCCGCGCGGTCCGGCGTGACCTCGACCGGACGCTCGCGGCGCCACGGCCGTCGGGACTCGTCGACGACGGCGCGCACCAGCGTCCGCCGCACCCACGCGTCGAGTGCCTGCGGGTCGCGGATCCGCTGCCAGTGCCGGTGCAGCGCCACGAACGCCGACTGCGCGTGGTCGTCGGCCCGGTGCCAGTCCCCGCACAGCAGGAAGGCCGTGCGGCGCACGGCGTCGCGGCGCGCACGGAAGTACTCCGCGAACGCGCGCTCGGCGGCGTCGTCCACCCGATGCCCTCCCTCCGTCACCCCGGGGACGGTGCGGACGCCGACCACGGTTGCATCCCGCCGTGGACCTCACCCGTCCGGCCCAACGTCGTGACCGTTTCGTGACCCGGCGGGACCGAGAGTGGCGGGGGCTGACAGAATTCCGCCCGATGCGGACCCCGACGCGATCCCGGCGCCCTGCGGCGAGAGCAGTCTCCTCGGCCGTCTCCTCCGCCCGGGCCAAGGTGAGCAAGCCGGCTCCGGACGCACCGATCGACCTCCGGTCGGACACCGTCACGCGGCCCACCCGCGAGATGCGCACGGCGATGGCCGGGGCCGAGGTGGGCGACGACGTCCTCGACGGCGACCCCACGATGCGCGAGCTGGAGGAGCGGGTCGCCGGGATCCTCGGCGCCTCCGCCGCCCTGTGGACGCCGAGCGGGTCGATGGGCAACCTCATCGCGCTGATGTCGCACCTGCAGCGGGGCGACGCGTTCCTCGCGCCCCGGGGCGCGCACGTGCTCGACGCCGAGCTGGGCACCGCCGCGTGGCTGGCGGGCGGCATGCCGCAGCCCCTCGACCACGACGCCGGGCCCGGCAAGGTCTCCGCCGCCGCGGTCCGCCGCGCCGCGGGCACCGCCGGCCCGTACTACACACTGCGGACCCGGCTGCTGTGCCTGGAGAACACCCACAACGCCGCGGGCGGCACGGTCACCCGGCCCGAGGAGCACGCGCAGGCCGCCGGCGCCGCGCGGGCCGCGGGCCTCGCGGTGCACCTCGACGGGGCGCGGCTCTGGCACGCGGCCGTGAAGCTCGGCGTCCCGCCCGGGGCGCTGACCGTCGGCTCGGACACGGTGCAGGTCTGCCTGTCGAAGGGCCTGGGAGCGCCCGTCGGGTCGGTGGTCGCCGGGTCCGTCGAGTTCGTCGAGGAGGCCCGCCGGCTGCGGAAGATGCTCGGCGGCGGGGTCCGGCAGGGCGGGGTGCTGGCCGCCGCGGGGCTGGTCGCGCTGGACCGGATCGACCGGCTGGCCGAGGACCACGCCCGTGCCGCCACGCTCGCCGCCGGCCTGCGCGAGCGCGGCTGGCGGGTGCAGGAGCCCGAGACCAACATCGTGCTGGTCACGGTGGCCGACCTCGCCGGGACGATCGCCCGGTTCGCCGAGGCCGGGGTGCGGGTCAGCGCCATGTCCGGGAAGGTCCGGCTGATGACCCACGCCGACCTCACCGACGCGGACGTCGACGCGGCGCTGGAGCGGATCGGGCCGCTGGAGCGGGCCGTCCGGCAGCCGGCGCGCCGCGCCTGATCACACGGTCAACGCGACCGGTTCGCCACGAAGGGACGCAACCGCTCCAGGGCCTCGGCGATGGGTTCGGTGGCCCCCGCGAAGGACAGCCGCACGTACCGGTGGCCCTCCACCGGGTCGAAGTCGACGCCCGGCGCCACTGCGATCCCCGTCTCGTCGAGCAGCTCGTAGGTCAGCCGCATCGAGTCCTCGGTGAGGTGCCCGACGTCGGCGTAGACGTAAAAGGCCCCGTCGGCGGGGGCGAGCCGCTCGATCCCGAGTGCGGGCAGGCCCCGCAGCAGCAGGTCCCGGTTCACGGCGTAGCGCTCCACGTGGGAGTCCGCCTCGGCGTAGGACCCGGGGGTGAAGGCGGAGACGGCGGCGTGCTGCGGGAGCGCGGGCGGGCAGACGGTGAGGTTGCCCGCGAGCCGGTCCACGGCCCGACGCAGCCGCTCGGGCACCAGCAGCCACCCGAGCCGCCAACCCGTCATCGAGAAGTACTTCGAGAAGGAGTTGACCACGATCGCCTCGCGCGAGGTCTCCCAGGCGCAGGCCGTCGCGGGCGACCCCGCGTAGCCGATGCCGTGGTAGATCTCGTCGCTGACGAACTGGATGCCGCGCTCCTCGCAGTACCGCGCGAGCGCGGCCAGCTCCCCGGGGTCCAGCACGGTCCCGGTCGGGTTCGCCGGGCTGGCGACGATCAGGCCCTTCACCGGCTCGTCGAGCTCCTCGAGCATCGCCACGGTCGGCTGGAACCGGGTCTCCGGCCCGCCCGGCAGCTCGACGACCTCACAGCCCAGCGCCGTGAGGATGTTGCGGTAGCAGGGGTAGCCGGGGCGGGCCATCGCCACGCGGTCGCCGGCGTCGAACGCGGCGAGGAAGGCGAGCAGGAAGCCGCCGGACCCGGCGGTGGTGACCACGACGTCGTCGGGCTCGACGGTGAGGCCGTAGGCGTGCCCGTGGTGGCCGGCGATGCCGGCCCGCAGCTCCGGGATGCCGAGCGCCACCGTATAGCCGAGCACCTCGGTCTCGAGCGCGGCCGCCGCGGCGGCGCGGACGGCGGCGGGCGCCGGGGTGGAGGGCTGCCCGGCGGACAGGTTGATCAGGTCACCGCGGGTGCGCTGCCGCTCGCCGGCTGCCGCCCAGACGTCCATGACGTGGAAGGGGGCGATGCCGGAGCGGGCCGAGGGACCCGCGATCCCGGGGTTCACGGAGGTCACGTCCACGAGCCTACGAAATCCGCCCCGGGCGGCCGGTGCCGGACGGCGGTCAGGAGGGGCCCGCCGCCCGGCGGCGGCTCAGCTCGCGAACTGGCCGGTCAGCACACCGACGACGTCGAAGACCTGCTTGTCGGTGGCGGCGACGGTCTCGTCGACGTACTCGAGGGCCGGCTCCAGCGGCGGGGTGCCGTGGGTGACGTTCTCGTCGAGGTACGCGCCGACCGGGGCCAGCTCGGCCGCGGACGCCGGGCCGGCGACGGCGAGCGCCGCGGCCGGCGCGGCGACGGCCGCGAAGCCCAGCTTCGCGAGCGTCGGGCGGGTGATGCGGGGAGCGTGCGAACCCATGGGATCTCGCTTTCGGGGGTCGGATTCCTTCGGTCCGCCGGGCACGACGGTGTGCGCCGACGACGGGGGAACCCTGACGGCCCGGCGACCCGATGATCAACCTGCGGCGGGGGCGTTCACGCGCTGTTTGCACGCTGACAACCTGCGCCCGCGCAGCCCGTCCCACTGCTCCGAACGGGCTACCCCTGGTCGGCGAGGGTTCGGCACGTTCGTCGGGTTCGAGGCATCGCGGGCAGCCCCGGGCAACCGCCCGGAAACGTGGCGGAAACCTGGGCCACGGACGTGTGAAGCGGAGATCACCGCCCCGGGATCGAGATCTCGCCCTTCTCCGCCCGGAGCGCGATGTCCGTGCGGTGGTGCGAGCCCGCCAGATGAATGCCCTCCACCCGCCGGTAGACGTCCGCGCGGGCCGCGGAGAGGTCCGGCCCGGTGCCCACCACGGACAGCACCCGGCCGCCCGCCGAGACCACCGCGCCGTCGTCGCGCCGCCGGGTGCCGGCGTGCAGCACGCCCTCGGCCTCCGCGCCGCTGATGACGTCGCCGAGCCGCGGCGTGCCGGGGTAGCCCTCGGCGGCGACGACGACCGTGACCGCCGCGCCGTCGCTCCACTCGAGCGGGGCGTGGTCGGCCAACGTCCCGGTCGCGACCGCGTTGAGCACACCGGCCAGCGGGGTGCGCAGCAACGCGAGCACCACCTGGGTCTCCGGGTCCCCGAAGCGGCAGTTGAACTCGATGACCGCGGGACCGTTCGAGGTCAGGGCGAGGCCGGCGTAGAGCAGGCCGCTGAACGGCGTGCCGCGGCGGGCGAGCTCGTCGGCCACCGGCTGGACGATCCGCTCGACCAGCTCGTCGACCAGGCCCTCGCCGGCCCACGGCAGCGGCGCGTAGGCGCCCATGCCGCCGGTGTTGGGTCCGGCGTCGCCGTCGCCGACCCGCTTGAAGTCCTGTGCGGGCACCAGCGGCACGACGGTCGTGCCGTCGACCAGGCAGAACAGCGAGGCCTCGGGGCCGTCGAGGTAGGCCTCCAGCAGGACGGGGTGGCCCTCGTCGAGCAGGTGCATGGCGTGCGCCCGCGCGACCTCCAGGTCCTCGCTGACCACCACGCCCTTGCCGGCCGCGAGCCCGTCGTCCTTGACCACGTAGGGCGGGGTGAAGCCGGCGAGCGCGGCGTCGAGGTTCGCGGGGTTGTCCACGACGGTCGAGGTCGCCGTCGGCACACCCGCCGCGGCCATGACGTCCTTGGCGAACTGCTTGGAACCCTCGATGCGGGCCGCCGCGGCGCCCGGGCCGAAGACCGCGATGCCCGCCTCCCGCACGGCGTCGGCGACGCCGGCGACCAGCGGCACCTCCGGCCCGATCACCACCAGCTCGGCGCCCCAGTCCCGGGCCAGCGCCACGACGGCGGCACCGTCGCGGGCGTCGAGCCCGTGCTGCTCGGCGACCGCCGCGGTCCCGGCGTTGCCGGGGGCGCAGGCCAGCGCCGTCACCTGGGGGTCCTGCGCCAGGGCGAGGACGAGGGCGTGTTCTCGGGCTCCGCTCCCGACGACCAGTACGCGCACGGACCAGGAGCCTAGGCCGTGCCCTCCGGGCCCGGGACGCCGCGGCGCCCGCGCGGGCCCCCGCCGCATGATCCCGCTCACCCGTCCGGGGCGTGTCGCCCGCCCGCGTGGGTAGCCTCGCGACCCGCCGTCCGGCGTTCACGAGCCCGACGCCCGGCGGTCGCGTCCCCGACCCCGCGTCCGCGCACGCTGGCAGCGAGCCGTTCCCCGGCGAAAGGACACTCCCCGTGCCCACCGCGCTGCTCACCGCCCCCGCGACGCACGCCCCCCTGGTGATCGCCCACCGCGGCGCCTCCGGCTACCGGCCCGAGCACACGCTCGCCGGCTACGAGCTGGCCGCGCGCATGGGCGCCGACTACCTCGAGCCCGACCTGGTCAGCACGGCCGACGGCGTGCTCGTCGCGCGGCACGAGCCGATGATCGGCGCGACCACGGACGTCGCGGCGCACCCGGAGTTCGCCGACCGGCGCACGCTCCGGACGATCGACGGGCACGCGGTCGAGGACTGGTTCGTCGACGACTTCACCCTCGCCGAGCTGCGCACCCTGCGAGCGGTCGAGCGGCTGCCCCTGCTGCGCCAGGAGAACACGGTCTACGACGGCCTGTTCCCGGTCCCGACCTTCGACGAGGTCCTGGACCTGCGCGCCCGGCTCTCCGCCGAGCTGGACCGCGAGATCGGCGTCTACCCGGAGACCAAGAACCCGACGTACTTCGCCGGCCGCGGCCTGCCGTGCGAGCCCGCGCTCGTCGCCGCCCTCCGTGCGCGCGGCCTGGACCGGCCGGACTCGCCGGTCTTCGTGCAGTCCTTCGAGACGGCCAACCTGCGGGCCCTGCACGAGGAGATCCCGGTGCGGCTGATCCAGCTGCTCGACGACGTCGGCGCCCCGGCCGACCTCGCCGCGGCCGGCGACCCCCGTCGCTTCGCCGACCTGACGCGGCCCGCCGAGCTGGCCCGGATCGCCGAGTACGCCGCCGGCATCGGACCCGCCAAGGAGCTGGTGATCCCGCCCGACGGCGAGCCGACCACCCTCGTCGCCGACGCCCACGCGGCCGGCCTGCTCGTGCACGCCTTCACGTTCCGCAACGAGAACTCGTTCCTGCCCAGCGGGATGCGCCGCGCCGGTCGCGAGGCGGACCACGGCGACGTGTTCGCCGAGTACCGCGCCTTCCTCGACGCGGGGGTCGACGGCGTGTTCTCCGACTACCCCGACACCGCGGTGGCCGCGTTCAGCCTCTGATCCCGGCCAGGATCGCCGCGGTCGTCGCCGCCGGCCGTTCCTGGTGCGGGAAGTGCCCCGTCCCGGGCAGGACGTGGTGCACGAAGGGCCCGGTCACCCAGCGGGGCGAGAGCTGCGCCGTGCGCTCCAGCAGGCACGGGTCGTCCGCGCCGTGGACCTGCAGGACCGGCACCGCGGCGGGCCGGGCGACGGCGGCCGCGAACCGGCGGCCCTCCGCCCGGAACTGGGAGCGCAGCGCCCAGCGGTAGTACTCCAGGCTGCAGTGCGCGACCGTGGAGATCTGCATGGCCTCGCGGTTGCGCTGCGCGGCCTCGGCGAAGTCCGCGGTGCCCGTCCACTCCGGGCCCGACCAGGCCCGCATGATCCGCTCGACCCGGGCGCCGCCGTCGGCCCGCAGGGAACGCTCGGGATGGCGCGGGAGCTGGAAGCCGAGGGCGTAGCTCGCGGTCGCGCGGAACTGCCCGGCGGGGTCGCGCACCGCCGAGGCGCGGATCGCCAGCGGGTGCGGCGCGTCGACCACCGTGAGCGTGTGGACGAGCCGCGGGTGCAGGGCCGTGAGCGTCCAGGCGATGAGCCCGCCCCAGTCGTGCCCCACGACGTGCGCCTTCTGCTCGCCGAGGGCCCGGATCAGGCCCGCGACGTCCCCGGCCAGCGTCCACAGGTCGTAGCCGCGGGGCGGCTTGTCCGAGTCGCCGTACCCGCGCAGGTCCACCGCGACCGCGCGGAATCCCTCGGCCGCGAGCGCGACCAGCTGGTGCCGCCAGGACCACCAGAACTCCGGGAAGCCGTGCAGCAGCACGACGAGCGGACCCTCGCCCGCCTCGACGGTGTGCAGCCGGATGCCGTTGGCGGACACCGAGCCGTGCCGCCAGGGACCAGGGACCCGGACGGACGACGGCTCGGGCCGTACGCCTCCCCGACCCATCCGGTTCTGCTCCGGTTCTGCGCCCGGCTCAGCGGGTGCTGCCGTCCAGCTGCGGGGTCCCGTTCGACTGGGCCCTGCCCCGGCTCTGCAGCACCTCGGCCGTCTCCTTGAGCGAGGAGATCGTGCGCTCGGGCTTGCGGATCTTCTTCACCCGCAGGTAGCCGATCAGCGCCGCCACGCCCGCCGCGATGAGCATGATGCCGAAGACGATGCCGAACGCCGCGGCGCGGTTCAGCCAGATCGAGAGCAGCTCGCCGATGGCGAAGAAGAAGAAGAACAGGCTGAACAGGGCGATGACCAGCGCGACGATGAAGAAGACGCTGCCCTGGACGCCCTTCTTGACCTCGGTCGTCACCTCGGCCTTGGCCAGCTCCACCTCGGAGCGGATCAGCGTCGAGACATGCGTGGTGACGTCGCGCACGAGGGCGCCGATCGACTGCTCGCCGGAGCCGGGAGCGGGCTCCTTCGACAGCGGGATCGACGGCAGCACGGGCGGGACGTCCGTGCCGCTGGAGCTGGTCGGGGTGGCCACCGCGGTGCCTCCTGCGTTGTCGAGCGGAACCGCCGCACCGGTCCGGGCCCGGTCGGCGAGTGGTCATCGTGCCACGGCGACCGGCGCGGTGCCTGGGCGCATGCGCGGTCCACCGTGGTCTTCCCCGGATCGTGGACGGCGAACCGACGATCACTCGTCGGGACGGGCCCGCAACCTCTTGACGGCGCCGCGGCGGGCCTTGGCGTCGAGCCGGCGGCGCTGCGAGCCCCTCGTGGGCCGCGTGGCGCGCCGCGCGGGCGGATCGGGCGCGGTGGCCGCACGCAGCGCCTGCGCGAGCCGTTCGCGGGCCGCCTCGCGGTTGCGGAGCTGGCTGCGGTGCTCGCTCGCCACCACGGTCAGCACACCGTCGACGAGCCGCCCGCCGAGCCGGGCCAGGGCGCGTTCCCGCAGGTCCGCGGGCAGGCCGGTCGAGCCGGCGACGTCGAACGAGAGCTCGACCCGCGAGTCGGTGGTGTTCACGCCCTGCCCGCCCGGGCCGGACGAGCGGGAGAACCGCCAGCTCAGCTCGCGCGCGGGCACGACGACGCCGCGGCGCACCCGCAGGCCGCCGTCGAACTCCTCATCACCGCTCACGGACCCAGGATGCCCAACCCGGCCGCGGACGAACGGCGGTTTCGTGAACGACTGCGACACGAACGGCACTCCCGGGGCGCGCGGGGTGCCGTCCGTGCGGGGCTCAGGCTCAGCTCAGTCCTCGCCCTTGCCCTCCTTGAGACCGGTCTGGATCAGGTCCATGACCGAGGAGTCGGCCAGCGTCGAGACGTCGCCGACCTCGCGGTTCTCCGCGACGTCGCGCAGCAGCCGGCGCATGATCTTGCCCGAGCGGGTCTTCGGCAGCTCGTCCACGACCATGATCTGGCGCGGCTTCGCGATCGGCCCGATCTCCTTCGAGACGTGGTCGCGCAGGGCCGCGATGGCGTCGGCGCCCTTCGCCTCGTCCTGGGCCACGTTCCCGCGCAGGATCACGAACGCGACGATGCCCTGGCCCGTCGTCGGGTCCGAGGCGCCGACGACCGCGGCCTCGGCCACCGTCGGGTGGCTGACCAGCGCCGACTCGACCTCGGTGGTCGAGATCCGGTGGCCCGAGACGTTCATCACGTCGTCGACGCGGCCGAGCAGCCAGACGGCGCCGTCGTCGTCGTACTTCGCGCCGTCGCCGGCGAAGTAGTAGCCCTGCTCCGCGAAGCGCGACCAATAGGTGTCGCGGTAGCGCTCCTCGTCGCCCCAGATCGTGCGCAGCATCGACGGCCACGGCTTGTCCAGCACGAGGTAGCCGCCCTGGCCGTTGCCGACCGGGGTGCCGTTCTCGTCGACGACGGCGGCCCCGACGCCGGGCAGCGGGCGCATCGCCGAGCCGGGCTTGGTCGCCGTGACACCGGGCAGCGGCGAGATCATGATCGCGCCGGTCTCGGTCTGCCACCAGGTGTCGACGATCGGGCAGCGCTCGCCGCCGATGACCTGGCGGTACCACATCCAGGCCTCGGGGTTGATCGGCTCGCCCACCGAGCCCAGCACCTTCAGCGAGGACAGGTCGTACTTCTCCGGGATCTCCCGGCCCCACTTCATGAACGTGCGGATCAGCGTGGGCGCCGTGTAGTAGATCGTGACGCCGTACTTCTGCACGATCTCCCAGTGCCGGCCCTCGTGCGGGGTGTTCGGCGTGCCCTCGTACATCACGCTCGTGGCGCCGTTCGCGAGCGGGCCGTAGACGATGTAGGAGTGCCCGGTGACCCAGCCGATGTCGGCGGTGCACCAGTAGACGCTCTCGCCCGGCTTGTGGTCGAACACCACGTGGTGGGTGTACGCGGTCTGGGTCAGGAAGCCGCCCGAGGTGTGCAGGATGCCCTTCGGCTTCCCGGTGGTGCCCGAGGTGTAGAGGATGAACAGCGGGTGCTCGGAGTCGAAGTCCTCCGGCGTGTGCTGGTCCGAGGCCTTGTCGACGACGTCGTGCCACCACAGGTCGCGGCCCTCGGTCCACGGCACGTCGGCCTCGGTCCGCTTGACCACCAGGACGTGCTCGATCGTGGTGCCCTCGACCGCCTGGTCGGTGTTCTCCTTCATCGGGGCCGGCTTGCCCCGGCGGAACTGCCCGTCGCTGGTGATGAGGAGCTTGGCCTCGGCGTCCTCGATCCGGGCCTTCAGCGCGCCCGGCGAGAACCCGCCGAAGACCACGCTGTGCAGCGCACCCAGCCGGGCGCAGGCCAGCATCGAGAACACGGCCTCCGGGATCATCGGGAGCTGGATCGCGACCCGGTCACCGGTGCCCACACCCAGCTCCGCCAGCGCGTTCGCGGTCTTCGAGACCTCGCGCTGCAGGTCGGCGTAGGTGATGGTGCGGGTGTCGCCCGGCTCGCCCTCCCAGTGGAACGCGACTCGGTCCCCGTGGCCGGCCTCGACGTGCCGGTCGACGCAGTTGTAGGCGACGTTGAGCTTGCCGCCCACGAACCACTTCGCGAACGGCGCCTCCCAGTCGAGGACCCGCTCCCACTTCGTCCCCCAGGTCAGCCGGTCGGCCTGCTCGGCCCAGAAGGCCTCGCGATCGGCGTCCGCCCGCTCGTACCAGTCCTCCGTGGCGTTGGCCTGCGCCGCGAACTCCTCGCTCGGGGGGAAACTCCGGCTCTCGGTCGAGAGGTTGTCGAGCGTCGCTCCGGACTCGGCCATGTTCTCGTGCCCTCCTCTAGCCGTGGCGCTTCGGCGCACCGGTGCTGAGCGGCGGCGCGCACGTCAGGAGAAAACGTAGTGCTCCGAATGCGCCTGCGCACCGTCAGTACGGAGAGGGCACCCCCCGGCCGGTGACCAGGTCCCGGTGGCAGCATGACCCGGTGCCCGCCCGTACCGACCCGCTCGCCCCGCTGACGGACCTGCCCGGGGTGGCCGACGCCGTGGCCGCCGCCCGCGCGGCCCTCGTCCCGGTGCACAACCACCAGGTCAACCGGCGCGGTTGGCCGGCGACCTCGGCCGAGGCGGCGCTGCGCGGGGCCCGGGCGTCGGCGGCGCTCGACGGCGCCCCGCTCACCCCGGCCCGGGAGGACCACGTCACCGACCCGGTGCTGGCCGGCGCGGTCCGCGTGGCCGACGAGGCGACGAAGCTCCTCGCCGCCTGGAAGGGCGCGCCGCTGCAGGCGCTGGCCCGGCTGCACGTGCTGGCGGCGACGGACCTCGTCCCGGTCGAGGAGCACGAGGCCCGGCTCGGCCGCCCGCGCGAAGGGGCGTCGGCGCGGCTGTCCCTGCTGGCCGACCTGGTGACGGGCGGGACCTCCGCGCCCGGGCCCGTCGTCGTCGCGGTGGTGCACGGGGAACTGCTCGCCCTGCAGCCGTTCGGGACCGCCGACGGCGTCGTGGCCCGGGCGGCGGCCCGGCTCACCGCGGTCGCCACCGGGTTCGACCCCAAGTCGCTGGCCGTGCCGGAGGTCGGGCACCTGCGCCGCGCGCAGGAGTACCGCGCGGCCGCCGACGGATTCGCCGGGGGGACGCCGGAAGGGCTGCGGGACTGGATCCTGCACTGCTGCCGTGCCTGGGAGGCGGGCGCGCGCGAGGGGATGTCGATCGCCGACGCCCGGGCCTGACCGGGCCCCGACATGAGAGGGGGCGGTACCCCCGAGGGAGTACCGCCCACTCGCACGACGGACCGGGATCCAGGCGTGCACTACGTGTCGTGCTCCGGCCTCGGCGTCCGGCGTCCCGGTACGCAGGCCCACGACGACATGCCTCCCGCGGCGTGCTGTGCGTGGAGTGCCCGGCGATCGTGCACGGAGCCCCGGGAAGGGGAGTCGGGTGCTTCTCTGCCGCACCGGCCCTGGCCTCTCGGAGGTCCGTGAGGCCCATTGGTACCCCGTGAGTGGCACCACAGCAAGAGGTTCGGCGAGGTGCACCGGTTCAGCTCCGGAGGGTGGTGACCAGCGCCCAGGGACACGACCCGGACGGCGGATGCGAAGGCCCGCCCCGTCCGTCAGAATGCCTCTGACCTGCGGAAACGGCTGCCCCGCTCGCGGGTCCGCTGCGCCCACCGACCGGCGCCGCCCGCGGCGGCGAGTCCCAGGCCGGCGGCGGCGAGTCCCAGCCCCGCGGCCGCAGCGGCCAGCACCGGCACCCGCGGACGGAGGCGGGAGCGCAGCGACACGGGCGCCGCGAAGATGAGGACCGGCCAGCCCCGCTGCTCCGCCTCGCGCCGCAGCGCCTTGTCCGGGTTGACGGCCGTCGGGTGCCCGACGGCGAGCAGCAGCGGCAGGTCGGTGATGGAGTCCGAGTAGGCCCGGCAGTCGGCCAGGTCGTACCCGCGCTCGGCCGCGATCGCCCGCGCGGCGACCGCCTTCTCCTCGCCGTAGCAGTAGAAGTCGATCTCCCCGGTGTAGCGCCCGTCGCGCACCGCCATGCGGGTGGCCATGCTGCGGTCGGCGCCGATGAGCGCGGCGACGGGCTCCACGACCTCCAGCCCCGACGCGCTCAGCACCACGATCTCGTCGCCCGCGGCGCGGTGCTCGGTGATCAGCTCGGCGGCCTCGGCGTAGATCATCGGCTCGACGATCTCGTGCAGCGTCTCGGCCACGATGGACCGGACCTGGGCCACCTCCCATCCCGTGGCGAGCGCGGTGATGCGCCGCCGCAGCAGGTCCATCGTGTCCGCGTCGGCCCCGGCGAACAGGAGCAGGAGCTGGGCGTACGCGCTGCGCAGCACGGCTCGGCGGGTGATCAGCCCCTGCCGGCGGAAGGGCCGGGAGAAGGCGAGCGCGGAGGAACCGGCGATGATCGTCTTGTCGAGGTCGAAGAAGGCGGCGGCCCGCCGAGCCCGCGGAACGGCCGTCGGCGCGGGGGGAGCGGTCGGAGCGGGCACCGGGGAAGCCTGCCAGACCGGAGGGCCGTGGCCCGACCGGGTCGGCCCGGGCCGGGCACGAACGGGCCCGGAGATGGGGACGGCCTCCGCCAGGGGGGATTGGCGGAGGCCGTCGGGCGGTTCAGCCCCGGGGGGTCGAGCTGAACCCGCTCGGACACGGTCCGAGCCGACGACAACTGTAACCGCAAGTACGTCCCGGGGCCATGACTGTCTGCCGGGCGTTCGCCCGACGGCCGCGGGCCGGTCGGCAGGTGCGGGCCGGTGCGCGCCGGCACTCCGCAGGTACGGGCGCGGTATCCGGTCGGTTCCGCAGAAGAACACCTGACCACCACGGGCGCGCCGGTCCTTGCGACCGTCGCCCCGTGCCCGGGCACCGGGCCGCGGAGGCCGGCCCGCCCACAGGCCCCCGCACCATCGTGCCCCCACACCCCGACGGTTTCCCGAGGTCGGCGCCCTGCCGGGGCGTTCTGTCCACACCCGACCCCGACGATCCACAGCGGCACGACCGGTCCGTCCGCCCACCCCTCGAGGCCGCAGGCTCGACACGGCCCCGAGGGACGGGAGCGGCGGAGGGAGCGTGCGATGGGCGAGCGGACACTGGTGATGGTCGAGGACCCCGAACTCCTCGACGCCGTGCTCCGGCTGGCGGCGGCCGCGGGGTGCGAGGTGCACCGGGCGGCCGACGCCGCCGACGCGCGGCGCCACTGGCCCGGGGCGCCGTTCGTGCTGCTCGACGAGGAGTCGGCCCGGCGCTGCGTGCGCGCGGGTCTGCCCCGGCGCGCCGACCTGATGCTGGTCGGCCACGACCGCGCCTCGATCGAGGCGTTGGAGTGCGCCGTCGCGCTCGGCGCGGAGCAGGCCGTCGAGCTGCCCGCGGCCGAGCCGCACCTGGTCGAGCGGCTCGCGGCCGCGGCCGAGCAGGGCGAGGCGACGGGGGTCGGGCGGGTGCTCGCGGTCGTCGGCGGGAAGGGCGGGGCCGGCGCGTCCGTGCTGGCGGCGGCCGTCGCGGTGGTCGCGGCGTCCGCCGGCGACCGCACCCTGCTCGTGGACTGCGACCCGCTGGGCGGCGGCCTGGACCTGGTGCTCGGTGCCGAGGAGGTCACCGGTCTGCGCTGGCCCGAGCTCACGATCACGGACGGCCGCGTGCCCGCCTCGGCCCTGCACGCCGCCCTTCCCGCGCCCGCGATCAGCCGCTCCGGCGCGGAGCTCGGCGTGCTGTCGTGCGCCCGCGCCGCGGCCGGCCCGTCCGCGGGGGCGGTCACCGCCGTGCTCGATGCCGGCCGCAGGGCGGGCGAGACCGTGGTGTGCGACGTACCGCGCTACCCGACCGACGCCGCCGTCGCGGCGCTCGACGCCGCCGACCTGACCGCCCTGGTCGTCCCCGCCGACGTCCGCTCCTGCGCCGCAGCGGGCCGGGTCGCGGCGGTGCTGGCCGAACAGACGCGCGAGGTGGGGCTCGTCGTGCGCGGGCCCTCCCCCGGCGGCCTCGCCCCGGCCGACGTCGCCGCGGCCCTCGAGCTCCCGTTGCTCGCCTCGATGCCGCCCGAGCGCAGCCTGGCCCGGGCCATGGAGCAGGGCGTGCCGCCGGGCCGGCGGCGTGGTGCGTTGAACACCGCCGGCCGGGAGCTGCTCACCGCGCTCGCCGGTGCCGGCGGGCCCGGTCTGCGGCGGGCGTCGTGAACGCGCTCGTCGATCGCGTCCGGACCCGGCTCGCCGAGGACGGCCGCGAGCCCACCCCCGCCGCCGTGGCCGACGCCGTGCGCGCGGAGTCCGGCGGCGTCGCCTCGGACCTCGACGTCCTGGCCGCCCTGCGGGTCCTGCGCGAGGAGCTGATCGGGGCGGGCCCGCTCGACCCCCTGCTGCGCGATCCCCGCACCAC
>NZ_JAJSOK010000038.1 GCF_021283305.1 Pseudonocardia kujensis
CTCCAGCGACGGCACGTCGGTCACCTCGGGCCGCGGGTCGTACCCGACGACCTCATGGCCCGCCGCGCGCACCCGGTCCCGCATGTTCCCGCCCATGCGGCCCAGGCCGATCAGTCCGAGTTGCACGTCCCGCTCCCTACAGCTCGCTCGTCGGTCCTCGCGCCGGCCGGCGCCGGGCCTCATCGTGCCGCATCCGGCGGCGGGACGATCAGTCGGAGCGAGCTCCGCCCAGCGCCGATCCTCGCAGCGCGAGCTCCACCCGGCGCGGGTGTTCCGTCCGCTCAGCCCGGCAGCCGGACCGGCATCAGCAGGTGGAGGTACCCGGGATCGGCGGGCGCATCCCCCGCGTCCTCGCCGTCGGCCGGCGGGACGACCGGGCGCACGAGGGCGGGCCGGTTCGGCGTGGTGAAGGTGAGCTGCGCCTTCTCGGTGTGCAGCGCGCCCAGTGCGTCGAGCAGGTAGCCGGGGTTGAACGCGATGGTCAGCGCGGAGCCGTCGAGCGCGCAGGGCAGCTCCTCCTCGGCGCTGCCGACGTCCTCGCCGCCGGCCGCGAGCCGCAGCCCCTCCTCGCCGAACTCCAGCCGGATCTGCGCGACGCGGTCGGCGACCAGGGACACACGCTTGATCGCCTCGACCAGCCCGGCGACGTCGAGCTCGGCCGCGGTCGTGTGCTCGGCCGGGATCAGCTGGCGGAAGCGCGGGAACTCGGCGTCGAGCAGGCGGGTGGTGGCGCGGCGACCGCCCCCGGTCATCCCGAGCATGCCGTCGCCCGCGGAGAGCGCGATCTCGACGGTGCCGGCGCCGGCCAGCGTCTTCGCCACGTCCGAGAGGGTCTTCGCCGGGATCAGCACCGCGGTGGACGCCCCGGCGTCCTCGGGCTGCCAGTCGAGCTCCCGGACCGCGAGGCGGAACCGGTCCGTCGCGGCGAGGGTCAGCCGCGAGCCCTCGATCTCCAGCCGGACGCCGGTGAGCATCGGCAGCGTGTCGTCCCGGCCCGCCGCCACGGCGACCTGGGCGACCGCGCCGGCCAGCTCCGCGGCGTCGACCGTGCCGGCCCGCTGCGGCATGGCCGGCAGCTGCGGGTAGTCCTCCACGGGCATGATCGGCAGCGAGAAGCGGCTGTTCCCGCAGTTGATCGTGGCCCGGGCCCCGTCGACCACGAGGTCGACCGGCTTGTTCGGCAGCGCGCGGGTGATGTCCGCGAGCAGCCGGCCGGAGACGAGCACCTGGCCCGGGTCACCGATCGTCGCGTCGAGCTCCACCCGGGCGGAGGTCTCGTAGTCGAACCCGGAGACCGTCAGCCGGTCGCCGCCCTCCCCCGAGGCGGCGTCGATCAGGACACCGCCCAGGACCGGTACCGGCGGCCGCGCGGGCAGGCTACGTGCCACCCAGGCGGCAGCGTCGGCGAGGACGTCGCGTTCGACCCGGAACTTCATGGCGAGGGAGACCTTTCACCGGTGGTCACTGGGTGTGACCGGGAGGCGGGCACACGGGACGGGCTGTGGGGAGCCCGGACGACGAGGCTCCCCGACGGGGGCCGACGGCTCGGCCGCGAACGGCTCCCCCGGGGATCCCGCCGACGGCCCGGCGGTCCGGGATCGGCCGACTCACCGTAGAGCCTCCCGCGTCCGGGTGTCACGTCGCCCGGTCGCCGTCCGGCGACCGGTGGGCGGGGACCGCGGAGTGCCCCGTCCGTGTGCTCCATCCACCCCCTTCTTTCTCTTGTAGTTCCTCGAAGAGAGAACTCCAGAAGCAGAGACAGGTCCTGTGCACAGTGTGGATGAACGCCGTCGTCGCAGGTCACTCGGTGCGGCGTCCTGGGGACCGAGCCTCGGGACCGAGTCGGGACGCATCCGGCTGCCCGTGGATGGCCGGCGTTCTCGCGATGTTGTCCGACGCTCATCCCCGTCCCGGTGGGGAGTTGTCCACTGTTCTCGGGCCGTCCGTCCACGGGCTCCGGCACGACAATCCACAGAGTTGTCCCCAGATGTGGGTGAAGCGTGGCCGTGCGTCCACGCTGTGCGACCGGTCGGCGTCGTCGCGGCAACCCGGTGGCGACGGGCGGCACCCTCAGAAGTCCCGCCCTGCACACGCTCCGCAACGGACCGTGACCGCTTCCGTGACGGTGCGAGGCCGGCACTGGGCCGACGGTGCGCCGAACGCCCACTAGTGGACGACGAGCGGTGAGCTCGGCAGCGACACGCGGGCGATTCCGATCTCTACCGGATGGAGATCACGTTCGGCCCGCGGATGCGGCCGGAAACCCGAAGTGGATCTCTGCGCCGGTCACCGCGCGTGCTGCGGAGAGGCCCTGAGACGGCCGCTGAGGGCTGTTCGCGGTGAGCCGTGTGGGTGCAGGTGGTCCGACGCCGACGGTGACGGTGTGAGACCGGGCTTCCCGGGCCGCCGCCCGCTCTTCCCGCCCGCGGAACCTGGGGACGGCTGGGGACGACTCGCGATCTTCGCTGCTCCGGGCCCTCCGGAAGCCGAGGCTTCCGACGGCGCGAGTCGGGAGTCCTGGTGGCGCGAGTCGGGAGTTCCGGTGGCGCGAGTCGGGAGCGTCCGTGAGTTGTGGGGGTGGCGCTGCGTGGGCGAGGTGACGTTCGTGATCGGCGCACACGGGCGATGCGCGCAGAGCGCGTCGACCGCTCCCGGCCGACCCCGCCCGGCCGACCCCGCCCGGCCGACCCCGCGGAGGCAGCGGAGGCAGCGGGCGACGGTCAGTGCCGGGCGCGCTGCTTGATGCGGGCGGTGAGCTCCTGGACCTGCTCGAAGGTCTTGCGACGCAGCGAGATCTCGTTGCGGATCTTCTTGTCCGCGTGCATGACGGTGGTGTGGTCGCGGCCGCCGAAGGTCTGCCCGATGCGCGGCAGCGAGAGGTCGGTGAGCTCGCGGCACAGGTACATGGAGATCTGCCGGGCCTGGGCGAGCGCCTTCGTC
Organism: Pseudonocardia kujensis; assembly: GCF_021283305.1. Classification (GTDB taxonomy): domain Bacteria; phylum Actinomycetota; class Actinomycetes; order Mycobacteriales; family Pseudonocardiaceae; genus Pseudonocardia; species Pseudonocardia kujensis. The sequence goes on from NZ_JAJSOK010000038.1 coordinate 2,941, forward strand.
TTCCCCGGCCCGCAGAGCTCCTCCATCGTGACGTCGAAGAACTCGGCGGTGACCGCCATGATCGTCGGCGCGGTGATCTCGGAGGCGGCCGAGTCGGGGATGAGGTCGCGCAGCACGATCTCGGCGAGCTGCGTGTCGACCGGCTGCCGGTTGAGCGACGCGAACGCCGTCACCCGGATCAGCGCGCCCTCGAGCTCGCGGATGTTCCGCTCGATGCGCTCGGCGATGAACTCCAGGACGTCGCCGGGCACGGCGAGCCGGTCCTGCGCGGCCTTCTTCCGGAGGATCGCGATCCGCGTCTCCAGCTCGGGCGGCTGGATGTCGGTGATCAGGCCCCACTCGAACCGTGTGCGCATGCGGTCCTCGAGGGTCTCCAGGCGCTTCGGCGGGCGGTCGGAGGAGACGACGATCTGCTTGTTCGCGTTGTGGAGGGTGTTGAAGGTGTGGAAGAACTCCTCCTGGGTCCCCTCCTTCCCCTCCAGGAACTGGATGTCGTCGACCAGCAGCACGTCGACGTCCCGGTAGCGGCGCTGGAAGGCGACCTTGCGGTCGTCGCGCAGCGAGTTGATGAAGTCGTTCGTGAACTCCTCGGTGCTCACGTACCGCACCCGCATCCCGGGGAACAGCCGCTGGGCGTAGTGCCCCACGGCGTGCAGCAGGTGCGTCTTGCCCAGCCCGGACTCGCCCCAGATGAAGAGCGGGTTGTACGCGCGCGCCGGCGCCTCGGCCACCGCCACCGCCGCGGCGTGGGAGAAGCGGTTCGACGCCCCGATGACGAAGGTGTCGAAGGTGTACTTCTCGTTGAGCCGCGTCTGCGACCGCGGCGCCACCGGGTCGCCCGCCTGCGGGGCCGAGTAGGTCGGCCACACCTCGGGCCGGCCGGGGGTGAGCGGCCCGGCCTCGCCGGGGGCCGGCGGTCCTCCGCCGTCGACGCCCGCGGGTTCGGGCAGCGCCGCGGCCGCGGCGGGGTCGACCGGGATGCCCGACGGCGGGGTGGGCGCGTCGTGCACGACGCCCTCGGACCCGTTCGGCGCCGGCGGCGCGAGGCCGGGCAGGGGCGCCGGGGCGACCGGGCCGCGGCCGTCCGCGATCTCGCCGAGCGACGGCGCACCGGGCCGTACGCGCGCGGGCGGGTCCGGGACGTCCGTCCCCCCGGAGGCGGCGTTGGCGTCGACCACCACCGCGAGGTTCACCTGCACGCCCATGTGGCGGCCGATGGCATCGCTGATCGGCCGCCGGAGGATGCGCTCGATCGCGTCCTTCGCGAACTCGCTGGGCGCGGCGAGCAGCGCCGTGCCGTCGAGCAGCCCGAGCGGGCGGGTCAGCCGCAGGAAGGCGCGCTGCTGCGCGGACAGCCCGGGGGAACCCGGATCCGTCGCGGGTCCGGCGAGGTCGGCGATGACCAGGCTCCACACCTGGGCGAGGTCACCGGGTTCGGCCACCGCTCGGCCCCTCTCCGCGTGCCGACCTGCTGGGGAGCGGTGGGCACGACCTCGTTCGTCGTCTCGTCGGCGTGGGCTGGGCATCCCCAGACTTATCCACACATGTGCGTAGACCGTACGCAGGGGAGTACGGCGGGCCGCGACCACCCTCCCGTCGGGCGCGCGCCCGCAGCGTCCGTCGTGGTGACAGTCGGAGAAGCCCCGATCCCCCCGGATGGAACTGCGAAGCCCGCACGCTAACAACGACCGGCCCGAGGTCACAAGACGCGCAGGTCGCAAGCCTGTACAGGCCCGTCCGACGCGCCCGAGGTGGCCTGCGGGGATGACGCTGCGCACCCGCGTCGTCACCGTGTGGACCACGCGATCAGGGCCGCCGCGGGGGCGGTTTGCACCGCTCGGAAGCGGCTGCGTACCCTGGTCTGCAGGCGCGGTCCGTCGCCGGCACGTCCGCGTGCCCCGACACAGCACGATGCTGCACCCGCGCACGACCGAGATCAGAAGCTACCGACGGCCCGGTACCCCACGGCGCCGTCGACCGGGAGAGTCGACCGTGAGCAAGCGCACCTTTCAGCCGAACAACCGCCGCCGGGCCAAGACGCACGGCTTCCGGCTTCGGATGCGCACGCGCGCCGGGCGCGCGATCATCTCGGCGCGCCGCCGCAAGGGCCGCGCGCAGCTCTCGGCCTGACCGCCGCGCCGTCGGAGTGCTGCCCGCCGGCGCCCGGCTGACCCGTCGGGACGAGTTCGCCTCGACGATCCGCCACGGTCGCCGCGCGGGCCGCTCCCGGCTCGTCGTGCACCTGGACATGGCGTCCACCACCGACCCGGCCTCGCAGGCTCCGCCGCGGGCCGGGTTCGTCGTGAGCAAGGCCGTCGGGAACGCAGTGGTCCGCCACCGCGTCGCCCGGCGGCTGCGTCATCTCGTCGCGGCCCGGCTCGGCACGCTGCCGACCGGGTCGTCGCTCGTCGTGCGGGCGCTCCCGCCCGCCGCCGCGGCGACCTCCGCCGAGCTGGGCGCGGACCTGGAGTCCGCGCTGCGCTCCGCGTCGAGGAAACTGCGGGGGCGGGAGCCCGCCCGGTGAGCCCCTCCCCCGTCGCGCGCGTCCTGATCGGCGCGGTGCGCGTCTACCAGCGCTGGATCTCCCCCGCGCTGCCCCCGACCTGCCGCTTCTACCCGAGCTGCAGCGCCTACGCGCTCGAGGCCGTGCAGGTGCACGGCGCGGCGCGCGGCACGTGGCTGGCGGTGCGGCGGCTGCTGCGCTGCCACCCGTGGCACCCTGGCGGAGTGGATCCGGTCCCACTCCGGGAACCGGAGCCCGCGGAAACGCCGGAACCCGATCGCCCCGCCCGCCCCGACGACCGTCGAGCCGCCGACTGCACTGAGAAGTGCGAGGAGCAAGCGCCGTGCTGAACTTCATCTACTACCCCGTGTCGTTCATCATGTGGGTCTGGCACAAGGCGTTCGGCTTCGTGTTCGGCGCGGACTCGGGCGTCTCCTGGGTCCTCGCGGTGATCTTCCTGGTCTTCACCCTGCGCGCCATCCTGTACAAGCCCTTCGTCGGGCAGGTCCGCTCCATGCGGAAGATGCAGGAGATGGCGCCGGAGATGCAGAAGCTCCGGAAGAAGTACGCCAACGACCGGCAGAAGCTCGGGCAGGAGATGCAGAAGCTCCAGTCGGAGAACGGCGCGAACCCGCTCGGCGGCTGTCTCCCGGTGCTGGTCCAGGTCCCGGTCTTCATCGGCCTGTTCCACGTCCTGCGTGAGTTCAAGCCGGGCAAGACCGAGAACTACTTCTTCGGCGCCGACGAGGTGCGCTCCTTCGTCGACTCGGACTTCTTCGGCGCCAAGCTCGGCGCGTCCGTGGTGAACACGCAGTACTCCACCACGACCCTCGCCGAGCTCGGCGGCAACCTCACCAGCCAGCTGATCGTCATGATCCCGCTGATGATCCTGGCGGGTGTGTTCACGCACATCACGGCGCGCCACTCGGTGGCCCGCCAGGCCGCGAACCCGGCCGCGATGGACAACCCGCAGACGGCGATCATGCAGAAGCTGATGCTCTACGTGTTCCCGATCGGCGTCGTCGTCGGTGGCCCCTTCCTGCCGCTGGCGATCCTCTTCTACTGGGTCTCCAACAACCTGTGGACCCTCGGCCAGCAGTACGTCGTCTACAAGCGGATCGACGCCGAGGAGGCGGAGAAGAAGGAGCAGGCCACCGCGCAGCGCAACGCGCTCGCCCCGAAGCCGGGCCAGAAGCCGCAGCGCGACGTCCGTGGCACAACGAACGGCACCACGAACGGGACCACCAACGGCTCCGCGCCGGCTGACGAGGCCGACGCCGACACCAACGGCAGCGTCGACGGGGAGAGCCCGTCCGCGCCCGCGAAGAAGCCGGGGGCGAAGCCCGTCACCAAGCCGATGCCGGGAGCGAAGCCCGTGGGCGGCAAGCCGGCGAACCGGCCGGCCGGCCAGGGCGGGCGCCCCGGTGGCGGCGGCAACCGCACGCAGGCCCGGAAGGGCAAGAAGCGGCGGTGACACGAGGGTCGGTGGGCGCGAGGCGACACCGACCTCGACGGACCTTCGAGCGGGCGGCCGGGCGACGCCGCCCGCTCACCTCGTCCGATCCGCCCCGGCGGACCGGACGAGCGCAACGTGGAGAGGAGACACACGTGCCGAAGACCGCGGAGAGCGGGTCCGAGGACCAGCTGATCAAAGAGGGCGACATCGCGGGCGACTACCTCGAGCGCCTGCTCGACATCCTCGACTACGACGGCGACATCGACCTCGACGTCGAGGCCGGCCGCGCGATCGTCAGCATCGACGGCGGTGAGGACCTCGTGAAGCTCGTCGGCGACCGGGGCCAGGCGCTGGAGTCGCTGCAGGAGCTGACCCGGCTCGCCGTGCAGCAGGCGTCGGGCAACCGGAGCCGGCTGATGCTCGACATCGCGGGGTGGCGGCAGAGCCGCCGGGACGAGCTGACCGAGCTCGGCACCCGCACCGCCCAGGAGGTCAAGGAGTCGGGCCAGCCCGTGCGGCTGCGTCCGATGACCCCCTTCGAGCGCAAGGTCGTGCACGACGCCGTCGCGGCCGTGAAAGGCGTCTCCAGCGAGAGCGAGGGCGAGGAGCCGCGCCGGCAGGTCGTCGTCTTCCGCGACAAGTGAGGCCGGGTCCCCCGGGACCCGCACCCCAGCACCCGCCCGCGCCCTCCGTGTCCGCATCGGACCGGAGGGCGCGGCCGTGTCCGGCCCCCTGGAAGATCTGGACGGTTTCACGTGGAACATCCCCCCGCCGCGGCGGAGAAGGTTTTCGGCGACCGCCTCGACCGCGCCGCCCGGTACGTCGAACACCTCGCGACGTCCGGTGTCGAGCGTGGCCTCATCGGCCCGCGCGAGACCGATCGCCTGTGGGACCGGCACGTCCTGAACTGTGCCGTCGTCGCGGAACTCGTGCCGGACGGCGCGAAGGTCGTGGACGTGGGTTCGGGAGCGGGCCTTCCCGGGATACCGTTGGCGCTGGCTCGCCCGGATCTTCGGATCGTGCTCGTGGAGCCGCTCGCCCGCCGGGTGGAGTGGCTCAACGAGATCATCGACGATCTGGGCCTGTCGCTCACCGTGGAGCGCGGGCGGGCCGAGGAGAATGCGATCCGGCGTCGATGGGAGGGGGCGGACGTGGTCACCGCTCGTGCCGTCGCGCCGCTGGCCCGGCTCGCCGGCTGGTCCCTCCCCCTGCTGCGGACCGGTGGCAGGCTGCTCGCCGTCAAGGGCGCGTCGGCGCCGGACGAGATCAGCCGGGACGCCGCGGAGGTCCGCCGGCTCGGCGGCGGCACGCCGACGATCGAGCGGTGCGGCGCCGGAGTCGTCGACCCGCCGAGCACCGTCGTCTCGGTCGAACGGGAGAGCCGGCCCCCCGGCAGGCCACGGAGGAGGCGCTCGTGATCCCGCCGTCGCACGTGACACGTCGTCAGGAAGGCCCCGCACGATGAGCATCGGCTGGACCCCCATCGCCGAGGAGGCGGAGCGCGCCGCCCGCCTGCGGCATCCCGACCGGCACTCGATGCCGAAGCCGGCGCACCGGCGGATCCTCACCGTCGCCAACCAGAAGGGCGGCGTCGGGAAGACCACGAGCACCGTCAACATCGCGGCCGCGCTGGCGATGCACGGCCTGCGGGTGCTCGTCGTGGACCTCGACCCGCAGGGCAACGCCAGCACGGCGCTCGGTGTCGAGCACCGGGCCGGCACGCCGTCGATCTACGAGGCGCTGCTCGGCGAGATCGGGATCGTCGAGGCCGCGGCGGTGAGCACGGCGTCGGACAACCTGCTGTGCGTGCCCGCCACGATCGACCTGGCGGGCGCCGAGATCGAGCTGGTCAGCATGGTCGCCCGCGAGTCCCGGCTGCGGCAGGCGCTGTCCGACGAGGTGCTCGACGAGCTCGCCGTCGACTACGTCCTGATCGACTGCCCGCCCTCGCTGGGCCTCCTCACCGTCAACGCGCTCGTCGCGGCCGCCGAGGTGCTGATCCCGATCCAGTGCGAGTACTACGCGCTGGAGGGGCTCGGGCAGCTGCTGAGCAACATCGACCTCGTGCGGTCGCACCTCAACACCGCGCTGCACGTCTCGACGATCCTGCTGACCATGTACGACGGCCGCACCAAGCTCGCCGACCAGGTCACCTCGGAGGTGCGCCAGCACTTCGGCGGCACCGTGCTGCGGACGGTCATCCCGCGCAGCGTGAAGGTCTCCGAGGCCCCGGGCTACAGCCAGACGGTGCTCGCCTACGACCCGGGTTCGCGCGGCGCGATGAGCTACGTCGACGCCGCCCGGGAGATCGCGCTGTACGGCTCGCGGATGGGCGGGCCGGAGACGAACGGGGCGTAGATGGCCGAGCGCAAGGGCGGGCTGGGCCGAGGCCTGGCCGCGTTGATCCCCACGGCGCCTCCGGGTGAGCAGCCGACCCGCCCCTCTCCCCCGACGCCGTCCTCCCGGGTGCCGGAGTCGTGGGAGCGCGGGGAGGCGGAGAGCTCCGCCGCGCCGGCCGGTGCGGTCGGAGGGTCGGTCGCCGAGGCGGGCGCGGTCTACCGCGAGATCCCGGTCGGCGCGATCCGGCCCAACCCGAAGCAGCCGCGCAGCCAGTTCGACGAGGAGCACCTGGCCGAGCTGGCCCACTCGATCCGCGAGTTCGGGCTCCTGCAGCCCATCGTGGTGCGCGAGACGGGCCCGGGTGCCTTCGAGCTCGTCATGGGCGAGCGGCGCTGGCGGGCCTCGCAGCAAGCCGGCCTCGAGGTGCTGCCGGCGATCGTGCGCCGGACCGGCAACGACGAGATGCTCCGCGACGCGCTGCTGGAGAACATCCACCGCGTCCAGCTGAACCCGCTCGAAGAGGCCGCCGCCTACGAGCAGCTGCTCGCGGAGTTCGGCGTGACCCAGACGGAGCTCGCGGACCGCATCGGTCGCAGCCGCCCCGTGGTCACCAACATGATCCGGCTGCTGCGACTCCCCGTGGCCGTCCAGCGCCGGGTCGCCGCCGGCGTGCTGTCCGCGGGCCACGCCCGCGCGCTCCTCGGGCTCGACGACGCGGAGGCCCAGGAGGAGCTCGCCGCGCGCATCGTCGCCGAGGGCATGTCGGTGCGCGCGACCGAGGAGGCGGTCGTGCTCGCGCGCAACGAGAAGCCGGGCAAGCAGCGGCAGGCCCGCTCCCGCCCGACCCCGACGGCCGGGATGAGCGAGCTCGCGACCCGCCTGTCCGACCGCTTCGACACCACGGTCAAGGTGGAGATGGGCGCTCGGAAGGGCCGGCTCGTCGTGGAGTTCGGGTCTGCCGAGGACCTCGAGCGGATCGCCGGGCTGATCGAGCGCGGCTGAGGGCGTTCCCGTGGAACGTGGTCGGCACCGTTCCACGTGAAACGTCAGCCCCGCTCGACAGCGCGTTCCACGAGGGCCGCGAAGACCGCGCCCAGATCACTCCCCTCGGCCGCGACGGCGGTCGGCAGGAGCGAGGTGTCGGTCAGCCCGGGCGAGACGTTCACCTCGAGGATCTGGACGCGCCCCTCCTCGTCGACGACCGCGTCCATCCGTGAGACGTCCCGGAGCCCGAGCAGCGCGTGTGCTTGCAGGGCGGTCTCGCGAAGCCGGTCGAGGACCTCCTGCGGCAGCCGGGCCGGGCAGTGGAAGCTCGCCGCGCCCTGCGTGTAGCGGGCGGTGTAGTCGTAGACGCCGCCCGGCACGTCGACCTCGACCGGCGGCAGGGCGCGTGGCTCGGCGCCGTCGTGCACCACGGAGACGGCGACCTCGGTGCCGGTGACGAAGCGCTCGGCGAGGACGGTGTCGGCGTAGGCGAGGCAGCTGACCATGGCCGAGGGCAGCTCGGCCGCGGAGCGGACGACCTGGGCGCCGAGGGCCGAGCCACCCTGATCGGGCTTGAGCATGAGCGGAAGACCCAGCCGGTCCACCATCGCGTCGAGCACGGCCTGGGCGCCCAGCTCGCGGAAGGTCGCGTGCGGCAGCGCGATCCAGTCGGGGGTGTCCAGGCCGGAGCGGGCGAGCTCGGCCTTGGCGGTCGGCTTGTCCCAGGCACGGCGGCATGCCGACGACACCGTGCCGACGAAGGGCACGCCGATCAGTTCCAGAACGGCCTGCACGGCGCCGTTCTCGCCCTCTCCCCCGTGCAGCGCGACGATCGCGGCGTCGGGGCGTTCGGTGCGCAGCCGCTCGATCAGGGCGGCGTCGGCGTCCCACTCGCGGACCTCCAGCCCGCTGGCGCGCAGGGCGCCCGCCAGCCGGCGCCCGGATCGCAGGGACACCTCACGCTCGTGGGACAGTCCACCCGCCAGCACGGCCACGCTTCGATCGCTCACCGGGGCATTCTGCGCCACGGTCCACTCCGACCCGGCGTCCGGCCCGTCCTGTTTCACGTGAAACGCGCGGGAGCGGGTAGCGGCCCTCGGCCTCGGCGCCGCACCGCCCTGGCTCCACCCGGCAAGGGTGGGTGGGTGCGATGGCTCGAGACGGCGCCCCGACCTTGCAGGGAGACGAACTCTCGCGAGGGGTCCGCTTATGGTCCGCTGTCGCGGCTGTGCGGCTCCGGCCGCTCCACGGTCCGAGCACGCCTGATCGCCATGGGGGGGCGGAGCGGTGCGTACGCCGGGATCACCCTCCCGACCGCCCCGCGGCTGGTCGGGCGGAGATCACCGAGCCCGGACGACGAAAGCGGATCTCGACCGTGCCCAGGCGGATGCTGCTCGACGGACCGACTCCGGTCTGCGTGGCGAGGACCGGAAGGCGGACGCTCCGCTGATCCTCACTCGCCCCGTTTCACGTGAAACGCCTCGAACGACGAACGCCCCGCGGACGCAGGTCCGCGGGGCGTTCACGGGAAGGGCTCAGGCCGTGTCGGGACCGGGGGTGTGTGCACCGCGGCGCAGTTCGGGGGCGGGTGCGGCGGGGAGGCCGAAGGTGCGGCGCACCTCGAGCTCGGCCTCGATGACCCCGGCGAGCCGGCGGACGCCCTCGGTGATGCGTTCCGGGGTCGGGTAGCAGTACGAGAGGCGCAGCTGACGGCTGCCGAAGCCGTCGGCGTAGAACCCCGTGCCCGACGCGTAGGCCACCCGGGCCGTGACGGCGCGCGGCAACATCGCCTTCGCGTCGACCCCTTCGGGCAGCGTGACCCACACGTAGAAGCCACCGTCGGGCACGGTCCAGGTGCAGCCCTCGGGCAGGTACGTCGCCAGCGCGGTCAGCATCGCGTCACGCCGCTCCCGGTACTGCTCCGTGTAGGCCTTCACCTGCGCCCGCCAGTCGTGCTTCTCCAGGTACCGCGACACGACCATCTGCGTGAAGCTCGGCGGGCACAGCGTGGCCGACTCCGCGGCCAGCACCAGCCGGTCCCGCACCGCCGGCGGCACGAGCGCCCACCCGACCCGGAGACCGGAGGCGAAGGTCTTGGAGAACGAGCCCAGGTAGATGACCGAGCGGTCCAGCGACCGCAGTGCCGGGTACCGGGTGCCGCTGAAGCCGAGCAGCCCGTACGGGTTGTCCTCGACGACCCCCACGCCGTACTCCGCGCACAGGTCCAGCACCCGCTGCCGTCGCTCGACGGCCAGCGTCACGCCGGCGGGATTGTGGAAGTTCGGGATCGTGTAGAGGAACTTCGGGGTGACGCCGCGGGCGGCGAGCGTACGCAGCGCCTCCTCCAGCAGTTCCGGGACGAGCCCGTGCTCGTCCATCGCGACGTGGACCACGCGGGCCTGGTAGGCGGCGAAGCTGCCCAGCGCGCCGACATAGGACGGCCCCTCGGCGAGCACCACGTCGCCCGGGTCGCAGAACAGCCGGGTGACGAGGTCGAGGGCCATCTGCGAGCCGACGGTCACGACGACGTCGTTCGGGTCGGCCTCGATCCCCTCCTCCCGCATGACGTCGCAGATCTGCGTGCGCAGCGCGGGCACGCCCTGGGCGGAGCCGTACTGCAGCGCGACCTGGCCCTCGCGGGCGACGAGGTCGCCGATCTCGGCGGACAGCTCCTCGAGCGGCAGCGCGGCCAGGTTGGGCATGCCACCTGCGAGCGAGACGACCTCGGGCCGACTGGCGACGGCGAACAGCGCCCGGATCTCGGAGGCGACCATCCCGGAGGTCCGTGCCGCGAACCGCTCGGTCGGCGGGACCGGCGCGGCTGCCGCCGCCCGCTCGACGGAGACGTCGGGCTGCTGCGGGGACGGCGGGATCGTCACGGTGGATCCTCCAGGTCGACGGCTGAGCGGAGCTCGCGGAGCGAACATCGGCGCCGATCGCAGCCCGGCGGCCACGCGCGCGCAGCCTCGGGGAGCGAAAGTGGCACCTGAGTGTAACCGGGACGGGTGTACGGTCTGCCCTTCGGCGAGGCTGAGACACCGGTCGCAGCAGCCGGGGTGTCGCAGGGGCCCCGACCGACCTACCATCGAACGGTCTTCGTGATCACACGGGGGGTCTCGACCACGCGGAACCCGATCGGGTCGGCCGCCGGAGGTAGCACGTTGTCCTGGCACGTCGCCGCGGTCAACCTCGACAACCTGGGGGACCTCCCCAAGCGTTGTCGCTCCTGCGTCTTCTGGGAGCTCGCACCGCACCTCGCCAAGCAGGCCGAGGAGTTCGGCACCACCGAGCTCGAGAAGGAGGCCTGGGTCTCGGAGATCCTGCTCGAGTGGGGCTCGTGCGGGAAGATCGTCTACGTCCGTGGGGCGCCCGCCGGCTACGTCATGTACGCGCCGCCCTCCGCGGTCCCCCGCGCCACCGAGATGCCGACCGGCCCGGTGAGCGCCGACGCCGTGCTCCTCATGACCCTCCAGGTGATGCCGGAGTACGCCGGCGAGGGCCTCGGGCGGATGCTCGCCCAGTCCGTGGTCAAGGACCTCACCCGCCGCGGGGTGAAGGCCGTCGAGGCCTTCGGCGAGGCGCGGCCCGGGTCGGAGCCCGGCTGCATCATCCCGGCCGACTTCCTGCGCAGCGTCGGCTTCAAGACGGTCCGGCCGCACCCGCGGTGGCCCCGGCTGCGGATGGAGCTCCGCTCGGGGATCACGTGGAAGGAGGACGTCGAGCACGCGCTCGAGCAACTCCTCGGGACCATCACGATTCCGATGCAGCCCGCGGCGCCCGTCGGGCAGCCCGGGTACCGGGTACCCGCACCGACCGGCGCGCGCGTACGCACGATCTGAGAGCGCGCTGTACGGGCCGCTGAGCGACCGAATGACAAGGGTGTGACTCAGGGGCCCGGGAACCGCGATCAGCCCGTTCCCGGGCCTGAGATCGATTCTCCCGGGCTCAGATGGCCTGGGCCTGGTTCCGGTTGATCTCGTGGGCCAGCACGTCCGAGAATGTGAACGTGCCGGTCGGCTGGTCGTTCTGACCCAGCAGGTACAGCCGCTTGACGGCCACCAGGATCCCCTCGGCCACCACGTCGCGGAAGCCGGGGTCGAGGAGCTTGGTCCGGTCCCCGATGTGCGTGAGGTAGCCGAGCTCCACGCGGACGGCCGGCATCCGCGTCAGCCGGAGCAGCTCCCACGTGCGGGCCTGGCTGCCGCAGTCGAGCATCGCGGTGCGGGTGAGCAGCTCGCGCTGGATGAGCCCGGCGAGCGCCTCCCCCACCGTGGAGGTGGCGCCCGAACCGTTGCCGAAGTGGAAGGTGGCAAGGCCCTGGGCGTACATGCTCCGGTTCGCGTCGGAGTGGAGCGAGAGAACCAGGTCGGCGTTGGCCTCGTTGGCGAACGCGGCGCGTTCGGCCTCGGCCGGGCAGGTGTCCTCCCGGCGGGAGAGCAACGCCTCCATGCCGGTGGCGGACATGCGGCCGACGAGCCGACGGGCGAGGTCCCACATCAGGTCGGCCTCGCACACCCCCGCGACCTGGACGCCGCGGTCGAGGCCGCCGTGCCCGGGGTCGACGACGATTCGCTTGCCGCGCATCCGCGGCCCGGCGCGGCGGAGCAGCTCCTGCTCGCGGAGCAGGCCGGGGCGCCCGCCGACGACCTTGCGGCCGAGCTGGCGCAGCGCACGCAGGGTGCCGGGGCCGCACACGCCGTCGGCGGCGAGCCCGTAGTCCCGCTGGAAGCCGCGGAGGGCCTGCTCGGTGCGCTCGTCGAACACGCCGGACGGGCGGCCCGGGTCGTAGCCGAGCTCGAGGAGGCGGGTCTGGAGCTGGCCGACGTCGTCGCCGCTCATGGGCGCCGAGACCATCAGGGCCAGCATCCGGTCGCCGAGCTTCCAGCCGGCCTCACGCAACGCGCGGTAGGTGTCCGGGCCGACGATCCCGTCGGTGATCAGCCCGCGGCGCTGCTGGAACGCCTGGACGGCCCGCTCGACGGCCACGTCGAACACGTCGTCGGACCCGGGGCCCGGGGCGGCGGCCAGGAGGCCGAACCGCCGCAGCGTGGTCCTGATCTCGACGACCGCCGGGCCGCGGTCCCCGCGGCGGAGCAGCTGCATGCACCCCTCGCTCGATCTCCGGCGCGCCGACGGACGGCGCGTCTCGATGGTCCGGGCCCGCACGCCGGCGCACGGCGCTCTCCGGCATGTCCGGCCCGGTTCTCGGCCGTCGACCATTCTGCCCTGCGCCGCCACGTCCGGGGGACAGCGGGGCGTGCGCGGGCGTGTCCACGCAGTCAGCGGGCCGGAAAGGCGCCGAACGGCCGAACGGCCCGTCGGCTGATCGCCGGACGTACCGGGCGATCGGCGACAGGCCGTATCGGATCGGTTGCGGAATGACCTACAGGTAGTCGGACAAGTCGCTCAGCAGGGCGGCCTTCGGCTTGGCGCCCACGATGGTCTTCACCGGCTGCCCGTCCTTGAACACGATCATGGTCGGGATCGACATGACCTGGTACTGCTGCGCCGTCTTCCCGTTCGCGTCGATGTCGAGCTTGGCGACGGTCAGGTCGTCCTTGTGCTCGCCGGCGATCTCGTCGAGGACCGGGGCGACCATCTTGCACGGCCCGCACCAGGTCGCCCAGAAGTCGACCAGCACGGTCTTGCCGCTCTTGAGGACGTCCTGCTCGAACGTGGCGTCGGTGACGTCCACGGTGTTGTTGCCCATCGCGATGCTCTCCTCGTTCGGTACTGCGCCAGGTGGAAGGGTGCCAGGAAGTGGAGGGACGGTCAGTGGACCGCGGCCGCGACGTCCTTCGCGTCGGTGCCGTAGCCGCCACCGGCCATCTCGGGCTCGATCGGCTCCTCGGCCAACCAGCGCTCGGCGTCGATGGCTGCGGAACAGCCCGACCCGGCGGCGGTGATGGCCTGCCGGTAGGTGTGGTCGACCAGGTCGCCACAGGCGAACACGCCCGGGATGTTGGTGTGGGTCGACGGGGACTTGGTCTTGACGTAGCCCTCGTCGTCGAGCTCGACCTGCCCGCGGACCAGCTCGCTGCGCGGGTCGTGCCCGATCGCCACGAACATGCCCGAGACCTCGAGGGTGGACTCCTCGCCGGTCACCGTGTCCTCGAGCTTGAGCGCGGAGACGCCGTTCTCGCCGACGACCTCGGTGACGGCCTTGTTCAGCTCCCACCGCATCTTCGGGTCGTTCCGGGCGCGCTCGAGCATGATCTTCGAGGCGCGGAACTCGTCGCGGCGGTGCACCACCGTCACGCTCGACCCGAAGCGGGTCAGGAAGGTGGCCTCCTCCATCGCCGAGTCGCCGCCGCCGATGACGGCGATCGGCTTGTCCCGGAAGAAGAACCCGTCACAGGTGGCACAGGCGGACACGCCGCGGCCGAGCAGCTCCTGCTCGCCGGGCACGCCGAGGTAACGGGCCGCGGCCCCCATGGCGAGGATGACCGCGCGCGAGCGGTAGGTCACGCCGTTGGCGGTGACCTCCTTGACCGGGCCCTCGAGCGCGACCGACTCGACGTCCTCGGCGCGCAGGTCGGCGCCGAAGCGCTTGGCCTGGCCGCGCATCTGCTCCATCAGCTCCGGGCCCATGATGCCGTCGGTGAAGCCGGGGAAGTTCTCGACCTCGGTCGTGGTCATCAGGGCGCCGCCGAACTGGGTTCCCTCGAACACCAGGGGCGCGAGCTGGGCGCGCGCGGCATAGACCGCCGCGGTGTACCCGGCCGGTCCGGAGCCGACGATGATCAGCTCGTGGATCTTCTGCTCGGTGCTCACCGATGCCTCTCTTCCCGCTCGACTGGCTCGACCCCGTCAACACGATCCTAGGAGCGGGCATTCCCCTGCCGGTGCGGCGGACGGTGGCGCTGTGCCTCCGGTCACCCGCCCGTGGTGAGGTCGGCCAGGACGGCGGCGCAGCCCTCGGCGGGGACGACGGCGCGGACCCTGCCGAGCACGCCGGTGCCCACGACGAGGAGCGTGCCCCGCCGGCCGTCGACGACGACCGGACGCCCGGCGAGCAGCGGGCCGCGCGGCGGCTCGGCACCGGCCTGCTCCAGACATGCCGCGAGCGTCGCCGGGTCCCGCAGCTCCCCGACCTCGAGGGTGCCCTCCGCGAGCACCCGCGCGGCGGCGGACGCCGGGTCGACCGCCTCGCCGGCCGGACCGGTCGACGGCCCGATGACGGCCACCGCGACCAGCGCGGCCGCCGCGGCCGTCAGGAGCAGGGGCCGACGGCGGCGAACTCGCTGGTGAACGACATTGTCACAGTGACGATTACCAGGTTCGGCCTCCCGGTCGATCGCGTCGAACCCCGCGGCCAGTCGCGCAGCGACCGCGGGCGGCATCCGGACGACCGGCACGGCGGCGAGGTCGGCGCGCGTCGCCGCGAGCCCGGCCAGCACCCGTCCGCTCCCCGGCCCGGCCGCCGCGACGACCCGGGCGGCCGCCTCCTCGTCGGGCAGGCCGGCCTCGGCCTCGGCCAGCCGGGTGAGCCAGCCGCCGCCCGCGTACTCCCCCGGACCGTTCACGCGCCTTCCTCCCGCAGGTGCCCCAGCAGCCCGGCGAGCCGGACCCGGCCGCGGGCGCACCGGCTCTTCACGGTGCCCACCGGCACCTGCAGGATCGCCGCCGCCTCGGCCACCGGATATCCCATCACGTCGACGAGAACGACAGGAACGCGCTGGTCGGCGGGCACATGGGCCAGCGCGTCGAGGACTGCCAGCCGGGTCGTGGCGCCCTCGGCAGGGTCGCGCCCGACCGGCACCCGGTGCGAACGCCCGTACCCGGACGGCGGCCGCGCGCGGTCGTGCCGGATCCGGTCGACACACTTGTTCACCACGATCCGGTGCAGCCACGTGCTCACCGACGCCTCCCCGCGGAAGCCCGCCGAGCGGCGGTAGGCCGACTCGAGCGCGTCCTGCAGGACGTCCGCGGCGTCCTCCGGGTCGCGCAGCACCCGCAGCGCCACCGCCCACAGCCGGTCGCCGTGCCGGCGCACGATCTCGTCGAACGCGCGGCGCTCACCGGAGCGGTGCGCCTCCAGCAGCTGGAGGTCGGACCGCGCGTCGAGCAGGGGCACGCGGCGGACGCTAGGAGCGCCACGGCCCCGCACGGCCCGGAACGGCGGAACCGTTCACAGGAGGAAACGACGGCCGGGGACTACAGCCCGGCGCGGTAGAAGGTGAGCTCGTCGACCTGGGTCACGTTCGCGTCGCCCCCGCCCGACAGCTTGGTGATCCACACCAGGACGTGCTGCGTCGGCTGGCTGTCGGCGAGCGAGATCGTGGTGGTGCCCGAGGCCAGGGTCTGCGTGGTCAGCAGCTGGGTCTCGGACAGGTCGGCGTCGGCGGAGGGCGCCGACCGGATCTCGACGACGGTCCCGGCGCTGGGCGACTGCACGGTGATCCGGGACAGCTGCTCCACCGACGCGAAGGAGGCCATCAGGCCCACGCCCGGCTTGAGCGCCGGCAGCTGCTGCTTGTAGGTGAAGGTCGACCAGCTCGTGGCGGGGTCGCCGTCCACGGCCCGGCCGACGTCGACGGCGTTGTCGCGGTCCCCGGTGCGGTCGTAGACCTCGAGCGAGACGCCGCTGACGGCCACGCTCGCGGCGGGACCGCCGGGTGTGGTCGGCGGCGGCGCACCGGCGGCGTTGTCCCCGACGACGATCGCGGGGCCGCTCGACTCGCCGAACATCGCGCCGAGCTGCACGCCCAGGTACCCGAGCACCACGAGCACGCCCGCGCCGAGCACGCACAACCCGATCAGCAGCTTCCGTCGCCGGTCGGGTTCCTGGGGCGCGGCCCTGCGGGTCTTGTTCTGCCAGACGTCACCGGGCTCGGCCGGGACACCGTCGTGCTCCGGCGGGAAGATCGCGCCCCGGTCGTCCTCGAGCACGACCTCGCCGATCATCCGGTTGACCGCGGCGGCGGTGTGCACCCGGCCGACGGCGGGCCCGGCGGCGGCGTGCGAGCCGAGCGCGGCGGTGCACACCGCGTCGAGCTCCACGGGCACGCCGGGGCGCAGCGCCGAGGGAGGCACCGGGGCGCCCTGCTCGTCCCGCTCCGGGGAGGGCAGGCCGGCGCGGGCGGCGTCGGAACCCGAGAGCGGCCAGCGCGAGGTCAGCAGGGTGTAGAGGACGGCGCCGAGGCCGCGGACGTCGTCCTCGGGCGTGAGGCCGGGCCGGGGCAGCACGAACGCGACCTGTGCGCGCCCGTCGCGGGTGACCCGGATCCGCTGCGGGTGGTCGGTACCGAGCACCAGGCCCCGGCCGTGCGCCTCCTCGGCGGCGGACGCGAGCTGCTGGACCATCCGGGCCGCGCGCAGCGGCTTGATCAGCCCGCCCGCGACGGCCTCGGTGAGGCTGTGGTCGGCGACCCACTCGGTGACGGCGGCGCCCAGCACGTCCGACGGGACACCGGGCGAGCCCGCGGCCAGCACGTCGAGCAGCCGCGCGCACCCCGGGTGCTCGAAGCCGCCGGAGCGCAGCGCGCGGACGATCATCTCGCCGGCGCGGGCGGTGCCCTCCGGGTCCTCGTCCGCCTCGTCGGCGGGCAGCCGGCGCAGGACGGTGACGCCGACGTCGCGCTGCAGGATCGTGTCCTCGGCCCGCCAGAACTCGGCGCCCGCGGACAGGTCGGACCCCACCCGCAGGACGAGCCGGTAGCGGTTGCCGAGCACGGTGCCGGGGCCGGTCGCCGCCGTGGACCGGACGGCGCCCTGGCCGACCGGGGTGCCGTTGACCGGCGGGGCGGACTGGACCGAGCGGACCGTGGCCACGTCGGGCGGGATCGACGGACTCGGGATGGCGGTGCCCGGGACCTCCGGGACGGCGGTGGTGGCCGGGGCTGCCGCGGCGGGAGCGGCTGCGGCGGCGCCGATACCCGAACCGGGCACAGGCCACTCCTCCGTCTGCCCGCTCACCGGTCGCGACCTCCACCCCGTGCGCCCCGCGCGACTGTCCCGTCCCCCTGCCGCCAGGTCGTCAGCCTACGGCAGATCGCCGTCCGGCGCGGTCACCCCGCGCCGTGACGCGCGCCGGAGTCCGGGCGGGAACTCCGCGGGCCCCGCGGACGTTCCGGCCGGCCGCTGCTCGGGTCGAACCGCAGGTCGGGGGCCGTGCGGACCCCCTCCGACCGGCGTGTCGTGCGGCGCCGGCACGGATCTGTCGGACGGTCCGCCGCCCGGCGAGCGCACCGGGACCGGCGGCCGGACCGGCCCGGTGGGCGGGCCCGTGCCGGATCCGCCCGGTCCGGTTCCCCCGTCCGGACCTGACCGGTCGCCCCGGATCCGCCGGACGATCCGCCGCGCGGCGAGCAGCACGAGCAGCACGCCGGCCACCGCGGTGATCCAGATGGTCACCGTGCCGTAGACGGTCGACCGGACCTGCAGCCGGGTCGGCGCGCCGAGCGCCCCGCCGTCCGGGGTGCGGACCGAGGCCTCGACGGTGAACTGGCCGGCGCGCAGCACCTCGGCGCTGACCCGGACCTGCACCCGGCCGAGCGGGGGCACCCGCTGCACCGGGATCGGGGCGACGCGCAGGCCGGCGGTGCTGGCCAGCTCGACCCTTACCGTCATCGTGATGGGAAGTCCGTTGGCCACGGTCAGCGGCACCGGGGCGTCCCGCGTGCCCAGCGAGAACGGCCCCGGCGGCTCGAGCACCCGGACCGAGCCGACCAGCTCGTCGATCCGCGCCCCGACCAGTCCGGCCTGGGCCCGCGCCGTGGCCGGGTCCCCGCGCCACCACCCGGAGACCGCGCGGAGCATGCCGCGCAGCAGGGGGTCGAAGACCTGCTCCGGCGGCGCACCGACGCCCGGCTCGTAGTCGGCGGCCGCCCGCAGCCGCTCCACGTCGTCCCGGTGCTCGGCCACGGCGGCGACGACGGCGGGCGGGATCTCCTGCGCGCCCATCCGGACGGGGTACGTGAGCCGTTGCCGCTCCGCCCCGGGCGCGGCGCCGGCCGCGACCGACGCGCCGAGGGCACGGGGCTCGGCCAGGCCGGCCGCGATCAGCCGGCCGGCGCCGTCGAGCAGGGCGTCGGCGCCGCGACCGTCGATCGCCCAACGGTGCGGCGGGGCGAGGACCAGCGGGCCGCCGGCGCGCTCGGCGCCGGAGAGGGCTCGGAAGGCGAGCGCGCCCAGCGCGTCCTGGGTGCCGAGGGCGCCGGGGCCGCCGGCCGGGCTCGTGCTGGTGATCGACGCGGAGCCGCCGCCGGCGGCGAGGGTCAGCAGCGGGTCGGTGAGCACGCCGACCGTGGAGGTCCCGGCCGCGGTGGGGTCGGCCAGCGGGACGACACCGGCCACCTGCGTGGCCCGGGGCTGCTCGACGGCGTCGGCGGAGAGCACGGCGGCCGACGAGCCGTCGCCGGCCTGCCCGACGTCGGCCAGGGTGGCCTCGTCCAGCGCCCCGTCGACCGGCCACACCGTGTCGGCGAGCACCGGGGTCCCCAGCAGCCGGCCGAGGATCTGCCGGCCGTCGTCGACGGCCCGTCGCGCCAGGTCCGACGCCCCGGAGCGGACCAGCGCGACCAGGTCGGCGTCGTCCTGGGCGAGGGCGAGCACGCAGCTCCCGCGCAGTGTGGCGGAGAGCCGGGCGAGCCAGGCCCGGGCGGCGTCGGCGCCGGTCCCGGGTGTGACGGTCCCGTCGGGTGCGCGCACCTGGTAGCCGTCGGCCATCTGCGCGGCGGTCTCGACGAGGTCCGGGTCGACGGCGACGCACACCCCGGCCCGCAGCGGCGAGCCGACCGGCGCGCGGGCGGACAGGGCGTCGACCAGGCCGGCCAGCCGGCCCCCCGGGGCGAAGGACGCGGCGAGGCCGTCGTCGGTGAGGGTGACCGGTTCGCCGGGCACGGTCGGCAGCCGCCGCGGCGGCTCGACCATCGGGTAGAGCAGGGTCAGCGGGGTCGAGCCGGTCTGCTGTGCGGTCGAACCGCCCGGGGCGCCCCCGGGCAGTGAGAGCACCGGCAGCAGCATCCGCACCGCCGCCATCCGGGCGCGCAGACCCTCCCGGGTGCCGTTGACGTTCACGAGCAGGGCGTGCACCCCGGTGCGGGCCAGGGCCAGCGAGGAGGTGGGCGACCCGGTCAGCGGCACCGAGAACGTGACCGGCTCCGCGGCGCCGGCGGCCAGGTCGGGCAGGTCGGTGAAGGCCGGGGTGACGGCGTCGGCGGCCTCGTCGCCGGCCAGGGCCTCGCGCACCGCGGCCTCGCTGCGCAGCGGGTCGCTGCGTTGGACGCGGACGCCGAGGCCGGTCACCGGGCTGGACCCGGTGTTGGTGAGGGTGCCGGTGAGGGTCAGGGCCGCGGGTCCGTCCGCCGTCACGACCCGCGGCGAGGCGGCCGTGACGTCGAGGTGCAGGCCGGTGTCGGTGGCCGGCGGCGCGTCGGGCTGCGCGGCGGCGGTCCCCGCCGCCGCTCCGACCAGGGTCGCGAGCAGGGTGAGGATCGCGGCGGCCGCCGCGACCGCTCTCACGCGGTCTCCTCCAGCAGTTCGGTCGCCCGCCGGATCAGCCGCCGCTCGTCCGCGTAGGCCAGTCGGCCCTCCAGCTCCCCGAGCGGCACCCAGGCGACCTCGGCGACCTCCACGTCGTCGTCGCACAGGTCGCCGCCGAGGGCCCGCATCAGGAAGTGGTGCACGGTCTTGTGCACCCGGCGGTCCTCGGCGACGAACCAGAAGTCGATCGTGCCCAGGGGTGCGACCACGCGCCCGATGATGCCGGTCTCCTCCTCGACCTCCCGCACCGCCGCCTCCTCGGCGGTCTCGCCGGCCTCGATGTGTCCCTTCGGCAGGGACCACAGCAGCCGGCCGCGGCGGTCCAGACGGCCGATCACGGCCGCGCGGCCGAGCTCGTGGTCGACGACGAGCCCCCCCGCGGACGTCTCGTCGACCGTCCGCAGGCGGCGGCGCCGGTCGGCGGGCCTCCCCGCGCGGCGCCCCCCTGAGCGGCCGCGGGAGGAGGACATGTGGCGATGGTAACGAGCCGGGGCCACCGCGGTCGGGTTCCGCGCGACGCAGGTGCGTCACGCCCCGTTCCCCTCCCTGCCCTCAGCGTGACCGGGGCCGTCCTGATCCCGGTCCTGATCTTGGGGTGGATCCCCGGGGCGGGCCGCGGAGGCGCCGCCTACACTGGCCCGCCGTGTCTTCCCCGCCCGTGACCTCCGGTACCGCCACCCTGGCCGAGCCGGAAGCCGCCCCGGACCAGCCCGACGCGCTGCGGCGCGCGCAGGAGAATGCGCTCGTGGAGCTGCTCGACATCCCCGCCGTCGCCGACGAGCTCGGCGACCGGTTCCGCGCGGCCGGGCACACGCTCTACCTCGTCGGCGGCAGCGTTCGCGACGCGTTGCTCGGCCGCGGCGGGTCGGACCTCGACTTCACCACGGACGCCCGGCCCGAGCGCATCCTCGCGATCGTCGCCGGCTGGGCGGACGCGACCTGGGACACCGGCATCGAGTTCGGGACCGTCGGCGTGCGCCGCGGCGACGACACGCTCGAGATCACGACCTTCCGGGCCGACGCGTACGACCGCGTCGGCCGCAAGCCGACGGTCCGGTTCGGCGACTCGCTCGAGGGCGATCTGGTCCGCCGGGACTTCACCGTGAACGCGATGGCGGTCGAGGTGCACACCGCCCCCGGCGACCGCCGCTTCGTCGACCCGCACGGCGGACTCGCGGCGCTGGCCGCCGGCGTCCTGGACACCCCGGCCGCGCCGCAGGACTCCTTCGCCGACGACCCGCTGCGGATGCTGCGCGCCGCCCGCTTCGTCTCCCAGCTCGGCTTCACCCCGGCCGAGCGGGTGACCTCGGCGATGTCGGCGATGGCCGGCGAGCTGAGCCGGATCACCAAGGAGCGGGTCCAGGCCGAGTTCTCGAAGCTGCTCCTGGGGGCGCACCCGCGGCGCGGGATCGAGCTGCTGGTCGACACCGGACTGGCCGAGTACGTGGTGCCCGAGGTGCCCGCGATGCGGCTCGCGATCGACGAGCACATGCAGCACAAGGACGTCTACACGCACTCGCTCGTCGTCCTGGAGCAGGCGATCGAGCGCGAGGAGCCGGGGCGGCCCGACCTCGTGCTACGGCTCGCGGCACTGCTGCACGACGTCGGCAAGCCGCCCACCCGGCGCAAGGAGTCCGACGGCCGGGTCAGCTTCCACCACCACGAGGTCGTCGGCGCGAAGATGGTCCGCAGGCGGCTGCGCGACCTGCGCTACCCGAAGCACGTGATCGACGACGTCAGCCAGCTCGTCTACCTGCACCTGCGGTTCCACGGGTACGGCAAGGGCGAGTGGACGGACTCGGCCGTGCGCCGCTACGTCACCGACGCCGGGCCGCTGCTCGACCGGCTGCACAAGCTCGTCCGCTCGGACTGCACCACCCGCAACCGGCGGCGGGCCGCGGCGCTGCAGCGCTCCTACGACTCGCTCGAGAACCGGATCGCCGAGCTGCGCAAGCAGGAGGAGCTCGACGCCATCCGACCCGACCTCGACGGCAACGCGATCATGGGGATCCTCGGCATCCCGCCGGGCCCGCAGGTCGGCAGGGCCTACAAGCACCTGCTCGCGCTGCGGATGGAGCACGGGCCGATGAGTCCGGAGCAGGCCGAGCGGGAGCTGCGCGCCTGGGCGGTCGACAACCTCTGACCAGGCGTCATGGTTCCATAACGCGATCTTCGAGCCTGTCCTGAGCCGTTAGGGAACCATGACGCGATCTTCGGCCCGGTTCCGTCGCGTTGTGGAACCATGACGCGCTGCTCGGGGTGGTTCTGACGCGTTGGCCCCGTCAGGCCCGGCGGCGCAGCTGTGTCTCGTGCGCGGCCAGGCCGAGCAGGTAGACCACGGCGGCCGAGCCGAGCAGCCAGGGCGAGTTCCCGTCGGCCGGGGCGAGCAGGGCCGCCGCGGCGACCGCGACGACGTAGCAGGTGTTGAACAGCGCGTCGTACAGGGCGAACACCCGGCCCCGGGCCTCGTCGGCGGTCTCCTGCTGGATGGTCGCGTCGGCGCACAGCTTGACCACCTGGCCGGCGGTGCTGAGGACGAAGGCCCCCGCCAGCACCGTCGGGATGGTCGTCACGACCGCCACGCCCACCTGCGCCGACGCCGCGACGACGAGACCCGTCCGGACCGTGGTCGCGCGGCCGAGACGGTGGGTGAGCCACGGAGTGAGCAGCGCCGCCACGCCGATCCCGGCGCCCGCGGCCGTCACGACCTGCCCGACCCCGGCGAGCCCCGCACGCCAGATGCCGGAGTCGTGGAACGCGTAGCGGAAGAGCAGCAGCGACAGCAACGTGCTCATGCCGAAGGCCAGCCGGTGCGCGCCGACCGCGCAGAAGGCGGCGCTCGCCGTGGGGACCCGGACGACCGCGCGGGCCCCGTCCAGCCACCCGCGGGCGACGGCGGCGATCCGGCTGCGCGTCTCGGTCCCGTCCGGCCCGAGCGCGCCCCTGGCGAACCCGGCCGCCGCGAGCGCCGCGACCACCGACCCGACGATCGCCAGCGCCGTGCTCACCCCGGAGCCGGCGTCGCCCGCCCCGATCACCTCGCGGACGCCGATGGCCGTCACGCCGCCCAGCGCGGCCGAGGCGGCCCCGGCGGTCGACGCCACGACGTTGGCCTCGACGAGGTTGCGCGGCTCGACGACGTGCGGCAGCGCCGCGGACAGTCCCGCCCCCACGAACCGGCTCACCCCGACGACGGCGAGCGCGCCGAGATAGAGCGGCGGGCCCGCCACCCCGGTCCCGACCGCCACCGCGACGAGGGCGATCAGCACGCCGCGCAGCAGGTTCGCCAGGAGCAGCACCCGGCGGCGGTCCCAGCGGTCGAGCAGGGCGCCGGCGAAGGGCCCGACGAACGAGTACGGGAGCAGCATCACCGCGAGCCCCGCCGCCACCGCGAGCGGATCGGCCTGGCGCTCGGGGTTGAACAGGACGGCCCCGCCGAGCGCGGCCTGGAAGAAACCGTCCCCCCACTGCGCCGGGACCCGTGAGATCAGCAGTCTGCGAAACCCGCGACCGCGCAGCAGCGCGCGGACGCCCACCTTGACGGCGGCCGCCTCCCCGGCCGCCGGGCTCAGCGGCGGGGCGGGGTTCGGGACGGGCACGGGGGGAGCGTACGTCCCGAGGCGGGGGTGCGAACATGGGCGCGTGAGGGACGACCGCGCCGGCAGGCAGGCCACCGCTCCGGTCGGACCGGGCACCCTTCTGGTGGCCGCACCGAACCTCACCGACCCCAACTTCTCCCGCACCGTCGTCTACCTGGTCGAGCACCGGGAGCACGGCAGCCTGGGCGTCGTGCTCAACCGGCCGTCCGAGGCGTCGGTGCGCGACGTCCTCCCCCGCTGGGCGCCGCTGGCGTCGGGCCCCGGGTCCGTGTTCGTCGGCGGTCCGGTCGACGGCACCACCGCGCTCTGCCTCGCCAGCCTGCGGCCGGGCCAGCGGGTCGACGGCATCGAGGGCGTGGTCGCGGTGAACGGACCGGTCGTGCTGGTCGACCTGGACAGCGAGCCGGCCGCGGTCGCCCCGCGCGTCCGCGGGCTGCGGGTCTTCGCCGGGTACGCGGGCTGGGACTCCGGGCAGCTGGCCGGAGAGATCGCGCGCGGGGACTGGTTCGTGGTCCCCGGCCTGCCCGACGACGTCACCACCGAGCGGCACGCCGACCTCTGGGGCCGGGTGCTGCGCCGGCAGGGCGCGCCGCTGGCGCTGCTGTCGACCTTCCCCGTGGAGATCGGGCTGAACTGAGCCGGCGTTCGGCAACGCGTTCGTGACCTGCCGGACCTTTCGCCGGCGCGGCCGCGCGAGGACCCTGGAGGCCCGCACGGACCGAGACGGACCGAGGAGGCCGGATGCCCGCCCGTCCTGCCGCCTCCCGCGTCCGCCTCGCCGCCGCGTTGGTGCTCGCGCCGCTGCTGGCCTCCTGCGCGGTCCTCGTGTCGGGCACCCCGACCCCGGCCCCACCGCGGACGCTCGACGGGGCCCAGCTCGAACGCGACGTCCGGGCGGTGCTCGCCGCCGACCCGTCGACCGCGGCGCTGGCGTCGGCGCCGCTGCAGTGCCCGCAGCAGGTCGTGGTGTACCCGCAGCTGGTGTTGTTCTGCCAGGTCCAGCAGGGCGCCGTGATCCGCTCGGTCCCGGTGACCGTGCTCGACCGGGACGGGAACTACCAGGTCGGCAAGCCGTTCTGACGTCCGTCCGAGACCATGTCCATACGTACGTCTAGGACGTTCGTACGAACCAGACGATCATGCAGGTGGGTCGGGAAGCCCGACGAGTGCCCGTCGCCGGAAGGGCGCCTCACGAGGTGCGCGGGCACCTGTCGACGGCGTGTGCACCGGGGTCGGTGCGTGTGCCGGGCGGTCGGCGGGGTGTGCGGGGCCGGGCTGGGTGGTCAGCGCGAGGCGGTGCGGCAGCCCGCGACCAGGTCGCACCCCGCGCAGGAGCCGGTGCAGCCACCGGCGGGGCCGGCGGCGGCCTCGGCGGCCCGGGTGGCGGTCTCGATCCGGCCCGCGCGATCGCCGAGCGCGCCGCCGATCCCGGCCAGCACCAGCGCGCCGACCACGCCGATCGCCGTCACGATCCAGCCGAGGGCGGCGGGCGGGCCGGCCAGCAGCACGACGCCGGCGAAGAGGCAGACCGCCCCGGCGGCGCCGAGCGGCGGGGCCGCGACCTGGTTGGCCGAGACCCACGCGGGTGCCGACTCGAGGGTGGCGGCGGTGCGGACGCCCGCCCAGCGGTTGCGCGGGAGCATCGAGCGCGCCCCCAGCACGGCGACCGTCACCAGCGCGACGCCGGCCAGGACGAGGAGCACACCGAGGACGAGGCGCAGGGTCGCGGGCACGTCACCAGGGTAGTTCGGCCCCGCGGGCGCCCGGCGCGGCCCCGGTGGGCCCTCGCCGCGGGGCGGGACCGGCCGCTGCGCAACCCCGTCGAAGCCCGTCGGCCAGCAGCGTTACCCTGGGTATTGCGTTCCACGGCCCGCCGGAAGCCCGGCCTCACCGGCGCCGCGCCGAGTTGCACGCCGGACCGACCACGGCCCCCCGGGCCGAGCGCGATCCGGCCGCGCGGCTCCCGGCGACCGCAGCAGCAGGCCGACCGGCGAGCCGTCGCGGGACGGTTCATCCTCGAGGTAGAGCGGGATCATGAGCACGGAGAGCACCACCATCGCGCCCGGAGACGCCTCCGCGTCCCCGCCCCACCGCTACGACGCGCGCCTGGCCGGCGAGATCGAGCGCCGCTGGCAGGACCGGTGGGAGGCCGAGGGCACGTTCCACGCGCCCAACCCGGGCGAGCCGGGCTCGGAGAAGCCCAAGGCGTACGTGATGGACATGTTCCCGTACCCGTCGGGTGCGGGGCTGCACGTCGGCCACCCGCTGGGCTTCATCGGCACGGACGTGCTGGGCCGCTACCTGCGCATGACCGGGCACAACGTGCTGCACCCGATGGGCTTCGACTCGTTCGGCCTGCCCGCCGAGCAGTACGCCGTGCAGACCGGCACGCACCCGCGCACCACCACCGAGGCGAACATCGCCCGGTACAAGCAGCAGCTGCGGCAGCTGGGCCTGGCCCACGACCCGCGCCGCTCGATCGCGACCACGGACGTCACGTACTACCGCTGGACCCAGTGGATCTTCCTGCAGATCTTCGAGTCCTGGTACGACACCGAGGCCGACCGCGCCCGCCCCGTCGC
Organism: Pseudonocardia kujensis; assembly: GCF_021283305.1. GTDB lineage: Bacteria > Actinomycetota > Actinomycetes > Mycobacteriales > Pseudonocardiaceae > Pseudonocardia > Pseudonocardia kujensis. Next base: position 28,891 of record NZ_JAJSOK010000038.1, read on the forward strand.
CGAGCTGGTGGCGGAGTTCGAGTCCGGTGCCCGGCCGACTCCGGACGGTCGTCCGTACGCCGAGCTGGCGGAGCCCGAGCGTCGCGCGCTGATCGACTCCTACCGCCTGGCCTACGTCTCCGAGGCCCCGGTGAACTGGTGCCCGGGACTGGGCACCGTGCTGGCGAACGAGGAGGTCACGGCCGACGGCCGCTCCGAGCGCGGCAACTACCCCGTCTTCCGCCGCAACCTCAAGCAGTGGATGATGCGGATCACCGCCTACGCGGACCGGTTGGCCGCGGACCTGGACCGGGTGGACTGGCCCGAGTCGGTCAAGGCGATGCAGCGCAACTGGATCGGTCGCTCCGAGGGCGCCCGGGTCCGGTTCCCCGCCCCTGCCGGCGAGATCGAGGTCTTCACCACGCGCCCGGACACGCTGTTCGGCGCCACCTACATGGTCCTGGCCCCGGAGCACCCGCTGGTCGACGCACTGACCCCGGCCGCGTGGCCGGAGGGCACGGACGTGCGCTGGACCGGCGGGGCCGCGACCCCGGCCGAGGCCGTCGCCGGCTACCGCGCCGCGGCCGCCCGGAAGACGGAGCTGGACCGGCAGGAGAACAAGGAGAAGACCGGCGTCTTCACCGGCGCGTTCGCCACGAACCCGGTCAACGGCGAGCAGATCCCGGTCTTCGTCGCCGACTACGTGCTGATGGGCTACGGCACCGGCGCGATCATGGCCGTCCCGGCCCAGGACCAGCGCGACTGGGACTTCGCGACCGCCTTCGGCCTGCCGATCGTCCGCACGGTCGACCCGGGCGCCTGGGAGGGCGAGGCCTTCACGGGCGACGGACCCGCGATCAACTCGGCCAACGCCGAGGTCAGCCTGAACGGGCTGGGCGTCACCGAGGCCAAGCGCGCGATCATCGACTGGCTGGTGGCGAAGGGGTTCGGCGAGGGCGTCGTCCAGTACAAGCTGCGGGACTGGCTGTTCTCCCGGCAGCGGTACTGGGGCGAGCCGTTCCCGATCGTGTGGGACGAGTACGGCCCCGTCGGGCTGCCGGAGGACCAGCTGCCCGTCGTGCTGCCCGACGTCGACGACTACTCCCCCAAGACCTACGACCCGGACGACGCGGACACCGAGCCGGAGCCGCCGCTGTCGCGCGCCGAGGACTGGGTGAACGTCGAGCTCGACCTGGGCGACGGGCCGAAGAAGTACCGCCGCGAGACGAACACGATGCCGCAGTGGGCCGGGTCGTGCTGGTACTACCTGCGCTACCTGGACCCGGAGAACTCCGAGCGGTTCACCGGCGTCGAGGCCGAGAAGTACTGGATCGGCAAGGAGCCGGAGATCTCGCCGGTCGACCCGGGCGGCGTCGACCTGTACGTCGGCGGCGTCGAGCACGCGGTGCTGCACCTGCTGTACTCGCGGTTCTGGCACAAGGTGCTGTACGACCTGGGCCACGTGACCAGCGAGGAGCCCTTCCGCAAGCTGTTCAACCAGGGCTACATCCAGGCCTACGCCTACACGGACTCCCGCGGGCTGTACGTGCCGGCGGAGGAAGTGGTCGAGGGGGACGACGGCCGTTTCACGTGGAACGGCCAGCCGGTGAACCGTGAGTACGGGAAGATGGGCAAGTCCCTCAAGAACGTCGTCACGCCGGACGAGATGTGCGACCGGTACGGCGCCGACACGTTCCGCCTGTACGAGATGTACACCGGCCCGATGGAGGCCTCGCGGCCCTGGTCGACCCGGGACGTCGTCGGGCCGCAGCGTTTCCTGCAGCGGGTCTGGCGCAACCTGGTCGACGAGAACACGGGCGAACCGCGGGTCACGGACGACGAGCCCGACGCCGACACCCTACGGGCGCTGCACAAGGCGATCGCGGGCGTGCGCGAGGACTACCCGGCGCTGCACTACAACACCGCCGCGGCGAAGCTGATCGAGCTGAACAACCACCTGACCAAGGAGTTCCCCGGTGGGGCGCCGCGGTCGGTGGCGGAGCCGCTGCTGCTGATGCTGGCGCCGCTGGCCCCGCACATCAGCGAGGAGCTCTGGAGCCGGCTGGGCCACGAGGCCACGCTGGCCTACGAGGCCTTCCCCGTGGCCGACGAGCGGTACCTCGTCCAGGAGACCGTCGAGTACCCGATCCAGGTCAACGGCAAGGTGCGCTCGCGCGTCACCGTCGCGGCCGACGCCGACGCTGCGGCCGTGCAGGCTGCGGCGCTGGCGGACGAGAAGATCGTCGCCGCGCTCGCCGGTGCCGAGCCGCGGAAGGTGATCGTGGTGCCCGGCCGGCTGGTGAACGTCGTCCGCTGACCGCGCTCGGCCCGGTGCCCGGCCGGTCGCTCAGCCCGTCTCGGAGGCCCGGCGCCGCCTGAGCGGACGCACCGCCCGCCGGGTCGCGCCGGCCGGGGGCGGGGCACTGCGGGCCGGGTCGTCGAGCCAGCCGTCGACCTCGGCCAGGACGAGGGCGGCGTCGGCCAGCGCGGACTGCGCCTCCTCGAGCGGCACCGGTGCCCACGAGCGCTCGGCGAGCGCGGCGCGGTTGAGCAGCGAGCGCAGCAGCCGTCCGGTCACCGGATCCATCGCGCGCTCGCGCACCACCCGGCGGACGTAGGCCGAGACCACGTCCGACGACTGGTCGCGGGTCTCGTCCAGCGCCGCCAGCGCCACCTGGGCGGACTCGAGCGCGGCGCGGGCAGCCGTGACCACGGCCTGCCCGGCGAACCCGTTCCCGGCGAGCAGCTCGGCAGCGGCCAGCTCGCGGCGCGCCCGGGCCGTACCGGGCCGCGGTCCCGGGGCACGCTCCTGCGCGTTCGTCACCGCAACCGCACCGCCTCGGCGCGGGCGCGGACGAGCCACGGCTCCTCGGGCCGGGACAGCTGCGCCTGCGTCACCGGGTAGGCGCACACCGTGATGCCGGAGCGTTCGGTGTGTCGCCAGAGGACGGACTCGACGGCGCGGAGCTCGGCCCACGGCGACTGCAGGTCCTCGAGGACCACCAGCAGGTCCAGCTCGGACTCGACCGATCCCTCCCCGCTCGCCCACGGCCCCACCAGAAGGACCTGGTGCAACCGGTCGCCGTAGTGCGTCGCCAGCTCCGTGGCGACGGTGGCGGGCAGGTCCTCGTTCTCCGGCGACGGGTCCGGATAGGCCGCCGCCGCGAGCTCCGCGGCCTCGGGGTCGACGAGCCCGGCATCGGCGAGCCAGGTGAGCGCGCGCCGCCGGGCCCGGGCGTCGCGGAACCGGAACCACTGGTCCCGCACCTCGGGGAACTCGAAGAGGGTGTTCTTGAAGCGGCGGAAGGCGCCGCGGCCGTTGAGCGCGCGGTCGAGCAGCTCGGCCGCCCGCCGGTGCTGGACGCCGGAGGTGAAGTCGGCCATGTCCTGGTAGCCCTCGCGCGAGTCCGTCTGCTCGATCGCGACCCAGCCCTGCGCCTCGAGATCCTCGGACTCGTCGGGCTCGCCGGTGTACACCTCGGGCATCGTGGAGAGGATTCGGCCCGTGCGCGGGTCGATCCACCACTGCACCTCGGGGGTGCGGTCGTCGAGGGCGTCGGCCAGCTCGCCGAGATCGACCTGGGCCGGATCGAGCATGGCTCGCACCCTACCCAGGCGCGGGCCCCCCGAGCCCTTTGTCGCCCGGCCGGATCAGCGCGGCCGACCGGCCGACCCGATCAGCGGGGCCGGACGACGATCTCGGGCACGTGCGCGTCGTCGGTCGCGGCGACCGCGGCGAGGATCGCGGCGGCGACGCTCTCGGGCCGCAGGAACCTCGACCCGTCGTACTCCCCGCCCTCGTGCGCGACGACGGCCCGCTGCATGGCGGTGTCGACGCGGCCGGGGTGCACGGAGGTCACCCGCAGCTCGGGCTCCTCGGCACGCAGCGCGTCGGCGAAGGCGCGCAGGGCGAACTTGCTCGCGGCGTAGGAGCCCCAGCCGGCCCGGGCGGTGAGCCCGGAGCCGGAGTTCACCAGCACGACGTCGCCGCGGGCGGCCCGCAGCGCGGGCAGCAGGAGCCGGGTCAGTCCGGCCACCGCGACCACGTTGACCTCGAACTGGCGCCGCCACGTGTCCGGCTCGGTCTCGGCGACCGTGCCGAGGAGCCCGACGCCGGCGGAGTGCACCAGGACGTCGAGGCGCTCCAGGCCGAGCCCGGCCACGGCCGCGGCGACGGACCCGTCGTCCGTCAGGTCGACGGGCCAGGCGCGCGCGCCGTCGAGCTCGGCGGCGAGGGACTCGAGCGCCACCGGGTCGCGCCCGCCCAGCAGCACGTCGTGCGTGGGGGCGAGGGCGCGGGCGGTGGCGGCACCGATCCCGCGGGAGGCGCCGGTGACGAGGGCGAGCGGCCGGGGGTCCACGGCCGCCACCCTAGGCCTCCCGGCGCCCCACGGATCGGAGCGGGCTCAGACCCGGCGGGCGCCGCTGAACGGCATGGCGTTCAGCGAGCTGATCTTCACCGGCTGCCCGCTGGTGCTCGCGTGCACGACCTGGCCGTTGCCGATGTACATGGCCACGTGACTGACCGGGCTGTAGAAGAACACCAGGTCACCGGGCTGCAGGCTGCCCTTCGACACCGGGGTGCCCACGGTCGACTGGGCGCGGCTGGTGCGCGGGATCGAGACGCCGGCGTTCTTGAAGGCGAAGCTCGTGAGACCGGAGCAGTCGAACGCCGACGGACCGGACGCGCCGTAGCTGTAGGGCTTGCCGACCTGTGCCAGCGCCGACGACAGCGCGGAGGCGCGCTTGGCGGCCGGCGACAGCCCGGCCGAGGCGGCCTCGACGGCCTGCGCGGGGGCGGTGAACGCGACGGTCTGGACCGCGGCCTCGACGGGGGCTGCGGCGGCTGCGGCGGGAGCGGCGGGAGCGGCCGCGGTGGCGGCTGCGGGCGCCTCGGCGGCCCCGGTGGAGGCCGGCGCGAGGGCGAAGAAGGCGGCCGCCGCGGCGGTGGCGGCGACCAGGGTGGAGCGCAGCAGCGCAGGTTTGTGCTCGGGCACCGGTGTGCATCCTCGTGAATCGCACCGCCGGACGGCCGTCGGCACCCGCTCGGGGGAGAACGGGGTACCGGCCTGACGGGTGCGTGGGGAGTGCTCCGGCGGGGAGGCGTTGGGGAGCCCGGGCCGGCAGACGCACCCGCCCGTCCGGGCGGTGACCCCGTGCCCGTCCTCCCGGGTGGAGGGCGGTTGCGCAGGGCCGGGAAGCAAATTACGAACGCATTACGGTCATCGCCATGACGGAGATCTCATTCTGGCCACGGAAATCGGGTGACCGTTCTCACGGAATCGGTGACACGTTCGGCCCAATGCGGCCGTGATGGCGCCGTGATCGGATCCTCACACTCGTCGATGCAGGTGAGAAGGGCCGGCCTCGGTCACGTGATGTGGCCGTGATGACTCCGTCCGGGTGAGATCGTTTCCGGACCGGAAGCTCCGCGAACATTTCCGGAAGGAAAGCAAAAAAGAACCCCGGCCGGAGACGGGATCCGGCCGGGGTTCCGAGGAGGGTGGGCGCTCAGCGCTCCCGCTCGCCCCGGATGAACTCCTCGACCGCGTTGCGGGCCTCGGAGTCGCTGTACTGCTCCGGCGGGGACTTCATGAAGTAGCTCGACGCGGAGAGGATGGGACCGCCGATCCCGCGGTCCTTCGCGATCTTCGCGGCGCGCACGGCGTCGATGATGATGCCCGCGGAGTTGGGCGAGTCCCAGACCTCGAGCTTGTACTCCAGGTTGAGCGGGACGTCGCCGAACGCGCGGCCCTCGAGCCGGACGTAGGCCCACTTGCGGTCGTCGAGCCAGGCGACGTAGTCCGACGGCCCGATGTGCACGTTGTCCTTGCCCATGTCCCGGTCGACCTGCGAGGTCACCGACTGGGTCTTGGACACCTTCTTCGACTCGAGGCGCTCGAGCTCCTTCATGTTCAGGAAGTCCATGTTCCCGCCCACGTTGAGCTGCATCGTGCGGTCGAGCTGCACGCCGCGGTCCTCGAACAGCCTGGCCAGCACCCGGTGGGTGATGGTGGCGCCCACCTGGGACTTGATGTCGTCGCCCACGATCGGGACGCCGGCGTCGGTGAACTTCTGCGCCCACTCCGGGTCCGAGGCGATGAAGACCGGCAGCGCGTTCACGAACGCCACCTTCGCGTCGATCGCGGCCTGCGCGTAGAAGCGGTCGGCCGCCTCGCTGCCCACCGGGAGGTAGGAGACGAGGACGTCCGCCTGCGTCTCGCGCAGCACCTGCGCGACGTCGACCGGCTCCTCGTCCGACTCGGTGATCGTCTCGCGGTAGAAGCGACCCAGCCCGTCGAGGGTGTGGCCGCGCTGGACCGGGACGCCGAGCGGCGGCACGTCGGCGATCTTGATCGTGTTGTTCTCGCTGGCCGTGATGGCTTCCGAGAGATCGCGCCCGACCTTCTTCGCGTCGACGTCGAACGCGGCGACGAACTTCACGTCGCGCACGTGGTAGCCGCCGAAGTCGACGTGCATCAGGCCGGGGACGCGGGTGGCCGGGTCGGCGTCCGCGTAGTACTGGACGCCCTGGACCAGCGACGCCGCACAGTTGCCGACGCCGACGACGGCGACTCGCACCTCACTCATGCCGGCTCTCCTTACTTTTTCGGTCGGTGACTTCGGCCTTCGTCAAGGCCTGACGGGTCCGGCCTCGTCGCCGGGGTGACGCTCCCGCTCGATGAGCTCGTTCAGCCACCGCACCTCGCGCTCGGTGGTGTCGAGCCCCAGCTCGTGCAGCTCGCGGGTGTACCGGTCGATCTGCTCGCCGGCCCTGGCGAGCGCCGCGCGCAACCCCTCGCGGCGCTCCTCGACGGCCCGTCGCCTGCCCTCCAGGATCCGCATCCGGGTCTCGGCGGGGGTCCGGGAGAAGAACGCCATGTGGACGCCGAAGCTCTCGTCGTCCCAGGTCTGCGGGCCGGACTCGGCCAGCAGCTCGGCGAAGCGCTCCTTGCCGTCGGCGGTGATCCGGTAGACGCGCCTGGCGCGCCGGGACCAGCCGCCGCCGGTCGCCGGGGGGCTCCCGGACCGGTCCGGGTCCTCGACGATGAGGTCCGCGCGGACGAGCCTGCGCAGCGCCGGGTAGAGCGAGCCGTAGGAGAAGGCACGGAACCCGCCGAGCCGCAGCCCGAGCTGTTTGCGCAGCTCGTAGCCGTGCATCGGCGCTTCCAGCAGCAGCCCGAGGATGGCGAACTCGAGCATCCGCCTCCCTCCTCCCACGTGCCGTCCGGGGACCCCGCTGTCCCCGGCGATCGGTCGGGTCACTATATCGGCCCGATACATCCGGAGGCAGTGTCGAGATTCCGGTCACGCTCCCGACCTGCGTGTGCGCCAGGCGGCCCCGCCCGTCCGGGCGGTTCGGGGACCGCACGGGCGGGTGGCTGAGTACCCTGGTCGGGTGCTCACCCAGCGACAGGTCGTCGACTACGCGTTGCGGCGCCGTGCGCTGCTCGCGGACGTCTACGCCGGTCGGGTGGGAACCGCGGAGGTCTGTGACGCGAGCCCGTACCTGCTGCGGGCCGCCCGGTTCCACGGCCGGCCCACGCAGCAGCAGTGCCCGGTGTGCCGCAAGGAGCGGCTGACCCACGTCTGGTGGGTGTTCGGCGAGGAGCTCCGCCAGGTGTCCGGCTCGGCCCGCGACCCCGAGGAGGTCGAGGAGCTGGCGGCCCGGCACGGCGAGTTCTCCGTCTACCTCGTGGAGGTCTGTCGCACGTGCAGCTGGAACCATCTGGTCCAATCGGCCGTGCTGGGCACCGGTGCCCGGCCCGACCGTCCGCGTCGCCGGAGGACCGCCGCCGAGTGACGACCCCCGCCCGATGACCCCCGCCCGATGACCCCCGACCCCGTGAGCCGTACAGCGCCCGCACCCCACGCCCCAGCCCGGTCCGCCCCTGCTCCCCGCCGGCGGACCGGAGAAGCACGGAGCCCGCGGTGACCGATCAACGCAGCGACCGACCAGCAGCCGGCGGCCCGCCGCCCCGGCCCGGAGTCCCGGACGTCTGGGACATCCGCCCGAACCAGGGCCCCCCGCCCCAGGGTGGGGGGCCCTGGCGGGGTCGCGCGAGCCGGTCCGGTCCGCCCCCGGCGGGTCCGGTGCAGGGCGGTCCGGCCGGTCCGGTGCCCGCGGGCCCGCCGCAGGGCCCGCCCCCCGGCATGCACCCGCCCGCGCCGCCCGGTCCCTACGGCCCGCCGAACCGCCCGATGCCGCAGCGCGTGGGGCCCCAGGGCCGGCAGGGCCCCCCGGGCGGTCCCCCGCCCGCCGGTCCCCCGCCGCTGCTGACCCACGACGCCGCCACGTCCGGCCCGGACGACCGGCCGACGTCGCTCGCCCTGGCCGACCCGCCCGGACCGCCGCCGCGCCGCCCGGGAAGCGGAGGCGGTGGCGACGGCGACGACGGTGGTCGCCGGCCGGGACGGAGGCGGCTCGTGCGCCGGATCGTGCTGTGGGCCCTGGCCGTGCTGGTCGTGGGGCCGTTCCTGGCGTTCGCGATCGGCTGGGTGGCGTTCAAGGTGCCCAGCTCCGACGACGTGGCCAACACGCAGGTGGCCACCTTCACCTTCGCCGACGGCAGCCCGCTCGCCACGGTCCGGCCCAACAACATCAACCGGACCAACGTCACCCTCGACCAGGTGCCGCAGCAGGTGCAGCACGCCGTGCTGTCCGCCGAGGACCGCTCGTTCTTCTCGAACCCGGGCTTCGACGTCTCCGGCATCGGCCGCGCGGTGTGGAGCCAGTTGACCGGCGGCATCGGCGGCGGCTCGACGATCACCCAGCAGTACATCAAGGTGACGACCGGCCAGGACCAGTTCTCGCTCTGGCGCAAGTACCGGGAGATCGTGCTCGCCGCGAAGATCTCCAAGGAGCAGACCAAGCAGGAGATCCTGGAGAACTACCTCAACGCGATCTACCTGGGCCGCGGCGCGTACGGCATCCAGGCCGCCAGCCAGGCGTACTTCGGCAAGGACGTCCAGCAGCTCGACGCGTCCGAGGGCGCGATGCTCGCGGGGCTGATCCAGTCGCCGTCGCGCTGGGACCCGGCGAAGAACCTGGACAAGTCGCAGGAGCGCTGGAACTTCGTGCTCGACGGCGAGGTCCAGATGGGCTGGATGACGCCGGCCGAGCGCGCGCAGCAGCAGTTCCCGCAGTGGCAGCAGCCGTCGGCGGCCGAGGGCGGCATCCCCGGCGACGCCAACGGCCACATCTACAACCAGGTGCGCGCCGAGCTGGAGCAGAACGGGATCTCCGAGGCGGAGATCAACACCGAGGGCCTGACCGTGCAGACCACGATCGACCCGGACAAGCAGAAGGACGCCGTCGACGCCGCCAACGCGGTGATGAAGGGGCAGCCGAAGAACCTGCGCACCTCCCTCGTGTCGATCGACCCGAAGACGGGCGCGGTGCTGGCGTACTTCGGCGGCAACGACGGCGTCGGGCTCGACTACGCGCAGGCCTCCAAGCAGCCCGGGTCGTCGTTCAAGCCGTTCGTGCTCGCCGCGGCCCTGCAGCAGCCGGACCCGATCGGCCTGGGCACCCAGTACGACGGTTCGTCGCCGCAGGTGCTCGCGGGCCAGAAGGTCTCGAACTCCGAGGGCGTGAGCTGCGGCCGGTGCTCGGTGAAGACCGCGATGACGCAGTCGATCAACACGGTCTTCTACAAGATGGCGCTCGACGTCGGCCCGCAGAAGGTCGCCGACGCCGCGATCAAGGCCGGCATCCCGGCCGCGCCGCTGGCCAATCCGACCGGCGGCATCGCGCTCGGCGACAAGAACGTCACCACCGAGAACATGGCCTCCGCCTTCGCCACGTTCGCGGCCGACGGCGTCGCCCGCCAGCCCTACCTCGTCGCGAAGGTGACCACGAGCGACGGCCGGGTCATCTTCGACCACGGCGCCGGCTCGTCGGCCGGGACCCAGGCGTTCAGCCAGCAGGTCGCCCGCAACGTCACCGAGTCGATGACGGACGTGGCGAGCTCCTCGCGGATCGGGCTGCGGGACGGTCGCCCGGTCGCCGCCAAGACCGGCACGGTCCAGAGCAGCGTCGAGGGCCAGAACAACGACGCCTGGACCGTCGGCTACACCCCGCAGATCGCCACCGCGGTGTGGGTCGGCACGGACGACAACTCGCCGATCAAGAACTCGGCCGGCCGGCCGATCTACGGGCGCATGCTGCCCGGCTCGATCTGGCAGCAGTTCATGTCCGACGCGCTGCGCGGGACGGACGTCGAGCCCTGGTCGAAGTTCACGCCGATCGGGCAGGCCCCGGTCTCGGACTACCCGAGCCAGTCGACCGCGCCCACCCAGTCCGCCGACCCGAACGGCGACGGGCAGGACAACCAGCAACGCCGCAACCGCGACAACGGCGGCAACGGCGACAACGGCGACAACGGGAACCGCAACGGAAACGGGAACGGCAACTCCCGCAACGGGAACGGCAACGGGAACGGCGACGGGAACGGGAACTCCGGGGACGGCCGCGGGAACGGGGACGGCGGCAACGACGGCGGCGACAACTAGGTGACCCCGCCGGTCGCCCCCGGGGACACGGCGTCGTCCGCGTCGTCCGGGTCGCCCGCGGTCCGGCGGCCGACCCGCCGGACGGAGCCGTCGCACACGCCGTCCCGGGTGGTCCCGACGTGGACCGAGCCGTTCGTCGCGGCGGCCAGCCGCGTGATCGGCGGGCCCCTCGGCCGGCACGCCCTCGTCGGGCGTGCCGCCTTCTGGACCCCGCTGCGGGTGGTGCTGCTGCTCGCCGTGGTGATGCTCGCGCTGGGCTGGCTGGGCAAGTCCCCGTGCCTGCAGCAGTACCGCACGGACGACGGGCAGCTGGCGCTCGACTGGCAGAACAACCGCCAGTACGTGGCCCTGTGCTACTCGGACACGGTGCCGCTGTACGGCATCGAGCGGCTCGACGACCCGTCGGCCGTCCCGTACCGCGACACGTGGACCGACACCTCGGCCGCCGGTGCCCCGCAGACCCGGTACATGGAGTATCCGGTGCTCACGGGCTTCTACCAGTGGGCGACGGCGCGGCTGACGGACGGCTGGCAGGCCGCGGCCGCGGTGCTCCCGCTGCCGACGGCGCTGTCGGTCGTCGTGTACTTCGACCTCGTCGCGGTCGGCCTGGCGTTCGCCTGGATCGTCGCGGTGTGGGCGGTCGTGCGGCTGCGCCCGGACCGGCCGTGGGACGCCGCGCTGGTCGCGATCTCGCCGCTGGTGGCCGTGCACGCCTTCACCAACTTCGACGCCCTGGCCGTCGCCCTGGCCTGCGCCGGGCTGCTCGCGATCGCGCGCCGGCGGCCGGTCCTCGGCGGGCTGCTGCTCGGGCTCGGCGGCGCCACCAAGCTCTACCCGCTGCTCCTGCTGCTGCCGGTGCTGCTGGTCGCCGCCCGCCGCCGCGAGCTCGGCACGGCGTGGCGGACGATCGGCGCCGCCGTCGCCACCTGGCTGGTGGTGAACCTGCCCGTCGCGATCGCCTGGCCCACGGGCTGGTGGGAGTTCTTCCGGCTCAACCGCACCCGCCCCGCCGACCCCGACTCGCTCTACTACGCGCTGTCCTACTTCACGGGCTGGAGCGGGTTCGACGGCCCGCTGCACGCCGACCAGGCGCCGAACACGCTCAACGCGGTGACCGCCGCGCTGCTCGTGACCGCCTGCGCGGGCCTGGTCGTGCTGGCCGCCAAGGCGCCCCGGCCGCCCCGGCTGGCGTCGCTGGCGTTCCTCGTCGTCGCCGCGTTCCTGCTGGTCAACAAGGTGTGGAGCCCGCAGTACTCGCTCTGGCTGGTGCCGCTGGCCGTGCTCGCGCTGCCGCGCTGGCGGTTGCTGCTCGCGTGGATGGCCGTCGACGCGCTGGTCTGGGTGCCGCGGATGTTCTTCTACGTCGGCACGGACAACAAGGGGTTGCCCCCGGACTGGTTCCTCGGCGCGGTCCTGCTCCGCGACGCCGTCGTCGTGCTGCTGTGCGTGCTCGTCGTGCGCTCGATCCTGCGGCCCTCGCGGGACCCGGTGCGCGCGGGCGACCCGAACCGTGATCCGGACTGGCCGCTGCGACAGCGGTCACAGCGGCCCGCGCGCCGGGTCCGCGTGGGGCAGAGTCCGGAGCATGGCAACGGGTGAGGGCGGGGTCGGCGCCGACTCCGGGGACCGCGTCGCGGCGCTGCGCGCGGCCGTCGAGCAGCGGTTGGCCGGCTTCGAGCGGCGGGCCGTCGAGCGGCCGGACCTCAAGCGCTCCGCCGTCACCCTCACCCTGGTCACCACGGGCGGCGACGGGCTCGCCGGCGGGCTCGCCTTCCTCCTCACCCGGCGGGCCGCCACCCTGCGCCGGCACTCCGGCCAGTGGGCACTGCCGGGCGGGCGCTGCGACCCGGGCGAGACCATCACCGAGACCGGCCGCCGGGAGCTGCTCGAGGAGGTCGGGCTCGCGCTGGGCGAGGAGGCCGTGCTCGGGCTGCTCGACGACTACCCCACCCGGTCCGGCTACGTGATCACGCCGGTGGTGCTCTGGGGCGGCGCGGTGGGCGAGCTGACCCCGAACCCCGACGAGGTCGGCGAGCTGTACCGGATCCCGCTGGCGGACATCGACGTGGAGCCGCGCTTCCTCACCATCCCGGAGTCCGAGGCGCCGGTCATCCAGGTGCCGCTGTTCGACCGGTTCGTGCACGCGCCGACGGGGGCGGTGCTGTACCAGGCCCGGGAGCTGCTGCTGCACGGCCGCCCGACGCGGGTGGACCACCTGGAGCAGCCGGTGTTCGCCTGGCGCTGACCTCGCCCGGCCCGCCGGGTCCGTCCGGTTCCCTCGGTTCCCCCGGGTCCCCGGGTTCTCCGGCGACCACGGTCGCGGGCGTGCGCAGGAAGAGCACGAACAGGATCGCGAGCAGGACCGCCTTGCCCCACACGCCCAGCACCACGGCCTGGGCGGCGAAGCCGGCGCCGATCCCCGAGTCGGCCCGGACGTCGAGCAGGTAGAACCAGCGGAAGATGCCGACGCCGATGAGCGCGTCGGCCGCGAGATAGGCCGCGATCCAGCCCCAGCGCACCCGCAGCAGCACCAGGAACGGCAGCAGCCAGAGCGTGTACTGCGGCGAGTGCACCTTGTGCAGCAGAAGGAAGCCGCAGAGCATCGCCCCGCTGACCCCGATCCACGGGTAGACCGCCCCGCGTCGCCAGCGCAGCAGGCCCACGCCGGCCGCCGCCACGAAGGACAGCAGCACCAGGACGGGCGACAGCACGTCGGACACCGCCCCGAACTCCTCGCCGAGGCCCAGGTCCGCCATCAGCGGCCGGACGCCCCAGAACCAGATCGAGTTCGTGCTGACGTCGATGGGGCGCTGCTGCTGGAAGGTGAACGAGGCCGCCCAGCCGGGGAAGCCGAGCACCGCGAAGGGCAGGTTCACCGCGACGGCGGTGAGGACGCCGGCGAGGCACACCCGGACCGCGCCCGCGACGTCGGGACCCGCGCCGGGCGGGCGACCCCGTGTGAGGACGTACAGCCCCAGCGGCAGCAGGAAGACCCCCGGGTAGAGCTTCATCGCGAAGCCCAGGCCGAGCAGTACCGCGGCCCCGGTCGCCCGGGTCCGCAGCGGCACCTCCCCGCGCAGCCCGTGCAGCACGAACACGGCGCCGACGGCGCAGGCGACGGCCGGCAGGTCCCAGTTGTGGAAGGCGTAGAGCACCAGTGGCGGACCGAGCGCCCACAGCAGCGCCCGCCAGCGCGCGAGCCGCCCCAGCATCCAGCCCGTGACCAGCCCGAACGGGGCCAGGAGCAGCGCGGAGGCGAGCAGGAAGCCGGCGTCGGTCGAGACACCGAGCGCCCCGAGCCACATCAGCACGCCGGTGAGCACCGGGTACTCGACGGTGCCGCCCTGCAGCTGCCCGTCCGGGGTGATCGAGCCGTGCACGTAGGGGAACACGTGCTGGTCGACGTCCCGGCCCAGCCACAGCTTCTGGATGTCGGAGTAGCAGACGTCCCGGTACTGCCGGACCACGTGGTCGGGGCCCGACCGGCCCGCGGCGTCGAACTCCGGGCCGGTGCAGCGGGCCTTGTTGGCGTAGCCGAGCACCAGGGTCAGGCCGGTGAGCAGGACCAGCAGGACCAGGCCCGCCGTGCCGAGGGGCGCGCGTGCGGGGCCGCCGGCCGGGCCGGGGTCGTGCGCGCCCGCGTCGTCGGGCCGCGCGGCCGGGGAGCCCGCGGCCGCGCTCCCGCTCACCGCCCGAGCTTCTCGCGCAGGAACGCGATGTCCGCCGCCTGGCCCTCGGCGGGGGTCTCCACCACGACCGGTGCGTCCGCCGCGGCGCACACCGCGGCCAGGACCGCCGGCTCGATGGTCCCGGAGTCGACGTTGGCGTGCCGGTCGCGGGCGGAGTCGAACTCGTCCCGCGAGTTGTTCAGGTGCACCAGGTCGATCCGGCCGGTGATCGCCTTGGCCCGGTCCACGACGTCGACCAGGTCCTCGCCGGCCGCGAACGCGTGGCAGGTGTCGAGGCAGAAACCGACGCCGAACTCGCCCACCGCGTCCCACAGCCGGGCCAGCGCGTCGAACTTGCGGGCCATCGCGTTGTCGCCGCCCGCGGTGTTCTCGATGAACACCGGCACCGCGAAGCCGCCCTCGTCCTCCTGGCGCTGCACGAACTTGCGCCAGTTGTCGACGCCGACGGCAGGGTCCTCGTCCCTGGTGACGTGCCCGCCGTGCACGACCAGCCCGATCGCGCCGACCGCCTTCGCGCCCTCCGCGTGCTGCACCACCAGCTTCCGCGAGGGGATGCGGATGCGGTTGTTCGGCGAGGCCACGTTGACGACGTACGGCGAGTGGACCACCGTCGCGACCTCCCCGGCGGCGAGCGCCTCGGCGTGCGGGTGCGGCTGCGGCTTCTTCCACCCCTGCGGGTCGGCGAGGAAGAACTGCACGATCTCCGCCCCCCGCTCGGCCGCCGCGGCGAGGGGGTCGTCGTCGCGGACATGGGCACCGATGAGCATGCCGACGAGGGTAGTGACCCCCACCGACACTCCCGCACTCCCGCACGCCCGCCGCGGGCTGGTCGGCGGACCTGCGCCGGGTCGAGCCGATGCCGCCGGGCCGCCCCGACGCCGGGTGGGACCGCCGACCGCCGCCGGCACCCCCACCTGCGCCCGCCGCGGTTGCCCGTGCCCGAGCGGACCGGACCGTTCACGCCCGCGAACGATGGCGGGGGCGGGGCCGGACCGGCGGAAACGCGCTGGTAATCTCGTGTCCAACCGCTCCGACCGGTGGCCACCCGGGCCGCCGAGGCGAGCCGGACCCGGAGCCCCGTCTCCCGGGCCGGCCCGATTCTGTCGGTGCGGGGTGAGAACCTCCTGCCGCGGAAGCGCCGCGGCCGTTCCAGTCCACAGGAGGTGAGTGGTTCTCATGCGTCACTACGAGCTCATGGTCATTCTCGACCCGAGCCTGGACGAGCGCACGGTGCAGCCGTCGCTGGAGACCTTCCTGAACGTCGTCCGCTCCGACGGCGGTTCGGTGGAGAAGGTCGAGGTCTGGGGCAAGCGTCGCCTCGCCTACGAGATCGCCAAGAACGCCGAGGGCATCTACGCGGTGCTCGAGGTGCAGGCGGAGCCGGCCACCGTGGCCGAGCTCGACCGCCAGCTGGGTCTGAACGAGTCCGTCCTGCGCACCAAGGTGCTGCGCAAGGAGCCCAAGAAGGCCGCGAAGGCCGCCCCCGCGCGCACGCCCGCCCCCGCCGCGAGCTGAGGAGGCCCCCATGGCCGGCGAGACTGTGATCACCGTGGTCGGCAACCTCACCGCCGACCCGGAGCTGCGGTTCACCCCCTCGGGGGCGGCCGTCGCCAACTTCACGGTGGCGTCCACGCCGCGCACCTTCGACCGCCAGTCCGGCGAGTGGAAGGACGGCGAGGCGCTGTTCCTGCGCTGCAACATCTGGCGCCAGGCCGCGGAGAACGTCGCGGAGACGCTCACCCGCGGTGCCCGCGTCATCGTGCAGGGCCGGCTGCGGCAGCGGTCGTTCGAGACCCGCGAGGGTGAGAAGCGCACCGTCATCGAGATGGAGGTCGACGAGGTCGGCCCCTCGCTGCGGTACGCCACGGCCAAGGTCAACAAGGTCAGCCGCGGCGGTGGCAGCGGCGGCTTCGGCGGCGGCGGTGGCGGCGGCGGTTTCGGTGGTGGCGGTGGCGGCGGCCAGGGTGGCGGCGGCTACGACGACCCGTGGGGCTCCGCCCCGCCGGCCGGCAGTGGCCCCGCCGCGGACGACGAGCCCCCGTTCTGACCTCGATCCACACCCGCGCCTGACCGCGCGGACCAGCACATCCAGGAGCACCAGCAATGCCCAAGCCCGTCCTGCGCAAGCCGAAGAAGAAGGTCTGCGCGTTCTGCAAGGACAAGGCCCAGGAGATCGACTACAAGGACACCGGCCTGCTGCGGAAGTTCATCTCCGACCGCGGCAAGATCCGGGCCCGCCGGGTGACCGGCAACTGCCGGCAGCACCAGCGGGACGTCGCCGTCGCGGTGAAGAACAGCCGCGAGGTCGCCCTCCTGCCGTACACCTCGACCGCTCGCTGACCTGAGGAAGGAGTAGCACCGTGAAGCTCATCCTCACGGCCGACGTGCCGAACCTGGGCGCGCCCGGCGACATCGTCGAGGTCAAGGACGGCTACGGCCGCAACTACCTGCTCCCGCGCCAGTTCGCGATCGTCGCGACCCGGGGCGCCGAGAAGCAGGTCGAGCAGATCCGTCGCGCCCAGAAGGCCCGGCAGATCCGCGACCTGGGCCACGCCCAGGAGGTCGCCGGCTCGCTCAAGGAGCTGTCGGTCACCGTCAAGGCCAAGGCCGCGGGCGACTCCGGCCGGCTCTTCGGCTCGGTGACCCCGGCCCAGATCGTCGACGCCGTGCGCGCCGCCGGAGGCCCGGCCCTCGACCGGCACGCGGTCGAGATCGGCGAGCAGATCAAGTCGGTCGGCACCCACCCGGTGAAGGTGCGCCTGCACCCGGAGGTCTCGGCCGACCTGCAGGTGGCGGTCGTCGCCGCCTGAGATCGGCATCGGCGGACCAGGTCCGTCACGTTCCGTCACGAGGGCGGGATTGCGGTCGAGTCGACCGGGTCCCGCCCTCGCGGCGTTCTCGGGGCCGGGATCGCCCTCGGTGTCGATCTTCGCAGAGCGCCCCGGGAGTGCCCGCGGCGAGCGGTGGCACATCGACCGTCCGACGCGCGGGAGCGACACGCAGAGGTTACGCCTGCGTCGCTCGGTGAGCGCCCGGCTGCGCCGGGTGGACAGGTGTCGACCGGGTCCGACACGCCCGCAACGGGACGCGCCGGACGGATCGAAAAGAAAGTTGTCCACATCGGCCTCTAGTGCCCTGATCTGCGGGAAAGCGCTCTGAGCTGGGGTTGTCCCCACGGTGTCCACAGGTCGGTGGGGAGGCCCGCCTGCCCTGTCCCCGTTCCGTCCCCACGCCCTCCCCAGGGTTGTCCACATGCCGGTTTGGGCCCTGGCGCCGACTCGCCTAGCGTCACGTGCCCGGGCCGCGTGGACGATCGCCGCCCGCCCCGCGAAC
Organism: Pseudonocardia kujensis; assembly: GCF_021283305.1. Taxonomy (GTDB): domain Bacteria; phylum Actinomycetota; class Actinomycetes; order Mycobacteriales; family Pseudonocardiaceae; genus Pseudonocardia; species Pseudonocardia kujensis. Next base: position 46,407 of record NZ_JAJSOK010000038.1, read on the forward strand.
CGTTCGTCGCACGCCACCCGAGGGCGTGACCCCGAACGGGTGCGACGGGGCCGGGACGCTCGTCGCGCGGCCGGGAGAACCGGCCTGCGTATCGAACTCATGTTCGATAGAATGGGGCCACGTGGTGACAGGGGGTGACGTCGGGTGGCGGTGACGGATGACCGTCCCAATCGGCCGCGAGCCGTCCGCGACGGCGAGGGTCGTCAGGGCGGGGACTCCGCGGGCGGGGTGGTCCCGAACCCGTTCGACCGCCAACCCCCGCAGGACCTCACGGCCGAGCAGTCCGTGTTGGGCGGGATGCTGCTGAGCAAGGACGCGATCGCGGACGTGGTGGAGGTGCTGCGGCCGGACGACTTCTACCGGCCCGCGCACCAGACGGTCTACGACTGCATCCTCGACCTCTACGGCCGCGGTGAGCCGGCCGATGCGGTCACGGTGTCGGCGGAGCTGCAGCGCCGTGGCGAGCTGATCCGGCTCGGTGGGGCGCCGTATCTGCACACGCTGATCGCGACGGTGCCCACGGCGGCGAACGCGGCGTACTACGCCGAGATCGTCGCGGAGAAGGCCACGCTGCGCCGGTTGGTCGAGGCGGGCACGCGGATCGTGCAGCTGGGCTATCACGGGGCCGAGGGCGCGGAGGTCGAGGAGGTCGTCGACCGGGCGCAGGCGGCGATCTACGAGGTCACCGAGCGGTCCACGAGCGAGGACTACGTCGCGCTCGAGGAGCTGCTGCAGCCGACCATGGACGAGATCGACGCGATCGCCTCGCGGGGCGGGGTGTCGCTGGGCGTGCCGACCGGGTTCGCCGATCTCGACGCGTGCACCAACGGGCTGCACCCGGGCCAGATGATCGTCGTCGCGGCGCGGCCGGGTCTGGGCAAGTCCACGCTCGGGCTGGACTTCGCCCGCAGCTGCTCGATCAAGCATCAGATGACCAGCGCGGTGTTCTCGCTGGAGATGAGCAAGTCCGAGATCGTGATGCGGTTGCTGTCGGCGGAGGCGCGGATCCGGTTGGCGGACATGCGTGCGGGCCGGATGAGCGACGACGACTGGACGCGGATGGCGCGGCGCATGTCGGAGATCTCCGAGGCGCCGCTGTTCATCGACGACTCGCCGAACCTGACGCTGATGGAGATCCGGGCCAAGGCGCGCCGGCTCAAGCAGCGCAACGACCTGAAGCTGATCATCCTGGACTACCTGCAGCTGATGACCTCGGGGCGCAAGGTCGAGTCCCGCCAGCAGGAGGTCTCGGAGTTCTCCCGGCAGATCAAGCTGCTGGCCAAGGAGCTCGAGGTGCCGGTGGTGGCGATCAGCCAGCTCAACCGCGGTCCCGAGCAGCGCACGGACAAGCGGCCGATGATCTCCGACCTGCGCGAGTCCGGCTCGATCGAGCAGGACGCGGACATGGTGATCCTGCTGCACCGGCCGGACGCGTTCGAGCGGGACGACCCGCGCGCGGGCGAGGCGGACCTGATCCTAGCCAAGCACCGTAACGGCCCCACCAACACCATCACGGTGGCCCACCAGCTGCACTACAGCCGCTTCGCCGACCTCGCCCACGGCTGATCCGCGTCCACCGCCGCGTTAGGAACCGTAATGCGGCAGATCCCGGTGAAAATCCGCGTTATGGATCCCTAACGCCGAGAAGTCGGGCGGTAGATCGCGACATGGATCCATAGTGGGATCTTCGCCCGGGATCAGTGGCAGGTGTGTTCGTGCCCCACGTGGGCGTGCCGCTCCAGCTGCAGGGTGCTGTGGCTCAGGCCGAAATGGTCGCGCAGCGCGCTACCGGCGCGGTCGAGCACCGTCGCCCCGCAGCCCGTCGCGTCCTCGGCCTTCCCCGTGACCACCAGGTGCGCGGACAGGGACGGTGTGCGGTCGTTGATGGCCCACACATGGAGGTCGTGCACGTCGGCCACACCCGGCACGGCGAGCAGCGTGGAGCGGACCTCGGCGACGTCGATCCCCGGCGGCGTGCCCTCGAGCAGCACGTGCCAGACCTCGCGGAGCAGGCCGAGCGCCCGGGGCAGGATCAACGCGGCGATGAGCAGCGAGGCCAGGGTGTCGGCGTAGGGCCAGCCCGTCGTGACGAGCACGACCGCCGCGACCATGACCCCGACCGAGCCCAGCGCGTCCCCCAGGACGTGCAGCATCGCCCCGCGCAGGTTCATGTTGCCGCGGTCGCCACCGGCGAGGATCGCCAGCGACACGACGTTGCCGAGCAGCCCGGCCGCGCCGATGACCAGCAGCGGCAGGCCGGGGATCTCCGCCGGCGCGAAGAGCCGGGACACGCCCTCCACCGCCACCCACACCACCACTGCGATTAGCGCCACGGCGTTGAGCCCCGCCACGAGCACCTCGACCCGGCCGAGGCCGAAGGTCCGGTGGTGGCACGCCGGCTTGGCGGCGAGCACGGACGCCACCGCCGCGGCGGCGAGTGCCCCGGCGTCGGTGAGCAGGTGACCGAGGTCGGCGAGCAGGGCGAGCGAGCCGGTGAGCAGGGCGCCGGCGGCGCCGAGGACTGCACACGCCAGGGTCACGAGCAGCGCGGCGACCAGTCTGCGGCGGTCGCCTCCCGCCCCGCCGGCGCCGTGGCCGTGCCCGTGACCCGTTCCCATACCGCGCACGCTACCCATGCGTGATCGTGCATGTAAAGGGGAAGGGTCCCCTCACCACGCGGCGGCGATCACATCCTCGGTCCCGTCACACCCGAGGCCAAGGTCACGATTCGGTCACATACACTCGTTCGTGGTGCACCCGGTTCAACGGCGAGCGGGACGCCCGTTCCCCAACCAGGCCTTCGTGAACCCGGGGGTACCCCGACCGATGCTCAGCGACCGCGAGCGCAGCCAGTTCGCCCTGATCGAGCAGGGCCTCATGTCCGGCGATCCGCTGTTCGTGGCGCGGTGCAGCGCGCTCGGCCGCAAGGTCCGGCGACTTCGGCCGGTCCCGGCCGCCCGGACCGCCCACTCCGCGACCCGCCGCTCGGTCCACGCCGCGGGATTCCTGCCCACGCTCCTGCTCGGCGGCGGCCTCCTGTTGCTGGTGCTCGGCGGGGCGGCGGCCGCGGTGCCGATCGTCGTCGCGGGGATCCTCATGGCCATCGCCGCGCTCGGCCTGGCCCTGACCGCGCCCCAGCAGACGCGGCCGGACACACCCTAGATCGGCTCAGGCCAGATGCTCCAGGAGGAGGCGGTTCGTCTCCTCCGCACTCTGCATCGTCGCCAGGTGGCCGCCGCGCAGCACCTCCAGCCGCGCCCCCGGGATGCCCTCGGCGATCGTGCGGGCGTGCGGCTCCACGGGGGTCGAACGGTCCTCGTCGCCGGCGATCACGAGTGTCGGTGCCGCGACGGCACCCAGCCGGTCCCGGTGGTCCCAGACCTCGATGGCCTCGCAGCAGGCCTTGTAGCCGGCGTCGGGCGAGTCCGCGACCCAGCCGATCGCGCGCTCGACCACGTCCGGGTGCTGAGCCGCCCAGTCCGGGGTGTACCACTTCTCGACGATCCCTGCGGCGATCGGCGCCGTACCGCCGGCCTCGACGGCCTCGATCCGCTGCCGCCAGATCGAGCGATCCGGGAACGCCGCGGAGGTGCAGCACAGCGCGAGCCGCGCGATGCGGTCCGGGTGTTCCGAGCCGAGGTACATCCCGACCATCCCGCCGAGCGAGAGGCCGCACCAGTGCACGCGCTCGACGCCCAGCGCGTCGAGCGTGGCCAGGACGGCCTCGGCCAGCGTCTTCATCGTGTACGGGCCGGGCGGGACGGGCGAGGCGCCGTGCCCGAGGTGGTCCATGCGGATCACCCGGAACCGGTCGGCGAGGGCCGGGAGGTTCGGCTCCCACATGTCGAGCGTGCTGCCCAGCGAGCCGAGCATCACGAGCACGGGCCCGTCCTCGGGTCCGTCCGTCCGGGTGTGGAGCAGGTCGGTCATGGGCCCGATCCTGTCATCCGCCCCGCAGGGCGGCGACCTCCTCGGCGGTGGCCGGCTCCGTGACGCCCACCTCGTCCGCGACCTCGAGCGGCCAGCCGGTCTCGGCGCGCACCCGGTCGACGGTGACGCCCGGGTGCACCTCGGTGAGGACGAGCTCGGCGGTGGCGGGGTCGGGCCGCAGCACACCCAGGTCCGTGACGACGGCGACCGTCCCCGCCCCCCGCAGGCCCAGTTGCGCTCGGTCGAGCGGGCCGGCCAGCGCGCCGGGCGCGGTCACGAAGTCGACGCGTTCCACGAAGGCGGGAAGCCGGTGCGGCAGCAGTACGACCACCCGACCTGCGCCAGCCGCGATCTCCGCCGCCGCGCCCGCACCGGTCAGCCGGTCCGTGGGCTCGTCGTACTCACCGAGGACGGTGGTGTTGACGTTGCCGAACGCGTCGACCTGGTCGGCGACGAGCAGGCCGACGTCGATCCGACCGCTCTGCAGCCAGCCGGACAGATCGGCGACGCCGGCGGCCGCGGCGGGCACGCCGTCGACGGTGCCGTCGTCGCCGAGCACGGTCAGCCGGGGCGCGTGCACGGCGCGGGCGAGCCGGGCGGCCCGCCGGGCCGGTCCGCAACCGGCCACGCACACCTCGCCGTCGGTCAGCATCCGGGCCGCGGTGACGAGCATCTGGTCGCTCACGCGCGGATCTCCTCCAGCCAGCTCGTGAAGCGGGTCCGGTCGCCCGAGACGCCGGCCCAGGAACGGTCCACGGCGTCGTCGCAGGCGGCCCCGTCCCGCGGGGTGGGGGGCACCACCGCGATCCGGGTGACCGCGAACGCCGGCAGGACGACGGCACCGTGCTCGGGTTCGAGCTCGTCGACGACCTCCTCGACCGTGACGAGGGCGCGGCGCGCGGCCAGCACGGCCTCCTTGCGCAGCCCGGGAACCCCGCCGAGCTGCACGTTCCCGGCCCGGTCGGCGCGCCGGGCGTGCACCACGGCGAGATCGGGCCGGAGGGCGGGCAGCGCGGTGAGCTCCGCGCCGGTGAACGGGCAGCGGACCGTCGCGACGTGCGTGACGGCCGCGAGATCGGTGCCGGTGTAGCCGTCGCGGACGGTCGCGAAGGGCAGCCCGGAGGCGCCCGCGACATAGCGCGCGGCCATCCCGGCCTGCGTGTGCTCCTCGATCTCCAGCGGCGCCGGCCAGCCCGCGACCAGGGCGTCCCGGATCCGCTGCAGGCCGGGGTCGAGTCGGGAGAACACGAGCTTGCGCACGCATCCCGCGCCGACGAGCTGGTCCCCGGCCGGGCCGGGCGCGGCGCCGACGAGGGTGAGCTCGCGCGACCTGCGGCGCAGGATCGCGTGGGCGGCGGCCGCGGGCACCGCCGTACCGAGCCCCTCGAGGGCGATCTCCGCGCCGTCGTGCACCAGGGCGTCGACGGCGTCGGCCAGCGGCGAGATCGTGGCCACGGCGCGAAGTTAACGGGCGGGCGCAGGGGCGGCAACCGGACGCACGTGACCGCCGTGACCCCTGCGGTGCTGGTCACGATCGGCGGCGACGCGGACACCGGCGGTGCCACGCTCGTGCCATGACCAGCGTCATCTCGCAGAACGAGGCCGCCGAGGGCGCCGGCCCCGCGGCTGCTGCCGGCACGTTCCGGATCGGCGAGGGGCCCGCGGTCCACCGCCTGGGTTTCGGGGCGATGCGGATCACGGGGCCCGGGGTGTGGGGTCCGCCCGACGATCCCAAGGCCGCGCTCGACGTGCTGCGTCGCGCCGTCGACCTCGGTGTGAACCTCGTCGACACCGCGGACTCGTACGGGCCGGAGACCTCCGAGCAGCTGATCCGCGAGGCCCTGCACCCGTACGACGGGCTGACCATCGCCACCAAGGCGGGCCAGCTGCGTCCGGGGCCGGGGCAGTGGACGCCGTGCGGGCGGCCCGAGTACCTGCGCCAGCAGTGCGAGCTGAGCCTGCGCCGGCTCGACGTCGAGCGCATCGACCTGTTCCAGCTGCACCGCGTGGACCCGACGGTCCCGGCCGCGGACCAGTTCGGCGTCCTCGCCGAGCTCAAGGCCGAGGGCAAGATCGCCGAGGTCGGCCTCTCCGAGGTCTCGGTCGAGACGATCGAGCAGGCCCGCGGCGTCGTCGAGGTCGCGACGGTGCAGAACCGCTACAACCTCATCGACCGCGCCAGTGACGACGTCCTGCGCTACTGCACCGAGAACGGCATCGGCTTCCTGCCGTGGCACCCGGTCGCGGCCGGCGCCCTCGCCGAGCCCGGCGGCGCCGTCGCCGAGATCGCGTGGGCCCACGGTGTGACCGCGCCGCAGGTCGCGCTCGCGTGGCTGCTGCAGCGGTCGTCGGTCATGCTCCCGATCCCGGGCACCGCCGACCTCGCGCACCTCGAGGACAACTGCCGCGCCGCCGAGCTCGAGCTCGACCTCGCCGAGATCGACCGCCTCGACGCGGGCCTGTCCGAGCTCTGACCTGCGAGCTCTGACCTGCGAGCTCTGACCTGCGAGCTCTGACCTGCGAGCTCTGACCTGCGAGCTCTGACGTGCGAGCTCTGACGTGCGAGCTCTGACCTGCGAGCTCCGCCCTACGACACCCTGCGCGCGGCCCCGGTGACCGGCGGGGCCGCGCGTTCGGCGGTGCGGGTGATGTTGCGGACCATGCCGCCGAAGACGATGCCGTGGAAGGGCGCGACCGACCACCAGTACAGGTGGCCCGCGAGCCCGTGCGGCACGAAGACCGCGCGCTGGGTGTAACGGGAGCCGCCGGGGTCGGGGCCGACGCCCATCTCCAGCCAGGCCAGCCCGGGCACCTTCATCTCGGCGCGCAGCCGGAGCAGGGTGCCGTCCTCGATCTCCTCGACGCGCCACCAGTCGAGCGCGTCGCCGGTGTGCAGCCGGTCGGGATCGCGCCGACCGCGGGCGAGCCCGACGCCGCCGACGAGCCGGTCCATCCACCCGCGGACCGACCAGGCCAGCGGGAACGAGTACCAGCCGCGCTCGCCCCCGATCCCGGCGACGACCCGCCAGAGCTCCTCGGGCGGTGCGGAGCAGGGCTGTTCGCGGTCGTCGGTGTAGACGCTTCCGCCGGACCAGTCGGGGTCGCTCGGCAGCGGGTCCGACGCCGCGCCCTCGACGGCGGCGCCGGACCAGTGCGTCTCGACGTCGCCGTTGCGGATCTTCGCAAGGGCCAGCCGGACGGCCCGGTCGTAGCCGATGCGGCCCTCGGGCGGGTCCGGCACGTAGTGCAGGATGTCCTGCTCGCGGCACACCACCTCGTGCACCAGCGACTCGATCAACGGCGCGGCGATGCCCTTCGGCACCGGGGTGACGATGTTGACCCAGTGCGCCGACAGCTGCGGCGTGAGCACCGGGACGCCCACGACCCGGCGCCGCGGGAGCTCCGCCACCGCGGCGTAGCGCTGCATCATGTCCAGGTAGGTGAGCACGTCGGGGCCGCCGATGTCGAAGGTCCTGTTGACCTCGGGCGGCAGCTGGGCGGCGCCGATCAGGTAGCGCAGGACGTCGCGGACCGCGATGGGCTGGATGCGGTTGTGCACCCAGCGCGGCGTGAGCATCACGGGCAGCCGCTCGGTGAGGTAGCGCAGCATCTCGAAGCTCGCCGAGCCCGAGCCGAGGATCACGGCCGCCTGCAGCGCCGCCGTCGGAACGCCACTGCGCAGCAGGATCTCGCCGACCTCGGCACGTGAGGTGAGGTGCTCGGACAGCGGCCCGTCCGGGTGCAGGCCGCCCAGGTAGACGATCCGCCGGACGCCGGCGGCGCGGGCGGCCTCGGCGAGGAGGAGCGCCGCCCGCCGGTCGAGGGCGGAGAAGTCCCGGTCGGTCAGGGAGTGCACGAGGAAGTAGACGACGTCGACGCCCTCGCAGGCCCGGCGCACGCTCTCGGCGTCGAGCAGGTCGCCCTGCACGATCTCGGCGTGCCGGGCCCACGGCACGTCGCGCAGCTTGCCGGGATCGCGGACCAGGCAGCGCACCTCCGCGTCGGCGCCGCCCTCCTCGAGCAGGCGGGGGGCCAGCCGTCCGCCGATGTACCCGGTCGCACCGGTGATCAGGTATCGCACCCGCCCGATCCTCCCGCCGCGGGCCGGGATCGGCACGTCAGCCCGTGCCGGCCTCCGCCCGGGCGGGCCCTCGGGCGGATCGTGCCCCTCGAGCGGAGCGTGCCCTCAGCCCGACCGCCGCAGCCGGCTCTGGACCCGGCTCCACCAGGAGGGCACCCGGATGCGGTGCGCGGTCTCGGCGTTGGCCTCGTGCGGGTCGACGGCGTTGATGGTGCGGGCCGGGGGCTCGTCGTCGCGGACGAAGGAGCGGATCGCCGCGCTGAGCACCGCGAGCAGCGGCACGGCCAGCAGCGCGCCGGGGATCCCCGCGACGACGACGCCGCCGGCCACCGCCAGCACCACGGCGAGCGGGTGCAGCCGCACGGCCCGGCCGAGCAGCAGCGGCTGGAGCACGTGCCCCTCCAGCTGCTGGACCCCGATCACGACGGCCAGGATGATCACCGCCGGGATCGGCCCGTTGGCCACCAGCGCGATGAGCACGGCGACGGCACCGCTCACCACCGCCCCGACCGTCGGCACGAAGGCACCGAGGAACACGAGCGCCGCCAGCGGGACGACGAGCGGCACGCCGACCGCCCACAGCCCGATCCCGATCCCGATCGCGTCGACGAAGGCGACCAGCACCGTGGCCCGCGTGTAGCCGACGAGCGTGGCGAAGGCCCGTCGCCCGGCGATGTCGACCTTCTCCCGGCGCGCCCGCGGTGCGGCCTTGAGCAGGAAGACCCAGATCCGCCGGCCGTCGTAGAGGAAGAAGATCAGCGTGAACAGCGTGAGCGCGAGGCCGGCGCCGACCTCGGTGATCGTCGCGGCCGTGGTCAGTACGCCGGAGGTCAGGTTGGCCTGGCTGTTGGTGAGCGCCTGCCCGATCTGCGAGGGGATGTTGCGCAGCTGCTCGGAGCTGAGGTTGAACGGCGGCCGCGCCAGGAACTGCTGGATCGAGGTGAGGCTCGCCGTGAGCTGTTCCTGCAGCTGTGCGAAGCCGCCGATGAACGTGTTGACCACGAAGGACAGCAGCCCGCCGATGACGCAGAACCCCGCGACGATCGTGATCGCCACGGCCGGGCCGCGCGGCACCCGCCGCGCGACCAGCCAGTGCACGACCGGCGCCATCAGCGCGGAGATCAGCGTCGCGATCGCCACCGGGATGACGACGACCCGTAGCTGGATCACCAGGAAGACGAGCAGGCCGAACGCCGCGGCGATGATCAGGGCGCGGGCCGCGACCTCGGAGGTCACCCGCAACGGGGTGGGCACGTACGAGGCCGCGTCGCGTCGGCTGCGCTGTTCGGGGACGACCGGGGACGGCGGCGGGACCGGGGTTCCCGCAGGTTCCGGGGTGCGCGGTGGGACCCCGGCGTCGGCGGGTTCGATCTCCGGGCCGGTCGCGGCCGCCCGATCGTCGGTCATCCGCGCACGGTAGCCCCTCGCCGATCGCGCCGCGGGCCGATCGTGCGTGATGTCGTCGGGGGAGGACGCGGCTGCTCCGTTCCAGTGACCAGGAGTTGCGGGGTGCACCGTATTGGCCTAGCGCTGGGTGCCTTCGGTTACGGATTGTTGAATTACACCCGTGTAGTTGACCGTCTCCTGAGCGGTCACTGGTTCAGTTGGGTGAGACAGCGGTGACGCAGCGAGAGACGCGGTGGTTGCGGTGACACGCAGAACCGTAGTGATCTTGGGCCGCGGACCCCCGGGCCGACACGCCGGGCGGCGTCGATCACGCCCGATGGTGTGGCGGCCGACGGGTCCGGGTGCCCGGTCGTCGGTGGCGCGGGGACCAGCGGCGACGGCGTCGAGCGGAGCCGGCGCGGACGCCGGTCCCGCGCCGTTCCGATGATCGTCTCCACGGCGCCCGGGGCGGCCGGCGGGACCGTTCGTCCCGATCGGGTGAGGTCGAGCTGGAGACGCAGGTCCCCGGACCTCGGAAGGCGTCCGGAGGGCTCCGCAAGCCCCGGCGAGGCGTCACCGAGCGTCCCGAAAGTGGCTCCACCGGACGCGGAGAGCGACAACGGCGGCTCCCGTGCACCGCCACACCACCCGAACGGCTGGAGATGGCCCGAAAGCGGGTAACGACCGCACCCGACCCGTTTCCCCGAAGTGGTGACCCCGTTGTGGGTGGTGTGTGCGGCCGAACGGCCCTGTGGGGACAGGGCCGATGGCAGCATCGCGCGGCACACGGACGACGCGAGGTGGAGAGATGACGGAGGTGCGGGGCGTGACCGACAGGGAGCGAGCCCTCGACGGGGCGGTCGGCCGGCGTAAGGCCACGGTGCGGGTGCGGGGCGTCGAGGACACCGGTCCGTTCCCGGGGCGCCACGCCAGCCGGACCGAGATCGCAGCGGAGACGCCGATCTTCCACGCCCTCACGGTCGGCGGCTGGCGGGGCCGGCAGACCGAGCAGACCGCCCGGCAGGCGCCGGCGCGCCGGCCCGGCCGCCGCTCGGCGGAGGCGCTCGACGACTTCCGCCGCGACCCGCTGACCGCGCCGATCCCGGTGCAGGCCTACACGGCGCTGACCACCCGCACCACGCTTCCGACGCCGCCCGTCCAGCCGCCGATGCCGCAGCCGGTGCCGCAGTCGGTGCCGCAGCCGGTGCCGCAGTCGGTGTCGCAGCCGGTGCGGCAGTCGGTGCGGCAGCCCGAGCCGGCCCCGGTGTCGGCGGGCTACGACCGTGCGCCGCTCTACGCCGCGCACGTCCCGACCTACGCGCCCGCCGCCCCGGCGTACACCTCGCTGACGGACACGGGTCCGCAGGCGTTGGGCGAGCTGTCGTCGCGCACGGGGCGCCACCACCGGCGGGCCGTCGGGTCCGGGTCGGGGCACCACCACCTGGCGTACTGACGCCGGGACGAAGACCCCGGGGCTGGGGAGTCCCGGTGATGAAGGAAAGCAGTACCCGGGACCGAGAGGGACCGGTGATCAGGAAACTGACCGCGGCAGCTTCGGGCCGCGGCGGACGTCGGTCGGCTGGGGAGCGGATCGGCGTCGACCAGGGGGCCGGTGGGCCCGGGGTCCGGGGGAGTGACCGGATCGCGGAACCACCGGCCCTCGTCGTCGGCACAGGGAGCCGCGCACTGCGCCGAACCGGCCGCCGGAGCCGCGTCATGGTTCCATAACGCGCAGAAACCGCCCAAAAAATCGCGCTATGGTTCCACAACGCGCAGAAGTCGGGCGTGAAATCGCACTTTGGCTCCATAACGTGTAGAAACCGCCCGAGAATCCGCACTATGGCTCCATAACGCAGAAGCCGGCAACAGAAGCGCGTTGTGGTTCCATAACGCGCGAAAACCGCCTGCGAAATCGCGTCATGGTTCCATGACGCGCGAAAACCGCCTGCGAAATCGCGTCATGGTTCCATGACGCGCGGAGCCCGCCGCGGAATCGGCTGGTGGTCAGGGGCCGAGCAGGGCCTCGAGGTGGTCGCCGCCGAAGAGGCGGTCCGGGTCGAACCGGTCCCGCACGGCCAGGAAATCGGACAGCGCCGGATAGGCCACGGCGAGGTCGGCGGCGGTCCAGTCGTGCCGCCCGCCCCAGTGCGGCCGCCCGCCCATTCCCTCCAGCACCGAGCCGACCAGCCGGAACAGCGGGCCGTGGTCGTCGCCGCGGTGGGTCCGCACGGTGATCCACGCGGTGGCGCGGCCGTGGGCGGGGTGCAGCCAGCCCGTCTCGGCCGGGCCCGTGCGCACCTCGATCGGACGCCTGACCTCCCGGTCCCGCGCCGCGGTCGCGGCGCCGAGCTCCCGGATCGCGGCGGCGAGCGCCTCGCGCGGCAGGGCCCACTCCGTGAACCCGCCCCGGACCGGGTGCGGATCGGGCAGCAGCTCGTGCGGTAGCCCCGTCACCACCCCGTCCCAGCGCGGTGCGGGGCGGGAGCGCTGCGCCGACCACTGCGCCGACGCGGTGTGACCGAGCCGCGTGACGACCCGGCCGATCGCCTCGACCGGCCCCCCGGTCGTGGGCTCGGGTTCGCGGTCGACGACGGGCCCCGCCCACCGCAGCAGCGCCTCCCCGCTGGGCAGGTGGAGCTCGACCGCCGCGAACCGGTGCGTGTCGAGCGGACCGCCGACCGCGAGGGCCTCCTCGGCCACGACCGGTTCCTCGTGGGCCTCCACCTGCTCGGCGGGCACGGTGCGCAGCTCCACCTCGGTCACCACGCCGAGCGCCCCGAGCCCGGTGCGCAGCGCGTCCAGCTCGGTGTCCTCCGCCTTCCGCACCCGCCCGGTGCCGTCGACGAGCCGCAGCCCGACGACCTGGTCGGAGAGCGAGCCGATCCGCGCGCCGCCGCCGTGGGTCCCGGTCGCGATCGCGCCCGCCACGGTGGCGAGCGGCCCGTGCGTGGGCGGGGCCAGCGCCCGGCCGCGTTCTGCGAGCGCCGCCTGCACCGAGGCGATGGTCGCGCCCGCCCGGGCGCGGACGGTGTCGGACGTGACGGCGGCGACGCCGGTGAGCGCCGAGCAGTCGACGTGCACGTCGTTGGTGAGGGTCAGGGCGCTGTCGGACCGGCCGGAGCCGAGGGGGCGGACGGTCAGGCCGCGTTCGGCGGCGCGGCGCACGGCGGCGACGACGCCCGCCTCGTCGAGCGGGCGGTCGGTGCGCCGGGGCCGGCACTGCTGCCCGCCCCACCAGTTCACCCACATCGTGTCGACGACGGCGGCCTCACGCGTGGAGCCGCGCCGCGACGGCACGGAGATCGGCCCGGGCCCGTTCGGCGTCGACCTTGACCGGGTCGCCGTCGTCGATCACCTGCTCCCCCGCGACCCAGACGTCGCGGACCAGCCGCGACCCGCCGGCCCACACGAGGTTGGACAGGAGCTGGGCGTCGTCGTCGGGGTCGACGAAGGCCTGGTCGTCAAGGTCGACGTGCACGAGGTCCGCCCAGCGGCCGGGCTCCAGCACCCCGATGTCGCTGCGGTCGATCGCCTCGGCGCCGTCCCGGGTGGCCATGAGCAGCACGTCGGCCGCGGTGAGCGCGGCGGCGTCGTCCTCGCGCACCCGCGCGAACAACGCCGCGAGCCGGGCCTGGTGCCAGAGGTCGAGGTCGTCGCCCGAGGCCGGTCCGTCCGTGCCGAGCCCGACGCGGATCCCCGCCCGTCGCAGGTCGCCCACCGGGGCGAGCCCCGCCGCGAGCTTGGCGTTGGACCCCGGGCAGTGCGCGACCGCGACGCCGTGTCGGCGGTAGAGCGCGACGTCCTCCTCGGAGAGCTGGACGGAGTGTGCGGCGAGCACCCGGCCACCGAGGGCCCCGACGGCGGCGAGCTCGGCCGGGACGGAGCCGTACTCCTCCCGCTGTGCGACGTCTTCCTGCCGCGACTCGGCCACGTGGACGTGGAGCAGCGCCCCCCGCTCCCGCGCGGCCTCGGCCGTCGTGGTCAGCGCCTCGGGCGGCAGCGTGTAGGCCGAGTGCGGTCCGTACCCGAGCTCGACCCGCTCGTGCGGGCCGGACCGCAGGCCGTCGGCGTCGATCCGGGCCGAGACGTCGTCGCGCATCTCCTCCCACGTGCCGAGCCGGTCCCAGCCGGGCGCGGCGATGATCCCCGGGGTCAGCAGCACCCGGGAGCCGGCCGTGAGCACGGCCTCGATCACGGCGTCGGCGACGAAGTACATCTCCACCGAGGTGGTGCAGCCGGTCCGCAGCAGCTCGACGGCGCCCGCGGTCATCCCGACCCGGACGTGCTCGTCGGTGAACCTCGCCTCGGCCGGCCACATGACGTCCTGCAGCCAGGACATCAGCGGCAGGTCGCCGCCCATCCCCCGCAGCGACAGCATCGGCGTGTGGCAGTGGGTGTTGACCAGGCCGGGCAGGAGCACGCCGGGCAGCTCGTGCACCGGCCCCTCGGCAGCCGGGGCCTCCGCCCGCGGGCCGACGTGGGCGATCCGCCCGTCCGGCCCGACGTCGACGACCGCGTCGCGCAGCACGGGGAACCCCGGCCCGCAGGTCAGCACGACGGGCGCGGCGAAGCGTTCGCCCCCGGTGGTCACCGGCGCGGATCGAGCAACGACCGCAGGGACCGGAAGGGCGGCAGCCAGGCGCCGGTGTCCGGCAGGGTGTCGAGGGTCATCCGCGGCAGCGGCTCGCGGAAGACGCCGTCGATGTCCTCGAGGTCGAGGAAGGAGATCGTCTCCGAGTTCAGCGCGAAGTTCGCGTACTCGCGGAACCCGATCACGGTGACGTCCGTCTGCTGCTCGATCAGCTTCTCGAGCGGCTCCCGGAAGGCCCGGCCGTCGCCGGAGGCCACCACGACGTGCCGGAGGTGGCCCTCGTGCTCCCGCATCTCGATGTGCCGGAGCATGTCGTCGTCGATGTCCGAGTCCTCGGTGACCTTCGGCTTGGCGAAGACCGCGAACCCGACGTTGCGCAGCGCCTCGACCCACGGCCGCACGACCTCGGTCGAGCCCGGCACCACGTTGGTGAACACGCAGGCCTCGGCGACGGCGTCGGGGCCGGCGAGGTCGAGCAGCCAGCGGCCGACGGCGTCGAACCGCGGGCGGAAGGCAGAGGTGGGCCGCGCGCCCAGGAGCGAGCCGAGGCTCATGTCCATGTTCGGCGCGTCCCAGACGAGCAGCACGCGCGGGAGGGGGCCGGTCGACGTCACGGGGTCCGGGTCTCCCGAGGGTGGGTGCGCATGCCCGTGACCCTATCCCGACTCCGACGCCCGTGGCGGCCCGTCACACTGACCGGGTGAGCACGAACGGAGCGGTCGATCCCGCGGCGGACCCCCAGGCGACCGCGGCGCGGGTCGCGAAGGCGATGGAGCACCACGACCAGGCGATCCGCGGCGCGGGCATCCGGCTCGTCGACGTGGGGCCCGGACGGGCGCGGACGGCGCTCACGGTCGAGGACCGGCACGTCAACGGGCACGGCATCGCGCACGGCGGCTACCTGTTCTTCCTCGCCGACGCGGCGTTCTCCTTCGCCTGCAACAGCCACGGCGTCTCGACGGTCGCCTCGGGCGGCGACGTCGCCTTCCTCCGCGCCGCCCGGCTCGGCGAGGAGCTGGAGGCCGAGGCCGTCGAGCGCGCGCTCGTCGGGAGGTCCGGGCTCTACGACGTGACGGTCCGGACCGGGTCCGGCGAGGTCGTCGCCGAGTTCCGGGGCCGGTCCCGGGCGGTACCGCACCTGCCCGCGCCGACCCTCGACTGACGACCACGGACCAACACGGACCAACACGGACCAACACGGACCAACACGGACCAACACGGAACCACCACGGCCCGAACCGACGCGGCCCGGTCTAACGCAGGTAGAGCAGGTCCCGGATCGCCCGCCCCTCGCGGACCGCACGCTGCTCGAACTTCGTCAGCGGACGCGCGTCGGGCCGGGGCAGCCAGCCGTCCGGCCCGGTGTCGGGCGCGCGGTGCAGCAGCGGACAGGCGTCGCACACCTTGCGCATCTGCAGCGCGTAGTGCTCCCAGTCCGTGGCCAGGTGCAGCCACCCGCCCGGGCGCAGCCGGGACGCGGCGAGCGCGACGAAGTCCGGCTGCACGAGCCGGCGCTTGTGGTGCCGCCGCTTCGGCCAAGGGTCCGGGAAGAAGATCCGGATGCCGTCGAGCAGACCCTCGGGGGTCGCGCGCTCGAGGAGGTCGACGGCGTCGCCGCGCAGCAGCCGCAGGTTCTCCAGACCGGCCTCCTGCCGCAGCATGAGCAGCCGCGCGAGCCCGGGCTCGTAGACCTCGACGGCCACGTGGTCGACCTCCGGCGACGCGGCCGCCATCGCGGCGGTGGCGTCGCCCATCCCCGAGCCGATCTCCAGGACCACCGGCGCCGCGCGTCCGAAGAGGGCCGCGGGGTCGAGCCGGCCGACCGCAGCGACGTCGCCGCCGTACTCCGGCCACCACTGGTCCCAGGCGTGCTGCTGGCCCTCGCTCAGCCGGTTGCGCTGGTGGACGAAGGAGGGGATGCGCTGGTGCCCGCCGGAGGCGGAGCCTGCGGAGCCGTCCCTCGATTCGGAGGCGGAGCCTGCGGAGCCGTCCCTCGATCCGGAGGCGGAGCCTGCGGAGCCGACCATGGACCCTGTGCCTGTGGTGCCGACCGTCGGTGCGGTCTCATGCACCGTCGGCCGCGGGGAGGGAGACGTGCGAGGTGGCGCCGGGCAGCTTGCCGCGGACGTAGCCCGCGGTGGTGAACCCCAGGCAGACGACGACGGCGGCCGCGGAGACCGGCCGCTTCGCCTTGACCTCGCGGATCAACGCCTTGGGCAGCACGGTCGCCACGTACTTGCTCTCGGTCGAGAGCGCGTCGCCCTGCCCGACGAGCTTGGAGACGGCCGCCTTCGACAGGCCCTCCGCCCAGCTGCGGCGGCGCAGGTAGGACCAGTCGACGCGGTCGTCCGAGACGCGGTGGTCGACCTCCGCGCGCGGCTCGAAGAGGATCTTCACCTCGCGCCCGTCGGCCCGGTAGGCCTGCCGGGCCCTGATGCAGAGCTCGGTCTCCTCGCAGCCCAGCGGGTTCTTGCCGATCCGGCCGATGTCCTCGGCGAACCCGCCGACCCGCTTGAACACCTCGCGGCGCAGGGACATGTTGCAGCCCATGAGGTTTCGGACCTCGGCCTGCTCCGTGGGCTGGCCGGTGTAGGTGCAGCCGACGACCCAGTCGAGCTCACCGGTCGCGTCCCGCCCGCCGGGTGCGCCCGGGAGCGTGGCGGGGCGGCCCGAGTCGTCGACGGCGGCACGGGCGACCGGCCACCGCGGGTGCGCCACGCCGCCGACGCCGATCACCGCCGGGTCCGCGTAGGGCTCCAGCAGGGCGCGGAGCCAGCCGGGTCGGGCGGTGGCGTCGTCGTCGAGGAACACCACGACGTCGCCGGTCGCCATCTCGACGGCGGTGTTGCGCGCACCCGACAGGCCCTGCTTGTGCGCGTTGGGAACGACCTGCACCCGCGGGAACGCCTCGCGGGCCCGCTCGAGCAGCCCCTCGTTGTGGTCGACGACCACGATCGTCTCCACCGGCAGGACGTCCTGCGTCTGCACCGACTCGACGGCCGACACGATGTCGGCCCACCGCTTCTCGGTGTAGACGCAGACGACCACGGTCGCGGTGACCGGCGGCTCGGGTGCGGGCTCGAACAGGTTCACGGGGCGGGGTCCTCCGGTGCGGTCCGCCGGCGGCCGACGTCTCGTGCGGTCAGTTCTTCCGCCTGTCGGCGCGCCGGTGCTCGGAGAGCAGGGTACGCAGCACCCGCGTGCCGTCGGCGAAGGTCCTCAGGTTCGTCTCGCCGAACATGCGCTGCTTCTCGACCGACGGCACCTCGGTGATCTTCAGGCCTGCGGCCGCGATGCGGCAGTTGAGCACGGTCTCGATCTCGAACCCGTCGCCCCACAGCATCGTGCCGTCCTCCGGCTGCGGCTCGCCCGGGTCGGGCAGCTCCAGCAGCGGGAGCAGGTCGGCCCAGAAGGCGTTGTAGCCGTAGCAGAGGTCGGTGTACGACGTGCCGAACAGGGCGTTGGCCACGCCGTTCAGCCCCGCGTTGCCGGTGCGGCGCAGCAGGGTGATGTCGTCGCTGCCACCGCCCGCGGCGAAGCGCGTGCCCTTCGCGAAGTCGGCGCCGGCCACCAGGGCCGACACGAACGCGGGGATCTCCGAAGGGTCCGCCGAGCCGTCCGCGTCGAACATCACGATCACGTCGCCGGTCGCCGCCGCGAAACCGCACGCCATCGCGTTGCCCTTGCCCTTGCGCGTCTGCGTGATGCAACGCACCCACGGCAATGTGCGACGCGCCGTGCCGATGGTGTCGTCCGTGGAGTTGCCGTCCACGACGATGATCTCGTGCACCGCGGGCCGCACGGCCGCGATCTGCGGCAGGACGACCTCGAGGTTGCGCGCCTCGTTGCGGGTGGGCACCACGACCGTCACGGCCGGATTGGCCGAGCGGCGGGGCGACGGCCGGGGCCGCGGCCTGCGGAACCCGGCGGGCGGTGCCTGCGGACCGGCGGGGGGCGCGAAGGGCCCGGGAGCCATGGCGCCGGGCGGCACGGCCCCGGGCGGGGGCCGGTACCCGGCGGGCGGGGGCCCGTAGGGACCCGGGCGCGGGCCCGGTCCGGGGTGCTGCCCGGGGCCGCCGGGCCGAGGTCCGCGGTACGGCGGCGCCCCGGGTGCCCCGGGGGGCACCGGCGACGAGGCCGGACGGGCGGGCGTTACGGCGCTCACACAACCTCCAGACAGGTCCGCTCCAATCGGGACAACGAGGCACCGCGACCCCGGTTACGGGTGATCGCGATCTCACTCGCCGGGGATCGGGTCGGTCGGGGAGCGTGACCGTGTCGTGACCCGATCCTCGTAGTCGTACGCATCCTGACGCGTCCGATCGGCGGCAGGCTCAGCGGTATGTCCGAACCGACCGGTCGACCGCCCGCGCTCGACGAACGGCTGCTGTCCGTGGCGGCCGAGCTCACCCGCCTGGGTAGGCGGGTCGACGAGCTCGGCGGGACGGTGAACGCGCTGGTCACCGAGCTGCGTGGAGGTCCGGCCGAGGGGGCCGACGGAGTGGTTCCGGCGGGGCCGGTGGAGGGTGCGACGGGGGCCGCGCGACCGTCCGCCGACGCGTCGGAACCGTCCGTCCCGCCGCGCGTGTCGCGGCACTACACCACCGATCCTGTGGCCACGCTGTGGACGCCACCGTCGGGTGTGTCGCCGTCGCCCGTGGGTGGACCGTGGGGTCCCCCTGCGCAGGCCGCCCACCAGGGCTTCCCGTATGCCGCGCCGATCGGGCCGCGCCCACCCACCCTGGCGGACCGGCTGCGGGCCCGGCTCTCCGGGCCCGCCCTCCTGGCGGTGACCGGCGCCGTCGTGACGCTGCTCGGCGTCGTGCTGCTGCTGGTGCTGGCCGCCTCTCGAGGGTGGTTCTCCCCGCCGGGACGGGTGGCCGCGGGCGTCGTCCTCGGCGGCGTGCTGGTCGGCCTGGCGCTGCGGCTGCACCGGCGGCCCGAGGCGCGGACGGGGGCGCTCGCCCTGGCGGGCACCGGCATCACGGCGCTGTTCCTCACCGTCGCCGCCGCCACCGCGCTCTACGACCTCGTGCCGGACGTCGCCGGGTTGGCCGCCGGGCTCGCCGTCGCGGCGGGCGGGGTGGCGCTGGCCGACCGCTGGCGGTCGCAGGCGCTCGCGGTGGGGGCCGTCGTGGGGGCGGCCCTGCTCGCCCCCTTCGTCGCCGACGGGCCGGGGCCGCTGCTCGTCGCCCTGGTCGTGGTGCTGCAGGCCGCCGCGGTGCCGGCGGTGGTGCGGCGCGGCTGGGGCGTGCTCGCCGCGGCGGCGGCCACCGCTCCCGCCCTCTACGGTCTCGTCGGCCCGTACGCCGAGCCGCTCGGGCCCGCGACCGCGGCCGCAGCAGCCGCGCTCGTGGTCGGGCTCGTGCCGACGCTGCTGCTCGACCGTCCGGGCACCCGGACCGCCCCGGTGGCGGTGGCCTGGGTGGTCGCAGCCGCCCCGCTGCCCCTGCTGGCGCTCGCGGCCCGGACCGATCCCTGGCCCGGTGCGGGGCTGGCGTTGCTCGCGGCCGTCGCCCTGCTCGCGTTCGTGTTCCCGGCCGGTCGAGCGGTCGTGCGGCTCACGGCGCTGGCCGCCGGTGCGGTCGCGGTGCTGGTGGCGACCGTCGTCGCGTTCGACGGCGGCACCCTCGACGCGGTCCTGCTCGGCGAGGGGGTGGTCGTACTCGTCGCGGGGACCGTCGCGCGGAGTCGGCCGGCGTTGCTCGTCGGCGGCGGGTTCGCGGTGATCGGCTACCTCGGTGCGCTCGCCGGCGCGCTGCCGGACCCGACCGCGGTCCCCGCCCTGCCGGTGCCGTTGCGCGGTCTCGTGCTCGCCGTGCTGGTCCTCGCGGCGGCGGTCGCGGCGCTCGCCGGCGCGGGCCGCACCGGGGTGATCCGGGCCGACGCCCGCACCGCGCTGCTGTGGGTCCCGCTCGCGCTCGTCGCACTGCACGGCGCCACCACCACGGTGGTGACCGCGGCGCTGCTCGTGTCGCCGGACCGGGCCGGCTTCCTCGCCGGGCACGCGCTCGTCACGGTGTCGTGGACGGTCGCGGCGCTGGTCCTGCTCGCCCGCGGGATCACGCGGCCGGCGCTACGGGCGGCGGGTGCCGTCCTCGTGGTGGCGGCGGTCGGGAAGCTCGTGCTGTTCGACCTGCTGGCACTCGACGGTCTCGCGCGGGTCGCGGCCTTCCTCGGCGCCGGGCTGGTCCTGCTGGCGGCCGGGCACCGCTACGCACGGCTGGTGGCCCGCGGCGCGGGCGCCGGGGACCACGCCCGGGGCGGTGCCTCCGACAGAGCCTCCGACCGAGCCCGCGACGGAGCCTCCGACCGAGCCTCCGACCGAGCCCCCGACGGTGCCCGGGACGCCGCCCGGGATCAGGAACGGGGCGAGCAGTGACGGCGTGGCCTCGCCCGCCAGCCGCAGCGCCTCGCGGGCGTCGACGTCGTGGGCGTGGAAGGCGCCCCGGCCGGCCGCCGTGGTCGCGCCGAGGGTGACGAGCCCGTTGCGCCGCTGCAGGATCGTCTGCCGCACGGTCCAGCCGATCACCCCGTCGCGGTGCAGCGCGACCGTGGTGCGGCGCAGCGACCCGGCGCGCACCACGAGGTAGCGGCCGACGACCGCGTGCCCGAGCCCGCGGTAGGTGTCGATCGCGACCGCCGCACCGACCGGGGCGCCGACGACCAGCAGGACCACGGCCACGAGGACGGGCCACAGCGTCCCGGTGACCGCGCCCGCCACGGCGAGCGCCACCACCGGTGGCCCGACGACGAGTGCGGCCCGGCGCAGCCGCCGGCGGCGCGCGGCGGGCGGGTGCGGGCGCAGCGCCGCGGCCCTCGGCGAACGGGACTCGCCGAGGATCACCGCGACCACCCGCTCGGCGAGCAGGCGGGGCGCGGTCGGCAGCAGGGTGCGGTGCTCGGTGCTCTCGGTGCCGCTGCCCACCAGCAGGCCCGACGCCACCGCGTCGACCCGCGCGGCCCCGGCCAGCCGCACCCCTAGCGGCTCGACGAGCTCGACGCCGGTCAGCCGCCGCTCCTCCAGGGAGATCGACCGGGTGGTGAGCACCCCGCGGCGGACGCGCAGTGTGCTGCCGGGTTCCCGGTCGAGGCGGAACCCGCTCCACGTCTCGGCGTAGACCAGGAACGCGACGACCGTGCCGGCCAGCATGATCCCGAGCACGACCAGCAGGATCCGCACCGCGGGCGGCATCGCCCGCAGCAGCCCGCCGAGCGGCCGGTCGACCAGCGCGAGCACCACGGCGAGCACCGCGATCCCGAAGAGCGGGGTGGCGGCGGTGAGCACGCCGTAGCGCAGCCAGCGCGGGTCCAGCTCGGCGATGCGGCCGTCGGCGGGACCGGCGGGCGGGCCGC
>NZ_JAJSOK010000039.1 GCF_021283305.1 Pseudonocardia kujensis
GCTGGGCGATGCGCTGGAAGCCGGCCCTGAACGCCTTCGCGATCACCTTCGCCGGCCGTATCGTCCCCAGCAACGGAAACTAGCCATCACCGAAGCCAGTTACACCGTTCCTCGGACAGTCCCCCTCCTCCGTCGTGACTCCAGGAGCGTGGCCGTCGTCGATGTCAGCCTGGAAGCAGGGAGGCGTGAGTGGTCGCAGCAGATGCAACTGGTGACGTTGTGCCGGTGACCGGCAGTATTCGAGCTGACGTTATTCAGCCGCGTGATCAGGCAGTCGGCGGTCGGTGACCGAGCCGGGAGAGATAGCCGCTGGCCGTGTCCAGGCCGTGTCGTAGCGCGTCGGCATCGGCGCGAGTCCGGTCGAGCGTCTCCCGAGCCAGGTCCCGGAGCTTCGCGGCTTCCTGCGGGTCGTCGGGATGCTGGTCGGAATAGATCGCGCCGTGCTGCTCAAGTCGGCCGACTTGCTGCCTCAGCTGATCGAGCAGTTGGCGATATCCGGATGCGGCGCGGCTGAGCGATTGCAATGTGCTGGCGAGTTCCGATGCGGTGAGCGTGCTGCTCCGGGTGGCGTTGTTGAGATATCGGTGCAGCTCAGCGACGGCGGAGGCAGCCTCGGTGATCGTGTCGGCGTTGTGTGGGCCGTCGTAGGGGAACGCGGCGTGGACGACCGCGTCGCCGTTGTGCGCTGTGCTCATGGCCCAACTCCTGATCTGGAGAACGTGTCGGATCAACGGTGGCATATGGCCCCGACAAAGGACGGTCGAGGAGAAGGTTGGCGGCTGCTGTCAAAGGTCAGCGGGGCGTGGTCAGTTCGCGGGTGGGTTGGTGATCAGCGCGGCGTAGCGGTTGTCTGGGGCGGCGGCGTGTTCGGCGTGACGGTGGGCGATGGCCGGGCTGTAGCCGAGTTGCGAGGCGACGATCGGTGGCGGGACTCGCTGGACCAGCGCCTTGATTGCCGCGTTCCTGGCGCCCTGCAGGTCGATCCCGAGGCTGCGGAGCCTGGTCATGATGGTGTTCGGGGCGAGGTGCTGACCCGCGCGGGTTCCGGGGAACAGCCACGGACTGTCGGAGTGGCTGCCGGTCTGGAGGTTCGGGCGTCGAGCGAGATGGTCGAGCAGGAGCTGATCGAACGGGGCCGGGACCGCGGCCGGTTCATCGCCGAGCACGAGGACCAGGCCGTCCGAGGTGGACCAGACCTGCTCGGTGCGCATTGAGGCGATTCGGGTCAGTGGCTGGGCGTAGAGCAGCAGCAACACTGCCGCGACGCGGTAGGTGAGGGTGTCGGGTTCGTCGCGCAAGCAGCGAGCGAGGAGCTCGAGGCGGGCTTCCTCGGCGAACGTCGGGGTGGACTGCGGGACCCGGCGGGCGACGTGGAGATCGGGTGCGATGCGGTGTCGGCGGGCCCAGCGCAGGAACGTGCGGATGATGAACCGTGTCGACGGGCCGTCGGCCAGCCAGCGATCCAGGTGCTGCTGGGTGCAGGTGTTCAAGGTCAGGTCCTGCTGTTGCAGCCAGGTCATGAACCGGCCGATCTCGGTGATCTCTTGCTTGGCGTAGTGAACCTTGCCGCGCAACGGTTCTCCGCGTCGGAGCTGGGTGTTCATCGCGCGCAGGTGATGCCAGGTGGCGTACTGCTCGATCGCGCGAGCGGCCCAGGACGGCTCGGCCGCGGCCAGCCTGTCGTCGAGCCAGCGGCGGAAGCGGGCGAGGTCGCGGTCGCGGTGGGGGAGCGCGCCGTGGTGGACCAGCAGGTCCCGCAGGTGCTCGACGACCGGGCCGCTCGCAAGCGCGTCGAGGGCGTCGTGGCTGACCGCGACGGTGCCGGCGCCGATCGCGGCCAGGAGCGCCGCGACCTGCGGGCGGCGTTTCCAGGTCAGGATGCTTTCGGGCCGTTGCGCTGCGCAAAGCGCATGCAGCAGCTGCTCGGCGGCCGGCAAGGCCGGCGTAGTCGGGACCAGGACGGTGGTGAGGTCCTCGCGCAGCGCGCAACGCGCGCAGATCCTGCGCCGGTAGTGCTCGGCTTCGGCGCCGCAACGGTGACAGTCCAGGTCGGTGGTGATGCCGGCGCAGCTGCGGCAAAGCAGCTGGCTGTCGTCGCGACCGGGCAGCATGCCCTCGTGGCCGCAACGATCGCAGCAGCGACGGTGCGGACGGCGTCGTGGAAGCAGGTGCCGCAGATCCCGCCCTCGGGCCAGCGGGTCCGCAGCTTGCCAGCGCCGCGGCCGCAGCGATCGCAGTGCGCGGTCCCGCTGGTCCGCGGCCGACCCTTCCGCCGGCGAGCGACAGCCGGATCAGTCATCTCGGGTGATGCGGGCGCGCAACGGACGCAGCTCGTTGAGCTCCACGACGTTCGGTGCGGTGGCTCCGTCGGAGGTCCGGCGGGTGCGCCGGGCGTCGGTGGCGGTGACGGTGATCAGGTCGTCGGGGCCGCAGTCGAAGATGTCGCAGAGCGCGGCCACAAGCGTGAGCGAGACCCGTTCCGGTCGTTGAGTGACGACCCGGTAGACCTGCGAGGGGGACAGGTCGATGCCTCGCTCGCGCAGCAGCGGGGCAAGGTCGGTGCTGTTGTGCAGGCCGCGGCGGGCCATCAGCTCACTGAGCCGCCACTGGTAGTCGACCACGCGCTTCATCGCCTGCTCCTCGCTGGGCCCGACTCCACCGAATCCGACCCGGGCCGGCCTGATCCCGCCCGGCCTGACCGGGCCTGCCGTGGGCTTGATGGCTGCTCGGCAAGGGCTTCGTGCAGGACCGTGTCGAGTGCGTGGCGCAACGTCCGGGTGCGGTAGTCGCTGCTGACGCAGCTGTAGAGCGCGGTCGTGGACGCGTGCTCGTGCCCGACCTGGTGCTGGACGAACATCGCGTCGACCCCGTCCTCGAGCAGGTGGGTGACGTAGCTGCGGCGGAACGAGTGCATGTCGAGCCGGTCGTCGAGGCCGAGCTCGTCACGGTAACGGCGGAACCGCGCACCCAGCGCTGACTCGGACACGAGTGTGCCGCGCTCGGTGGGGAACAGGTCGATTCCGTCGCTGAGCCGGGGGAGTCCGCGGGTGATCCAGTGCTCGACGACCTCGGCCGACCAGGCCCGCACCGTCAACACGCTGCGCCGCTTTGGGGCCGAGCCGGTGTGGGCCTTGCCGTAGCGCACCTGCAGCTGACCGAACCGGCCGAACTCACGCGCGTGCGGGTTGCGCGAGAAATCGACCGTCTGCAGGTGCCGGACCTCGTTGCGCCGCAGGCCCCATCCGTAGGCGACCTTGAACAACACCGCGTCCCGGAACGCCGGTAGCAGCCCTTCCGGCCCCGGGACCGGATCAGATCGACTTCATCGTCGGCGCGGTCGAAGAAGCGTTGCAGCTCGGAGCGGGAGAAAGCGCGCTTGCGGGGATCCTGCTCGTTGTCCTGGTGATGGCCGGCGCTGTTCCACTCAAAGACGACCTCGCTGGGATGGGTGCCGAACGCCGCCTCGCAGACGACGTCCCAGCCGTAGCGCGGGTCGGTCAGGTAGTCGCAGAACAGCCGCAGGCCGTTCTGATATGCGCGGATGGTGGACCGGCTCAACTGGTGCTCGGCACGGAGATCGCCGAAGAACTCGTCGACATGGCTCACCGTCCAGGCCCACGGCATCTCGTTGCAGTGATCAAGGAACCGGGCAATCACGCGGGCGCGGGAGTCGATCGTGCTGAACGCCAAGTTCCGGGCCAGCTGCTGATGCCGCCAGCCCGTCAGCATCTCCGCCAGCACCTCGTCGGCCCGGCTGGACGGCGCAAGGCCGCGCAACGGGACAACGCGGCCGATCTCGTCCTTCGCCAACGCACACCGTCCGATCACTCGATGACCGAATCTTGCATCCGATGACCGCATCATGGCAGACGAGCAGTTCACGACATCTACATGGATCGCACACCGTCAGCGGATCAGCCCGATGCCTCGACAGGCATCCGCTGCGACGCGCGCAGGTCGCCGGAACGATCCGCAGGTCAGGAAGGCAGCGCCCAACACTGATCAGCTTCCTCGTAGAGGAGTCCTACGTCGTGCATCCGATGCAATAATACCCACTCGAACTGTCATAATGCAGATTATCGGTCCGCAAGGCAAGGGTCGGGAGTTGCAGTAGATGCAAGTACTCCCGTCCGGCTGCGATGGCGCGATTGCTGCAGGTGGTGGCCCGTTGGCGCGGTAGTCCGTGCGCGTGCCGCTGTGTCCGGAGCTGTCGTCTCGACGCAGGTCGCTGTAGGTTTCCTGCGTTAGATGCAGGTTTCCACGGCGCCGAGGTGGCTGGGTGGACGCTGTGCCGGGTGAGCTTCCCCCGGTTTCCCGGAGTGCGAGTTACCTGTCTGCGTCGGGCTGAGCGCGACGATAGTTGTCTTCGTACTCGTCGGGCGAGAGCCCGCCGAGACGGGCCTGGATCCGGCGCGGGTTGTACCACCCGTCCAGGTAGCGGATCAGGGCGTGCTCGGCCTCGCGGCGAGTCGCAAACGTGGTGCCGGGCCAGTAGAGCAGCTCGATCTTGATCGTGGACCACAGGTTCTCGGCGAGGGCATTGTCATAGCTGTCCCCTGTGGACCCGGTCGACGGGGCGACACCCGCGTCGACCAGGCGCTGGGTGAACCGCAGCGCCGTGTACTGGGCTCCCTTATCGCTGTGAAAGATCAACTGTCCGGGGCGTAGGTCCCGTGCGCGCAGGGCGTGGTTGAGCGCGGTGAGCACCAGCGCCGTCGTGGCGCGCGGGTCGGTGGCCCAGCCGACGACCCGGTTGGAGAAGGCGTCGCGCACTGAGGCCAGCCACAGGACTCCCTCGCCGGTGACGATCCTGGTCAGATCCGCCACCCAGACACGGTTCGGGGCGGAGGCGGTGAAGTCGCGTTCGAGCAGGTCCGGCGCCGGGCGGTGCGCGGGGTTCTGCCGGGTCGAGCCGTGCTTCCAGCCGCGGCGCAGGTGCGCGCCCTGCAGGCCGTGCTCGCGCATGATCCGCTCGACCCGCTTGCGACCCACGTGGACACCCTGGCGGCGCAGCTCCAGCCACACCCGCGGCGATCCGTAGGCGGCGGCGAACTCGCTCACCGAGCGGATCTTCACGATCTGCTCGAGCAGGACGGCATCGTCGAGCTCACGCTGCGACGGGTTCGCCTGGCGGGCGCGCCAGTCGTAGTAGGTCGAGGCGGGGATGCCGAGGACCCGTAGTACGAGACCGGCGGGGAAGTCATGGGCGTCGCGCACATGGTCGACGAAGCTCATGACCACCTCCGGGTCGGGCCGATCTCGCTGGCGAAATAGGCGCTCGCCGCGCGCAGGACCTCGTTGACCCGCCGTAGCTCGGCGTTCTCCTTCGCGAGCCGGCGGTTCTCGGCGACCATGTCGGTCGTCGGCCGATCATGCCGCTCGCCCTTGTCGGCCTCGGCCTGTCGCACCCAGTTGCGCAGGGCCTCGTGATGCACCCCGAGCTGCTCGGCGAGCATCCGGAACGTCGGACGAGGGTCGGACTCCCGATACAGCCGAACAGCGCGTTCACGCAGCTCATCGGGGTACTTCTTCGGTGCAGCCACCAGTGCCTTCCTTCCTGGCTCCGCCGAGGGAACCAGTCTTCAGACACTCCGGCAAAGCGGGGGAAGCTCAGGGTGAGGTTCCCCCGTCAGCTCGGAGTGCTGGTTAGCTGGGGCCGGGTCGGCCCCGTCGGCGGGGGATGCGGGTTGATCGTCCAGGATGCTCTCCTGGGCGTGCCAGGTGGCCTCGTACTCATCCGGTGAGAGCCACCCGAGGCGGGCCTGGATGCGCTCGGTGTTGTATCACCCGTCGATGTAGGCGAACAGCTCGTTCTCGGCCTGCTCACGGGTCTGCCAGGATCTCCGGTAGACCAGCTCGGTCTTGAGTGTGGAGAAGAAGTTCTCCATGAGCGCGTTATCGTAGGAATCGCCGACCGACCCCATCGACGCGAGAATCCCGTGGTCTTCGAGGCGCTGGCCGAATCGCAGAGACGTATAGCTGGCGGATTCAACCGGTGGTCGCAACACCGGCTCAGTGGCGCGAATATAGCACGTCGTTGAGCGCTTCGTGAGGGGTTCGCCATGCGAGTTTATTTCGGGGTCGACTGTTCAATGTGTGGGCGACGGCGGCCAGTTCCAGCGGACCGTACCGGGAGATGTCGGTACCTTTCGGGAAGTATTGCCGGAGCAGTCCGTTGGTGTTCTCGTTCGTCCCACGCTGCCACGGACTGTGCGGGTCGCAGAAATAGACGACGAGCCCGGTCTCGGTAGTCAGATCGGCGTGCAGGGCCATCTCCGTGCCCCGGTCCAAAGTCAGGGTGCGACGCATTCTCTCCGGAAGATGGGCGACGGCGGCGATGATCGTATCCTTCACGGCTTGGGCGCCATGCCCGGCGAGAGGAGCACTGTTCTTCACGCGATCCTGGGCGCCGAATCCCTCCATTCTCGGCAAGGGCAGCAGGAGGGTGTAGCGGGTTGTGCGTTCGACCAGCGTGCCGATCGCGGAGCGATTCAAGCCGATGATCAGATCGCCTTCCCAATGCCCGGGAACGACGCGCTCGGCGACCTCGGCGGGCCGCCGGTCGAGTGTGTGGTCGGGGGCGATGAACCCGCGGTTGTTGCGGCGCTCCCGCCAAGTCCGCGACCGGGGAACCCGCAAGGCGCCCGGTGCGCAGGCAGGCGACGTGCTCGCGGGCCAACGCGCCACGCCCCTCGATGTAGAGCGCCTGGTAGATGGACTCGTGTGAGATCCGCATGGTGGGGTCGTCGGCATGGTCGTGCCGCAGCCGCGCCGCGATCTGCTCCGGGCTCCACGCCCGACCCCACCGACGATCGGCTCGCCGGGCCCGGTTGCGGCCGGTGAACGGCACCGCCGGACCCGGAACACTCACGCCATCCTCGGTGGCTAGCCGACCCGAGAGGCGTTCCTCGACGTAGCGACGAAGCCGCGGATTCGCCACCAGTTTCGCTGCCTTCGGGCGAGCGGCTCGGCGGTCCCGGTGCCATTGCGCCACGGTCGCCCGATAGGACAGAGTGCCTCCTCGCGTGGCGGCGTTTCGCCGCAGTTCGCGAGATATCGTCGACGGATGTCGACCGAGACGGCGCGCGATCTCGCGAATGCTCACCTTCTGGGCATGCCAGAGCGCGATGAGCTCGCGCTCCTCGAACGACAGATAGCGGCCCGAATCCGCCTTGAAGATCGCCTGTGGGGTCACGCCGCCACGTTCGCGGAACCACCGGCTCCCCACGACTTCCGACACGCCGGCTTCCAAGCCCGCGTCGGTACTCGTCACACCACGAGCGATCGCAGCCCAGAACACGCGGCGTTGCTCGCAACGCCCAACGGGCGGCCGCCCCGGCGACACCATCGCCGGGCGACCTGTCATTTTCGTGACCCAACCAGGCGCTCGTCCCAATTCAACACCTCCGCTACGAGGTGTTGCGACGACCGGTTGAGGATGGCGTTCGAGCCGCGATCCGAGTGATGGACTATTTGTCCACTTGCGACGTTGCGGGTCCAGACCGCGTACTCGAGTGCGCCGGGGATGAGGTCGGTGTCGCAGCGGTCCGAGCAGCGCCACCCAACGATGCGGTTGGAGAAGGCGTCATGGACCGCGGCCAGCCAGAAGACGCCCTCCCCGCAGGGGATGCGGGTGGCGTCGGCGACCAGCAGCCGGTCTGGCGCTGCGGCGGTGAAGTCGCGGTTGACCAGGTCGGGTGCCGGGGTGTGGCGCGGGTTCTGCCTGGTCGAGGCGACACGCCAGCGTTTGCGTAGGAACGCGCCCTGAAGCCCGTGCTCGCGCATCAGCCGCTCGACCCGCTTGCGGGAGACGTGGCGTCCGCGGCGGCGCAGGGTCGCGAGTACCCGCGGAGCGCCGTAGGTGGCCCCGGAGCGGTCGTGGATCCCGCGAATCTGTTCGAGGAGCTCGGCGTCGGCGCCGCGCCGCTGCGACGGGTCGCGTTGAGCGAGCCAGCCGTAGTAGGTCGACGCGGCGACACCGAGGACTTTCAGGATCGGGGCGATCCCGAACCGGCCCTTCAGCGCCTCGACGGCTTTCACCACTTCTTCCTTGTCGGGTCCATCTCCTGGGCGAAAAAAGCACTCGCCGCCTTGAGGATCTCATTGACCCGGCGCAGTTCGGTGTTCTCCTTGCGCAGCCGGCGCAGTTCCTCGGACTCGGTGGTGGTCGTGCGGTCGTGGCGTTCGCCGTGGTCGGCCTCGGCCTGGCGATCCAGTTCCGCAGCGCTTCGTGGTGCAGGCCCAGCTGCTCGGCCAGCCGCCGGATCACCGGCTTGGGGTCGGACTCCCGGTAGAGACGGACAGCGCGCTCACGCAGCTCGTCGGGGTACTTCTTCGGTGCTGCCACGGAGACTCCTTACACGGCCCTTCGGCCATGATCGTCGATCTCCGAGCAAGCGGGGGAACCTCAGCCCGACTCGCCGTCAAATAACACAGGCCGAGCGTCGGAGAAATGTCTCAGCTCGTCGACCCAACCCTCACCTATCACGCCTCGCCTGAGACCCGCCTCACCTTTTCCGTGCAGTACTGACCCGCGTACGGGCACGCTGGACTAGCGGCGGCAACAGCAACCAGTCGTTCACACGTTCGGCCGTTACGCCATGCTTGCGCGAAACGGCACGATTACGTGCCGTGAGGGATGCGGCTTGAGCGGGGAGACGCTCGCACTAATCGGCACCTTGGCGACGGCGATCATCACGGTAGGGGGCGTTTGGCTCAAGGAAGCGCTGCTCCGCCGGGGAGCGGATCAGGTACGTGCGCGGTACATCGCGCAGCTCAAGGAGGAGATGACCATGATCGAGGCATGGGCCAAGGCTCATGCCACTCTAGAGGAGAGTACGCATCCGCCAGCTACGGTGCGAGACCGCGCAAGACGAGACCTCGACGTGGTCTATGGCCGCATGATGGAGCTGCCTCCGGCCTTCCGGCAGCCGATCACCCTCGGTGCGGTGCTTTCCAGATTGTTCCTTCGTCACCTGGCCCTATCCCGCGGCCTCAGACTACTTCGAGTGTTCTACTATCTCGCCCTGTTGATGCTTCTGATATGGGCGTCCGTTGGGTTCTTCAGGCCTGACTCGTGGTCGTCTCCCGCCAACGTTGCCACCACGCTGCTGACGTACGCCACCCTCGCGCTCGGGCCCGTATTTGGGTTCGCGTCGTTCATCGTATGGAGAGCCCGGCGGGTCAGGTCCACCGGAGAAGACGGCCCCTTCGGGGTGCAAGTAGGTCAAGCGGACTCTCGACACTCCGCTGCGGGAGCTCATCACAGACCTGAGCCGTCCGTCTCACCGGCTCAGCCCCTGCCGAGCCCTCCTTGGACCACTCGGCGGCCTTGAGCTCAGCCGCGAGACAGCAGACCGTCGCCGGCCCGCTCGCAGCCACGCTCGTATATGGACGACCACTGATCCCTTTCCAACCTGGCGGGAAGCGAGCGTGAGTTGCTACGGCGTGGCGTCACCGGAATGAGTGAAGCTCCTGGTAGACGGGCGATTGACTAGATCAACACGTCCTGGCCAGGAGCTTCGGTTGCCTTCCTACCCTGCGGGGTTGTCCGTGTCCAACCACGCCCTCATCACGCTGTCCGACGCGCTGCGACACCGCCTCTCGACGGTCGGGACACGCTGGCGGCGGCTGTCTGTGGGCGAGCAGGCGCTGCTGGTGGTGGCGCACCTGCGCAAGGGCGAGACCTACACCGACCTCGCCGCCGGCCATGGGGTCGGCACGACGACGGTGTTTCGCTACATCCACGAGGCGATCGAGGTCCTCGCCGCGCTCGCCCCCGACCTGCGCACTGCGGTCGAGGTCGCCGTCCGCAAGGCCTTCGTGATCCTCGACGGCACCCTGCTGCGCATGGACCGGGTCGGCATGGGCTCGGGTCGCGACCGGCCGTACTACTCGGGCAAACACAAGTGCCACGGCATGAACGTGCAGGTCATCGCGGACCCGGCAGGCCGGTCGGTGTGGGCCTCACCCGCGCTGCCCGGCGCCCGGCACGACATGGGCGCCGCCCGCGATCACGGCATCATCGACGCGCTATGCGACGCACAGGTGAAGGTGATCGCGGACAACGGCTACCACGGCTCCGGGTTCGAGGTCCCCCAACGCAGACGACCGAAGGACCCCGCGACCGGTAGACGGCGACGCCTGTCGGAAAACCAGAAGGACGTCAACTCCGCCCACGCCCGTCAACGTGGCCCCGGCGAGCGGGCGAACGCCCAGCTCAAGACCTGGCGCATCCTGCGCAAGATCCGCTGCTGCCCGCGCCGAGTCACCGACCTCGTCAAGGCCGTCCTCGTCCTCATCCACGCTGGCTGACGCCAAGTGGAAAGGGCTCACTGACCCCCGACATAGCTCGACCTCGGCGGCGCACAATCCCAGCTCTCACGTCCGAGATCGAGGAGCCCTACAGGGCGGAAGTCTCGGCGCGCCGATGTGCCCCCACGTGACCGCCGCTGACATACGCCCCTGACCAGACCCTGAACGACCCCTATGGGAGGTGGCATGACCTCCCCCGGCCCCTGCTGCCCGACAAACGGCTCGTCGCGACCGCCCGCGCACACGGCGACCACCCGCCGTGAGGAAGGATCTTCGCCCTGCGCGAGACCGCCACCCTCGACCTCGGCAGGTCGACGGAGACCTCCGCGGCGCCCGCCGCGCGAGCCTGACGTCGACGACCCGGGCGGTGTCCGGCGGCCACGGCCGCGGGGCACCGCCCGGCGTCGCCTCGGTGCGGGACCGACCGGTCAGGCCGGCTGATCCGCGGTCTGCTCCTCGCGCCACTGCTCGACCAGCGACCGCTTGAACCGGTTGTTGGACGGGACCTCGATCCCCTTGTCCTCCGCCCACTGCCGCAACTGCTCGCGCTCCTCGGCGGTCAGGCCGGTGCTCGTGCTGACCTGCCCCCCGGCCCGCTTCGCCGGACGCAGCTCCGGGATCGACGCGTCGACGCGGCCCGCATCGATGTAGGGCTGCAGCAGCGCCAGCAGCTTGCGGTACTCCGGCCCGGCGAGGTCGATCTGCACCCGCATCTGGTCGATGTTGAGCTCGTGGGACTCGACATCGTGCTCCGAGCCCGTGAGGTCGCAGTACCGGATCTCCCTGATGCCCATCGATCAGCCCGCCTCGGCCTCGTCGCCGGTCCGCGCCGGGCGCCGCCGCCCGGACGCGCCGCCGGCCTCCTGCGCCGCCTCCTTCGCCGCCTCCTTCGCCGCCTCCTTGGCCGCCTTCCGCAGCGCGGTAAGGGTCTGGCCCGCGAGCGCCTTCGAGGCCACCGAGTCGCCGATCTGACGCGGCGTCATGCGGCCGCGACCGGTCTCGGCGAGGTAGGTCTGCCCGTCCGGACCGGTCCGGTACTCCAGGTTGGAGGCGACCCGGTGGAACCGGGTCCGACCCCGCTGGCGCACGCCCTCCCACCGCTCCACCTTGACGGCGAGCAGGCAGCACGTGCAGGTCAGTCGGCGGACGAACAATCCCTCGTCGTCCACCTCGGTGAAATGGATCCCCGCCTGCCGGATCGTCGGGAACAGGTGCCGGCCACGTTCCCGACACGCCAGCACCTCGTCGGAGACGCGGTCGACGTAGAGGTCGACGTCCTCGTCCGAGGCCCGGACGATTCCCGTCTCCTCCAACTGCTCGCCCTGGATCGACTTCGGCAGATCGGCATCGCCGTCGGCCACCTGGCACCCCTTTCCACAGTGTTGCGTGCAGTGTCGTGTGCAGTGTCGCGGTCCATCACGGTCCGCGGAACCAGCAGATCACATCATCACCGGCGATCGGACGCCCGTTCGGGTCCAACGATCCGCGCAGATCGGTGGTTCCGCCACCCCGGCATGGGCACCGCCGGGCCCCCGACCTGGGGGCACTCGTCGCAGCAGGCGTCAGCGCGCGGCGTTGTCGCCGATGCAGCACATCTGCTCCTGTTCCAGCGAAGTTGATCGCAGATACAGGAACTGTCGCGCAGCTGTGCTTCCCGCGTGTCGACAGGTCGACGGATGAGCCGACCGAGCTCAACGTCGGCAGTCGGCAGACAGTGACGATCGCGCGAACCGGGATCCGCTGGCCGCGGTCGTCAGCTGCGCGCATTCCGACTCTCGCCGTCTCAGCGTCGAAGGGCGGATCAGGGCTACCTCTGACTGCCGTTTCGTCATAGCGCCGGGTTCCCGGGTTGCATGTGGGCACTCGGACGCAGGCACCAGCGCAACTCGATCACCAACGGGCCGCGCCAGCGGCTTTGGCACGAGCCGGACCCGCGACGTGCATCGTTTGGGCACCCGGCCGAGCTCACGTTCACAACCGAGGCGGCCGCCTGCAGTCATCCCGGAGCCATTCGGGATGAGGGCGGCGCCGGGGTCGTGCGGTCGGGCTGACGCTCAGTGCGCTCCAGGGTGTGCAGTCGGAAGGCCGGCCGACTCGGCTGCGCTGAGCAGCCGGCGGTCGTAGGTGACGAACGCTGTGAGGTGCGTGCCGAATACGCCGCGGGCGGTGGCGAGGTGGATCGCGTCGAGCGACCGCAGGTCGGGATCGGGGTAGGCCGCGGCGGCGGCGCGCACCGTCTCGTCGATCTGGTAGCGGGCCACCCTGGCCAGCGTCGCAGGTACGTCGACGAGCAGGGCGGGCTCGACCCGGCGTAACGCGCGGGGCAGTTCGACCTCGACCAGCACCGAGGATACCCACGGCTGGTCGGGCTGCGCGTCGAGCCAGTCGGCCAGCGCGGTGCTCTCCGGTTCGGGGCGGACCAGCTTCACCAGCGCCGCGGTGTCGAGATAGATCATCGCAGGTGTCAGTAGCGTTCCTCGTCACGCAGCTCGCGAAGTAGCTCGCCCGCCTCCTGGTCACGGCGAACGGGACCGTGCGGACGGGGTGCCGGCCCGGTGACCGTGGCCGGAATGAGCTTGCCGGTGGCGAGCCATTCGCCCAGCGGGTGGCCCTGGGCGGGAATCAACCGGGCAACGACCGTGCCGCGTTCGGTGATGTCGATCGGCTCGCCGAGCTTGACGCGGGCCAGCACAGCGGAGGTGTTCTGGTTCAGCTCGCGCACCGGCACTTCCGACATGTGGCAAACTGTACTACATATGCGTAGAACAGAGGGAGTTCCGGCGCAAGGTCGCCGAGCGGGAGCGCTATGTTTCCCACTCCCACGACGCCGAGCGGGCCCAGGCAGCCCTTGAGGAAGAGTGATCACAATGCCCGCCGTGGCTGAGATCGCCGAAATGGTCCGCAGGTTCGGTGGCCTCATCGCCGAGCACGACTGGACACCGACCGGGTGGGAGGCGCAGTACGTCCGCCCGCACGACGGCGAGCTGTCGGATTGGCGGCCGGTCTACTTTGCCGACCTGGCAAACCCGCTCCGGGAAGCGCCCACGATCTACGGCCGGCCCGTCGAAGGCTGGTCAGCTGAGGGGGAGGCGCTGGTCGTCGACCAGCTCGCCGGACGCCGAGTCCCTGCCGACTCGCTCGATGGCTTCGTGCAGCTTGTACCCACCGGGCGCCTGCACTCGGTCGTGGCTGCCGAGCCGGGCTGGACAGTGGAACTCGACACCAACGACGAGCCGACCACCGTCCCGATGGTCGCCTGGATGGTCGACGCCTCGGGCGCTATGCGCCCGGCGACGGAGGGCCTGATGTCGGGCGGGCGCCTGCTTGAGAACGAGGGCGAGCTCATCGCCCCGCGCCCGATCCAGGTGCTGCGGGTCGTCGCCCCCGAGTAGCCGCGGACTGCCCCCGCGCCGGGGATCCACCGATCCGCCGGCGGCACAGCCGACAAGTCAACTGCCCCAGGCCGTTGCGGCGCACCTCCTCGATCGGGTGCGGGCACCCATGACGAAGCGCGATAAGCACCCTGAGAGCGTCGCTCGGTGCTCGGCAGGGCATCGGTGCATCAGTGGCTCGCATACGGCGAGCCTTCCACCGCACACCGACACAACCTGCGACTCTTGATCGGCAACGACACAGCACACGTCTTGCTGAAGATGGGGTCGGTGAAGGAGATGCAGCCGCCGCAGCCCGAAGTGGAGGCGCTGGTCCGCGCGCATCGCGACGCGCAGGCCGATCAACGCGCCGCGATCGCAACCGAGCGCGACCGCGACCTGGGCCGAGCCCGCCTCCAGAGCGCCGCGATCGAGGCTCGGCTCCGCGCGCACGGCCACGACGCCCTGGCCGACCAGCTCGAGCACGAGGCAACCGCCGGGGCGACCCTCATCGCTGCGCTCACCGCCCCAGACCACTGCAGCGGCGGCCGAGACGTCGACCAACTCGGGCAGGTCCTCACAGTCTTCGCCCAGCGACGGGCCGCCGTCGAGCAGTCGGCCCGCGCGTCTGGGACGGTCGCCAGCTGACGCAGCGGCGCCACGGCGCCACGCCGGCAGGGCTAGGAGCGCTCTTCCGCTGTCGAGCCGAGCGGCGACTCCGGGGACTGATGTACGGGATCGTCACCCGGGACGAGCTCGAGGCCAGGTCCGAGCGCTCCGACGAGCTGCTTCCCTACTTCGCACAGCTGCTCGAACTGCTCGAGCTCGCCGATTGGAACAGCGAAGCCACACCGCACGCAAGGTGCGCAAGATCGTCGGGCCCGCTAGCAGTCAAGCGGTGGCCGTGTTTCTCCTCGGCCGAGGACGACCAGCGCGTCGAGCTCGTGCGGATCCTCTGGCCCCACCAATCCGAGCTCCAGCTTCTTCCCGACGTGTCGGAAACCCTTCTCCCCGCGTATCGCCCCTACGGTGCCGACCGTCCACACTGTTCGATCAAGGCGGGAGTAGGCGCAATGGCGGGCAAGTTCGAGGTGTACAAGGACCGCGCCGGCAAGTACCGGTTCCGGCTCAAGGCCAGCAACGGCCAGGTCGTCGCCAGCGGCGAGGCCCACGAGACCAAGGCCGCGACCAGAAAGGGCTGCGAGTCGGTGCAGAACGCCGCCGCCGGCGCGACGATCGTCGAGACCGACTCCTGACCGTCGAAGCCATCCGGCCGCCGCTCGCCGGCCGATCCCGGACCGGAGCGTAGATCAGAGCGCCGCGGCGTCGCTCCCGGCAGCGGCCCCCAGCTGGGCACGCAGGTACTGCTCGCGCGCCGCGATCCGTGCTGCAAGTACCAGGCGAACATCCAGTAGCCGACCGGACCGCTCCAGCGCGCGACGCAGGCCGGCGAGGTGCTGGAGCTCCTCCG
The DNA here is from genome assembly GCF_021283305.1 of Pseudonocardia kujensis. Taxonomy (GTDB): domain Bacteria; phylum Actinomycetota; class Actinomycetes; order Mycobacteriales; family Pseudonocardiaceae; genus Pseudonocardia; species Pseudonocardia kujensis. The sequence continues at coordinate 15,157 of NZ_JAJSOK010000039.1, forward strand.
CCGGCGCCATCCGCGCCAAGCCAATCGTGACCGGGCAGACGCTCTCGTCGACGTTGCCGGCCTCCCGGTGGCGGCGTGCCCACTTGTCCAGCTCGTCCGCGACCGCCAGCGGATCCGGCTCGGATTCTGTGGTCCTGCGAGCGCCGCGGCGGCCGTGACCAGACAGTCGTCGCGGCGCTGCTCGGCGAGAGGAGCCCACTGCTCGCGCGCCTGCGCGACCGACATATCGAGCGCCGCGGCGAGGTCCTCCCAGCTGGCGCCGCTGGCTCGCTCGAGGACGACCGCGTCGTCGAGCAGTCGCCGGGCGAGCGCGACGAGCCGGGCCGCGTCGCCGACGACCACGCCGGGGTGCGGGGCGTACGCGGCACCCGGGATGAGCGTGCGCGCATAGTCCGAGACCACGCGCGCCGCGGCGGCGAGATCGAGCCAGGCGTGCGAACGAGCCGTCAACGGCGGGACCCCGACCCCGAAAGCAGACGTCATGGCGCCAGCCTGACCTGCTACCAAGCACCTGGACCAGTCACAGACACCGAGCTGTGGACAACTCCCACCACGCCACGGGAGCCCCCGGGGGGTGCATCTGGCGATGAGCCCCAGGGTCTGGCCCCGCTGCTGTTGCCGGCGCGGCGACCGTGCCCGCCCCTACGGGCGGGCGCAAGGCCCTCCGCTGACGCTGCGGCCGCTGCGCGGTCGCCTCCGGCGAGCCTGGCGCTCCGCCCTCCCCGCGGGCGGGCTGCTCCCGTCTCGCCGGCGACACCGCAGCCCGACCACCCCGGCGGGCGGTCACCGGCCCGGAGCTACGAGGAGCCCACCGATGCGCCGCGACCCATCCCTGCCCACGTTCGCCTCGTCGCCCTACAAGACGCCGCTCGAACCCGCCGCGCTGCAGCGCTGCGCCCACTGCGGGCACTCTCCCGACCTCGCCCTGCCCGACCCCCACGGCGACGCGCCGATCACCCGCGACGTCGCCCGCGACGAGGCGGCACTCGCGGCCGCCCGCCGCGGCGTGCAGCTGATCCTCGAGGTCGCCGCCGGCCGACGCCCAGCTTCCGCGCTGGCCCGCCACGCCACCCGGCAGGTCATCGCCTGTGTGCGCGCGCTCGAGCCAGTGCTGGGCCGGCCCCGCACCCGAATCCGGCGCTTCCACACCTCCCAGCCCCACGAGGGCGCAGTCGAGGTCAACACCCTCGTGCACATCGACCGCCCGCGCGCCCTCACCGCCCGCTTCGAGCTCGTCGAACTGGACCGCTGGGCCTGCGTCAGCCTCCGCATCCTCTGACCAACCCCGCCATGGCCGCCTGGGCCCTTCGGGATCAGCGCGGATCCATCGACTCACACAAAGTGTTGGCCATCCCGCGCACGCTGCGGCGGAGCTCCAGCGGAACTGGGCGGCCGTTGGCCAGTTCGCCGGCAGCCGCGGAGAGCACGCCGGCCACCTGCCAGGCCAACCGCTGGTCCGGGATGAGAGCGGCGTGCTGTTCGCGCAGCAGCGCCGCGATCGTGCGGTAGGCCTCGGCCTCGGCGAGCTCCTCCGGGCCAACGGGACGCTGCCGGTCGTAGCGACTCGAACCGCCCACGCTCACCACTCCCCTGCCCGAGCCCGCGACCAACCCGGCACGCGCCGTTTCGTGCGGACTCTTGCCCTCGACGCTGATGGACCGCGGGGCCCGGATCTTCCCCATCCAGGCGCCGCGGCCGCCTAACAACGATACCCCTGATTCGAACATCGGTTCGAGGAAGGCTGGGCCGTGGCACCCAACCGGATGTGATGTCTCAGGACATGGGTGACAGTTCTGCGTCAGGACATCGGTGACGGTTGGTGTGTCAGGACTTCGGTGACGTTCCCGGGTTCTTCGGGTCGTCTTCCTGGGGGTCGGCCGTTGCCGACGTAGCGGACGCCGGGAGCGGGCCTGCTGCGCTCGGCGAGGATCTCGCCCTCGAGGTCGGTAACGATGATCTTGTCGCCGGGCTGGTTACCGTCGCTGACGACGAGGACCTGTCCGAACGCGTGCTCGACGCCGATCTTGTAGATCACCATGTCGATGCCGATGTCGCCGCTGGCGCTTACCGTTCGCAGGCGTGTGCCGGCGGGTAGGCCTGCTGGTGGGGTCGGCCGGGGCCGCATCGCGGGGACCGGCGGCCGGTAGGCGGGCCGGTCGGACTTCGGGCGGGGCGGATCGGCCCTCGGGGTCGCCTCCCACGCGGCCAACGGCGTGATCCGCCCGGGCAGCCCTTGGTGAGGGCGCTCGGTGTTGTAGATGTGGTCGAACGCGTCGACCTGGGCCTGGAGCTCCGCAAGCGTGGCGGCCAGGGGCTGCTTGTCGAGGTAGCGGAACAAGGTCTGATGGAAGCGTTCGTTCTTGCCCTGGGTGGTCGGCTTGTGCGGCTTGCCGGTGATCGCCTCGACGCCGAGCGCGCCGACATGTCCGACGAGCCGCCCGACCATGCCCCGTCGCGACGGGTTGAGCGCGAGCCCGTTGTCGGACAGCAGCCGTTGTGGGACGCCGTGAGCGGTCACGGCCTTGTCGAAGACCGCGATCGCGTCGTGGGCGGTCTCGCCGGCCGCGGCGTGGGAGGCGACCGGCGTAGCGGGTGTGGTCGTCGATGAGTTGGAAGATCACGCACTTGCGTCCACCGGTGAGCACGTACTCGGTGGCGTCGAGCTGCCAGCAGGCGTTCGGCGCGGGGTAGACGAACCGCCGCCACGCCGAGCGGGGCTTCTTACGCGGCTCGCGCCGGGCGACACCGGCTTCGCGGAAGATCCGTGCCAGCGACGCCGTCGACGGAACAGGGCTCAGGCCCATCGCCCGCATCTTGTCGTGAACGCTGATCGGGCCGTGGTCGAGCCCGGACGCCTCGAGCGCGGCCCGCACCGCGATGGCCTGGGCCTTGACCTGCTCGGTCAGCCTCGACGGGCTCGAGCGCGGTCGTCGAGACCTGGGCTCGAGCACCGCCGCGGGGCCTTCCGCGCGAGCGCGTTTGCGCAGCTCGTAGAACGACTTGCGCGAGATGCCGTGCTCGGTGCAGAACGTCGAGACCGCCCCGCGCGGTGCGTCGTCAGGCCACTGCGAGATCGCCAGGCGGACACGGGGATCGATGGGTTCACGGGCAGCCACCGCCGCAGCCTCGCGGCGGAAGTGTCACCACCAAGAACGCCCACAGTGTCACCGATGTCCTGACACAGACTCGTCACCCATGTCCTGAGACATAACATGGCACCCAACCGGACTCCTTCGTCAGGAGGCGTCGGCGGAATCCGCCCAAAGGCAGCACACCCTTCCCGGGCCCGGCGGCGATGACCCCGGCCCACGCCGACGCCGATGAGACAAGCCCCTCGACGGGGTCGCTGACGCGATCCGGCGAGCCGGAACCCCCGCCGCTCGCTGCAGGACCCCGGACGGGCCGTGCTGGGACGAGCCGCAGCTCCACCACAACTCCACAACGAAGGAGTATCCGATGACCGACCAGACCAGCGTCCCCAGCATCGACGGTGTCCCGCTCGACCTGAGCCCCGGCACGATCCTCGACGTCGGCGACGCCTGCGACCAGGGCTTCACCACCGACATGCGGCGAGGCCGCTACGACGTGGGGGAGTGGATCGCCTGCCCGGACTGCGGGCACGAGCACCAGATCGTCGCAGTGACCCTTTTCGGCATCGCCCACAACATCCGCGTCGTGAGCTGACGCCACCGCCTTGAGGGGCCCGGCTTGCCGGGCCCCTCAACGCATCTCGGCACCAGCGCTCCCTAGTCCGACACCCGGGCGATGAGGCTGCGCGGGTCCACGCGCAACTCGGTCGGTGCCGCGGTCGCCGCGGAACTGTGAGCCAGCGACGTAGGGGGCGGGGGTGGCCGAGCAAGACACCGAGACCACCGCCGCGGCGGCGACCGTGCTGCAGCGGATGCTCACAGGAAGGATCAGCGAGGACCGGGCATTGCAGTACCTGCGCACCGAGTGGGTGCGCTCGGGCGGCGAGGTCATCACCGACCCCGGGCGCCGTCGTGCCCAAATTCGTGATCTGCCCGCCGCCGGTCACCGACCACACCTGAGTCCAGGCCCGGCGGCAGGGGGTGGCCGTGGGAGAGGGGTTTGCCGCGCAGCCACACCCGCCAGGCACGGTGCAACATCAGGGCACGTGAAGTACCACCTACGACCCTACGGCGAGAACGGGACTGCCCAGACTTCGGTTGACTCCTGGCCTGTGAGGACGTGCTCCTCGCTGGAAGGATCGACATCGTGCCCAAGCCGTTCCTGAAGGAGTTCCGCCGCGACGTGATCGCTGTCGCCCGCCAGGGCGACCAGTCCATCGCGGCGGTCGCACGGAACTTCGGGATCTCCGAGTCCTGCCTCTCACGCTGGCTCAAGATCGCCGACCGGAAAGACGGCATCACCCCGGACACACCCGCCGCGCCGGCCAGGACGGGCGAGATCGACCTCGAGGCGGAGAACCGCGAGCTGCGCAAACGCACGAAGCAGCTCGAGCAGGAGAACGAGATCCTGCGCCGGGCCACTGCCTACTTCGCCCGTGACGTGCTCCCAAAATGATGTACCCGCTGGTCCTCGACCTCGCCGACAACGGAATCCCTGTCGCGGTGACCTGCCGGGTGTTGGGCTTTAGCAAGCAGGCCTTCTACAAGTGGCGGGCCAAGCCCGTTTGCGACCGGGACTACGACGACGCTCACCTGGTCAATGCTGCGGTCGACGTCCACCACGACGACCCCGAGTTCGGCTACCGCTTCATCACCGACGAACTCGCCGGCCAGGGCTGGACGGCCTCGCGCAACCGCGTGAACCGGCTCTGCACACTGCAGAAGCTGTGGTCGGTCCACGCCCGTCAACGGGGCCGCTACCGCCGCCCGGGCCCGCCGGTGCACGACGACCTCGTGGGCCGCGAGTTCACCGCCGCGGCGCCGAACCTGTTGTGGTTTACCGACATCACCGAGCACCCCACCCGCGAGGGCAAGCTCTACCTCTGCGCGGTCAAGGACGCCTGTTCCAAGCGGATCGTGGGCTACTCCATCGACGCCCGCATGACCTCCCAGCTCGCTGTCGACGCGCTGCGCAACGCCATCGCGCTACGCGCCCCGGACGCGACCGCGATCGTGCACTCCGACAGAGGCAGCCAGTTCCGCTCCCACGCCTAGCAGCGGGTTCTCCGCGAAGCCCAGCTCCAAGGGTCGATGGGTCGGGTCGGGACCTGCGCGGACAACGCCGCGATGGAATCGTTCTTCAGCCTCCTGCAGAAGAACGTCCTCAACCGCCGCCGCTGGCACACCCGCGCCGAGCTCCGCCTGGCGATCGTGTCCTGGATCGAGACCACCTACCACCGCCGACGACGCCAAGACACCCTCGGCAGGCTCACCCCAGTCGAATTCGAGATACTCGCCTCGACCGCTCACGCGGCCTGAACACCTACCCGACACGGGTCAACCAGAGTCTGGGCAGTCCCAACCCGATCAACAACGGCCCGAGCCGTTCGGCCGTGAGCACGGGTGGGTAGTGCGGCCGCCCACCGGTCCCGGGATCCTGACAAGCACGGGAGCAGCGGCGCGGCCACAGCGCAGTCCCTCTCCTCGCAGTGCCCGGGCGACCGAGTGATTTCTGGTTTCGTCTCCCACCTCGTGCAGGTACGGCGACACCACCGCTGCCATGGCAACCGTTCGCAGGTGCTGCCGCCGCGGTGCACCGCTTCTGGCTGCTACTCCGCGGCTCGCTCTGGTGCCGTCCAGAAGGCGACGAGGTGGGTCGCGGCGCTGGCCAGCCCGAGGCCTACGGCGAGGGCCGCAGCGCGCGCCCCGAATATTCGACGATCCAGGCCGGTCGCGCGGTCCACGCTCCAGCGACCGGGCCCGTTCGCGGCCAAGGCGACGACGGCTGTGGCCAGGTTCGCCGTGTACTCCCAGCCCTCGGCGGTGATGAAGAAGCCGTTGGGCGCGTGGACGGTGCGGGCAGCGACTCCCATGGTGCTGACGACTGCGGCCGACGCCAGGGGCGTCCCGGCGCCCGCTAGTAAGAGAGCGCCGGCGCCGACCTCGACGGCGGCGCTGGCCCGTGCCTGTAGGGCCGGCTCACGGAATCCGATGGAGCCAAACCAGCTGGCCGTTCCCCTCAGAGTGCGGGCGTGTCGCACGCCGTGGGCAATCATCGTCACCCCGACCGCTCCGCGCAGGAGCACGGCGGCGATCTCCCGTCCTGGGTGGTCCACGCCCTTGCCCCGCTGGCGCCTCATGACGTTCTCCGTTCGATGTCCACTGTCAAGCATCCGCTGCTTGGTCTTGGCTGAAGCCATGTGGGTTTCGTGCTCCTGGGCGTCAGAGCCACGCTGAGCCGACAGGGGTCTGCCCAGACCCCGAGTAGTCGTGGCAGCTCGTACCGGTAGATGTAGCGGCTCCAGGAGCTTGCCGCACAACTGCCCAAGGCGAGGGCGCCCTCGGCGTAGGACTTCTGCGCCGACAGCATCCTGCCAGGTTGGGGCGGGACAAAAGGCGAGATTGGGTTGTCATGTGTTCCAGTCGCAAGGTGTGCGGGCACGTTCCCGCAAGGATCATCAACGTAGGTTCGATCGATGGTCTGACCGTTTCCGACACACCGACGGACTCCTACTCGATGAGCAAAGTCGGCCAGCACCATCTGGCCCGTGTCCTCGCCGCCAAGCTGGGGCCACGTGGAGTCCGTGCAACTCGCGCCGGGCCCGTTCCCCTCGAAGATGACGAGGAAGACGCTTGAGCAGCACGCGGACGAGTTCGTCGCGCAGACACCACTTCGGCGCCTCGGTGAGCCCGACGATGTCGCTGGCGCAGTCATCTACCTGTCCTCCCGTGCGGGCAGCTACGTCACCGGAGCCTTGCTCACCCTCGATGGAGGCTTGACCGTCAACCGCTAGACCACCTCGTGGTGGCCGTGTTCTCCAGGTCAGGAGGAACGACCGGGTGAGGAAGAAAGGAGCCTTCAAGTTAGGATCGAGGACCTTTTCCCAGGCTGACGTGGGGGACTCCTCGAGCGGGGCGCCCCAGGTCGCTCCGGCGTTGTTGATGAGGATGTGCACACCGTCGTGACCGGCCCGTACTGTCTCAGCAAGGCGCAGGCACTCGTCCTCGTGCGCGAGGTTTGCCCGGACGGCGCTGACCTCGCCGAACTCGGATAGCTCCGTGCACGCCTGCTCGCAGACGTCGGCGTTCCGCGAGGAGATCACGACGGTGGCACCGGCGAGTAGCAGGCCACGAGCGGTCATGGGCCCAATGCCGCGGCTCCCTCCGGTGACAACGACTGTGCGCCCACGAAGATCGAACAGTCCGCTCATGCAATCTCCTCAGCCGCTGGGGCGGCGACCCGTACCAGCGAACAGACCGTGAGGCGCGAGGGCGCGGGCCATGCAGTAGACCGATTCAGTCAAAGTCGGGCCGGTTCGGCGCGGAGCTGCGGCGAATTCGCCTGGTCCCGGCCGTTCGATGTTCATGAGAATCACCTATTCATGGGATGCCGCCGGCGACAGCAGCACGACTCCTGTGGTGCAGGCGGCTTCATCGCTGCACTTGGCTTCGGTCAGCCCGGTGGCAGAGTGGTAGCCCTCACCCTCAGCGACCTCAGCGTCGCCGACATCCGACGCTGGCCGGCTCCCGTGGCGAGCTTCTAACTCGCCTGGACTGCAGTGGGTTCTGATGACTGAGCTGATGTGGCTCCACCTCTTGAGGCGCCCGACCCTGTTCGACGCCCGCGCGGGCCCAGGGCCCAGGCGCGCGCCGCGCGGGACACCATCAGGCGACACCTTGTCGGAGAAGCTCCCTCTGTACGAGGTGAACCACGCCGTCCTCGGCGGCGAGCAGTTACACCACCAAGAGACGCAACCGCACGTTGCTCCAGGCGATGTGCTTCGGAGACGACAGACACTCACATAATCGACCACTGTTGGATTATACTAGCCCCATGCAGTCCCGACATGCCTCACTTCGGCCGCGGTCCGATCGGCAGGCGGAGCCGTGATCGCGCGGCCCGCTTCAGCTCTGGTCACCGGCGGTGGAACCGGCATCGGACGGCGCATCACCGAGAGGCTCGTCCAGGACGGCTACTTCGTCACGATCATGGGCCGACGAGAGGAGCCACTCCTGGATACCCAGCGCCTGCTCGGCGACAAGGTGTCAACAGCTGTGGGGTCTGTGACGAACGAAGCCGACGTGGCGCTTGCAGTCGAACAGGCGAGTGCACGCGCCCCGCTCACGGTCGCCGTACTCGCCGCCGGCACGGGCGGACGGCACGCCAAGCTTGCCTCGACTCCTCTCCGTTCGTGGCGACGAGTCTTGTCCACGAATCTCGACGGCGCGTTCCTCACCCTTCGCGCGACTGCCGAACGAATCGCACAGAACGGCGGAGGCTCGATCGTCGCTATCTCGTCGATCGCCGCAACCAGACCCCATCACGGGATGGCGGCGTACGCCATCAGTAAAGCGGCGCTGGAGGCCCTGGTGGCGAACGGAGCCAACGAGCTCGGAGAGCAGGGCGTCCGCGTGAACGCGATTCGGGCGGGCATCGTGGACACCGACATGACCGCTGGGCTCTACGGCAACGGAGGTTTCGTCGCGCGACAGCTGAGCGAAACTCCGGTCGGCAGGCTCGGCGCAGCGAAAGATCTCGCGGAGGCGGTGTCCTTCCTCGTCAGCCCGGCGGCATCGTGGATCACTGGCGTCTGTCTGGCCGTCGACGGGGGGAACCATCTGCGTGGAACTGTCCAGGTCAACGTTCCACCACAGCTAGGCGGCGGCACGGACACTCAGCCGCCCGGATTGGACGAAGGTCGGATGCTGGTCGGACCGGATAACGGAGGTGTGAGCGAACCACCTTGCCCGGCTACAGTTGCACAGACTCCGTGATCACTTCAGTCGCCTTGCGAAGGAGCCGTCGCCGTGGGCCGCCCCAAAGTGCCCCTCATCTCCAAGCGCACCACCCTCGAAACCGCGCTTCGGATCATCGACGAGGAGGGCTTGGACGAGCTGAGCATCCGACGCCTCGCACGAGAGCTCAACGTCAACGGGGCGTCCCTCTATCACCACTTCCACAACAAGGAGGACATCCTCCTCGGCTCCGCCCAGCTGGCGCTGGACGACGCGCGGCTTCTCGACGCACCGGACGCGGACTGGCGGGAGTGGTTCATCGACCAGGCACGCCTCTACCGCCGGGCCCTGCTTGACCATCCGGCGCTGGTGACCGTGATTCTCAAGCAGCACCCGCACCGCATTGCGCTCGAGTTCTACGACAAGGCAGTGCGCATTCTCTACGCCAGCGGTGTGCCCCGGCCGGCGATCATCCCGCTCATCGAAAGCATGGAGTCCTACACGTTCGGCTCAGTGCTGTACGCCACGGCGGCACGGAACGACACGGAACCGCTCGACGAGGCGTTCGACGCCCTCAGCGAGGCCCGTCGGGCCGCGGCCGAGCATATCGACGACGAGGTGCTCTGGGAGCACATCGCTCGGGGGATCACGGAGTCCGTGCTCGCCGCCGCGACCGCATCACGCTGAACGGAGCGGGCGGAAGAAGTCGCGCAGCTCCTGGGCGTACAGCTCGGGCTCCTCGAACGGCGCGAAGTGGCCGCCACGCGGGGGTTCGGTCACCCGCACGACGTTCCCGGTCCGCTCCAGCCAGGCCCGCGGCGGCCGGACGATGTCCCCCTGGAAGATCGAGAACCCGCTGGGCACCTCGACCCGGCGGGTGTGCTGGGCATGCGGGATCGCGGCGTTGGCCCGGTACATCCGTATGGAGGAGCCGATCGTGCGCGTCAGCCAGTACAGCGTGATGTTGGTAAGTATCTCGTCGCGGGTGTAGGACCGGTACACGTCGCCCTCGCAGTCGCTCCAGGCGCGGAGCTTCTCGACGATCCACGCGGCCAGGCCGGCGGGCGAGTCGGTGAGCGCGACCGCGGGGGTCTGTGGCTTCGTCCGGTGTATCGCGCCGTAGGCCCCCTCGGCGGCGCCCCAGGCCGCCGCCGACTCGAGCCACCGGCGCTCCTCCTCCGACAGCGGCGGGCCGCCCGAGGTCAGCACCGGCAGCCCGGCGTCCATCCGATGGACTCCGACGACCCGATCGGCGTGGTCGAGCCCGAGGTAGCGGCTGACCTGGCTGCCGATGTCGCCCCCCGCCGCGCCGAACCGGGTGTAGCCGAGCGCGGTCATGAGCTGCACCCAGAGACCGGCCACGGCGACCGTGTCGAGCGGGGCACCACGGGGTGCGTCGGAGTAGCCGAAGCCCGGCAGGTCCGGGACGACGACGTCGAACGCGTCGGCGGGATCGGCGCCGTGTGCACCGGGGTCGACGAGCAGGTCGATCACCTTTGTGTAGCGCCAGAACGAGTCCGGCCAGCCGTGGGTGAGCACGAGCGGCAGGACGGGGCCGGTCGTCGCCTTCGCCCGGGCGTGCACGAAGTGGATGCCCAGCCCGCCGACGGTGGCGCGGAAGCGCGGCAGCCGACCCAGGGCGTCCTCCTGGGCGGGCCAGTCGAACTCCTCCGCCCAGTACTCGACGAGCTCGCGCAGGTGGTCGAGGTCCGTCCCCATCGACCACCCGGCGTCCTCGGGCGCGTCGGGCAAGCGCGTCGCGTGCAGCCTGGTGCGCAGGTCCTCGAGCTCGGCGGCGCTCGCGCGTGGGCTGAAGGGCTCGATCTCGGCCATCGTCGACTCCGTTCGAAGGTTCGGGTTTGTCACAAAAGCTCCGGGGCGAGCGTCCGCCACTCGGGCAGGGGAATCTCGGCGTCACCCCGCAGCACCTGGACGGCGACGTGATCGGCGCCCGCGTCGTGGTGCTCCCGCACCCGTGCCACGACCGTGTCGAGATCACCCCACGCCACGAGCGCGTCGACCAGGCGGTCCGACGCCTGCTTCGGGTTCGCCCAGTCCTCGTCGGCGAAGCCGAGCCGGCGCAGGTTCGCGAGGTATCCCGGAGCGCGCAGGTAGAAGCTGATGGCTGCGCGCCCGATCGCCCGTGCGGTGGCGGGATCCCGCTCCAGCAGCAGCATCTGCTCGGGGGCAAGAAGCGGCTTGTCGCCCAGGATCTCCCGGGCCTGCCGGGTGTGCTCCGGGGTGGTGAGGTACGGGTGCGCACCGCTCGTCCGCGTGCCCGCCAGCTCGAGCATCTTCGGCCCGAGCGCGCCAAGGACGGTCCACTGAGGACCTTCCGGGCCGAGGGCGGCGAAGGGCGCGGCGTCCATCGCGTCAAGATAGGAACGCAGGTAGCTCAGCGGGCGGCGGTATTCGTGGCCGCGGACCTTGGCCACCAGCGCCGGGCTGCTCACCCCGAGCCCGAGCAGGAACCGGTCCGGATACGCCTCGGCGAGAGTTTTGCGGGCCGCCTCGGTCGTCATGGCATCGCGGGCGTAGATATTGGCGATGCCGGTTGCGACCGTCAGCCGCGACGTCGCGGCCAATAGCAGGCCCGCCATCACGAACGGGTCCCGCCCGATTGCCTCGTTCAGCCACAGCGTCCGGTAGCCGAGCTCCTCGAGCTCGCGGGCCGCCTCCTGCGCCGCCGCGGAGGGATGGCGATCGAAGGCCGTGGTCCAGATTCCGACTCGTCCGAGTTCCACGGCTGCACCCTACACGAGCGAGCCCAACAGCGTTTGGTTACGCTGGCCCGAGGTCCGCTGTCGCCCGGCCGGTGAGCACCGTGCGACCGTTCTGGTCGGTTGTCTCGACCGCGAGCTCGGCCAGCTGCCGGCCCTCCAGCACCTGCACGGCCTCGACGGTGGCCCGCGCCGTCAGGGTGTCGCCGGGCCGGACCGGGCGGACGAAGCGCCCGCCAAAGGAGCGCAGCGCCCCGATCCCGACCCAGTCCGTGACCACCTTCCCGGACGCCCCCATGGCGAGCATGCCGTGGGCGAGCACGGTGGGCTGCCCGGCGACCCGGGTCGCGTAGACCTCGTCGGTATGCAGCGGGTTGAAGTCCCCGGACGCCCCGGCGTACATGGCGATCCGGGTGCGGCTGAGGTCCTCGACGACCGCCGCGGTTCGGCTCTCCCCCACCTGCAGTTCCATCTACTCCCCCTCGCCGGAGGTGACGGGCAGCACGCGGACGAACCGGGCGACGACGACCTGCTCGCCGGTCCGCGTATCCCGGTACTCGGTCACGAGCTCCTCGAATCGCAGCGTGCCGCCGCCTCGCGAGGCCTTGTCCCACGTGCGGCCGGGGCGCTGCACCACGTCGAGGACGTCCCCGACGACCATTGGCCGGCGGTACTCGAAGTGCTGCTCGGCGTGGAGCCAGTGGGCCTCCCCGGCGTCGGCCGACTCGGGCCACGGCCGGCCCTGCCGCGGCCGCAGCGGGTAGTCCGGCTCGAAGTGCGCCGCCGACATCGCGAAGGTCGGCGGCGCCGGGATCGCGCCGAGCTCGACCGCCTCGCGGGAGCTGGGATCGGTGTAGGCGGGGTTCTCGTCGCCGATCGCCCGGGCGAAGGCGAGGACCTGGGACGCCTCCACGGGGAAGCGGAAGTCCGTCATTGTTCCTCCTCGACGCGAGCACGTTGAGGGTGCCCGCTGCGTGTGATAAACCGTAACCAACCACTGTTCGGTTTGCTAGATCCGCAGGAGGTGCGATGTCGCACGACGAGCCCCGGCGCCGCTTCGGCGACCTGCCGGCCGAGGAGATGGACCCGGCCCAGCGCGCGGTCAACGACCGGCTCGTGGCGTACCTATACCCGGACCGAGCGGGCGACGGCTCGGTGATCGGCGGCCCGATGGCCGCGCTGCTGCGCAGCCCGGGCCTGGCCGAGGGCGTCGGCCGGCTCGTCCCGCTCATGTTCGAGGGGCTGTCGATCCCGCGGACGGCGGTCGAGTTGGCCGTTCTGCTCACCGCGCGGCACTGGAACTGCCACTTCGAGTTCCACACCCATCGCCGGTACGCCGCCCGGTTCGGCCTGGACCCCGAGGTGGTCGAGGCGATCGCCCACGGCGTCCGCCCGGAGCTGGGCGGCGAGCTCGCGGACACCCATGACTTCGTTGGCGAGCTGCTGCGTGACGGCGACGTCGACGACGCGACCTTCGCCGCCGTGGCCGACCGCTGGGGGCGCCAGGGCGCGGTCGAGCTGATCACCGCGGTCGGCTTCTACACCTCGCTCGCCCTCGTGCTGAACGTCGACCGCTATCCCGCGCCCGCGCTGCCGGCGCTCACGAGCCTCATGAGGAAGTGAGATCCATGCCCGAGGGATCTGTCGTCGGTACCGTCCCGCAGAAGGGGTCGTTCGTCCGGGCCGACCTCGCGGAGATCGGTCGCTGCCCCGCCAGGGCGGACTTCGTCGAGCTGCACTTCACCACTGAGGTCGGCCGGTGGAAGTGGTGCTTCCCCGATCCCCGCTCGCGCGAGACTCGCACCGACGAGCAGACCTTGGTGCTCGTGCTGGGCCGCTATGGCACGCAGGCCCACCTCGTTGTGGACGGGGCGATCGGCCCCGCGCTGCCCAGCTCCGAGGCGCTACCGATGATCCTCGGCGGGTCCCGCCCGTTTGTGTCCCGCAAGCTCATCGAGTCGGGCGTCTGACTCACCCTCCGGCGAACAGGATCGAGCTCGGCGACGGCACCGGGACCGGCCGGCCCGCCGGCCCGAGCCGGTGATTCCCGTCGATCCCGAACACGACAAGCTCGTTCGAGTGCCAGTTGCCGACCAGCAGGTGCCGGCCGCCGGGGTGGACGGCGAGGGTCCGCGGCGAGCGTCCGCCGCTGCGAACGGTCGCGCGCACCCGGGCCCCGCCCACGCCGTCGACCTCGACGGACACGATGGCGTCCGCCTTGCGGACGCCCACGAACAGCGTACCGCCGTCGGGGTGCAGGTGCAGCTCCGACGGGGAGCCGGCGCCGAGGTGGTGGGTGGAGCGGATCGCGGTCGGTACGTGGTCGCGCGCCTCGAGCACGTACAGCGTGGCGTCCCCCTCTCCGACGACGTACACGGCCCGGCCGGACGGGTCGAGCGCGAGGTGGCGGGGCCGCGACCCGGTGGGGAAGATGATCCGTCGGGCGGGTCCCGCTGGCCTGCCGCTGTCGAGGGGGTGGACCGCGAGCTCGTCGCGCCCGAAGTCGGTCACCAGCAGCAGGGAGCCGTCGGGCGTCACGCGCAGGTGGTGGAGTTGGGCGCCCGGATCCGGCGGGAGGGGCTGCGTGGGGCCGGGGTTGCCGTCGGCGTCGAGCTCGACGACCGTCAGGACCCCGTCGACGAGATGGCCCACGTAGGCGAATCCGCCGTCCGGGTGCACGGCCACCGCGGCGGCCATGGTGCCCAGCGAGGCCACCGCCGAGAGGGGCTTGAGGGCCCCGTCGGCGGCCGTGCCGTGCGCGACCAGCCGGGCCGACGTGGCGAACTCGGCGGCGTACAGCACTGGCAGGGTCGGGTGGGGCTCGAGGTACTGCGGGCTGCGCAGCCCGGTCGCGGCGGTGCCTGCGCGGCGGAGCTCGCCCGTGGTGTCGTCGAAAGTCAGCCGCTCGACACCCGCGGCCGGGACGGTGGTGTCAGGATCGGGGCGCGGGTAGTGGTCCCAGACCTCGTGGGTGAGGCCGCCGACGAGGACGTCGGAGGCCGCCATCGCGCTCACCTGCTGTTCCGGCGGCGCAGCTCGGGGCGCAGGAGGGCCGGCGCCGTGTAGCCGAGGTCGCCCGGGTTGAGCGTGACGCCCGGCGGCACCACCTCGTCGATCGCGTCGAGGACTTCCCGCGGCAGCACGGTGCCGGCGGCGGCGAGCTGCGGGTCGAGGTGCTCCACCGTGCGCGGTCCGACGACCGCCGACGTCACTCCGGGATGTTCGAGCACGAAGGCGATCGCCAGCTGGATCAGCGTCAATCCCGCTTCCGCCGCGATCTTCTCCAGCTGCGCCACGGCCGCGGCTTTGGCCTGGTTGGCGGGCAGCGAAGGATCGTGGCGCAGCGGGTTCTTCCAGCGCTGCCAGGCGGGGTCCCGGGTCTCCTCGCGGTAGCGCCCGCAGAGCCAGCCGCCGGCTAGTGGGCTCCAGACCAGCGTACCGATCCCGTACTCCTGCGCGACCGGTAGAAGGTCTCGCTCTATGCCCCGGGCCAGCACCGAGTACGGCGGCTGCTCGACGGCCGGCCGCGCGCCGCGGGCGCAGCCGAGCCATTGCGCTTCGACGATCTGAGCCGTCGGGAAGGTGCTGGTGCCGTAGTGGCGGATCTTGCCTGCCCGCACGAGGTCGGCGAGGGCGTCGACCGTCTCGTCCAGCGGGGTGTCCTCGTCCGGACGGTGGGCCAGGTAGACGTCGAGATGGTCGGTGCGCAGCCGGCGGAGACTTCCCTCGACGGCGCGGTGGATCCAGCGCCGCGAGCTGCCGCGGTGGGCTGGGTGGTCGTCGATCGGGTGGTGGAACTTGCTCACCAGCACCAGGTCGTCGCGGCGGCCGGCCAGCGGTCCGGTCAGCGCCTCGCCGAGGAGGGTCTCGGCCTCGGTGCGCGAGTAGACGTCCGCGGTGTCGATCAGGTTGATCCCCGCGTCGACGGCCCGCGCGAGCAGCGTCGCGCAGTCGGCGGCGGACATGCGTCCGTACGAGCCGAAGTTCATGGTGCCCAGGGCGAGTGGGCTCACGCGGATGCCGGTGCGGCCCAGCACCCGATAGTGCTCCAGCAACGGTGTTCCCTTTCTAGCGGCGGAGGAACCGCGATCGGGTCCGGTCCGCGTCCGGTGCGGGGACCAGGAGCCCGGCCCGCTCCAGCCGCGGGAACAGCTCCTCGAAGACGCGGTCCACGAGCTCGGAGTGCTTGGGCAGCAGCACGATGAAGCCGTCGGTGAGGCCGGTGCCCGCGATGCGGGCAATCTCCGCGGCGACGGTGTCGGCGGTGCCGACGACGCTGCGGTGGCCATTCGCGGTGTTCCCGATCCGGACCACCTCGGCCAGGGTCAGGTCGTTCTGCGTCACCAGCTCGTGGATGGCGGCGGCGCGGCCCTGGCGCCGGCCGATGTGCTCGACGGCCGGGAGGCGGTCACGCGGGAAGGGATCGTCGGGTGCGACGTCGGACAGGTCCACGCCGCCGAGCACCTCTTCGATCCGGGTGCGTTGCTCGGCGAAGGAGAAGACCCCCGCGAGGGCGCGTTCGTGCTCGCGGGCCTGCTCGGCGGTGTCGCCGAGGATCGGGGCGAGCCCAGTGAGGATGGTCGGCCGGGTGCCGTCGATCCGGTGGGTCGCGCAGGCGCGGGTCAGCGCATCGGTGTAGCGCCGCTGGGCGTGATCGGCCGGGGCCGAGGTGAACACGAACTCGGCGACCCGCGCGGCCAGATCGATCCCCTCCGGCGAGGCGCCGGACTGGCCGACGAGCAGCGGCCCCGGGAAGGGCCTGATGCTCAGCGGCCCGCGCACCGTAAAGTGCTCCCCGGTGAAGTCGATGTCCGCGGGGTCGTCGCCCTTCTCACCCCAGCTGTGCCACAGCCGGTCCACGACGGCGAGGTACTCGCCAGCGCGGGCGTAGCGCTGAGCGGGTGAGGGCAGCTCGTCGAGCCCGAAGTTCTGCTCGCCGGCATACGACGTCACCAGGTTGGCCGCAATCCGGCCCGCGCCAATGTGGCTGAGCGAGGTGAGATGCCGGGCCACGTGCACGGGATGGGTGAACGTGCTCGACAGCGTCGCCACGACGGTGATCCGCTCGGTCCGGGCGAGGACGGCGGCGGCCAAGCTGACCGGCTCGAACCGGTTGCGCGGGGAGAAGCTCGGGTCGAAGGCCAGCGAGTCGGCGAGGAAGAGACCCTCCAGCCCGGCCGCCTCGGCGCGGCGGGCGATCCCGAGCACGTCGTCGATCGTGTCACGCACCTCGGCCCCGCTGTTGAGAGGCGGTGCGGGCAGCACGGTAAGGACCAGCGGCTCGCTCATGACGCGAAGGCGAACGAGCTGGGCGACGGGACCTCGACCGGCTCCCCGAGCGGGCGCGGCCACCCGTCTTCGCCGATCTCGAACACGACGACCGTGTTGGAGTCCCAATTGCCCACGAGCAGGTGGCGCCCGGACGGGCTCACGCGCACCGCCCGCGGGTTGCGGCCGCGGCTCGGCTCGTGGCCACGCAGCCGGACCGCGCCCTCGCCGTCGACGTCCAGGACCGCGACCGCGTCCGCCCGGCGCAGGCCGACGAACAGGGTCCGCCCGTCCGGGTGCAGGTGCAGCTCCGACGGCAGCGCGGTTGTCCCGTCCGGGACCAGCCGGTGGGCGGCGACGATCCGCACGGGCACGTGCTGCCGCGCCTCGAGCTCGTAGAGCGTGGCGTCGCCCTCCCCCACCACATAGGCGGTCCTCCCCGAGGGGTGGAACTCCACGTGCCGGGGAAAGCTCGCTTCCGGGAAACCAACGCAGCTCAGCGGTGCCGGGTTCGGGCCGGCGCCCGCCGGGTACGTGACCACGGAGTCCGTGCCGACGTCGGCAACCACGAGCCCGCCGCCGTCCGGCGTCACCCGGACCTGGTGGAGCTTCGACCCGGAGCCGCGGTAGGCGAACCGCTCCCCCGTCATGGGCTGTGCCATTCCGGGGACCACGGGCCGGACCACCCGGATGCCGCCCCGCTCGTCGAGCAGGCAGGCGGTGAGCGCCCCGTCGTCGAGATGGGCGACATAGGCGACGTCCCCGGCCGGGTCCACGGTCACGGCGACGGCCATGCCCCCGAGGGAGTCCACGGAGGCCCGCCGTGTGAGCCGCCCCCCGGGGCCGACGTCGAGGACGGCGATCCGGCCCGGCCGGGCGAACTCCGCCGCGTAGAGAACCGGCAGCCCGGGGTGCAGCGCGAGGTACTGCGGGCTGGAGACGCCGTCCGCGGCCACGCCGTCGGGCCGCAGCGCGCCGGTGTCATCGTCGAGCACGAGCCTCTCGATCCCGCGCGACGAGATCGTGGTGTCGGTGTCCGGGCGGGTGAAGTAGCACCAGAGGTCCGCGGTGAAACAGCCGACGAGGACGTCCGTCATCGATCCACTCCCATGAAGCGCGGCATGACCTCAGCCGCGAACTCCGTGAGCTCGTCGAGCGGAAAGGGTGCCACCACACGCAATACCACCCGGTCCGCCCCGGCGTCGACGTAGCGGCCCATCAGGTCCGTGTGCTGCTCGACGGACCCCGGCTCGAACCCGACGTTGACGGCGGTGACGATCGCGGCCGGGTCCGCAGCGGTCTCGAGCACGATGGCCCTCTTGCGGCGCAGCTCCTCCGGTATCACCGACGAGCAGTTCCAGCCGTCGTTCACCGCGGCGACGACGCCCAGCCCCCGCTTCTCCCCGGAGGCGCCCACCCAGATCCGGGGCCGCTCCTGCACGGGGCGGACTCCGCAGCGGGCCCCGTCGAGCCGGTAGAACTCGCCCTCGTGGTCGACGACCTCCTCGGTCCACAACCGGCGGACCACGGTGGCGCCCTCGCGCAACCGTCGTAGCCGGACCGCGGGTGACTCGAACGGGAACCCGAAGGCGTCGTACTCCTCGCGATGCCACCCGGCGCCGAGCCCCAGCTCGGCCCGGCCGCCGGACAGCTGGTCGATGGTCGCCACCGCCCGGGCCAGCACCGCCGGATGCCGGAACCCCACGGAGTAGACGAGCGACCCCACCCGCACCCGCTGGGTGGCGAACGCGAGCGCGGTGTGGCAGACGACTGAGTCCAGGGAGCCCGCATCCGGCGGACGGATCGCCGGGTGCAGATGGTCCCAGATGCTCACCCAGTCGAAGCCCAGGTCCTCGGCGCGCCGCCAGGCCTCCTGCAGCTCCGCGACCGTGCAGTTCTCCAGGGCAGTGTGGACCCCGAAGCGCGTCATGATCCTCCTCCACGACGACCGGACCGGGTGGGTGGACTCAGATGCGGACCGGTTCCTTGCCCGGCAGCCATGTGCCCGGCAGGTCCTCCGTCGCCTTGCCGTCAACCTGCGTGAGCACCCCGTTGACGGCGGTGGCCCGGTAGCCGCCCGCGGGCCGCCGGTAGCGCTTCGCCCCGCCCGGGAAGTCGTAGACCGCCTCGGGGCGGCCGAAGGTGAGTGCGTCGAGGTCGAAGACGGTCAGATCGCCGCGCTTGCCGACCTCCAGGCGCCCGATGTCGGCGAACCCGTACAAGTCCGCGGGCCGGGAGGTCATCTCCGCGACCGCCTTCTCCAGCGAGAGGTCGCCGCGTTCCCGGACGTAGCGGGTCAGCATCAGCGTCGTGTCGCCGGTGTTGCAGTGCGAGATGATGTGCGCGCCCGCGTCGCTCGCCGAGACGACCGTCGCCGGGTCGTTGAGGAAGGCGCCGATCCGCTCAGGGTTCGCGTTGCCGGTGGTGTAGGCGAGCCCCGGGTGCAGGAGGTTCAGCTCCAGCCAGTCCGCCAGGGCGTCCGACGGGTGGCCGCCGTGGTTGCGCGCCCAGCCGCCGAACGTCTCCCCGACGAACTTCTCCAGGCCCGGCCGCTCGACGGTCTCGATCCGCACCCGGTCGAGTTCGTGGTGCGGGAACGTCGTCTTGGGAATGCGATCCCAGTCCGCTGCGGCCCGGGCCCGCCACTCGGGATCCGCCAGCATGCGGCTCTGAGTGGCCTCGTCGGGCGCCTGCAGGAGCTCGTTCCAGGCCGGCACGCTGATGAACCCCATGCCACCCTGCCAGTTCGCCATGAACTCCTGCGGATGCGTGGAGATCGTGGGGTAGGCGCGCAGGCCGTCGGCCTGCAGCCGCTTCGCCAGCGCGAGGTAGCCCTCGATGATCGACGGGTCCTTATCCCAGTCGATGAACCCGTTCCAGGTCATCGCGACGTCGGCCGCGCCGCACAGCCGGGCGTGGTGCTCGAGCTGCGCCATGGACGTCGGGTGGTCCATCATCGCCGAGAGGATCTCGAAGTGGGCGCGGTGCTTGCCCGTGACCGCCAGCAGCGCCTCGAGCTCGGCGTCGTCGGCCTGCGAGCTCGGCACGAGCCGGCCGTCGGCACCGCGGTCGAAGTACGAGGTCGAGAACCCCGACGCCCCGCCGCGCAGCGCCTCGTCGAGCAGGGCCGCGATCTGCGCGCGCTCGTCCGGCGTCGAGGGTCGCTCCCACGCCTCCGCACCGAGCACGTAGAGCCGCAGCGCCGAGAGGCCCACCAGACCCGCGACGTTGACACCGAACCCGCGCGAGCTCATCGAGCCCACGTACTCCGGGTAGGACTCCCAGTCCCACGGGATGTGGTCGGAAAAGCCCAGCTCGGGGATCTCCTCGATCACCGCGAACGTCTTGCTCAGCCCCGCCCGGTCGCTCGCGCGGACCGGCGCCAGGGACAGCGAGCAATTCCCGAACAAAATCGACGTAACGCCGTGCTGCGGCATCGGGTCGCAGCTGGGGTCCCAGAACAATGACGGGTCGTAGTGCGTGTGGCCGTCGATGAACCCGGGGGTCACGAAGGCCCCGCCGGCGTCGATCTCCTGCTCGCCGTCCGGGGACAGGTCCGGCCCGATCTCAGCGACGACGCCGCCCTTCACACGCACGTCCGCACGGCGCCGCGGGCCGCCCGTGCCGTCGACAAGGGTGCCGCCCCGGACGATCAGATCGCCCCTGCTGTCCGGCTTGTGAGCTTGCATCGCCTTCCCCTCATCCGCTTTACGGCTCCTGCTGTCCCGGTAACACTAATCCAACACTGATAGGATTTCTAGCGGCAGCCAGGGTGGAAGGAGCTCGGACATGCCTGACCTGCACGTCACGAACCGCGAGGGCGACACGAAGACGCTCCCGGGCCGACCGGGGACCTCCACGATGGAGGTGATCCGGGAGGGCGGGATCGACGAGCTCATAGCCCTGTGCGGCGGAGAAATCAGCTGCGCGACCTGCCACGTATACGTCGACCCGGTGTTCGCCGACCGGCTGCCGCCCGTGAGCGAGGACGAGGACGCCCTGCTCGACAGCTCGGAGTACCGCGAGCCGACCTCGCGCCTGTCCTGCCAGATCCCGTTCAGCGAGGAGCTCGACGGACTGCGCGTCACGATCGCCCCGGAGGACTGATGTCCGGCACGACCGGGTGGTCGGGGCGTTATGACGTCGTGGTCGTCGGGGCCGGACACGGTGGTGCCCACGCCGCCGCGGCCCTGCGCCAGCACGGGTTCACCGGATCGATCGCGCTGGTCGGCGACGAGCCCCGGCTCCCCTACGAACGCCCTCCGCTGTCCAAGGACTATCTCTCCGGCGACACCCCGTTCGAACGCCTGCTCATCCACCCGGAGTCCTACTGGCAGGAGCGGGACGTCGATGTCCTCACCGACCGGCGCGTCACCACGGTCGACGCCGACGCCCATCGGATCGGCTGCGACGACGGGACCGCGCTGGAGTACGGGCACCTCGTCTGGGCGACCGGCGGGGCCCCGCGCACGCTGAGCTGCCCGGGGCACGAGCTCGACGGGGTACACACGGTGCGCACCGTCGCGGACTCCGACCGCCTGCGGGCCGAGCTCCCGGCGGTGACCCGGGCCGTCGTCGTGGGCGGCGGATACATCGGGCTGGAGACCGCGGCGGTCCTGCGCGCGGCCGGGAAGCACGTCACCGTGGTCGAGGCCCAGGATCGCGTGCTCGCCCGCGTCGCTGGCGCTCCGCTGTCGAGGTTCTACGAGGAGCTGCACCGCAGCCAGGGTGTCGACATCCGGCTCGGCGCGACGGTCGAGCGTCTGGAGGGCGACTCCCAGGTCACCGGCGTCCGGCTCGCCGACGGCGAGCTGGTGCCCTGTGACCTGATGATCGTCGGGATCGGCATTGTCCCGGCGGTCGCTGCGCTCCGGGCGGCGGGTGCGGTGGGTAGCGACGGCGTCGAGGTCGACGAGCGGTGCCGGACCAGCCTGCCGGACGTGTTCGCGATCGGCGACTGCGCGGCCCACCGCAACCGCTACGCCGACGACGCGGTGATCCGCCTCGAGTCGGTACAGAACGCCCACGACCAAGCCACGGTCGTCGCGCAGGTCCTGACGGGGACCGGGGCACGCTACGACGCCGTGCCGTGGTTCTGGTCCAAGCAGTACGATCTGCGCCTCCAGACCGTCGGGCTCTCCGCCGGTCACGACGCGACCGTGGTCCGCGGCGAGCCGGCCATGGGCCGATTCTCGGTCGTCTACCTGCGGCAGGGCCGCGTCGTCGCACTGGACTGCGTCAACGCCGTCAAGGACTACGTGCAGGGCAAGAAACTGGTCGCCAGGCAGATGCGGGTGGACCCCGCCCTCCTCGCCGACGCGACCGTCCCGCTCAAGGAGCTGGCTGCGGTCACACCGGCGCCGTCCTGAGCCAAGCCGCGGAATCTGCGACCGAACGATGAAGGGCCGCCGGAACTCACCGGCGGCCCTTCATCGCATGCCCTCAGACACCGCCTCCGGAGAAGGCGATGACCTGGCCGCTCATGAAGTCGATCTCCCCCGACGCCAGAAACCCGATGAGCGCGCCGACCTCGTCGGGCCGCCCGAGGCGCCGCATCGGCACCCGGGCCCGCACCTGCTGCGCCACCGAGGGATCGTCCATCCCTCGGGGGAGGTAGTTGCTGTCGAGGAAGAACGGGGCGACAGCGTTCACCGCGATCCCGTCCGGCCCCAGCTCTCGCGCGAGCGACCGGACGAGGGCGTGCGCGCCGGCCCGCGCCGCACCGTAGAAGGCCATGCCCGACGATGCGCCGAGAGGGGCTCCCGACGTCACGAACACGATGCGCCCACTCCCCTGCACCCGCATGACCGGCGCGACGGCCAGGGCGAGCCTGGCCGGGTGCACGGTGAACACCTCGAGAAGGTCCCGCAGGTCCTCGGGGGTCCGGTCGACGAAGCCACCGGCCTTCATGTCGCCGAAATCGTTGCTGACGGCCACGTCGACGCGGCCGTACCGCTCGACCGCGTCAGCCACGAGTTCCTCCGGGCCACCGGCGGCCGAGGCGGTTCGACCGGGGTGTGCGTCCTCGTACGCCGCACGCGCAGCGGCATCCGTGAAGTCTTCGCCGTGGCAGAGGACCACGAGGCCTCTCGCTGCGAGCGCCGCCGCGACCGGGGGCCCAGCGTAGTCCGACGCGTTGGTGAGGATCGCGACCTGCGGGTTCATCCGGGTTGAGCGTCTCACACGGACCGGGGAATGGAGATGATGGCGGCCAGCCCGATGACCGAGCCCGCGATGACCCAGTAGGCCGGGGCGAGCGTGGAACCCGTCCAGGCGATGAGCTGGGCGGCGATGAACGGCCCGAAACCGCCCGCGACCGTCACGCCGACGTTGTAGCCCAGGGCCATCCCGCTCGTCCGGACGTTCGTCGGGAAGAGCCGGGCGAAGATCGCCCACGCCGGACCGGTCTGCGCCCCCGCGATCTGCATGAACACGGTGTGCAGGATCGCCACCACCACAATGCTGTCCGTGCAGGCCAGGCCGAGGAACAGCGGGTAGGCCAGCACCACGTAGGCGATCGTCGAGGCAAGCAGCAGGCGGCGCCCGCCGATCCGGTCGGCCAGGATGGCCCACAGCGGGATCGTCAGCGCCTCCAGGCCGATCGCGATGGCCGTAACCCAGTAGACCTGGCTCTTGGGGAAACCCCGCTCGCCGATCAGGAACACGGTGATGTAGATCAGCCCCAGGTAGCCCGGGGCGGAGAGCCCGATCTGGATGCCGATGACCCGCAACAGCGACTTCGGGTACTTCAGGAGCACATCGCGGAACGGCCGCTCGCTGAGCCGCTGCTTCGCCTTCTCCCGGACGAACTCCGGCGAGTCGTCCATCGCGCGGCGCAGCCACAGGCAGGCCAGGGCGAGGGGCAGGCAGAGCAGGAACGGGATCCGCCAGCCCCATGCACCCATGCTCTCGGCGGAGACGAAGAGGCTCAGCACCCCGGTCACGACGGCCGACAACACGTAGCCCCAGCTGCCGCCGCTGCCGACGAAGGAGCTGAAGAAGGTGCTGCGCGCCGTAGGAGAGGATTCGACCGCGTAGGCCGTGGCCCCCATCGCCTCGCCGGCCGCGGACAGTCCCTGGACGAACCGGACGAGGATGAGCAGCACGGGTGCGGCGATGCCGATGGTCGCGTAGCCGGGTAGCACTCCGATCGCGGCGGAGGCCAGGCCCATCACGAGGATCGTGAGGAGCAGGGTCCGGCGCCGGCCGTGCCGGTCGGCGAAGCGCCCGATCAGGATTCCGCCCAGCGGACGTGCCACGTTGGACACCCCGAGCGCCCCCAGGGCCGCAATCGTCGAGACCGCCGGATCCGCGGACGGGAAGAACAGGGGTGCGAGGAAGACGGCGAGCAGGCCGTACAGGCTGAACTCGTAGTACTCGATGACCGTGCCGAGCCCGCCGGTCAGCGCGGCGCGCCGGCCTCCGCTCGAGGTGGCGGTCGGCAGCTGCTCGACCGGCGTGGCGTCGTGGCCGTCCCGGCCCGCGGAGGCCACCGGATCAGAAGATGTCGTCATGTCCCATGCCTCGAAGATCAGCGTTGATTCGGGGTCGATTCGGGTTCGGGGTGGAGCGGGCGGATCAGCGCAGCGGTGGGCCCAGCGACGCCGGCGCGGAGTACTCCTCCACGAGGTGTCGCTTGAGGACCTTCCCGGACATGTTGCGCGGCAACGGGGAGCGCCGGAGCACGACGTACCGCGGGAGCTTGTAGTCCGCGAGGCGGGTCTTGCAATAGCTGCGGACGGCGGCAGGCTCAAGCTTGGCGTCGGCTGCGGGATGGATGATCGCGGCGGCGGTCTCCCCCCACTTCTCGTCGCCGACACCGATCACCGCGCACTCGGCGACGCCCGGGATCTGCTCGAGCACGCCCTCGATCTCCGCGGGGTACACGTTGATGCCGCCAGAGATGAACATGTCCTTGCTGCGTCCGACGATGTAGAGGAAACCGTCGTCGTCGAGCCGGCCGAGGTCTCCGGTCCGCAGCCAGCCGTCGACGATCGTGGCCGCCGTGGCCGCCGGGTCCTCCCAGTAGCCGAGCATGACCTCGGGCCCCTTGATCACGACCTCGCCGACCTCGCCGACCGGCAGCTCGATGAGCTCGTCGGATGTGTGGTCGACGACCCGGATCCGGTTGTGGATGCCGGCTCGGCCGACCGAGCCGGGCCGGCGCCGGGAGTCCTCGAGGCTCTGCCACGTGGTGGAGCTGGCCCCCTCGGTCAGGCCGTACGCGTTGCGCACGGGCAGACCGGCGTCCCACATGCTCTGCAGGAAAGCCTCGCTGACCGCTGCGCCCCCGGTCAGGCAGGTGCGCAGCGAGGACAGGTCGAAGCGGGCGAACTCGGGATCGCGGCGCATGCCATCCCAGATGACCGGGACCGCCGTGAAGTGCGTGATCCGGTGGCGCTCGACGGCCTCCAGGGACCGGCGCGCGTCGCTGACCGTGTCCAGCACGGTGACCCCGCCGCCGGCGTAGGTCACCGCCCACAGCATCACCAGTGTGCCGGTGAACGCGAGCGGCGCCGGCAGGTACAGCCGGTCGTCCCGCTTCAGGTCGTCGGCGAGGGTGCGGAAGTGGGCGGTGGCGAGCACGTTGCCGTGGGTCAGCATTGCCCCCTTCGGCCGGCCCGTCGTGCCGCTCGTGTAGCAGATGAACGCCACGTCGTCGGACTCCACCGAGACGTCGACGTCGGCGGCGTCGGTGGCGTCGGTGGTATCCGCGGCGTATAGCGACTCCAGGACCTCGCCGAATCCCGGCTCGAAGCCCACTCTCACGACGTCGCCCGCGCCGTCCAGGTACTCGAGGGCCTGCGCCGCGGCCTCGGCGTACGTCCCGTGCGCGATCAGCAGGCGGCAGCCAGAGTGCCGGACGATGTAGCTCAGCTCGCCGGCCGTCAGCCTGTGGTTGAGCGGGACGGTGATCGCGCCAAGCTTGAAGCCGGCGATCACGATCTCGAGGTACTCGCGGCAGTTGGGGGCGATCAGCCCGACGCGGTCGCCCTTGCCGACCCCGCGCTCCCGCAGGCCGGCCGCCAGGCGGTTCGTCCGTTCGTCCAGTTCGGCCCAGGTCGTGACGGCGTCGCCGTCGATGATCGCCTCGCGTCCGGGGGCCGCCCGCGCCCAGAAGCGCACGAAGTCACCGAGACCCTCACGACTCGTCATTCATCCAGCCCCTCATGCGACGAACGGCCGCGGCAGCGTCGCCGCGTCGTCCTTGAGCAGCTCCCGGGCCACGAAGGCCCGGTGCACCTCGTTGGCTCCTTCGGTGATCCGGAACAGGCGCACGGTACGCATCATCCGCTCGATCGGGTACCTGTTCGTGTAGCCGATGCCACCCAGGATCTGCAGGGCCCGGTCCAGGATGTCCCAGGCCATCTCGGTGCCCATGATCTTGACCATCGCCGACTCGGTGCGGCACCGCTCGCCGGCGTCGAGCTTGCGGGCCGTGTCGTGGGTGAGCGCCCGGACAGAGGTGATCTGCATCGCGGAGTCGGCCAGCATGAACTGGATGGCCTGCCTGGCGGCGAGCGGCTCCCCGAAGGTGTGCCTCTCGTTCGCGTACGCCGCGGCGATCTCCAGGGCGCGCGCGGCCGGTCCCAGCATGCCGGCGCCGTAATACAGCGTCCGGATCCGGCCGAACCACTGCTGCCCGAGGGCGAAACCCTGGCCGACCTCGCCGAGCACGTCGGCGTCCGGGACGAAGCAGTCCGTCAGCCTGATCCACGTCGCGATCTTGCCGGACATCGTCCCGGTCTCGCCGTCGACGGCGACACCCGGGTTGTCGGCGCTCACGATGAAGGCGGTGATCCCCCCACGCTGCCGCTTCTCGGGGTCCGTCACCGCGAAGACGACGCCGAAGCGGGCGAGGAAGTACTCGCTCATCATCCCCTTCACGCCGTTGAGCACCCAGCCGCCGTCGGTACGGGCCGCCGTCGTCGTCATCATGCCGCCGGGATCGGACCCCGCTCCCGGCTCGCTCATCGCGATGAAGTAGCCGCAGCCCTCCTCGGCGACGGGACGAACGTACAGCTCGTGCTGCCGCTCCGTCCCGTGGGAGACGATGATCGCCGGCGGGTTCCCGCCGAAGATGCCGGCGCCGTAGTACCCACCGCTCACCCCGCTGACGGTCGTCCGCATGATCTCCTCGAGGAGCACAGCGTTCTCCAGGACCCCGAGCCCCTGGCCACCGAACTCGACCGGCGCCGACAGGCCCCAGAACCCGCCCGACCGTGCCTCCGCCTGCAGTTCCTTGAGCAGCGGCTCGCCAGGCAAGCCCTCGACGGGCAGGTCGGGTTCGAGCGGGACGAGACGCCGCTCGACGAAGTCGCGCAGCGCGGCCCGCCGCTCCTCGAGCTCTCCGGGGTTCACGATCCGACCTCGCTTTCCGTCCGCGCCCCGCCGACCGGCCGCGCGGCGTAGAACTGCCTCTTCCACTTGGTGAACGTGCGGAACGGCGCGACCTCCTCGGCCACTAGGTGCGCCTGCGAGTCGGGCCGACGGTGCGTCCAGATGACCATGTCGTTCTCGACCTGCCGGCACGCCATCTTGAACCGGGCGAGCTGCTCGCCGGACGGCTCCGCGGAGCCGGAGGTGCTGCGCGGCAGCACCATCGTCATCATCACCTCGCAGCGGGTGTCGTCGACAGGGGTCTGCGCCTGGATCAGCGACGCGCCGTCGGAGAACCGGGCGAGGATCAGCCCCAACCCCCAGTTGGTCACCTCGGTGACCGCGTCCACGATCTCGCCGCCGCCGTCCGGGCCATAGATCTTCATCGGCATCGAGAAGCGCACGTGGAAGCGGTGGTCCACCGGGTCCAGCTGCAGGATCGAGCCGATCTCCGGCGTCTCGTGGACGAACTTGAAGTGGCTCATGTCCACGGTGTTCTCGGTGACGAAGTCGATGTGCATCGTGCGGTCCGCGTAGCGGCGCGAGGTCTCCGGCCCGACGGGGCAGAAATCCGGCTCCCCCATCCCCGGCAGCTCCGCCGCTCCCGGCGGGTCGAACGTGGGTTCCCCGCCATCGGGGCTGTACCAGGCCAGCAGCACGGAGCTGCCGAGCTCGACGACCGGCCAGGCCCGCAGCCCGGCCGCGCGGCTGACCCGGGGGCTGTACGGGATATGAACGTTGCGGCCCGAGCGGTCGAACCGCCAGCCGTGGTAGGGGCAGGCCAGCGTCTCCCCGATCGTGCTGCCGCCGTGTCCGATGTGTGCGTTCATGTGCGGGCAGAAGGCGTCGAACAGGCCGACGTCTCCCGACTCGTACCGGCACAGCACCAGGTCCTCGCCGAAGAAACGCAGCGGCCTGGTCTCGCCGCGGGCGAGCTCGTGGGACCACCCGACCTGGAACCAGCCGGCGGGGTGGATACGTGCGGGCTCTCGACGTTCCATCGTCTCCCCCTCTCTCTGGAGTAGCTCGTCGCTCCGCCGGCCCGCGTGGTCTCGGGTCCGTGAGCCTCGCGACGTTCCGGGGCAGCGTCCGAGCGACTATAATCCAACAGTGATTGGAAAGCCATGGTCGGCAGACAAGGAGCTCCGGATGCATTCCGTTCCCACCGAGGTGAGCGCGCCACCGGCCCTCGATCCGTCCGCCCTGGCCGTCTGGCTCCGGGCCCAGGACCTCGACGTGCGCGGCACGCTCCGCCTCATACGCCTCGGGGACGGGCGGTCCAACCTCACGTACACGGTCGAGGACGAGGCGGGGCAGCGCTGGGTAGCCCGCCGGCCCCCGCTCGGCGAGCTGCTCGCCTCGGCACACGACGTGGCCCGCGAGGGGTATGTGCTCGCCGCCCTGCAGCCGACCGCCGTTCCGGTCCCAGAGATCCTCGGGCTCTGCGAGGACGAGCGGGTCGCGAGCGCGCCGGTCCTGGTCATGACGATGGTGGACGGCGCCACCGTGCAGGAGCCCTCCGACCGGGCCGACCTCGACGCGTCGATCCGCCATGAGATCGGACGATCGGCCGCGGCCGGACTGGCGGCGGTGCACGATGTCGACGTCGCCGCGGTCGAGCTGGACGGGCTGTCCAGCCACGCCCCCTACGCCCCACGCCAGCTCCGCCGGTGGTCACGGCAGTGGGAGCAGAGCCGGCTGCGAGCCCTGCCGGCACTGGAACGGCTGACCGGATGGCTGCAGGGGAACCTGCCCGTCCAGCGGGAGACGAGGCTCCTCCACGGCGACTACCACCTCGGCAACCTGCTGGTCGACCGGTCAAGCGGGCGGCTGACCGCGGTGCTCGACTGGGAGCTGTCCACCCTCGGCGACCCGCTCGCGGACGTCGGCTCCATGCTCGGCTACTGGCCCGAACCGGACGCGAGCGACGCCGTCCTGCCGGACCGTCGCACAATGGCCGAGCTGTACGCCCGCGCGTCCGGGCACGATCTCGCCGACCTGACCTACTGGTACGTCCTCGGCCTCTGGAAGATCGCGATCATCGCCGAAGGCATCCGGCGGAGGGCGGGCGCGGCCTCGCCCCTGACCGCGGAGTTCGTCGAGACCACGGTCGAGCGGGCTCACGCCGCGATCTCGACCGGCATCTGAGCACACCCCCAACCTGAGGAGACAAGCATGCGTGACGCCGTCATCGTCGAGGCGGTCCGAACCCCGCTCGGCAAGCGGAAGGGCGCCCTGGCCGGGCTGCATCCCGCGGACCTCTCGGCGCACGTGCTGTGCGCGCTCGCCGAGCGCAGCGAGATCGACCCAGTGGACGTCGACGACGTGGTATGGGGCTGCGTGAGCCAGATCGGCGAGCAGACCTTCGACATCGCCCGCACCTCGGTGCTCGCCGCAGGCTGGCCGGAGACGGTGCCCGGCACGACGGTCGACCGGCAGTGCGGCTCCTCGCAGCAGGCCGTGCACTTCGCGGCGGCGGGCCTGGTCTCCGGGCAGTACGACGTGGTCGTCGCGGGCGGGGTCGAGTCGATGACCCGGGTCCCGATGGGCTCCGCGGTGTCGGGCGCGGACGTGCTCGGCGAGCGGTACCGCGCCCGCTACGGCGACGAGTTCCCGAACCAGGGCCATGGCGCCGAGATGATCGCCGAGCGGTGGGGCTTCTCGCGCACGCAGCTCGACGAGTTCGCCCTCGGCAGCCACGAGAAGGCCGCCACAGCCCGCGACGAGGGCCGGTTCGACGCCCAGATCGCCCCGATCACCACGCCGGACGGCACCGTGGTAAGCCGGGACGAGGGCATCCGCCCCGGCGGCACACTGGAGGGCCTGGCCCAGCTCAAGACCGTGTTCAAGGCCGACGGCATGATCCACGCCGGCAACGCCTCTCAGATCTCGGACGGTTCGGCGGCGCTGCTCATGACAACCTCGGAGAAGGCGAAGGAGCTCGGCCTAACCCCGATCGCCCGAGTGCACACCGCCGTCCTCGCCGCCGCCGACCCGGTGATCATGCTGACCGCGCCGATCCCGGCCACACAGAAGGCACTGAGCAGGTCGGGCCTGACGATCGGCGAGATCGGCGCGTTCGAGGTCAACGAGGCGTTCGCACCGGTGCCGCTGGCCTGGCTGGCCGACCTGGCCGCCGACCCGAAGGCGCTGAACCCGCTTGGCGGCGCGATCGCGCTGGGCCACCCGTTGGGCGGTTCGGGCGCCCGACTGATGACCACGCTCGTGCACCACATGCGCGACAATGGAATCCGGTACGGCCTGCAGACCATGTGCGAAGGCGGCGGCCAGGCCAACGCCACGATCCTTGAGCTGATCTAATCCTGGACGTCGCCGGATCGGTCGCCTGGCCACCGAGGCCCGGGCCATCCTTTCGCACGGATCGCTCTCCTTCATTTATATTCAACGGAGGATTCCGAACAATGGAGAGAATTGACAGAGCCCGAGAAGTGTTGCGTAGGTCAAACTCGTGTCACAACGCTCTGTTCGCGCAAAGGTCTTCGACCTGGCACGTACCAGCCCGAACCCTGCAGGCTCCACTCAAAGTTTGTGATCGGGTGACCTATTGTGCTGGAGCTCATGGCGAAAGGGTGCGAGCATGACCCAAGAAGCCCCTTCGCGTCGGCTAAGACTTCGAGCGCGCAGCCGGCGGGGCTCGGGATCGCCGTCGTCAAGAGGCTGGGCCGTTGGACAGCTTACTCGGCGCCATCGCAGGCGCAGTATCACCGTGTACTGGCTAGGGGTGAGCGCCAGATCGGCAAAGGCGTCCTCGCAATCGTGCTGTCGCTTGTCGGACTGTTCGCTTCAGCGGGGTCATCGGCGACCTCGGTGGGCAGGCGGACCTTCTGCTCGGCCGGCACAGCTGACCGTCGGGGACACGGAGTGCACGTCGATGACGCAGGCCAGCACGGTCGCATCTGTGCACTGATGATTCCGTGGAGCATGTTCCTGCGGCGTTGCTCTATGGGGTGCAAGGCGCCTCGATCATTTCGGTGGTCTCGATCTTTCGCCGTGACGTGTTCGACCGGCGCGGTTCTGACCCTGACGCCGCCATCGCGACGTACATGGGCGATCTTCACAGCCCTCTCGCCGTCTCAGGTCCGAAGCTGGGGCGCAGGACGACCTCCTTTTCCTGTACGCGATCACGATCGTCGTCTCGCCATTGCATAGCGCCGAGGAGGAGTACGGCTTCCGCGGTCTGATGCTCCAGGCCGCAGCGAGCTGGCCGAGAGGGGCCGCGGCTCTCGCTCGGGCTCGGTCCGTCGTATCGGCCGTGTTGTTCGCCGTGATCCACGGTTCCACCGACGTCTGGCACGACATCTACAATCTGGTCTTGACACAACCTTCGCGCTGATCACCTGGCGCACCGGCGACCTTGAGACCTCGGTCGTGTTGCAGACCGCGAACAACACCTTCGCGTTCCTGCTGGCTGGTGCTGCATCGCAAGCTCACCGCTGGCCCAGATTGCCCGGGGGCCCTTCCTGATGTTGCGTGCGCTGCTGGCGATCATCGCCGCACCATCTGGACCGGCACCCGCCGCACCCGCCGCACCGGCCCCCGTCCGCACTCCCTGCGTGATCACGGATGTCGCGGAGCCTTCCTGGCCCAAGGGCCGACGCGGGCCATCCGCATGGTCGCGCGCTAGACCGCTCTACCATTCCCATCAGTGTTAGATTAGTCTCTCGGGCACAGACGCCGCCGTCCACCGAGACGACAGCCAAGGGGATAACCGATGCACACCACTGGCACTGTTGCCAGCGACGAGCACTCCCGAACCGACGTCGCCCACTACCAACCCACTCCGCGCCGACGCATCGGGTTGGTCGATCGCCGAACCGCCCAGACCGCCGCACGCAGGGCATCCGCACTGGTCCTGGTCGCCGTCGTCGCGCTGCTCTGCCTACCGCCCGTCTACTTCGTCATCGACGCGGCCCTGAGTGGCAGCGGTCTCGGCTTCCGCCAGATGCTCCAGGACCGCACGCTGGGCCGCACCGTGCAGATCACAATCACGCTGGCCCTCGGGGCGGTCGTGATCAGCACGGTGCTGGGCATCGTCCTAGCCTGGGGGGCCCAAGGCCTGAGCCGGCGCAACCGCTGGCTCGGTCACATCCCGCTCATCCCGCTCGTGATGCCCGCTCTCGCCGCGGTCACCGGGTTCGGCTACCTGCTCAATCCCAGCATCGGTTTCGGCAACCTGCTGCTCCGCAAGATCATGTTCTGGTCGGGCGCCGAGACCGGGCCGTTCGACGTCAACACGGTCCCGTTCATCCTGATCGTGACCGCGACCCTGCTCACCAGCTTCGTCTACCTGTTCATTCGCAGCGCGCTTGCCCAGCTTGACCAGGGCATCTACGACGCAGCCG
Source organism: Pseudonocardia kujensis (assembly GCF_021283305.1). Classification (GTDB taxonomy): domain Bacteria; phylum Actinomycetota; class Actinomycetes; order Mycobacteriales; family Pseudonocardiaceae; genus Pseudonocardia; species Pseudonocardia kujensis. The sequence goes on from NZ_JAJSOK010000039.1 coordinate 47,713, forward strand.
CGGCGTCGGGGGCCTCGCCCACCCGCGCCTTCTTCACCGTCATCCTGCCGATGCTGCGGCCGGCGATCGTGTACTCCTCGCTCACCGTCATGCTCCTGGCACTCGGACAGTTCGCCGTCCCGCTGTTCCTCGGCCGCCAGGAGAACCTCAACGTGCTGTCGACGGCCATGTACGTGAGCATGTCGGCGTCGCCGCCGAACATCCCACTGGCCGCTGCGTACGGGCTCCCGATCGTTGTGGCGGGCATCGTGTTCCTGGTCATCCAGCGCGTCGTGCTACGCGACCAGGACCGCTTCGCCAGCACGGGCACGAAGGGGGCGGCGCGCTCGCTGAACAAGAGCGGCTGGCTCTCCCACACCGCGTTGATCGTCTACGGGCTCGTCGCCGTCGCAGCCCCGATCGTGTCGGTCGCGATCGTGGCCTTCCAGCCGTACTGGTCCAAGGACATCGTGATCAGCGAGTTCACGTTCGACAACTTCCGGTCGGTGTTCGCTAACCCACGGCTCGTGGACGCGATCGGGAACACCGCCGTGTACTCGCTGAGCGCATCCGCGATCGCCGTGCCGCTCGGCTACCTGTGCGCGAAGGTCCTGTACCGGCGTCGGCAGCAGAGGGTCATCGCCAGTATCGTCGACGTCCTGGTCTCCATGTCCCTGGGCATCCCGGCGGTGATCTTCGGCGTCGGCTTCCTCCTTGCCTTCACCCACGGCCCGCTGAACCTCTATGGGCGCGGCGCAGGTCTCGTTGCCGTCTACGTCGTCGTCACGCTGCCCTTCATCACCCGTATGGTGCTCGTCGGCATGGTCAACCTCGGTGACAACCTCATCGAGGCGGGTGCGGCCTGCGGCGGACCGCTGTGGCGCCGGATCCTGACCCTGGAGTTGCCGATGCTGCGCCCAGCACTCGGGAACGCAATCGCGATCTGCCTGATCCTTACCGCCCAGGAGTTCGGGGCGTCGATCCTCGTGCGCTCGACTCAGACCCAGGTGATGTCAACCGTCCTCTACGACCAGTTCGCCAACGGCAGCAACTCCCAGGTGGCCGTGATGGCCTTCCTGATGTGTGCGATCACCGGTATCGGCGTGCTGCTTGCCCTGCTGTTCGGTCGCCAGTCCAGCCCGAAGGAGAGCTGACGATGTCCGATCTGAAGGTGAAGGACCTCCGCAAGGCCTTCGGCAGTCACGGCGGGATCGTCGCGGTCGACGATGTCACGCTGGAGGTGCCGCAGGCCGAGATGCTCGTGCTAGTCGGCCCTAGCGGTTGCGGGAAGTCGACCACACTGCGCTGCCTGGCCGGGCTGGAGAACCCCGACGCCGGCGTCATCGAGTTCGGCGACCAGACGATCTTCGACGCCTCCCGGCGGATCGCCGTCCCGATCCACCGCCGAGACATCGGCCTGGTGTTCCAGAACTACGCACTCTGGCCGCACATGACCGGCTGGGACAACATCGCGTTCCCGCTGCGGTCGCGGTGGGCGTCGCGCGAGGAGCAGCGGCGGAGGATCGCAGCAGTCGCCGAGGTCGTCGACCTGGACCGCCGCCTTCTGGACAAGCGGCCAGCTCAGCTCAGCGGCGGTCAGCAGCAACGGGTCGCGCTCGCCCGCGCGCTGGTCGCCGAGCCGAAGATCGTGATGTTCGACGAGCCGCTAAGCAACCTCGACGCCGCGCTGCGCGAGCAACTGCGCTCGGAGATCCGCCGGTTGCACGAGGAGATCCGGTTCACCGGCGTCTACGTCACCCACGATCTCTCCGAAGCGATGGCCCTCGGCGACCGGGTGGCGGCGATGACCGACGGGACGATCGTCCAGATCGGCCGTCCAGAGGAGCTGTTCGCCACCCCGGCGACCAGCAGGATCGCGCGCATGATGGGCTATAGGAGGCTTTGCGCGATCAACCGCGGCGCGGACCGCTGGACCAGTACGGACTGCGTGTTCGCCGGTCCCGCCCCCGACGGACCAGGCCCGTCCTACGAGCTGCTCGCCCGCCCGGATCGCATCACGATCGCCGCCGAGGGTACCGCTGTCCCGTCCGATCATGAGTACCGCGTGCGCGGGGGCGTCGTGGCCGGCGTGGGCTACCTCGGCAACGAGCAGGAGCTGATCGTTGACCTCGGCGGCCGCCACCTGCGGCTCGTCGTGCCCCTCGGCCGGACCTTCGCCCCCGGCGACCGGGTCGACCTGACCGCACGGCCGGCGGACATCCGCGCGTTCCCACTCAGCGACAAGCCTGAACACCCTGACACCCCCTCGGACCAGGAGACGGAAGCATGACGACGAGAACTCGCAACACAGTGGTACGCCGCGTGGCGCGAGCCGTCGCCGCAGCGTGCGTGATTCCGCTGGCAATAGTCGCCTGCGGTGACTACACCGGCGGGGGCGGTGGCGGCACTGCCGACTCCGCGACGCAGGGACCAAGATCCTCGTGGCCGGAGATTCTCTCCGCCGCGGACACCGAGGGCAAACTCGAGGTGTGGTCCGTCCTCAGCCCCGCGCACAACGCCGCCGTTGAGGCAGCGTTCGAGAAGGCCTACCCGAAGATCGACCTCACCATCACCCAGTACGGACCGCCCGACATCAGCACCCGGGTCGACGCCGAGCACCAGGCCGGGGTGAGCTCGGTCGACGTGCTGCTGAGCACGGACCGCATGTGGCACGGCAAGCACCTTACCGACGGCTACTTCCAGAAGATCGTCGGTCCGGACGTGGCCGCCGCCGACAAGTTGCTCCTGAACGGCGCGCCGCCGACCACCAACGGCGCACCGACAGCGAACCAGGCGCTCTACGACGACAACACCCGGCTGATCACCCTGTTTGCCGCCTGGGGCTACGCCTGGAACACCGACGCAGTAAAGACCCCGCCGCCGAGCTTCGACGCCTTGTTCTCTGGCGACACGTACAAAGGTAAGATCGGTATGAACGACCCCAACACGAATTCAGTGAACACGGTCCTCTTCGGGAAACTCAGCGAGCGCTACCCCAATCTGTTCCAACGCCTCGGAGCGCTGCGACCGACGCTGTACGCGAGCTCCGGCCCGGCCTCCGAGGCCCTCGGAGCCGGGGCGGTGGACGCAGTGCTGGCGATCTCCGGCGCCGCGGTGGCGCCGGTCAAGAAGGCGGGCTTCGCATTCGACAGCAAGTTTCCCGCATTGGCGACCCCGCTCTACGCCGAGGTGCTCGCGGCATCCCAGAGTCCCAATGCGGCACAGGTGTTCACCAACTGGTTGATGACTGTGGACGGCCAAACCGCTTGGACCGCTGGCTACGCCTCGGTCCTGCCAAACATCCCCACCGCGAACAACTCGGCGGCCGGAGTCGAGGTGTTTGAGGCAGAAACGGTCGACCCGAACCGTGTAGCGGCGTGGCGCGACCAGCTCAACACCGCTCTAGGTCGCTGATCACGACAGGTATGCCGAGTGAACAGGTCGGGGCGGCGCTAACGGTCCCGGCCGAGCCCCCCGGACGTGACCCTGCGGTGGGGGCCCTGCGCCACGACGCAGGCCCCCCGCCAACCCCGAGCCAGGGCGAGCCCTCCCCCCGGGGAGCTGGTCCCAGCCTGTGGCCGCGAGGGCAGCGGCCCGCGTTGTGGGACTCGCACTCTGCCGTCCCCCGCCCTCGCCGGCGATGAACCGCGCTGACCGGCGCAGGTGAACCCGCCCAAACGGCCCAAAGGCACGCGAATGTCGGCAATACCCGGCCCGCAGCAGCGGGTCCATACCGGCCGGCCAGCACGAACCCCCCCGCCGTCCACGGGCGACGGGGCGCCCGGGCGAGTGGGTTCCGCCCCGGGACGGACCCCACGACCCCCTGGGGGTCGCGGGGACCGACTCGCCTTCTAGGAGGTCCGCGTGAGCACAACCGAGCTCACCAGCACCGACACGGATATCACCACCCCTGCCGACACCCAAGCCGTCTCCGATGACGACACCGCGGCGAAGGCTGCTCCCCAGGCGGCCGCGGCCGAGCCGGAGGCCGAGGCGGACGGCGGGGTGGACGGCGAGGCGGGGGACATCGGTGAGCGATGTGGGCGAACCCCGCCGGTCTGGTGGTCGGGGGATCAACACCCGCACCGAGGTATGGCTCAGCGCGCACTTCGTCGCGGACATCCGCGAGCGGGGAGTGTGGGAGCCGATCACCGTGCGGCGCCGCGACGACGGCGTGCTGGTGGTGCGCAAGGGCCAGCGCCTCACCCTCGCCGCGGTGAAGGTGAGCCTGCCGCGAGTGCGGGTGCTCGTCGAGGCCGCCCTCGACCCGACCGAGGCCGACCGGCAGGGTCTGATCGCCCGCATCGTCTACCTGCTCGGGGAGAACAACCATCGGGCCGGGATCGCCGATCACGAGGAGGTCGCTGCCCACCGGGAGTTGCTCGAGCTCGGTCTCACCGCGGCACAGATCGCCCGCCAGACCCGCGCCCCGACTGCGCGGATCCGCCAGACCGCGCGGGTCGCCTCGAGCGAGATCGCGGCCAGGGCGATGGCGCGCTACGAGCTGACCTTCGACCAGGCCGCGGTGGTGTCGGAGTTCGACGACGGCACCGCAGCGGGCATCGAGGCGGTCAAGGCGCTCACCGTGTGCGCGGCGCGCGAACTTGGCCGGTTCGCCCACGCCGCGCAGCGGGCGCGGAACGACCGCGAGGACCAGCAGCTGCTCGCCGACGCCTTCGCCGAGGCCCGCGAGCAGGGCCTGACCCTTCTCCGGACCGCCGGCGACGGCGAGCAGGACAACGACGAGCACCCCGCGGCGCAGCCGCTGACCGAGCTGCGGTCGCGCGTCGACGATCCCAGTGCACCCGGCTCACCGCCGAGGACCACCAGGACTGCCCGGGGCACGCGATCGCCCTGGAGGTGCAGCGGAACTGGTCTGGCGTGGAACCGACGGTCGAGACCATCGCCTACTGCCTGGACCCCGACGTGTACGGGCACTCCCCGTTCTACGAGCGCCGCCTCACCACCCCCGACGCGGCCGCGACGAAGTCGGACGAGGAGCTGGCGGCGGAGAAGGAGGCCGCGCGGGTAGAGCGCAAGCGGGTGATCGACGGCAACAAGGCGTGGGACGCCGCGGTGCCGGTGCGCCGCGACTTCCTGAGGTCGCTGCTCACCCGCAAGTCCGTGCCGAACAACGCGGCACTGTTCGACGCCACGGCGATGGCCTCGGGTGGGCACGAGCTGCGCAAGGCGTTCGAGGGTGGCAACCAGCTCGCTTGCGAGCTGCTGGGCGTCGAGGTGCCCAGTGGCTGGTACGCGGGCAAGCCCAACCCGCTGCTGAGGCTGCTGGAGAACGCGAGGCGAGCAAGGCCACCCAGGTCATGCTCGCGGTCGTGCTCGCCGCCGACGAGGCCAGCCTGCACCGCAACAGCTGGCGCGAGGGCCACGCCGGGCGCAATCCGCGAGCGATCGCCTACCTGAACGCGCTCAAGGCCTGGGGCTACACCCCGACCCACGTCGAGGAGCTCGTCATTTCAGCTGGACCGCCGAGATCACCGAGCCGGGGGTGATGCGGGCCGCGTGTCTGCGCATGGTGCAGCAGCTGCCCGGCGCGGTCCGCGCCTATGCCGCGACGCTCTGCGCGATCGCCGCGCTCCTCGACGGCGACAGCGCCACCGCCAACGTCGCGCTCGACGTGGCCGAGGAGCTGCGCCCGGGCCTGTCCCTGGTGAGGCTGGTCAGCCAGATCACCGGCCGCGGGATCACGCCCACCGCTCTGCGCGAGCTTATCCGCGACGGCGTGCGATGACCGAGCCCCACGGCCCGGCCCCGCCTCCGACCCCGGGGGCGGGGCGGGTCCTGGGGTCGACCTGGGAGCAGTGCGAGTGGTGCCGCGGCCAGACCTACATCGACCCGTCGATCACCCCGACGAATCCCCGCCTAAAGGCGCATGGGTGCGACGGGACGCCCCCCACCCAGGTCCTCTACCCGGCGGCGCCCGACGACCGCCTACGGGCAGGGTAGGCACCGAGCACCGGATGGACCTGGAGCGGGCACGCCGGTTCACCCGCCCGCGCTGCGACGGCCAGATCCTCCTCGACGGGGACGGCACGCGATCGAGTGCCCCCGGTATGCCGGGTGACCCGGCACCTACCCAGCCCCCCGTCCGCGCACGACGGCCTGGCAGGGCTGCGATGAGCACTTCCCGGCCCTGCCCAGTGAGGCAGAAACCGACGACGACCAGGCCCGCCGCCTGGGCCACGATGACCTGCCTCGCCTGCGTGTCGAGCAGGTGGAGCTGGTCGTCACCAACCGGGACCGCGCCCATGGCCGGAGCGGTCGGTGGGAGCCACCCTCGCCGAGGGCCCGATCCGGCACCAGCTCTTCTAACAGCCGGAGGCGGGGCACCCGAGCCTCCTCGGGCTGACGAGCCGGTCGGGAGAAGCGCCAGGAGGTTGCCGGGCCGGCCCGCGGGACCGGCCGATCCGAATCTCGTCTGGGGGCAGCGGATCCGGTGCACGCCCACGGCGAACTCCCACCGGAGAGGCCGGTGTGGTTGATGGAGACGCCCAAAGGTCAGCACACACCCCGGGCCATGACGCGATGAACCCGCGCCCATCCATCCCGGTGAGACCGCCGCTGCGGTTCCCGAGCTCGGCCTCCGGCCCCGGTGGAGCGGCCACGACCCGGATGGACGAGCCGGAACCCCCGCCCCAGACCAGGGGCGCGCACTGAGGCAAGCCGCGTCATCCCAACACACCGACCCCCGGACAGGAGCCCCACCATGAACGAGCACACCTTCCACGGCACCGTCGGCCGCGAGATCCGGATCAACCACAGCCAGCGCAGCGGCGTCGCGGTGGTCAACTTCTCCATCGCCATCAACTCCCGCCGCTTCGACAAGTCCAAGGGTCATTACGTCGAGCGCCCCACGGTCTGGAAGGACGTGGTCGTGTTCGGGCAGTTCGCCGAGAACGTCTACGACACCCTCACGACCGGCATGCACGTCACGATCACCGGCGAGGAGGTCGACGACTCCTACACCAAGGAGCTCGACGAGCCCGGCCGCGACGACGTGGTCATCCGCCGCACCAAGATCGAGGCCCGCGACGTCGCGGTGAGCCTGCGCTTCCAGAAGGCGCAGGTCGAGAAGGTGCAGCGCTCCCGCGAGCAGCCCGGCGACCAGCAGGGCAACGGCCGGGCGACGACCGCGCCGCAGCCGCTCGGCTGACCGCCCCCGGGCGGCCCGCAACGCGAGGCCGCCCGGGGCGGTGTGCTAGCCGCGGGCAGGCTGTGCTCTTCATCCGTCAACGGCTTCGCCGTTGGCGCCTCGCACCAGCGCGCTGGCCGCCGGCACCATTGGTAGTCACTTCCGTCGGCCGATCAGCCACGGCGTCTCGATGCTCACCGCTCCACCGTCCCGCCGGGGACCGACAGTTCCGGCAGGCGCCAGTACACTTGCTCGGCCGGAGTTCGATCTCCTGCGCCCGCCTGGCGCCAGTCGGCGAGCGTGTCAGACTGGTCGTTGCCGTCCCACGGTGTCTGGATGATCTCGTCCGTGCAGTAGCGGGTTCTGCCCGTAGGAGTTCACGTAATCCCGCGGGCCAGTGCTCAGGTAATTCCGCAGGTGGTGGGTCCTGGTGATGCTTACCCGGTGGCCTCCGTCGCCGGTAGGCCCGCGGGGCGCTTCCGGGGCGGTAGCTGGGGCTGTTGAGTCAGGCAGCTCCCGGTCAAACCCGGCGAGGGCGACGGAGTCCGGTGGCTCCAGGACGACAGCGGCGAACGACACGCTCATGCACACCGATACTGGCGGGGTGGGCTGCCTCGGTGCAGCTCGTCGAGCTCGATCCGCACTTCACCAGCGGCCGGATCGGGAGGTATCGACGGAGGCATCGGCACAGGCCGCCGGGGACTCGGTGAGCTGGCGGCGTAGCGCCCGCAGGGCGTAGTACAACCGGGATCGGACGGTGCCCGCCGGGATACCCAGCGCGGTGGCGGTCCGCTCGGCCGAGGCGTCGCGGTAGAAGATCTCGATGAGCACCTGCCGATGGGCAGGCGTGAGCTCGCCCAGGGCGCGAGTGAGCAGGCGCCGATCGAGCAGGCCCTCGTAGCCGCCGTCGACCTCGTGGTCGAGGACGGTGTCGTCGACGAGGCTGACCGGGTGGGCCCGCGCCGCGCGGGCGGTATCGATCAGCACCCGGCGCAGCACCTGTCGCAGCCACGGCCGCAGTGACCGCTCGCCGGTCTGTAGCCGCGGCATGTTGCGCCAGGCCCGCAGAAAGGTCTCCTGCACCGCGTCCTCGGCGGCGGAGCGGTCGTCGGTGAAGTACTCGGCGTAGGCGAGCAGTGCGTTCGCGTGTTCGTCGTAGAGCAGTCGTAGTGCTTCCCCGGATTCCCCGGGGTCAGTGCCACGCGGGCGCCCTGGTGCGGGAGCGAAGGCAGGGGGCGGCGGGCAGCGGAGCGGGTAGGCGTAGGCCGTGGTCATGTCTACTAACACGGTTAGTAGCAGCGGGCCGTTCAGCTGTCCGGCGACTTCGTCGTCGACGTGATTCCGAGATTGAACGCTGCGTGGCCCGGGCCCCGTGTCTGGTGGCGTGCGCCGGGAGCGGAGGGCTCCGGCGCCCGGTGCCGACGTCCGCACCGCCCGACCCACGGCTGGGAGACCATCGAATGCGCACGAGAACCCGATCCCTCGTCATCTTGGCGGCCGCGGCCGCCGCCGCGGGCATTGCCGTTCCGGCCCTGGCGGCCACCTCCGGCGGCGGGACGTCCGGCGGTGCGGCCGTCCTGGCCGACGTCCCGGGCTCCGGCCAGGCTGTGATCGACTGGAACCGTCAGCTGATCTCGATTCTCGGCACGCCGGATGCCCAGCCGGCGACGGTGCATCCGACCCGCAGCTTTGCGATGTTGCAGGCGGCCGAGTACGACGCCGTCGTCTCGATCACGCATGCCGCCTCGCCCTACCGCGCGGTGACGCCCGCGGCGGACGACGCGCGCCCCGACGCGGCCGCGGACCAGGCCGCCCACGACGTCCTCGTCGCCCTCTACCCGTCGAAGCGCGCCGGGCTCGACACCCAGCTCAGCACCGAGCTGGCCGCGATGCCCGCCGGGCAGGCCACGCAGGACGGCGTCCGGGTCGGTGCGGCGGCAGCTCAGCAGATGCTCGAGCTGCGGGCCTCCGACGGTTCGTCCGCCGCCGCGGCGCCGTTCGTGGCGGGCACCCGGCCCGGGGACTACCGGCCGACCCCGCCGAAGTTCCCCGCGCCGATGTATACCGGCTGGGGATCGGTCACCCCGTTCCTGCTCGACAGCGCCACGCAGTTCACCCCGGCGGCGCCGCCGCCGGTCACCGGTCCCGCGTACGCAACCGCGCTGAACCAGGTGGAGAGCCTCGGGCGCGACGACAGCACGACCCGCACCCCGGACCAGACCGTGGCGGGCAGGTTCTGGAGCGCCTCACCGGTCTGGAACACCTGGAACCAGGTGGCGCAGACGCTCGCCGCGGACCGGAAGGCCAGCCTGGCGCAGGCCACCGCTGCGTTCGCGACGCTGGACCTGTCGTTGGCCGACACGACCATCGCGCTCTACGACGCCAAGTACCGGGAGCACGTCTGGCGCCCGGTCACGGCGATCCAGCTCGGCTCGGCCACGGGCAACCCGGCCATCGTCGCCGACCCGACGTGGAACCCGCTCACGCCCACTGCCGCCGACCCGTCCTACCCGGGTGCGCACAGCGCGCTCAGTGAGGCAGCGGCCACGTCGTTGACCGCCTTCTACGGTCCGCGCCAGGCGGTCGCCATCACCTCCTCCGCGGTCCCCGGGGTGACCCGCACCTTCACCAGCCTCGCGGCAGCGGCCGACGAGGCAGGGCTCAGCCGCATCTGGGCCGGGCAGCACACCGCACTCGACCACCAGGCCGGCCAGCAGCTCGGCCGCCAGGTCGCCGGCGTCGTGCTCGGCGGTCTGCACCTTCCCAGCACCGGCTAACACCACTCCCGGAGGCCCGCAACAGGCAGGGACGAGCGCGCCAGTCGACGCGGTGCCTCCCGCCGCCGGCGGGCCTCCGGTCACCACACAGCTGGCCCGTTCCCGTTACCGCCGGACTCCAGGAGTCCGGCGATGCGGCCCTGTCCCGTCCGGCGACCCGCCCTGTCCGCTCGGCCGACAGGGTGCTCCCGGTGTCCGTCACCGCTGCCCAAGCGTGCCTGGCACGAGGACTGCTCTGCCAGAGCTGTGCTGCCGCGGTGAACGTTCGAGGGCTACGGTCCGTGTGAAGGGAGGAGGGAGGCCATCGGCCGCCCGTCGCCGGAGCCCGGAGGTTGCCCGATGCCGTCGCTACGCCGATCGCGCCCGTTCGGTGACCTGGAGGCCACGGTGATGGAGCTGCTCTGGGCGGCCGGGCGCCCGCTCCTGGTCCGCGACGTCGTCGAGGGGATGCACCCGCAACGCGCGCCGGCCTACACCACCGTCATGACGGTGCTGGACAACCTGCATCGCAAGGGCTGGCTGCAGCGCGAGCGCGACGGCCGGGCGTGGCGCTACGAGCCGGTGCTGAGCCGACAGGCCTACACCGCCCGGCTCATGCACGAGGCCCTGGCGGTCAGCGACGACCGAGCCGGGGTGTTGGCACGATTCGTCGAGGAGATCGACCCGCAGGACGCCGCCGCGCTCGCCGCCGCGTTGCACGAGACGCCCGAGGGGCGCGACCCGGGGACGGCCTCATGACCGTCGGCGGCGTCCTGATCCTCTACGCGGCCCTGGTCGGGTTCGCCGGCCCGCTCGCACTCCGGCGCGCCGCATGGCCGGTCCGCGCGCCTCGGCTGGGCGCCGCGGCCGTCCTCGCCGCGGCCTGGACGGTTCCCATCGCGCTCGTCCTGGCCGGCGTCACCATCGCCCTGCCTGCGAGCGCCCTGTCCGCTGACCTGGGTCAGTTGATCGGGGCCTGCCTGCATCGGTTGCGCGCCGCCTACGGCACTCCGACCGGGGGGATCGTCACCGCGGGCCAAGTGCTGTTGGTGGCCGTCGTCGTGCGGATCGGCTGGGCCGCGGGCCAGGTTGCCCACCGGCGGCGCACCGAGAGTCGCCGGCACCGGCTGTTGCTCAGGCTTGCCGGCCGACGCCGGGCGCACCTGTCCGCCCTGGTGGTCGACCATCCGGGGGCCGCCGCCTACAGCCTCGCGGGCCGGCACTCGGCGATCGTGGTCACCAGCGGGGCGATCGAGCTGCTCACCGAGCCGCAGCTGGGCGCCGTGCTCGCCCACGAGAAGGCGCACCTGGTCGCCCGCCATCACCGCCGACAGGCCGCAGCCGCCCTGGTCGCCGCGGTGCTGCCCGTTGTGCCGTTGCTGCGCGAGGCACCGGCCCGGGTGGGCCGGCTCCTCGAGATGGACGCCGACGAGCTGGCCTCCGAACGCCACGAGCCCCGGGTGCTCGCGAGCGCGCTGGTCGCCGTCACCGGGGCAGGAAGCCGACTCGGCCTTGCGAACCCGCCGCCGGCGATCGCGACGACGACGGCTGCCGGGCCCGCCGCCGACGCTGTCGCGCGGATCCACCGCCTGCTGCGCCCGCCGGAGCACCTGCGGCGCCACACGCTCACCCGCGCCGCGGTCGTCGGGCTCACGATCGCACCGCTTCTCCTCGCGACCGCACCGGCCCTCGTCGCCCTCCAATGACGGGCAAAGCCGGTCGGTCCGGTCAGGGCCTTCGGACCGGGCGGGTGACGGCTCGGCTCGAGCGGCAAAGCAGCAGCGCAACAGCTGCGAGAACGGCAATCGCCTCGGCGACCGCGCCGATGACCTTCTCCGGATACCAGGCGGGCTCGTACAGGTCGGGGACTGGGCCGAAGGCACCGATGTCGACGTAGCGGTAGCTCATGACCGCAGCCAGGGCGCTCGCCGCGACGACCAGAGCCGCGACGTGTACCCAGCGGCGGTGGACCATCACGAGAACGAGCAGTGCGGCCGCGGCGGCGACTGCCGCCTCGGCGAGGAACAGTGCCTGCTCGCTGACCGCCCGGCCACCGGCGGGATAGAACCGGGCGAGGTCGGCATGAACGGCGGCGTCGAGGGCGAGGCCCGCGGCGAGCAGGACGCGCAGCGCCCGCTCGCCGGCACGGCCGCGCCTCGCAGCCGAAAACGGGGCGGCCTCAGTCACCATCTCGGGAGCCATCAGTAGTTGTCACCCGCCGCGCCGTGCATCGGCGCGGGCGCCGGGACCGAAGCCTCGGTGTCGATCTCGTCGCCGGCCGGGGTGACCACGTACCAGGCGCCGCCGAACTGGTCGAGACCCTGGCCGCGAGCGTCGCCGGGCACCCGGTCGCCGGCGAAGTAGTAGAGCGGATGGCCGTTGTAGGTGATCTGCTGGGTGCCGTCGGCCCGCACCGACGTTCCGAGCAGGCCGGTCTGCACGGCCCCGGAGGCGACCGGCAGGTTGCCGTGGGTCAGCAGCGGGGTCCACACCTGGGCGCAGGGCCCGTTGCAGGTCGAGGTGGAGCCGGTGTCCGCCTCGAACCGGTACAGGGTCCGGCCCTGGCCGTCGACCAACGCGGTACCGGGCGGCAACGCCGCGGAGCCGACCCCGGTCGTTCCCGCCGGGTCCGCGGCGGACGGCGCGGACGGCGCGGACGGCGCGGACGGCGCACCATAGGCGGCCGCGCTGGCCTGGCCCCCCTGGCCGGGCAGCGCCGCGTCGAGCGCGATCCCGCCACCGGCCAACAGGGCGGCGACGGCGACGCCGCCGAGGACGTACTTCCGATTCATCTGCTGCCTCCGGTCCGTGCGCGGTGCCCGTGGGCTGTATTGGTTCGGTGTGCTGGAGGCGGGGCGGCTCGCAGGCGCCGCACCCGCCACCTACTCACACGCGCAGCAGCCGAGCCGCGTTCACCGCTCCACCCGATGGCGCCGCGGGTGAACAACCTCCTCGCCGGCAGGCGTATCAGTGGGCATGACGAGCGTTCTGCCCGCGGGCGACCCTCGACCGGGGCCGACACCCCCGGAGGGCGCTACTGCGGCGACGGGAGGCCACCCGTGTTGAGCGAGCGGGAGCTGCGTGTCCTGCGGGAGATCGAGCAACACACAGCGAGGGAAGATCCGCGGTTCGCCACCTCGATGCGACGCCCGCTCACGGCGTGGCAGTCCCAACTGGCCGCCTGCTACGACGCCCTCAGCGTCGTCGCCGTCCTGACCGCGGTGCTGTGCCTGCTGCTGGGACTGCTCGGCGCCGGCCTCACAGCCGCGTTGCTCGCCGTCGGCGCCACGGTGGTACGCCCCAGGCCCTCGGCCGCGTCGATCCGCCAGTGGCGCTCCCGCGACCGACCACGGCAGTGACCCCCTCCGGTGCTTGTCCGCTTTGCGGCGGACAAACCCGAAGGGAGCCCTCCCTGAGCTGATCCTCGATCTGGCACGCCGGCCCCGGACGGATCAGCCTGTACCTACACCGGCATCAGCGTTCGTACGCGGACACACCGCCCTCGCGCTGAACCTGCGCCGCTTCCACGCTCCGTGCCGAGCAGGGTCAGCAGTGCCTCATTTCGTCCGGGCGGGCTTCGACGCTGATCACGTCGCGGTGCACGAACCCGGTCTTGCCCTGCGGGTCCGGGGTCAGACTGATACGAAACCAGTTCTGGTTGCCGTTGATCTCCTGACCCTCGGTAAAGCACAGCGCGACGACCGGCTGGTTGGGCTTCAGGTTGGTGAAGACAGCCCCCGACTGGTCGTTCGCGTCCTGGTACGCCGTCGTAGGGGCCTTGATGTAGGCCGGGTGACCGGCCTCCGCAGCGGTCGCGGACCCGGCGAACCCCACGAGGCCTGCTACAAGGACCGCGGCTCCGATGACAGCGAGAAAGATCTTGCGCATGACGGTTGCCTTTCCGTTCGGTGGTCGGCACCGGGCTTCCGGCGCCGAGCATCAGGTTCGCCGGGAGGGGGTGCTCAGCAGAGTCGGGCGATCGGTGGATCGGGCGGTGGAGTTCGGGCTGGCCCAGAGCGGCTGCCGGCGCGTCCCAGCCATCCACGACGCCGGAAAGAGACGTAGAGCAGGCCGGCGAGGACGCCGATCAGCATCGAGCTGGCCGCGAACCCACGGCTGTGAGAACCCGGAGTAGGGCGTTCTGCCCGTACCGGCCGGTGATGGCGGTCGGGACGGCGATGATCGCGGCCCACGCCGCGAGCTTTCGCGTGATGATGTCGAGCTCGTTGTCCTGCTCGGTGGCGTTGGTCTCCAAGATGCCGCTGACATGGTCGCGCGTGCCGCAGACCGTCTCGGCTGCACCGAGGACATGGTCGTAGACGTCCTGGAACAGGGAGCGATCCCGGGCTGAGCAAGGCGATGTTCTCCTCCTCCCGGCGGAGACACCCGACCACCTCCCGCACGGCCACGGTGACCCGGCGCAGGCGGCCGGGACTCGTGCGCAGCTCGACTCCTCGTCGAGCGATGTCGACGTCGCGCCCGGGCTCGAACAGAGCCTCCCCGAGCTCGTCGCGAGGTCCTCGAGTTGTCGGACCGTCTGGTAGTGGCCGTCCACGACGGCGTCGGCCCACCCGTGCGTCAGGAAACCGACACCACCTGCTGCCAGGGCAGGCGCGGCGTCCCACCGGGCCAGCGCCGCGTCGATGTCGAACGCCGCCCTCCGAATGGTCACCAACGCGCACGGGCGATGAACGCGCTCATCTCACTGGCACGACCTTGTGGCTTCGGGGAGCGAGGCCGGTCCACCCCCCCCCGGGTCTGGAAGCAGCTCGCCCGCGCCGCCGACCGACGAGTTCGGGCGGCCGTGGTCCGTCAAGCGGGCAGCCCCCGCCAGGGGCAGGAGCCCCCGGCCGAGGCCCGGCTGGCTCGGTCGACCCGTTCGATGGTCAGGCCGCCGATGGCATCCTGCCCGCCGGTCTTCGCGCCTGCGCTCTCCTTGATCGCTGAACCTTGCGCCTCCTTGTCGTGAGAACGCGCCGCGCCGTTGCAGGGGTACTGCTAACCCTGGCGTGAGTCTCTGGTCCGAGCGGCCTGCCGGGACCTCAATACCGCCCACGGGTATACAAGGCTGCCAATAACTTGCGCGGAGCTGGTCGCTTCGCGAGGTCGGGACAGGTGGAGGTGCGGGGACTCGGCACAAGAGCCCACCCTCCTCGCTCTTCGACGTCGCGATCCTGCCCGCGAACCGCTCGCCCGGTCCAGGCCCTGCGCTGCGCTCCGGCCGCGCGCGGTCGCCTGCGGCGAGCCCGGCCCGGCTCTCGGAACCCCGGGCCTTCCGGTTCGCGCCGAAGAGCCGAAGAGAGGGGAGACCGACACCCCGCCACGGCGGCTGCCGCCGCGTAGCCCGCCTCGGGCGGATTCTCTCCGGCGCCGTGCGCTGCCCGGACCGGGTCTCGCTCGGAGAGCATCAGGTGCGCCGCACAAGGCGGCAACCAGCGGAAACGGAAGGAGAGAGAACGGATGAAGCTCAGCCGGAGCAGCAAGCGCCAGAGCACCCGTGGCAGCGGCGAGGAGAAGCGGTTCTGCCGCGGCTGCGGCCACCAGCTGTTCGCGACGAGGTGGGGCCACCAGGAGGTCTGCTCGAAGCCCTGCTGCCAGGCGATCGTCCTGGCCCATACCGAGCGCCGCCTCGCCTGACCGGCGACCACCTACCCGAGACCCACACGGCTCGAGAGGAGACCGAGATGGACTGGCGAGACAAGGCCGCTTGCCGCGACCAGGAGCCCGAACTGTTCCTCCCCGTCGGAAACGCCGGGCCCGCGCTCGAGCAGACCGCGAAAGCCAAGGCGGTGTGCGCCCGCTGCCCGGTGAGCCAGCAGTGCCGGGACTGGGCCCGGGCGCACGAGGACAGCGGCGTCTGGGGCGGCGAGGACGAGTACGAGCGCCGCGAGGCCCGCGACAAGCACCGCCGCAGCCGCCGCTCGTACCAAGCCGCATGACCATCACCCACCCGACGACGGGCTGGTGAGACGGGCCAGAAGCTAGCTGGCCCGTCTCACCAGCACCGTACCCGACCAAGGAGAACACCCCGTGAGCACGAACAGAGCACAACCACGATCCCGCCGGCGAGCGAGCCGCGCGACTTCCCCCGCGCGTCCGCGCTGGTGTCCTGTCCCCGGCTCGCCATGCACCCGCGCAACATCCGCACGACACTCACCGATCTCGACAAGCTCGCCGCGTCCATCCGCGCCGAGGGCGTGCCGCAGCCGCAGCTGGCGCACGCCAGGTTCGAGCGCCGCCCCGGCGTGGCCGACCTCGAGGTCATCGACGGACACCGTCGCCTCGCCGCAGCGGAGATCGCCGGGCTGCGCCAGGTACCGGTGATCGTGCGCCCGCGGGTCCCCCACGATGACACGCTGTTCGCGATGCTCGGCGCCGCGCTGAAGGCCGACGTCGAGGACCCGGTCAAGGCCAAGGCGGTGACCGTGCTGAACGAGGAGTTCGACTACACCTGGCCCGAGATCGCCGCCCGCCTACAACTGCCCCGCGACACCGTCCTCACGTGGCGCCAGGACCGCCCGCAGGCGCGTCCCGCCAGGCCGCGCCGGACTCGCCAGGGCAACACGGGCACCCGGGCGCCGCGGACCAAGCCCTCCGTCGTGCACGAGATGTGCGCGCGGTTCGACCGCCGCAGCTCACCGCCGAGCAGCTGCGCGCCCTCCTCGGGGACTGGCAGCCCGGCCTGACTAGCACGGCGCACAACGAGAAGAACACCCCGACCAGCTCCACCCCGACCGACACGACCGGCCCGACCAGCACGGAGGTCCAGGCATGACCATCCCAACCACGATTCCCGCAGCGGCGCGGTGGCCATTGCAGGGTTGCGAACAGCTCGGTTCTGTCGGCCAGACCTGGCAGTCTGCAGACGATCACCTTCGGGAGGACCTCATGTCGGATCCGGGCCGACCGCAGCCACCGCGCGACCAGCCCCGCCGGCGCACGGTGCACCTGCCGCGCCCGACCAGGCTGATGCAGGCCGCTCTCGACGCCGCGACAGCCGGGCTCTACGTGTTCCCGGTGTCGCCCAAGGGCAAGCTGCCCGCGATCAAGGAGTGGGAGGACGCCGCCACCCGCGACCCAGAGCTGATCGAGGAGTGGTGGAGCGCGCGACCGTGGAATCTGGGCCTCGCCGTGGGCAGGTCGAACGTGCTGGTCGTGGACCTCGACCGCCACCGCGGCGCCGAGCCTCCAGCGGAGTACCCCGGTGCTCGCGGTGGAGCCGACGTGCTGGCCCGCCTGGCCGCCGAGGCCGGGCAGCCCGACCCGGTCGACACCTACACCGTGACCACCCCCTCGGGAGGGGAGCACCGCTACTTCCTCATGCCCGAGGGGCCGGAGCTGCGCAACACCCAGGGCCGGCTCGGATGGAAGATCGACACCCGCGGACACGGCGGGTTCGTAGTCGGCGCAGGCTCGGTGCGCGACGAGGGCCTGTACCGAGTGACCCGCCACGGCCGCGTCGCGCCGCTTCCGGAATGGCTCGCCGAGGCACTGACCCCTCCCCCGCCACCGCCGCCCGCGGAGCCGCTGCAGCTGCCGCGCCGCCGCGCAAACGCCTACCTACAGAAGGTCCTCGACGACGAGCTGGCCGAGCTGGCCGATGCCCAGCCCGGCACACGCCACGACGCCCGACTCAAGGCCGCCCGCACTCTCGGGCGCCTGGTCGCCGGGGGTGAACTCGATGAGAACAGCGCCCGCGCTCTGCTGCTGCAGGCCGCGGCCGGGCACATCGGTGCCGATACCCGCGAGAGCGAGGTGGTCCGCGACGTCGAGGACGGACTCGAGTTCGGCAAGCGGCTGCCGAGGATTATCAGGCGCGGTCGCCGGCCCCTGACCGACTGAACCTCGCAACGCGCTGATCTGTCGGTCGTTGCAGCCAGAGGATGCGTTCGCTGTGGCGTCGGAGGTTGCGGTGGCGGTTATTGGACATTGTGGACGGTGGGCGTTGCTCGGCGGTGCGGCAGCCGCGTTGACGCTCGGAGCTACCCCGCTAGCGTGGGCGGCCGACGTGCCGACTCCGCTCGAAAGCGGAGGAACGGGTGGATTCCTGTTCGGCAGCGGTGGCGCCGGCGGCGGGTCTGTCGATTCCGGCGGCACCGGCGGTAGTGGTGGCGGCGGTGGGGTCCTGTTCGGCGGCGGTGGCGGGGGCGGGGCCGTGGATTCTGGCGGTGGCACCGGCGGCAGTGGTGGCACTTCGGCAGACGAGACCGTCACCGACGGGACCGACTCCAGCAGCGCCCCGGTCAGCGGCACTGAACAGCCGCAGCCGGTCTCAGCTGATGTACCCGACCTGGTCCGTCAGACATTGGGACAAGCCTGCTACAACGCTCATAGGTGAGGGCGCCATCGTGTTTCGTGCGCCAGTTGAGTAGGCGGAGCCGTAGACCCGGCAAGGGCCTCCACCGACGGACGACCGACAGCCGGTGCCAAGAGAAATCTCGAGATGCCGCAGTCGGACCGGCTGAGTCCAGCACGTATTTGACACCGGCAAGCCAACAGCTCTCACGATTTCGTATGGCTCGTCTGGGAGTCGCCACCTCGGCCGGTGCTATTCAAGCAGAGCCCCGCCCCGTCCTATCGGGTCCCGACAGGGGGGCGCCCGACGAGCTCGTGGAGGCCGTACCCCCGGTTTAGCTCAAGCCATGCCGGCGTGCTGCTCACAGCAGGCCCGCAGTTGGGGTGGTCACAGGCCAATCGCAGTGATGTTGCGCTGACGGCGGACCTTCACGCCGCGCAAACAGCCAGGCGCAGCCAAGGGGCACGTGAGCCGCGGCTCAGGGTCCGGAAGCGGTGCCGCGTGGGCCCCTCAGCCCACAGCGAGCAGGCGATCAGGACGCCACGAGCACCGCCCGCCATGCGGCCAGGGCCACGGCCGCTGCATCATCGGGCGGCGGTGCCTCACCGCGCCCGAGAGCCTCCAATAGGGCGTCATCCGCGTGGACGTCGTCCAGACACGTCACCGGACATGGTGTCATCGGTCGGATGCCTCGCGGCGCGCGACGACTCTCCACCCTCATGGCGGTGGATTCCCCTTCCACTGTGATTCGAAACGGTAGTGGGCGTGGCCTCGGTGGCAACCGGGCTCACGTCCGCTCCCTACACAGCGCACACGAACAACTTGCGTACCGCACCGAACCGTAAAAGCACCGGGCCCGGTTCAGGGCGTACTGCTCCGTCGCCATCGGTCAGGGGGCAGGCGGCGCCACATGGTGAGCCCCTCCTCGAGATGGTGGAAGGGCACACCCTTCGCCGGCGAGCGAGACCGGTCCCGGCCGGTGCGGGATGTCCTCGGCTGGTCGGCCCGGGTGGACCGCCCACAGGTCAGCAGGACGGGCCGGGGCGAGCGGGCGACGAACCTGGCCGACCCATCCCGCTGAGACCGCGGTGCGGCTGGTCAGCTCGACCTTCGGTCAAGCGCAGCGGTCACACCGGGATGAGCCAGCCAGAACCCCCACCCGTCCCCTTCGGGGACCCCGACCCGCCCTGCTGAGGCACGCCGCGTTCCACCCGCACCGACCACCGGAGGACACGATGGTCACCACCAACAACACCACCACCGACCTCGACATCGCGCAGCTGAGCAACGACGAGTTCGACGCGTACCTGGGCTGGCTGTCGCGCGAGGTCTACCGCCGCAAGCCGGGCGAGATCACCCTCCCGGCCGACTTCGAGGCGCCGTTCTAGCTGTTCTGCCCGGAGAGGTTGGGGACGCGGCTGGCGGGTGGGTGGCCGCCGATTCCGGTGTGTGCGCGGTGGTGATTGTAGAAGTGCAGCCAGCCGGGTAGGGCGGCTCGACGCTCGGACTCG
>NZ_JAJSOK010000003.1 GCF_021283305.1 Pseudonocardia kujensis
TCAGCTCGGGGCGGTTCAGCTTGCCGCTGCCGGTCCGCGGCAGGGCGTCGACGATCTCGATGCGCCGCGGCTTGTGCATGCCACGCAGGTCGGGGTTGGTGGCGCACCACTCGGCGATCTGCTCGGCGGTCACGTCGGGCCGCTTCGGGACGACGACCGCGGTCACCTGCTCCACCCAGCGCTCGTGCGCCGTCCCGATGACCGCCACCTCGGCGAGGTCGGGATGGTCCGCCAGGTGCTCCTCGACCATCTGCGGGAACACGTTCTCCCCGCCGGAGACGATCATGTCGTCGATCCGGTCCACGTAGTACAGGTAGCCGTCGGCGTCGGCGGACATGAGGTCGCCGGTGCGGAACCAGCCGTCGGCCCACTTCTCCGGCGCCTCGAGGTGCCAGTACCCCGGGCGTGACGGCGTGGCCCTGCACCTCGGCGATCACCCGGCCGATGCCCTTCGGGCTGACGGCGACCGGGATGGTCATGGGTCAGACATCCTTCGCTAGTCGATGACGCGGTCCGCGCGCAGCGCGGCGGCCGCGTCCGGTCCGATGTCCAGTAGCTCACCGAGCACGAGCTCGGTGTCGGCGCCCAACGTCGGTGCGGGACCCGGGGCCCGGAACGAGTGGCCGTCGACCTTCCACGGCACGCTCACGAGCATCTGCTCGCCGAGCCAGCGGTGTTCGGTCACGGTGCCGACCTCGCGTGCCGACGCACGCGGGCCGAACAACGCTGTCTCGTACCCCACGACCGCGCCGGCAGGGATGCCGGCGGCCCGCAGCTCCGCGGCCGCCTCGGCGTCCGATCGGGCGGCCGCCCAGGCCGCCAGCGCGTCGGAGAGGTCCGCGGGCGCCCCGACGAGGTCCGCCGTCACGATCTCACCAAGCACCGCCCGCTCTCGCTCGGTGCGTACCGCCACCGACACCCAGGTGTCCGGCTCTCGGCAG
Source organism: Pseudonocardia kujensis (assembly GCF_021283305.1). Classification (GTDB taxonomy): domain Bacteria; phylum Actinomycetota; class Actinomycetes; order Mycobacteriales; family Pseudonocardiaceae; genus Pseudonocardia; species Pseudonocardia kujensis. The sequence continues at coordinate 942 of NZ_JAJSOK010000003.1, forward strand.
GCGAAGGTGCCGTACGGGTCGAAGACCTGGTGGGTGTTGGCCGGAACGGGCGCGACGCCGTCGGTCTCCCACTGCAGCACCGGCCCGGGCAGCACGCTCAGCAGGGCCTCGACTTGGGACAGGTCCACGTAGCAGCCGCGACCGGTGCGTTGCCGGCGCACCAGCGCCGCGAACAGGGCGGCCAGCGCGTGCCCGGCGCCGTTGGGGTCGCCGAGCGCGGGGTTGAAGGTGCCGATCAGATCGTCGGCGGCGTAGCCGACCAGGGAGTCGAGCCCGGCGAGCCCGGACATCACTGGCGCGTAGCCGCGGATGCCGCTCAGCGGCCCCGTCTGCCCCAGCATCGACATGGAGACCATCACCAGGCCCGGGTTGACCGCGGACAGCGCCGCGTAGTCCAAGCCCTTGCGGCCCAGTGCTCCCGGTCGCATGTTCTCGACCACGACGTCCGCCTCGGCGGCGAGCCGGCCGATCAACGTGGCGCCCTCGGGCTTGGTCAGGTCGATCGCGATGCTGCGCTTGCCCCGGTTCATCTGGTTGAAGTAGGGGGTGACCTCGAGCTCTGGGCCCTCGACGGGCTTTCCCCCGCGCAGGGCGCGCCCGCGCAGGCGGGCCGGGTCCGCCCGGTCCCGGTGCTCGACCTTGATCACCTCTGCGCCGAGGTCGCGCAGGGCGGCGGTGACCATGGGACCCGACCACACCCAGGAAAGGTCGAGCACCCGGAGCCCGGTCAGGGGCTGCTTGGAGTCGACCCCCGCAGCGGGCCAGTCCGAAGTCCTGGGGGGCGCGTCCGACGACGGCCCGTACAACTGGAAGGGACTGCCCGCCCGCCGTCGACCACGGCCGTCGCGGGCGAAGAACTCGCGATGGGCGAACTGCTCCTCGTCCAGCGCCTCCCCCAACGACGACACGGGCGCGACGGGGAAGCCGTGCTCGCGTCCCGCGGCGAAAACCTCCGCCCGGGTGTGTGCGCCGGTCCAGGCCATGACGTGCCGGTCGGCTTCGTCGGCGTGCAGCCGTGCGACGACCCGGGAGTCGTCGAAGCCGGGCCGGGTGCTCCACTGCGGGTGGCCGAGTGCGGACAGCAGCCCCCGGTACTCACGCTGGGTCCGGCACATGATCGACACCCAGCCGTCGCGACAGGGGAACATGGCGGCGGGGTAGGAGCCGCCCGACATCGTCGCTCGCGCCCCGTCACGCCGCCAGGGCCGCTCGTAGGGCAGGAAGTTCGCCCCGATCTGCCCGACGTAGTAGGTCAGGACATCCGCGCAGCAGACATCCCAGCGCCGGCCGGGGTCGGCGATGCCACCGCGGAGCAGGACCGCCAGGGCGGCGACGGCGGCGGCCTCGGTGCCGGTCAGGTACTCCGGCAGGTCGTAGGGCAGGGTGAGCGGAGGTTCGCCCGGATGCCCCAAGCCCCACGACATGCCAGACACGGCGGTGGCGACGATCGAGGCGCCCGGCTCGTCCGTCCCCTCCCCCAGCCCGTCGCGCAGGCCCGCCACATCCACGAGCGGCGTGTCGGGCGGGCAGGCGGCGAGCAGGTCGGTGGTCAGCGCGGTGACCGCGCCGTCCGCGGCGTCGTCCGCGCTGGAGTCGACGACGACCACGTCGCAGCGCATGAGCACCTCGCGAACAGACACGGGGTCATCGGCAGCCAACGCGCGTTTGCCCTCGTGCAGGACCTCCTCCAGGTCGGCCCGCAGGTGGGCAGGGACGTCCGCGACCAGCGGCAGATCCACCCGGACGACGGAGGCGCCGAGCAGGCGCAGGACACGGCCGCAGTATGCCCCGGAGGGCTTGCCGGAGACCTCGAGCACCTCGACACCGGTGAGGGGCTGGTCGTCGGCTGCGAGTCGAATAGGCATGTCGGATCCGCTCAGTAGCTGTGCGGCAGCCCGAGGCTGCGCTCCGCGATGTAGTTCAGGACCGTCTGGTTGTTCACCGGCGCGATGCGCTGCAGTCGAGACTCGATCCAGTACCGGCCGATGTGGTACTCGCGGTCATAGGAGTAGCCGCCGAACACCGAGCCCGTCGAGAAGGGTGGCGGCGCCGTGGGCACGCTGGCCAATGGCGCGAAGTATCTCTCCAATAAGGCCGGGTTCGGGGCCTGCGACGCGCGATGCACTGAACGCGATGGTCGTGGCCATGCGACGACGGGCCACGAGAAGGTCGTCGGGCTTACCGATCTGGTGGTTTCCGTGGTCATTCCTATCCTTCATTGGAGACGAGGGCATCGACGTCGACGGCCCGCCTGCAGACCCGGTAACCAGCGACAGCATCGTCTCCACGAGGAGACACGAAGGGGCGGGCGGCAGGAACCGGTGGTACTGGTCAGCGGAGGATCGGCAGCAGCCAGTTGAGTGAGACCTGGCGGTGTTCCCGCCACAGATCTGCGAGGCGCGCGCCGTCACCGGCACGTAGTGCGTCGATCATGGGGTCATGGTGCTCGGCCAGCGCGGCGCCGTCGGCGAGGACGCTGAGCGACAACGCGCGGTAGGCCGCGGACATTCGCCAGATCCTGAGGATCTCGGCCACCAGGAGCCGCTGCGGCGACAGATCGAGCACACCGAGGTGGAAGAACTCGTTGCACCGGACCATGACGTCGAGGTCGGAGCCCGCGTGACGGACCCCCTCGTTCATATCCACGAGGTACGCGAGCTCCTCGTCGGTCGGCGTCGAGAGCTTGGTGAGGACGGCCGTCTCCAACATGTCGCGGGCGAGGTAGAGCTGACTCATCTCGTCGGCGCCGATCTGCGTGACGAAGTAACCGCGGTTGCGCTCGTACTCGACGACCCCCTCCACCTTCAGGACCTGTAACGCCTCCCGGATCGGCCCCCGACTGACACCGATCTGCTGAGCGAGGTCCTCCTGGCGTAACTGCTGCCCGGGGACGAGTCGACGAGTCATGATCATATCGCGGATGGCCGCGGCGGCGCGCTGCACGGCACCGTCGCCCGGCGCCCGCTCCGCGCCGCCACCCCGAGCGACTCCGCTCACGAGGGCGATCGTAGCGGCCAGGCTCGTCCGCTGAAGCGCCGTTCCCCGTGTCGACACCCCGCGCTCACCTCCCGCCGGTCCTGCTGAGCAGCGCGAATGGAGCGTCGACCAACCGGGAGGCGAGGTACTCCCCCAGCCCCTTGGCCTGCGCGTCGATCCGCGTGCAGGACGATACGCCCAGCTCAAGAAACCCGTAGACCAAGAAATTCAGGGCGTTGAGGTTCGGGAACTCGTGGCGCTCGACCCGCAGTCCGGCGGCCTCCGGGACCAGCTCCACGAACCGCTCGATACTCAGGGTGTCCCGCAGCCAGGCGAACGCCTCCGGACTGCGCGTCCACGCGCACACGTTCGCCGTGCCGCCCTTGTCGCCCGATCGTGTGCCGACGAGCTCGCCGAGCGGGACGCGTCGGGTGGGCCCCTCCGGCACCGCGCGCAGGGCCTCTGCCGCGGAGTCGGCCGCCAGCCGCGCGGGCGCGGCGGGGTCCCAGGTTCCCCACGCCACCTCGACCGGCTCGCAGTCGTCCACCCTGACCTGCGTGTCCACGTGCTTCTTCTCGACCAGGCACGGCCACTGCACACCAAATAGGCGCTCCCTCTGCGGCGGCCCGGTGAGGTAGAAGCCGGGCACGTGATTGGTCCCGAACTGGACGATGCGGTCTGCGAAACGCGCACGGCCGACCTTGGACCGGTCGCTGTCCCGCGCCGTGATGACCACCCACGCCGATTCCTGCGCCTGGTCGCCGTCGACCTCCGTGACGGGTCCGATCACGGTCCACCGGAAGGCGTCGAACTCCTCGGGGGCGCCCACCACCCGCTCCACGGAGCTCCGCAGCCAGGCCAGCTTCTCGGCCACATGCCGCCCCGTCAGACCCACGGTCACGGTGTTGCGGTAGCCGCCCTCGAAGGTCAACGACAGCTTGGTCAACTCGTTCGGTGCCCGCCCGCGGACACCGAACACCCGCACCAGATCCGTGCCCGCGTCGGCCAGCCGCACCGACGTGAGGTCGACCGTCACGTCCGGGTTGAGGTACTCGGGCCCGCCCACCTCGTACAGCAGCTGCGCGGTCACAGTGTCCCGGGTAACGAGACCGCCGGTGTCTGCGGCCTTGCCGATCACACACGAGCCGTCCGCCTCGATGGTCGCGATCGGCATCCCGGGCAGCCCGAGATCGCCGCGGTCTCCGTGCTCGTGGAAGAAGGCGAAGTTGCCGCCGGTGACCTGCCCACCGCACTCGATGAGGTGACCCGCGACGACGGCGCCGGCCAGCTCGTCCCAGTCGTCCCTGCGCCAGCCGTGGTGCCACGCCGCCGCCCCGACGACGAGCGAGGCGTCGGTCATCCGGGGACAGATCACGATGTCCGCACCCGCCTCCAGAGCCGCGACGATCGGCCACGCCCCCAAGTAAGCGTTCGCGGTGAGGATCTCGTGGTCGGCGAGGACCAGGTCCTCGCCCGTGTCGAGGTTGCGCAACCGCGCTTCCGGCCCGAGCAGCGAGGTGAGATCCTCGCGCAGGTCGTCCCCAGTCACTGTGGCGATCCGTAGCTCGACACCGGCCCGCGCACAGGCGGCGCGCACCGCCTCGGCGCAGCCCTCCGGGTCCAGGCCGCCCGCATTGGTCACGACCTTCACCTCGTCCGCGGCGATCTGCGGGAGCTGGGATTCGAGCTGCTCGACGAAGGCGGCGGCGTAGCCTGGGCCGCCGCGGAGCTGGTTCTTCCGCAGTACGAGCATCGTCAGCTCGGCCAGGTAGTCGCCGGTGAGGACGTCGACACCGGTGGCCAGCAGCTCCGCCATCGCATCGGGCCGGTCGCCGAAGTACGCAGAGAACTGCCCGACCCGCACCGGGCGATTGGCTGCAATATTGGTACCCATTTGGCGATGGTGACATCCGACGCTCGGGAGGAGGACTGGCAGAACCGAGAGTCCTGCGCGACCACCCGGGCCATGACGATGGAGGGAAACGACAGAGGTGTCGAAAGGAGCGCGATGAAGACGCAGGGCGCGGTCATCACCAAGGCCCCGGGCGAGTACGAGGTCGTCGACCTGGAACTCGAGGACCCCCGGCCCGACGAGCTCCAGGTCCAGCTCGTCGCGGCAGGCCTCTGCCACTCCGACGACCACTACGCCACCGGTGACCTCCACCTCGGGACCTACCCGACCGCCGGCGGGCACGAGGGCGCGGGCATCGTGACGAAGGTCGGCCCCAATGCCAAAGGGATCAAGGAAGGCGACCACGTCGTCTTCTCGTTCATCCCGGCCTGCGGCCACTGCCGCTGGTGCACGCGGGGCATGCAGAACCTCTGCGACCACGGCGCGTCGATCATGGCCGGCCCCCGCTGGACGGACGGCTCCTACCGCCTGCACCTGCCCGACGGGACGAACGTCGGCCAGGTCAGCGGCATCTCCACCTTCGTGCGGCACACCACGGCCTCGCTGGAGTCCGCCATCAAGATCGACGACGACATCCCGCTCGACCTCGCCTGCCTCACCGGTTGCGGCGTCGGGACGGGGTGGGGGTCCGCGGTGAACTCGGCCGAGGTCCGCCCCGGCCAGACCGTCGTGGTCATGGGCATCGGCGGGATCGGCATCAACGCAGTGCAGGGCGCCCGGCATGCCGGCGCGTCGAACATCATTGCCGTCGATCCGGTGGCGTTCAAGCGGGAGAAGGCCGAACAGCTGGGGGCGACCCACACCTGCTCGAGCATCGAGGAGGCCGGCGAGCTCGCCCGTCAGCTCACCAACGGGCAAGGTGCGGACGCCGCGATCGTGACGATCGGCGTGCTGACCGGCGAGGCCATCGCCCAGGCGTTCGCGACGGTGCGGAAGGCCGGGATCACCGTCGTCACGGCCGTGGGGAACCACGAAGCGATCGGCATCCCGTTGCCGCTCAACGAGCTGACGCTCTACCAGAAGCGCCTTCAGGGGGCGCTGTACGGCGGCTGCGGACCGAACTGGGACATCAAGGCTCAACTGCAGCTCTACCGCGAGGGCGTGCTGAAGCTCGACGAGCTGCTCACGAACCGCTACAAGCTCGAGGACATCACGAAGGGCTACGACGACCTGCGGGACGGCAAGAACATCCGCGGGATCATCGACTACACACTCTGAACGCGACGGGGGGCGTGACCGCCGGCCACGCCCCCCGTCCTCGTCAGCGCATCGACCACACGGGGTCGCGCTTCTCCCGGAAGGCCGCGACGCCCTCCTTGATGTCCTGGGTGCTGAAGGCCAGGGCGAGCCGGGAGCGCAGCGAGTCGAGCGCAGCGAGTCGAGCGCAGCGAGTCGAGCGCAGCGAGTCGAGCGCCTCCGGCAGGGCGAGGTCCCGGGTCGCGGCGATCGCGTCCTTGCCCAGTCGCATGAGCAGCGGCGACTTCGCGGCGACCTTGCGGGCCCACTCCTGGACGGTGTCCGCGAAGTCCTCCGGCTCGGCGACGGCGTTGACGAAGCCGAGACGCAGTGCCTCCTCTGCGTCGACCGGCCGCGGGATCACCAAGACCGGTAACAGCCACGCCCGCCGGCTGTTGGGCGTGCGAGTGGGGCAGCACGTCGTCTGCATTCCAGGGACTCGCCGAGCTGTCGCTGATCGCGGCTGGTGTTGCTGGTGCGGGGTGGCGGCGAGACGAGGCGGCCTGGCAGTGTTCTCGCCGCCGTTGCGGCCCGGGATCCGGGTGCCGAGCTTGGACGGGGCCACCTGGGCCCGCCTGGATGCCCGCAACAAGCGTTCCAGCCCTGCCGGGGGGATCAGGCATTCCGGTTCGGGTTGGCCGTGGAGATCGCGATGTACGACGCGCTGGCCTGTGGCTCGTGTTCGTTCTTTCGGTGCATGCCTGGACGGCCGGTCGAAAGTGGCGCGTATTTTCAGGCGATGTGATTGACGTATTTGTGGTGGAGATAACTGTCGAGGCCCTCCGAGCCGCCCTCATATCCGTGGCCACTGTCTTTGAGGCCGCCGAAGGGGGCTTCGATGCTGGACACGGAGAAGGAGTTGACTCCGATGCCTCCGGCCCGCAGCTCCTCGCTCATCACCTGTGCGTTTGCAGCGGACCGGGTGAATACGTAGGCCGCGAGTCCGACGTCGAGCCGGTGGCTTTGCTCAAGAGCGTCGTCGATTTCGCCAAAGCGGTTGACCATAGCGATTGGTCCGAAGGGCTCTTCGTTCATTGCGCGGGCCGAGGTGGGTGTGTCAGCGAGCACAGTGGGTTGAAAGAAGTTTCCGGTTTCGCCGATACGATGACCGCCGGTAACCAGTTTCGCTCCTTGCGACACGGCATCGTCGACGAGCTCTCCGATAGCTTGCAGGCGGCGGCGGTTGGCCAGCGGACCCATCTGTACGTTGGCGGCGAGACCATCAGCGACCGTGATGTCACTCAACGCGAGGGCGAATCGTGACACGAACTCGTCGAAGATCGACTCGTGAACAATGAAGCGGGTTGGCGAGGTGCATACCTGGCCGGCATTGCGTGTCTTTCCGGCCACACAGGCGGCGACGGTTTTGTCGATGTCGACGTCGGAGAAGATTACCGCCGGCGCGTGTCCGCCGAGCTCCATTGTGCTGGGTTTGGCGTTTTCCGCGGCGAGCTTGGACAGTTCCCTACCGACCGCAGTCGATCCTGTGAAGCTGACTTTGCGGATCGTTCTCGATGCAATGAGGTGCTCGGATATCTCCGCGGGAACGCCTGTGACGATGTTGAGTGCACCGGCGGGAAGTCCTGCGTCGTGCAGTGTCTGTGCAACTGCTGCGGTGGCGCTCGGTGTCTCTTCTGCCGGCTTCGCAATGACGGTGCATCCTGCAGCCAGCGCAGCTGCAATCTTGCGCACCGGCAGAAGCATGGGGAAGTTCCATGGTGCGAGTGCGAGGACGGGGCCCAGTGGCTGGTTGATGACAATCTGCCGTTGGCCGGGTAGCCGAGCAGGCAAGGTGCGGCCATGTGATCGAATTGCTTCACCTGCGAACCATTCGAAGGTCTCCGCGCTGAGCGCGACCTCGAGTGCCGCCTCCGACAGCGGTTTGCCTTGCTCAATGGTCATTGCGCGTGCAATTGCGTCCGACCGTTCGCGAAGCATGGCTGCGGCCTTTGTCAGCACGCCGGCACGCGCGATAGCCGGCGTGCGACCCCACCCGGTAAATGCGTCCCCTGCTGCAGTCAGAGCGTCGTCGAGATCGCTGGCGCTCGCTCGTGCGACTGGTCCGAGGGAATCTTCAGTGGCGGGATTGACTAGATCGCCAACCGTGCCGGCTCCACCCTCGCGCCATTCCCCGCCGATGAAAAGTCGCGAGGTGGGGTGGTCGTATGTGCTCATGCGTGAAAACCTCTCTGATTGTCACCGACACAGTCGAGGGCCACGATATTTGGGGCACGCGTTTACTGTCTCGCCGGAACACCGAAACAGACGGCGTCCATATATACGAAAGGAGGAATCCCAAAACTGACGACTCGGAGCGGGACCTTTTGTCCCTCGACGGTCGAGTGCGTACAGAATTGTGGGCAGTACGGAGGCGAAGAGAGAGAGCACAAACGAAGATTGCATCGCTTTGTTCTCTCGAGCACAGGAGTGGTGCTCTCTTCCTTCTCCGCTATAGGCATTGATGATGTCGCCAGCATTTCCCGAGTGCGCTTGCGGTCACGCAGTGAATGTCGAGCGATTGCAAGCGCGAGGTCGCCGACACGAAGCTACCGACTGGAGAATCCGCCGTCCACAGCGAGCGCTACTCCGGTGAAGTAGGCAGCCTCATCAGAGGCCAGGAAGAGCGCGGCGTTGGCAACGTCGCGCGCCTCGGCGACTCGTCCGAGTGGGATCGAGGTGGTCGCGAGCTTCGTCTGAAGCTCGGCGAGCTCATCCGCGCTGACATCTCTGCCGCGGGCCAGGAATCCGGGGAGCATCGGCGTATTGACCGGCCCGGGGCACAGCGCATTGACTCGAATGTTGTCGGGGCCGAGCACGAGCGCGAGGGACTTGCACAGTCCGACGACGCCGAATTTCGCCGCCGAGTAGGTGGGGCTGAACTGCGAGCCGACCAAACCAGAAACCGACGAGGTGTACAGAATCGCGCCACCGCCACTGCGTCGGAGGTGCGGTATGGCTGCGCTCGAGGCAACAACTGCGGAGTCCAGGTTCAGCGTGATGGAGCGTTGGTAGGCAGTGATGTCGAGGTCCTCGACCCCGCCCGGTCCTGGTTCGCCGACGTGGCTCCACAAGATGTCGATCCCGCCCATAAGCTCTGCGCTCGCGGCAATCGATGCCTTGTTCTGGTCGGCAGAGGTCAGATCGACAGAGACGCTATAGCCGACTCCGCCTGCCTCACCAATTTCTTCTGCGACCGAATCGGCCTTGCGCTTGTCATAGTCAACGACGCACACTGCGGCGCCCTCTGCGGCGAAACGGAGCGCGCTTTCTCGGCCAATACCAGACCCTGCCGCGCTAATGATAGCCCTCTTGCCCTGCAGTCTCACCCTGGTCCCATCGTATATCTGAACATACTGTCAGCAATAGTGAACGTACTCGGTACTAAGTGTTTTCGAGGATCACAACAACCAGTTTGTTGCGTTATGAGGGTGTCAGGTTGGTGACGGTGGCTTCGACCGGGCACGATGATGTCGAGCCGCCGGCACCCGGAGGACCCGGGAGCGGCACCTGCCAAGCCGCCTCCCCTTCGTGTCGCGTGATCTTCCGAAGTCCGGAGACTGCGGCGCCGACGGGAACACGGGGTCATGTGTTCTCGAACTTTTCAACGTCGGAATCCCTTGGCGCGGAACCGGGCTACAGCTACGTTGGGTAGTTTTGGCACACGATCATTTTTCCGGGAAAGCGTGATTGCCACCCCCAGCGCTGCGGCCGATCGTGGTCGCGGCCGGAGGCGGTCACGGCGTGCTCCCGCTGTGCATTCAGGGCTCGACCACGCAGCCGCCGGTCACATGGCCGGCCAGTCGAGCGAGACCAGCGTCCCGAATGCCGGACAGGGGGTAGCGATGGGATACGAAGGGTGTAACCAGGCCCTGTTCGACCCAGTCCAAGATGGCGGCGATGCGTGGGGGGCGGATCGAAGGGTCGCGGAAGGTATGGATCACCATCGGCGACCCCATTACATACAGACCTTTCATCTGGATGATGTTCGTCGGAAGCAGATTGGCTCCGTCCGAGCCTCCGCGGCCGCCTCCCTGAGCGACAGTCGTGTTGGCAGCCCAACCCACGATGACCAGCCGTCCGCCGTAGGAGAGCGACCGCATGCCCTCGAGCCCGACGGGTCCGCCCACGGTGTCGATGACGACGTCTGCGCCATTCCCGCCAGTGAACTCCTTGACCTGATCGCGGAAGCGACCCGGCGTTGGTCCGGTCGTGTGGATGGTCGCGTCGGCACCCCAGTCGCGCAGCGTTCCGAGCTTCTCCTCGGAACGGCCGGTCACGATGACCTTCGCGCCGAGAATCTTCGCTGTCTGGACCGTTGCCATGCCGGCGGCACCGGACGCGCCGGTGATGAGGACGACCTCGCCCGCTTGAAGTCGGGCTCGGTTGACCAGTGCATAATAGGCGGTTTCGTAGTTGACGAACAGGTTCGCACCCTGCTCGTAGGAGAACTTGTCGGGGATCTTGTGGAGTGCGCTGGCAGGAGCGATCGCATAGGTCGCCCAGCCGCCGTGGGCCTGGTAAGCGCCGGTACTTCGTGGGCCGGCATGTGTGAAGTCGTTGACCACGCGATCACCGATTTCGAACTCCGCCGCGGCGGCACTACCCACAGCGACGACGTCGCCGCTGTACTCCATTCCGGGTGTGAAGGGTGTACGGGGCTTGTGCTGGTATTGGCCGCTGAGCATCAGCAGATCTGCGAATGCGACGCTGCTGGCTTGGACACGGACGAGAACCTCATCAGGTTGGATCTTGTACTCACCAGGGTCATTCACGACCTGGAGGACGTTCTCCAGCGCGTCGCGCTGAGACTCCGCAAACTGAGGCAGGGTGACCCGGAGTCCAGGAGGGACGGTTATATCTGTCACGCGTGTTTCCTTTCAGCGTGTGCCAAGTGAAATCAGAGATCGATCGCCCGTACTACGGTGCAGATGATCCCTCGGGGATGTCGATCGCACCGGTGAGCAGGAGCTGCTCGATGGTGTCGGGGTCGAGGCCGAGCCGGCTGCTGCGGCCACGCCCCCGTCCTCGTCAGCGCATCGACCACACGGGGTCGCGCTTCTCCCGGAAGGCCGCGACGCCCTCCTTGATGTCCTGGGTGCTGAAGGCCAGGGCGAGCCGGGAGCGCAGCGAGTCGAGCGCCTCCGGCAGGGGGAGGTCCCGGGTCGCGGCGATCGCGTCCTTGCCCAGTCGCATGAGCAGCGGCGACTTCGCGGCGACCTTGCGGGCCCACTCCTGGACGGTGTCCGCGAAGTCCTCCGGCTCGGCGACGGCGTTGACGAAGCCGAGACGCAGTGCCTCGTCCGCGTCGACCGGCTCGCCGAGCATCATGAGTTCATTGGCCTTCATCCGGTCCATGGAGCGGTAGATCAGTGCCGAGATCATGAACGGGAAGACCCCGAGGTTGATCTCCGGGCAGCCGAAGCGCACACCGCGCCGGGCGATGACGAGGTCGCAGGCGAGGGCGAGGCCGAAGGCGCCGGCGAGGACGTCCCCGTTCGCCGCGCAGATGACCGGCTTCCCCAGCTCGCCGATTGCGCTGTAGAGCCGAGGGAAGCGGTCGAGGCCCGCGTACTTCTCGATCAGCGGCACGTCGGAGGCGAACGCCTTCAGGTCGCCGCCTGCGGAGAAGACCCGATCGTGTGAGGACGTCAGCACCACTACCCGAACCCGGTCGTCGTTCCGGGCGTCGGTCAGCCGCGCGAGCAAGGCGTCCAGCAGGGCATCGCTCAATGCGTTACGGCTGGCGGGCTGGTCGAGGGTCAGGGTCGCGACGCCGTGGTCGTCGAGCAGGTAGCGGACGGCATCGGGTTGGTCGGGCATAGTCACCTCTCGTCGGGGCCGACCGCGTCTCAGGCGGTCGCGTCGTGCAGGCCGCGGAGCAGTTCGTCCCGGTGCTCGGGCGCGGCGACCGCCGCTATCCGTTGCCCGCGCTGGGCCAGTGGGCAGCCACGCAGCATCGCGATACCGTGCTCCGTGACGATCGCGTCGACGTCGGCGCGGGTCGTCGTGACGACCGCCTCCGGAAGTGCGGGCACGACAGTGGACCTGCCGCCCGCCGTGGATCTCAGGGCGATCACCGAGAGCGCCCCGGTTCGAGCAGCAGCCCCCGAGAAGTCCGCCTGACCCCCGACGCCACCGAGGTAGCGTCCGCCCGAGACCTCCGCACCGACCTGCCCGGCCAGGTCGACGGCCAGCGCCGAGTTGATGGCCACGAGCCTGCCCAGCCGGCCCAACACCCGTGGGTTGTGCGTGTAGCTGGCAGGCCTGAAGTCGACGGGGAGCTCGGCGAGCGCGTCGTAGAGCCCGGGAGTCCCGACGGCCGAGCCCGTGACGATCCGGCCGGCGTCGATCTCCTTGCGGCGACCGGTCAGGACGCCGCGGCGAACGAGGCGGACGACGGCGTCGGTGATCATCCCGCCGTGGAAGCCCAGGTCCGCGTGGTCCGTGAGGCCGTCGAGGATGGCCGTGGGCAGGGAACCCACGCCGATCTGGACCGTGTCGCCGTCCTCGACCAGCCCGGCGACGTGCGCGGCGATGGCCTGGTCGACCTCGTCGGGAGCGCGCTCCGGTAGGCCCGGTAGCGCCCGGTCCGTCTCGACGTACGCCGTCAGGTCCTCGAGCGCGATGCCCGGGGTGCCGACCGTGCGCGGCATGCGGGCGTTGATCTCTCCAATGAGGACACGGGTGTGCCGAACCGCATCGCCGGCGTAGTCGGGCCCGAAGCCGAACGAGCACAGGCCGTCGTGGCCGGGCGGGGAGAGCTGCACGAGACCGACGTCGGTGGGGAGCGTGCGTTCGGCGAACAGTCGCGGGAGCACGGAGTAGTGCGTCGGCACGATGTCCAGACGCCCCTGGGCCGCGACCGACCGCAACTCCCCCATCGCTCCGTAGGAGACGAGATGGACCTCGGGAGGCAGCTCACGCAGACGCCGGTTCAGACTCAGTCCTGTGAAGGCCCACATCGGCCCGATGTCGCCGGCCTGGTCGATCAGCGCGTCGACGAGTGGGGTGGCCTCCGCTCCCGCCTGGCCCCACCAGACGCCGTCACCCTCGCGGACGTGGCGGCGCAGGTCGAGTGGGGTCATCGGGGTCGTCCTTCGTCTGCGTGGTGCCGGGTGGCCCTGGCTGGCGGCTCTTCAGCAGGGAGGCCACCCGCCAGGTCGTCCGGGTGGGGCGGCACGGTATGGCGGTCATGCGGACTCCTGTGTTCCGCTAGTAGCTGCGGGGCAAGCCCAGCACGTGCGAGCCCAGGTAGTTGAGCACCATCTCCTGGCTGAGCGGCGCGATCTTCAGCAGCCGCGCCTCACGGAAGTAGCGGGCGACGTTGTACTCCTCGGAGTACCCCATCCCGCCGTGGGTCTGCAGTGCCCGGTCCGCGGCCTGGAACCCGGCGTCCGCGCACAGGTACTTCGCGGTGTTGGCCTCGCGTCCACACGGCTTGCCGTTGTCGTAGAGCCAGGTCGCCTTGCGCAGCATCAGCTCCGCGGCGTCCAGGCGGGCCAAGGAGTCCGCGAGCGGGAACTGCAGGCCCTGGTTCATCCCGATCGGCCGGCCGAACACCTCGCGCTGGTTGCCGTAGGTCACCGCGCGGTCCAGCGCGACCCGGCCCAGGCCCAGTGCCTCCGCCGCGACCAGCATCCGCTCCGGGTTGAGCCCGTCGAGGATGTAGGTGAACCCCTTGCCCTCCTCGCCGACCCGGTCCTCCACCGGCACCATCAGGTCGTCGATGAACAACTCGTTCGACGTGACCGCGTTGCGCCCCATCTTCGGGATCGGCCGGATGTCGACGTGCGCGCGGTCCAGGTCGGTCAGGAACAGGGTGATGCCGTCGGTCTTCTTGCTGACCTCGTCCACCTTCTGGGTGCGGGCCAACAGCAGGACCTTCTCCGACTCCATCGCCTTCGAGATCCACACCTTGCGCCCGTTGACCCGGTAGTGGTCACCCTCGCGCCTGGCGAACGTGGTGATCCGCGTGGTGTCCAGGCCCGCGCCCGGCTCGGTGACCCCGAAGCACACGTGCAACGAGCCGTCCACGATCCGGGGCAGCGTGCGCTTCTTCAGCTCCTCCGAGCCGTGCTTGATCACCGGATGCATGCCGAAGATCGACAGGTGGATGGCGCTCGCCGCGTTCATTCCGCCCCCGGACTTGGCCACCTCCTCGATCAGGATCGACGCCTCGGTGATGCCGAACCCGTGGCCGCCGAACTCCTCCGGCGTCGTGATCCCCAACCAGCCACCCGTCGCGAGCGCCTCGTAGAACTCCGTCGGGAACACCTTGTCCCGGTCGTGCTCCATCCAGTACTGGTCGTCGAACTTCGACGCCAGGTCCCGGACCGCATCCCGAATGATCTCCTGGTCCTCGGACAACTCGAAGTCCACGACTCTCCTTCACGCACTGCTGACGACGAGGGCTGGGGCCCCGTGGTTACTTGATGAGGAAGCCGGCATCCACCGGCAGCGCGACGCCCGTGACGTATCGGGACTCGTCGGACGCCAGCCACGCCACCGCAGCGCTGATGTCACGGGGCGCGACGACCGGGACCGGCATGTGATTCGCGAGAACGCCCGCGGCGTCGGGGTCCTTCTCCAACCACTCGGCGACGACCTCGTTGTTGACCATCGGGCTGTCGACTCCGGTGGGGTTCACGGTGTTGACCCGGATGTTCTTCGGCGCGAGCCAGTAGGCCCAGGTACGCATCAGACCGGTGACGCCGTGCTTCGAGGCGGTGTAGCCGTCCTGCGCGCCGGAGCCGTTGCCACCGCGCCCGGAGAGCGCCTGCGTCGAGCCGGTCAGGATGATCGAGCCGCCCTCGCCCTGCTCGATCAGGCGGTCGACGACGGAGTGCACGGTGTTGTAGACGCCGGTGAGGTTGACGGCGACCGTGTCAAGGAAGGTCTGCAGGTCGTCGCTCTCGCGCACGGACATCGGCGCGATGCCGGCGTTGGCCACCACGATGTCGATCCGGCCGAGCTCGCCGATGCCCTCGGCGACGGCCTGGTTCAGCGCCGCGGCGTCCCGCACGTCCGCCTGCCGGGCGACGATCCGCCGGTCGAGCTTCTCGACCTCGGCCACGGTCTCGTCGAGGTCCTCGGGCGTGGACATGCGGTAGAGCACCGTGTCGATCTGGCCACAGATGTCGACGGCGATGATGTCGGCGCCGTCCTCAGCCAGGCGCAGGGCGTGGGACCGTCCTTGGCCGCGGGCGGCGCCCGTCACCAGGGCTACCTTGCCGGTCAGTGGACCGCTCATGGAACTACTCCTTTCGGCGGGATCGTCGCCGCGATCGTGAAGCGGGCGAGCTGAGGCACGCCCTCATGGTCGGCATCCCCCACCAGCCGCAGAACTGGCACTTACGTCAATTCGCCGACGCCTCGATCAGCACCTCGGTACCGCCGTCCGGTCCAGCCCGGAGCACGAGGGAGGCGCCCTGCTCCATGAGCCTGCGCCGGATCGCCGTCAGCCCGTAGCCGGGGCGCGACCCCCGCATGCCGACCCCGTCGTCGACGACTCGCAGGACCGCGACACCGGACGGACGCGCCGCAAAGACCACTGAGATCGTGCACGGACCGGCGTGCTTGGCCGCATTCACCATGGCCTCGCGCGCGGCGCCGAGGACCGCCGCCCGCCGCGCTCCACGCAGGGTCGGGACGGCGTCGCCGTCCGGAAGGTCCAACCGAATGGTGATCCCGAACTGCTGCTCGACCTCGGCGACGACCTCGCAGAGCTCCTCGACCTGCGACCGGACGGGAACCGCGGTCTCGGCGAGGTGGTGGATCACCTCCCTGAGTTCCCTGTCCCCGCGGTCGATGAGCTCGAGGGCGCGCCGGGCGTGGCGCCGGACACCGTGATCCGCAGGAAGGTCCCCGGGCACCACCTCGTGCAGGTTCTGCAGCGACAACCGGCCCGCAAAGAGCAGCTGCGCCACCCGGTCATGGATGTCGTCCGCGATCCTCGAGCGCTCCGTCATCCGCGCCGCAGCCGCCTGCTCCCGCAGGTAACGGTCGGTGGTCCAGGCGAGGGCGACCGTGTCCGCCATCTTGCGGATGGCACTTCGCTCGTGCCGCCGGAAGGGCACCCACGGCGTGCGCAACAGGGCCAACGTGGCCCGTACCTCGCCGTCGACGATCACCGGGACCTGCGTCGAGACCCAGCCGAACGCCCCGGGCCGTTCGGGACGTCGCATGGCAGTGCGCAGCCCCGCGGTCTCGGCGTCGATCCCGGCGAGGAAGCCGGTCTCGGGCTCGAAGCGACGGGCATCACCGCAGACGACGCCATGGCCGTCGTCGCGGAAGGTCAGCACGGCGGCCTGGCAGGAGAGCGCGGCGCGGAAGCCGTCGAGGTGCGGGGCGAGCCCGGCCGTGTTCGTTCCCGCCGCGATAGCCTGCGCCGCCCGCTCGGTCGCCAGGACGAGGTGCTCCCGCTGCTGCATCTCGAGCCGCTGCCGTACTTGGGCGACGGCGGCCGCGACGAACGGGGTGAGCCGCTCGGCGAGCCGGGCATGGACCGGGGTGAAGTCGCCCGGCGGGTTCGCCACGTAGCACACCCCGAGCCGGTCGCCGCCCACGATCATCGGCAGGGTCATGAGTCGCTCCACGCCGAAGCCGTCGACCCACTCCGAGAACCGCGGAATGTCCACCTCGGGGTGGTTGGCCAGCATCGTGCGGCCCGAGCGGAAGACCTCGGCGGTGGACGTCGCGACCTCCGTGCGGTCCACGAGCGCGGATCCGATGAGCTCGCGGCTCGCCCCGAACGAACCCGGCAGGACCTGCAGGAAGTTCCGGTCGGTCAACACCGCGACCCCGGCCGCCGTGGCGCCGACGAGCAGGCAGAGCACCGCCGTTACACCACCGAGCAGCTCCTCCACCGACTCGGCGGTCAGGGCCAGCTCGGCGAGGATCCCGCCGCCGCTGACGACCAGCCGTTCCTCGGCGTCCGCGCCGTCATCCGCCGACACGGCCGCGGCGGCGCTGCGCGCGAGCGCACGCGTCATCACCTGCACGCGCGGCTCGACCACCGTGGACGCCGGCCACTCGACCGTGAGGGAGTACGGGGTCTCGAGGACCCCACCCGCCACCGTCGTCACCGTCGCGTCGCTGCCGACCCGCTGGAGCGGGACCGGGACACGCAGGGGTGAGGGGTCCGGCCCGAGCGCGGGTCCGACGACCGTCGGCGCTCCCCAGGACGCCACGATGCTGCTCGGGTCGGTCAGCGTCACCGCGCGAGCTCGCAGCATCCCGGCCGCGATCTTCGTGAAGCGCAGCGCACTCGCGTGGTCGACCTCGACCCGGTGCGTTCCGATCAGCCGGCCCATGACGCCGTCCGAGTGGCCGGGGCGGTCCCCGCCGGTGTCACGAGGGCCTCGCGCAGCGCGGTGACAATCAGCTCGGCCTTGCTCCGCACACCGAGCTTGTCCTTGATCCCGCCCACGTGGAACCGCACGGTCGACTCCGAGACGTGCAGGCGACGCCCGATCTGGCCGTACGTCATCCCCTCGGCCACCAGCTCAAGGACGCGGAGCTGGTGCTGGGTGAGGTTGCGGCCGACCGAGGCGGTCCGGGCGGCGACAGCGGGTACCGAGGCGTCGCGGCGGACGACGCGTTCCCCACCCGCCGTCACGGCCGCGATCGCGTGTCTCAGCTCCTGCAGCCCCGCGCCCTTGCTGACGTATCCCGCTGCGCCGGCCCGCAGGCAGAGCTGGACGACGTCCTCCGCGGACGAACTCGAGACGACGACGACCGCGGTGCCGGGGCGCGCCGCCACGAGTCGACTGCAGAGCCGGTCCCCCGTCGTGTCGGGAAGGCGGTAGTCGACGAGGAACAGGTCCGGGTGATGCTGGCGCAGCGCCGCCACGGCCTCGGCTGCGGTCCCGACCTGGGCGACGACCTGCACTGCCGGATCCTCGAGGGACTCGAGCAAGGCCCGGAGGCCCTCACGGACGATCTCGTGGTCGTCGACGATGCACGCCTTCACCACCGAATGCGCCTGCCTTCCACTGACCCCTGTGTCCATATATACGGATGATGGTCCGGATATCTGCCCAGACGCTATCGAGGGGCGGCTGCAGGGTCAAGTCGACCCTGACCCCGTCCGCTCCCCACCTCGACGTGTCTGGCCTCGGGTCCGAGCAGGCCGCCGCCGCTCACCGGCACGCCACCTGCCGCCACGAACACGGCGGGGACGGGGAAGGCCGGCATGAGGTGGCCAAGCCCATTGAGGTAGAAGGCGTAGAAGCCCGACACCACGAGGGCGAGGCTGTAGCCGAGCCCCTCGCCACCGGCCGCGGTCAGCGCGGTCCACTCCTCGACGGTCCAGTCCCAGGACCGCCACAACGAGTCGACCCGGAAGAGGATCCGTTTGCCTCGCAGCTCGCCCAGGTCCGGGCCGGGGTCCATGTCCCCCTCGGCCGCTGGCGGTTGCATCGAGGACGGTGACCGTGCCGCTGCCCTCGCCGGGTCCGCCACCACCCGTGTGGTCGCGACCCGCGGGTCCTCGAGATCGACGGCAACCGTCCGGTCGAGCCACTTCTCCAGGCTGTCTGTGATCAGTCTCGTCAGATGGTCGGTGGGCATCACACAGCCCAGGCAGCCCACCTCGTCGAGGCGGACAACGAGGTCCAGCCACCCGGCGACGTCGCCGACGTGGACGACCTCGAACCGCATCCCTGAAACCTCGTGCCGTCCGCCCCCTCGTCGAGGTGGGCTCAGATCACGCCGTCCCTCCTCAGGCGTGTCAGGTCCTGGTCCGTCAGTCCGAGCCGCTCCTGCAGGACGGCGGCCGTGTCCTCACCGAGGAGCGGAGCGGGCGCGGCGTCGGGAACCGGAGACGCCCCCATCTGCAATGGGCTGCCCAGCACCGTGCTCGACCGGGCGCCCTCGCCGATCTCGGTGATCATCCCCCGGTCGCGGAGGACCGGATCGTGCAGCACCTCCCGGAGCGATCGGACCGGCGCCGCCGGGATGTCCGCATCCTGCAGGAGGCGGAAGGCGGTGTCCTTGTCGAACCGGCTCGTCCAAGCCGTGACGGCGCCGTCGACGTCGTCCATCTTCTGGACCCGGCCCGCCGGGGTCGCGAGCACCGGGTCGGCGGCGAGGTCCGACCGGCCCATGAGCGTGCACAGGTCGAGCCAGTGCTTGGGGCGCAGGCACAGGATGGCCAGCCACCCGTCCTGGACCGGATAGATGTTGTACGGGCAGACCGCGAGGCCACCGTGCCGGTTGCCCGTTCGCTCGGGGAAGTCCCCCTCGGCCTCGAGGAGACCGGCCAGATTGGAGGTCAGCGTCGGCACGATCGCGTCCTGCATCGCCACCTCGACGTGCTGCCCCACGCCGGTGCGCTCGCGCTGGAACAACGCGGCGAGGACTGCCGACGCGAGGTGGGTTCCCGCTGCGAAGTCGACGACCGCACCGCCCGCCTTGACCGGGGCCCCGTCCGGGAAGCCGGTCGTGGACACGATGCCGGTCATGGCCTGCACCGTCACGTCCATGCCGCGCAAGCCCTCGGCCGCCGGGTGCCGGCCGTAGGCGCGACCCGACGCCAGCACCAGCTCCGGACGGATCTCGCGCAGCACCTCCCAGCCGATTCCCAGACGGTCCAACACGCCCGGCGCGAAGTTCTCGACGACGACGTCGGCCTGGCGGACGAGGTCCAGGAAGATCTGCCTGCCCTCGGACTTCTTGAGGTCCAGTCGGACCCCCTTCTTGCCCGCGTTGAGCATCAGGAACGCCTGGCCCGACGTCTCCCCGGTGGAACGCCACCGGATCGGCTCACCCCCGAACGGCTCAATCTTGATCACGGTCGCGCCGAGCGATCGGAGAAGGTGGGTGCAGTACGGGCCGGCATAGACCTGCCCGAGGTCGAGCACCACCACACCGTCGAGGGCGGTGTCGGGCGCCGGAGTGCCCTCCTGCGCAACAGATGCCCGAGAGTTCTTCATCGACGCCCCATCCATATATACGGACAATAGTCCGCATCTGCGTACGGAACGGTAGGTGCGCTCAGCAAGTCAGTCAACGCCCGCCGCTACGATCGGCCGGTGCCTCCGCGCCATCACCGCACCGTCGACCGTGTGGCCGCGATCCTCGAGAGCGTCGCGCCGGTTCGTCAGGGGCTGACCCTCGCGGCCCTGGCCGAGCGCCTCGGCGCTCCCAAGAGCTCCATCCACGAGCTGGTGAACGGCCTCGTCGCGACGGGCTACCTCGTCGAGCGGGACCATCGGTTCGGCCTGGGCCCCGCGCCGTTCGTCTTGTCCCTCAACGGTAATGGCGTGGCGGCGCAGGACATCGACCGCGATCTGCTCCCCCGCATCCATGCGGAGGTCGGGTGCAGTGTGATGATCGGGATCCAGGTCGGGATGTCGCTCGTCTACATCGACCAGATCGGGGACGAGCCGGCGCTCGAGTTCGCCGCGCGGAACCACAGCCGCAGGTCGCTCTACTCGACCGCGTCCGGCAAGATCATTCTCGCGAGCATGCCGGCTCGCGAGATGGACGCCCTGCTGCACTCGGCCACGTCGGCCGAGCAGCCCGAGGTGGACCGCTTCCTCTCCGAGCTGCCGGAGATCAGGGCGACGGGACTGGCCTACAACCCGGGCGTGACGGTGCCGAAGATCTTTTCCGTGGCTACCGCCCTCCGGCGCTCCGACGGCGAGCTCGTCGGTGCCGTGTGCGCCATCCGCCCGGAGAGGCTGCGCGACGATCTGCCACGCATCGGCTCCCGGATCCAGGAACTGCTGGCTGAGCGCTTCGTCGCACGCCTCCCTTGAGGACGTCGGCGCAGTCTGCCCCTGGTTGTCGATCACTGCCGCCTCGCTCGGGTCACCGTCGTCGGGAAGGGCCCGGCGGCGGCTCCTCGCACTCGAAACGTGGCGCGCCGGCGACCCACAACTGTCACTACGGCCAGCGCGGGCCAACCTCGGCGACCGCCTGTTCGAGCGCTTCCGACGGTGCCCACGTGCGTCCGCGGCTTCGCCATCGGTCCCGGCGTGACCAGCCCGGTCACCGGCACCCGGCCGTGACTGCGGGCGCGATCGCCTCGCTGGACGAGATCTGCAGTGGGCGCCTTCCTCGGGCTGGGGACCGGCGACAATGCCGTCCGCAACCTCGGTCTGAAGGAGGCCACGAAAGCGGACGGCCGACTACCTGGCCGCCATCCGCTCGTACCACGAGACCGGAACGGCCGACTGGGACGGCATCGAGGGCGCGGGCCGGCGCTGGGACTGCCGGATCCCGGTGACCTACTCCGCGCACGGGCCGCGCCCCTCGCTCGCCAAGACCACTGGCGGGTCCCGCACCGCCGTCGCTGCGGCCCTATCCGCCGGCGGGAACCTGCTGGCTCGCGGACCGGCGTTGAACACGGTCCTGCACCGCTTTCCAAGGTTCCCTGCGGGGCCTCGCTGCGAACTACACCTAACACCCAGCACAGGAACAACGAGGACGCCGAGTCGAACGGCGCCCTCGCGACTCGGCTCGGGCTGATCGACTATCTCGCCGACGGTTCTCCCTCCCGGGTTCCCGGCAGACGTTCCAGGAGCAGATCCACGGGCACGAGAAGCAGGGCATCGGCTGGTTTTGGCTCATCGACGGCCGCCCCGGGAAGGCTTTCCTCGACCGGTGCGGTGAGGAGGGGGTCCATCCGCTCGCCGCGGACTGACGTCGGGCGCGCCGGAGCAACGTCGGCCGGAGCCGGAGCGCATGTCCGGCTTCGGCCGACGTACCCGATCGCAGCAGCTCAGTACGCGACCGACGACAGGTCCAGTCGAGCCCGGGCCTTGCGGTACAGCGTGGACGCGACCCGTGGACCGCGCGACCCCAGCGACTCCGCCGCCTGCTGCCTTGCCGCTGGCCTCACGCAGCGCGCTAGCAATCGCCCGCGCCTCGGCGCGCTCCAACTCGGCCAGCGCGCGACGTGACGCGCACGCCGCGACCTCGGGAGGCGGCGGGTGCGTCGACGACACGGACGGGGCCGGCCGCGGCGATGGCGCGCGCGAACGCCCGCTAACCCGAGCCCGGCTCCCCGACGACGAGCAGTCGCGCAACTCCCCGTGCGCACTCGGCCTCGGTGCACAGCTCCCGCCAACGCGCACTGCGCCCAACGAGCCCGGACAGCGATTTCCGGTCGTCGGGAGGTGAGGAGGTGCGGGGTGGGGGGGTGGGGGCCGTGGTCCCGGTGCTGGCGCCGGAACCACGGCCGGTCAGCCCGCCGCTGCCTTCTCCAGCACGGGAAGGATGTAGCGCTTGAACACGTCCGGGTTCTCCGACATGGGGAAGTGCCCGACCTCGTCCATCGTGACGTGATCGGCCCCGGGGATCATGGACGCCAGGTCCCGGCCCCCGGCCACTGTGCCGGACCAGTCGTACTCGCCGTTGAGGACGAAGACCGCCGTCTTCGAGGTGTCGATGTCCTTCGCCGTCTCGGAGACGTCGTGCTCGATCAGGTAGTAGTTCAGGTCGCCCGTGAACACTGGCGGGGCGCCCTGGCTGTAGGCCCAGATCGTCTCGCGCTTGTACGCCTCGGGACTCTGCGGCGCGCACAGGGTGTACATCTGCGCGGGCTTGGTGTCGTTGCCCAGACGTGGGTGGTACCACCATTTCAGGACCCGCTCCATGCCGTGGCTGTTCACCCCGGCCTCGACCCCGATCACCGACCGGTAGAAGCCCGGGTGGTGCAGGGCCAGGTCGGGCGCGAGGTGCCCACCCATCGAGCAGCCCATGTACACCGGACGGTCGAGCTCGAGGGCGGTGGCCAGGGCCAGGTGGAACTCCATGAAAAAGGCCATGGTCAGCGAGTACTCGCCGGTCCACCAGCTCTCCGAGACCGGCGGCAGCGACTTACCGTGGAAGGGCAGGTCTGCCACGATCAGGCGGTACTTCGAGGTGAAGTCGGGGTCCTCGAGCAGGTGCCGCCACTGGCGGCCGTCGCTCCCCGCCGTGTGCTGCAGGACGACCGGGACGCCCTGCCCGGCCTCCTCGTAGTACACGCGGTACTCCACGCCGCTCACGGTCAGGTAGAGGTACCGGCCGACGATGTCGGCGATCCGGGCGCTCACGCGGTCACCGCCGCGGGGCTCACGGAACGCATCAGGTCGCCGAGGCGCCGCAACGCCGGGTAGTACGCCATAATCGTCTCCAGATCACCCTCGAGGCGGAAGCCATGGCGCAGTGCGGCGGGGAAGAAGTCCTGGTAGAAGGGCTCGGGGACGGCGGCGAGCAGTTTGCTCCACTGCTCCTCGGTGCCCTGCAGGAGTACCGCGTAGGGGTCGAACAGGGTCACCTCGGGATCGATCTCGGTGACGACCCCGTCCCTGACCTGGATCGTGAAGCGCTGCGAGTCCCCGACGACGACTCTGATCGACGTGCTCAGGTAGCGGGCCTGGAGGCGGAACTCCGGGTCCGCGGCCATCGCGGTCGCGAGGCGCACTGTGTCGAGCCGTGGTGCGGTCATCTTCTTCTGTCCTTCCGCATCGGGGGGTCAGCCCCGGCGCGCGAGCAGCTCGCGCCGGCGGGCGTGGGTGGCCTCGAGGTCGACGACGAGTTGCTCGGGGGCGAAGCGCGGGTCACCGGTGATCACCACACCGTAGTCCCGGTAGGCGCCCTCGATGGTCACGTACTCGTCGCGGACGTCTCGCTTGACCCGCTCCGGGTCGCGGCGCAGCGGGTCACCCCATCCGCCGCCGCCGTTGGTGAGGTAGCGGAAGACCGTGCCGGGGCTGGTCTGCCAGTTCGGCGTGCTCGCGAAGTAGAAGTACTCCCCCGCCGGGTCGAGCGCCTTGGTCTGGGGGTCGAGGACGCCGGTGACCGGCACCGAGCCCGCGTACACCTCGGTGTTCGTGCCGAGCATCCGCTTTTGCTCGCGCACGTCGAACGTCTCGGGTGGGAAGATCCAACAGGCTCCCGCGGCGCCGTCCGCACCGCCGTGCACGCCGATGCCACTGGGGGCACGCACGTGCAGCGGGCTGGTGAAGTGCTCGGCTGCGGTGAGCCACAGGGTGTCCTTGCGGACCGCGGCGCCGCCCCGGTTCGTCCCGGCACCCGCGGTGTCCGGCGCGTACTCCTTGCGGAGGATGACGCCCGGGATGTCCGCCTCGATCGCCTCGGTGGCCGGGTCGAGGTTGTTGGCGGTGTAGAAGACGGTGTAGCTGTCCGCGTCGCCGTGCCTCGTCGCGCCCCACGGGCCGTGCTCGCCGCCGGTCTGGCAGGCCGTGAGCCAGGGGGTCCCGTCGTCGGTGAGGCCGTGGGCGTTGTGCAGGTTCAGCGAGGCGAAGCTGCCGCCGACCGCCTCCTCGCCCAGCGCGTCGCGCAGCGCCCGGAACACCGCGTGGAGCAGCGGTTCCGAGGTCTCCCAGTAGATGAAGACGGCACCGTCCGGTGGTGTTGCGCTGACCACCGTGCCCGGCGGGATGACGATGTCGATGTCGCGGTACGTGCCCGAGGTGAACGGCGTGTGCCGGTCGATCAGGTACTTGAACGCGATGCCGACGGCCGTCTTCGCATCGAGCATCGTGCCGTTGACGCTGGAGCGCGCCTGGGGTGAGGTGCCCGACAGGTCGATCTCGACCCTGCCTCCGACCTTGGTGATCCGCACGCGGATCCGGTACTCGATCGAGTCGTCGACGCCGTCGGCGTCGATGCCGTCCTCGCCGAGGTAGACACCGTCGGGCAGGCCGAGCAGGCCCTCCCGCATCGCGTCCGCCGAGACGTCCGTGCTGTAGCGCAGGGCGCCGAGGTAGGCCTGCACGCCGTAACGCTCGACGCTCTCGATGACCAGCCGCTCGCCGAGCAGCAGGTTCTGGTAGATGGTCTTGATGTCCGGCAGCAGGAGCGCCGCCAGCCGCGCGTTGTCGAAGATCAGGTTGAACGTCGGTGCCAGCGGCCGGTCGTCGCGGTAGAGCAGGTTCGGCGCAATGACCAGCCCGTTCTCGTAGACGTTGCGCTTGGTCCCGGAGAACCCACCGGGCACGACGCCACCCATGTCCAGCTGGTGCGCGCGCAGCGAGACGAACGAGATGATCTCGCCGTCGACGAAGACCGGCCGGATGAACAGAATGTCGTTGACGTGTGTGCCCGAGCGGTACGGGTCGTTGCAGATCAGGACGTCGCCCGGGCGCAGGTTCTCCGACCCGTACTCCTCGACGGTGTTGCGCACGGCGTCGCACATGGTGCCGAGGAACAGCGCGAGGCTGTTGCTCACCGCGCTCATCGGGTAGTTCTGCGCCGGCGGCCCGGAGATGGTCGCCGCGAAGTCGTACCAGTCGCGCAGGATCTGTGAGAATGCGTTGTTCAGCAGGCCGGTGCACATGTGGTCCACGATGTAGCGGACACGGCTCGACAGCACGGTCGCCGTGAACCGGTCCGTACCGTAGAGCTCCTGGAACTGGGCGTCATCGAGGTCCTTCAGCGGGACCGTCGGCGCGTTGGACTCCACGCTGGTGTCGGTCATGTCCTCTCCCCTCACGCGGCGGCCCGGGTGATGCGGATCTCGCCGTACTCGCCGATCCGCGCGACCTGGCCCTGGACCAGGAAGGTGGTGGAGAGCGGCTCCCGGATCACGGCGGGCCCGGCGATCTCGTCTCCCGCGCGCAGCGCGGTGCGGTCGTACTCGGCGGCGTCGATCTCGTCGTCCGTCAGGTACCGGATGGTCAGCCGCCGCGTGGGCTCGGCGCGCGTGCCGGGCTCGCGCGCGGGCAGCGTCGGGTACTCCACCTTGTCGGACACGACGACAGCCTGGACTCGGTAGGTCACGCCCTGTACCGGCAGCGCCTCGAACCGGTTGCCCGCGCGCTTCTCGTACGCACGGTGGAAATTCGCGATCATCGTCGTGACGGCGTCGGCGTCGATTGTGCCGCCCGGGACCTCGATGAACGGGGTCTCCCAGGTTTGGCCCGCGAGGCGGCCGTCGTAGCTGCGGACGAACTCGACGGAGCCGTGCCGGTCGCCGATCTGGCGGCGCAGCCGCTCCTCCATGTCGCGGTAGACCTCGTCGATGACGGGGCCGGACGCGGGGTCGAGGATCGTGTAGGCGCTGCGGCTGTCCGAGTAGACGAGGTCCGAGCTGACCAGGCCCAGTGCGGAGAACAGTCCGGGGTGCGGCGGGACCACGACCTCCTTCACGTGGGTCTGCTCCAGTACGGCGGGCAGCATCATCGGGCCCGCCGCGCCGTAGGCGACCAGGCTGTAATCCCGGGGGTCCACGCCGTGCTGGACGGCGATGTTGAAGACGCCTTCGGCGATGTTCGTGATGCCGATGTTGAACGCGTAGCTCACCCGCTGGTCGAAGCTCAGCTTGGAGTCCAGGTTGTCGAATGCCGACCGCGCCAGGTCGGCGTCGAGCCGCATCGTCCCGCCGGCAAACCCGGCCGGGTCCAGGATCCCCATCAGGAGGAAGGCGTCGGTCATCGTCGGCTGGTGGCCGCCGTTGCCGTAGCAGGCCGGCCCCGGGTCGGACCCCGCGGAGCCGGGGCCCACCTTCAGCTCGCCGGCCTGGTTGATCGTGACGAGCGAGCCGCCGCCCGCACCGATGCTGGTGACTTCGTTCGACAGGGCGTTCACGACGAGGTCGTGTTCGAGCTCGAACGTGGTGTCGACGAAGGGCTTCCCCTCGGTCACGAGGCTGATGTCGCACGAGGTGCCGCCCACGTCGCAGCACAGCAGGTTCTGCGCGCCGATCAGCCGGCCGAAGTGGGCGCTCGACACGGTGCCCGCGGCGGGGCCGGCGAACACGATCCGGAACGGGTGCTCCATCGCGATGTCGGAGCGGACGAGCTGCGCGGCACAGTCGGCGAAGTTCAGGTCGCCGGTGAAGCCGAGCTCGCGGAGCCCGGCGTCCAGGCGCTGGGTGTAGGCCCCGTAGATGATCTGCATGAAGACGTCGATCACCGTGGTCGACGCGCGGGCGAACTCCTTGGCGAGCGGGGAGACCTCGCTGGAAAGGGAGACGGGGATCGCACCGAGCTCCTCGTGCACCAACTCGCGCAGCCGCCGCTCGTGCACACTGTCCACGTAGGAATTGAGCAGGCAGATCGCGACGCCTTCCACCGCGCAGTCGCGCAGTACGCGCAGCTCGGCGCGGGCTTGCTCCTCGTCGACGGGGAACAGCACCGAGCCGTCCGCTGTGAGCCGCTCGGCGATGCCGCGCCGCAGGTAGCGGGGTACGAGTGGACGGGCGGCGTCGCCGAAGGAACGGCGCCAGGCCGGATCCATAGCGCCCTCCGCAGGCCGCCAGACCCGGCCCATGTCGAGGATGTCGCGGTGACCCAGCGTCGTAAGGAATGCGATCTTGGGCAGGCGCCGGGTGATCACGGCGTTGAGCCCATGGGTGCTGGCGTGGTTGAACACCGCGGAGCTCTCGACCCCGACGGCGCGCGCGCCCTCGAGAACCCCCTTCTCCGTGGTGCGAACGTCCGTGGGGACCTTCACCGTGCGGATCTCGCCGTTCGAGATCGCGACCACGTCGGTGAAGGTGCCGCCTACGTCGACTCCGATCATGTTCCGTCCTTTGCCGATAAGCTTCATTGCGGTCGGTGGGCCCGGCTGCAGGCCGGGTGGGAACGGAGCCGGGTCAGTCCAGGACCAGGCCGTGCGAGGTCAGAGTGATCGGGCCGAGCAGTCCCCACGGCTTCCGGGAGACGCTGTGCAGGCAGGCACCACATTTGACGACCTGGTACCAGCCGCCCTCAGACAGCACGGGATAGCGGCTCAGCTCGGCCTTCCCGCACCCCGGGCAGGCGCCGTCGGCGGGCTGGCGCTCCACGCGCGGACCGGGATTCACGTCGGTGTGCATAGGTGCTCCTTGTGTCGAAGGCGTGGGATCAGGCGAGCGCGCCGCCGTCGACCGGGAGGTTCACCCCGGTGATGAACGCGGACTCGTCGCTGGCCAGGAACAGCGCGGCGTTGGCCACGTCCTCCGCGGTCGCCATGCGCCCCAGCGGTATTGCAGCCGCGGTGGCCGCGGTTGCCGACTCCTTGTCCTGCACCGTGTCGATGAACTGCCCCCACATCTGGGTCGTCGCGGCGACCGGGCAGACCGAGTTGACCCTGATCCCGAAGGGAGCGAACTCCTTCGACAGCGACCTGGTGAGCATCACCGCCGCGCCCTTCGACGCCTGGTAGGCCGACATGTCGCCGCGCGCCTTGATGCCCGATAGCGATGCGGTCAGCACGATGGAGCCGCCCCTGGCCTTCATTGCACCGACCGCTGCGCGGGCCCCGAGCCAGGGGCCGCGGGCGTTGATCGCCATCAGCCGGTCGAACTCGGCCACCGACAGGTCGGTGATGGGGTGGAACGCCTGCGGGATGCCGGCGTTCGCCCAGAACACGTCGAGCCCGCCGAACTCGCGCACCGCGGTGTCGACAAGCCGCTGGTTGTCCTCCTCGGCGGCGACGTCGGCGGCGACCACCGCCGATGTCCCACCGGCAGCGGAGATCTCCTCGCCGACGGCCTTGGCCGCGGCCTCGTCGATGTCGCTGACCACCACGCGCGCTCCCTCCGCCGCGAAGCGCAGTGCCCCGGCGCGCCCCATCCCGGCGCCTGCGCCGGTGATGATCGCGACCTTTCCCTCGAGCCGCATCGCTTCTCCCTCCGTCAGATCCGGACCGTGACGGTCTTCGACTGGGTGTAGTGCTTGAGGGCCTCGAAGCCCTTCTCCCGGCCGAAACCGCTGGACTTGAAGCCGCCGAACGGCGTCTCGACGCCGCCCGCGAAGTACTCGTTGACGAACACCTGGCCGGCCTCGATCTCGGCCGCAACACGGTGTGCTCGCCCCAGGTCACTGGTCCACACACCAGCGACCAGCCCGTAGTCGGTGTCGTTGGCGATCCGCACGGCCTCGTCGTCACCATCGAAGCGGATCACCGACAGGACCGGGCCGAAGATCTCCTCGCGAGCCACCCGCATCCCGTTATCGACGTCGACCAGGACGGTGGGCTCGACGAAGAAGCCGCCGGCCAACCGCTCGTCGGCGGGGATTCCGCCACCGACCGCCACTCGCGCCCCCTCGGCGGGACCGATCTCGAGATAGGAGCGCACCTTGTCGTACTGCGCCGCCGTGGCGAGCGAGCCGACATCCGGGTCCTCGATGCCGGGCCCGATGCGCACCTGGCCGGCCCGGGCGACGAGTCGCTCTACGAGCTCGTCGTGCACCGAGGACTCGACCAGCAGCCGGCTGCCCGCCGAGCAGACCTGCCCGCATTTGAATGTGAACGCGGCAAACGCACTGCGCGCGGCGGCGTCGAGATCCGCGTCGGCGAAGACGATGTTGGGGGACTTGCCGCCCAGCTCAAGGGTGAGCGGCAGCGTCCGGTCCGCCGCCAGCCGCATGATCTCCCGGCCGGTCGCCACCGACCCGGTGAAGGCGACCTTGCGGACCGCCGGATGGGTGACGATCGGGGTGCCGACTTCGCGGCCGTAGCCCGGCACGACGTTGAGCACGCCTGCGGGCAGCCCGCACTCGGACGCGATCCGCGCCAGTTCCAACGTGGTCAGCGGCGTGTCCTCGGCGGGCTTGACGACGGCTGTGTTGCCGACCGCGAGGGCCGGCGCGAGGCCACGGGCGCCCTGGTTGATCGGCGCGTTCCAGGGGAGGACGAAGCCGACCACCCCGAAGGGCTCCTCGCGGGTGTAGGACAGGTAGTCCGCACCCAGCGGGATCGTCTCGCCGTGCAGCTTGTCGGCGCCCCCTGCGTAGTACTCGAAGTACCGCGCGGCGGTCTCGACGTCACTGCGGGACTGGGCGAGTGGCTGTCCCGTGTCCAGGGTCTCGGCCTCGGACAGCAGGTCGGCCTCGGCGCGGATCCGGGCCGCGATCGCTGCGAGGGTCCGTCCCCGCTCGACCGGCTTGGTATGGGCCCACCCGCGCGCGGCCGCGCCCGCCGCGCGCACGGCTCGCTCGACGTCCTCCGCGCAGCAGCGAGCAATCTCCGCGAGCACGGCTCCGGTGGCCGGATCGCGCGTCTCGAAGTACTCGCCGGAGATCGCCGAGGAATCCCCACCGTCGATGAATGCCTGATACCGCTTCTTCACTGAATCGGCCCTTCTGTGTGCCGTTAAACGGCACACTGTTTCGCTCAATGTCCGGAGGATGGTGCGCCTCGAGGATCGTGTCAAGCAGGAGGGAGGTCGGGCTCCGCCCGCGGTCAGAGGCGTTCGGTGATCGCGGCGGCCGTCGCGCGGACCTGCTTGCCCCACCAGGGCACCCGCTGCTCGTCGAACCGGGAGGCCGGCATCGAGATCCCCAGGCCGGCGATGGGCTGACGCCCGCCCGGGTCCATGACTGCCGTCCCGACGGCACACACGTCCGTCCGGTTCTGCCCGATGTTCACCGCGTAGCCGGTCTCGATGACGTCGGGGAATCGCGCCCTGATCCGCTCCGGATCGGTGATCGTGCGCGGCGTGAGCTGCTCCAGGGGTTCGGCGAGAATGCGGTCCTGCTCCTCCCGGGGCAGTCTGGCCAGCACGGAGAGCCCACCGGAGGTCACCGGAAACGGCGTGATGGCGCCGAGCCGAACGAAGTTGCGGACGGCCTGGTGCGAGTCGACCCGCTCGATGAGCACCATCCGCAGCCCCTCCCGGACCTGCAGCGTGACCGTCTCGTTGGTCAGGTCGCGCAGCTCGCGCATCGGCTCGAGCGCGATCTCCCGCAGATGGCCCTCGTTCGACCCGCGCTGGCCGACCGCCAGCGCACGCGCCGTTAGCGTCCAGCGCGTGTACTCCTCGCCCACCGGTCGGATCCATCCGGCCGCGGCCAGGCCGTGGAGGTTTCGCTGCACGCTGGACTTGCTCAGCCCGAGGACGCGGGAGAGCTCCCCGACCCCGACCGGCTGGTGGTCGGCGACGGCCTCGAGGACCTGCAGCCCTCGCTCGATTCCCTGCATGCAGCCCCCTTGGCACCCAAGTGTGCCGCTCAAGGGTACAGGCTCGGGTGGGCCCGAGCCCGCCCTCAAGTGGTGGGCACCGGCCTACGGGGCTGCTCGCCTCCGTGTCGCTCACCGTAGGCCCGGGTCGCGACGAGCACCTTCCGGCGGAAGATGCACACCACCAACCCGTCCTGGTTGTAGCCGCGGGTCTCGACGTACACCACCCCCCGGTCGTCCTTGGACCTGGACGGGGTCACCGCCAACACCTCGGTCTCCCCGTAGATCGTGTCGCCGTGGAAGGTCGGCTTCACGTGCCGCAGCGACTCGATCTCCAGGTTCGCGATCGCCTTGCCGGAGACGTCCGGCACGGACATGCCCAAGAGCAGCGAGTAGACGTAGTTGCCGACCACGATGTTACGGGCGAACTGGGTGCCCTCGGCGTAGTGCACGTCCAGATGCTGCGGATGGTGGTTCATCGTGAGCAGGCAGAACAGGTGGTCGTCGTACTCGGTGACCGTCTTCCCCGGCCAGTGTCGGTAGACCGCACCGACCTCGAACTCCTCGAGATAGCGTCCGAACTGCATCTCAGCCCTCCCCGCCGGTCGGCCGGCTCCAGATGTCGTGGCGCTTCATTCCGGCGGCCCGCCCCTGAAGGGCGATCACGAGGGCCATCTTGCGCGAGGCCTCGTCGATCATCTCGTCGCCGAGCATCACCGCGCCGCGCGCTCCACCGTCGACCGAAGTGGAGAACTCGTAGGCGTCGAGGATGTTCTCCGCGTGGTCGTAGTCCTGCTGACGTGGGCTGAAGACCTCGTTGGCCGCCTCGACCTGGCCCGGGTGCAGCACCCACTTGCCGTCGAAGCCGAGGGCGGCGGAACGGCCTGCGACCCGCCGGTAGCCCTCCACGTCCCGGATCTGCGCGTACGGCCCGTCGATCGCCTGCAGGCCGTTCGCCCGCGCCGCCATCAGGATGCGGGCGAGCGGATAGTGGAAAGCGTCCCCGACGTCGTAGCCCGGCGGTTGGTCGCCCACGACCAGCCCGCGCATGTTCGAGCTGGCCATGAAGTCCGCTGGCCCGAAGATGATCGTCTCCAGCCGGGGGGACGCCGCGGCGATCGACTCGACGTTCACCAGGCCACGGGGGTCCTCGATCTGTGCCTCGATGCCGAGCCTGCCGACCTCCAGCCCGTTCGCGAGCTCGATCTGGGTCAGCAGGACGTCCAGCCACTGCACCTGGGCCGCCGACTGCACCTTGGGCAGCATCACGCAGTCGAGGCTCGCCCCCGCTCCCTCGACGACCTCGATCACGTCGCGGTAGGCCCACTCGGTCGACAGGTCGTTGACCCGAACGACGCGGGTCCGGTCGCCCCACCCTCCCTCGGTGAGCGCCGCGACGATGTTCTTGCGCGCTCCCGGCTTCTCGAGCGGGGCACAGGCGTCTTCCAGATCGAGGAAGACCTGGTCGACGCGCAGACCGCGCGCCTTGTCCATCATCTTCGGACTCGAGCCCGGCACGGCCAGGCACGAGCGCCGGGCGCGTTGTGGACGAGTGTTCTCAGGCACTCTTGATCTCTCCTTCTGCGAACGGGACCGGCTCGTCGAGGCCTGCGGCGCGGAGTACCTCGCGGGTGTGCTCGCCGAGCAGCGGGGCGCGGCGGGGGGCCTGCGCGGGCAGGCCCGCGAACTTGATAGGGCTGCCGACGATCGTGACCGGACGCGCATAGCCGGGCTGCTCGACCTCGACCAGCATCGCGCGAGCCGCGACGTGCGGGTCACCGAAGATCATCTCCGCGTTCTGCACCGGCCCGACCGGCACCTTGCCCCCGAGCACCGCCACCACCTCGGCGAGGGGACGGGCTCCGGTCCACTCGACCAGGACCGTACGGACCAGCTCGCCGTTGCGGACCCGCACCGACGCGGTGCGAAGCCGGGGGTCTTCGACCAGGTCCGGACGGCCGATGAGCGTGGCCAACCGGCTCCACTGCGCGTCCGTCGGCGCGGCGATCGTGACCCAGCCGTCGGCGGTCGGCAGGGTGTCGAAGGGCGAGAGCAGCGAGTGGGCGTTGCCCTGCCTGGTCGGCGCGATCCCGGTGTAGGAGTACTGGTACACCGAGCGCTCGCACATCGCGAGCAGCGCGTCATACATCGCGACGTCGACGAACTCGCCCTCCCCAGTCTCCCGGGCTCGATGCAGCGCCGCCAGCACCCCGGCGACGAGGAACAGCGCGGGCACCGTGTCGCCGATCCCGGGTCCGGCCTTCGTCGGCGGCCCGTCGGCCGCGCCGGTGATCTCCATGAACCCGCTCATCGCCTGTGCGGTGATGTCATAGGCCGGCCAGTCCCGCATCGGGCTGTCGCCGGTGCGGGCGTCGCCGAAGCCTCGGATCGCGCCGTAGACCAGCCGCGGGTTGTGCTCCCGGAGCGTCTCGTAGGAGAGCCGCAACCGCTCCATCACGCCGCTGCGGAAATTCTCGATCACCAGGTCGGCGTCCTCGACGAGGCGGAGCAACGCGGCCCGGCCCGCGTCCGTCGCCAGGTCCAGCACGATCCCGCGCTTGTTGCGATTGACGCTCTGGAAGTAGCCGCCGTACGCGCGGACCTCGTCGTCCTCTGGGAAGGGCCCCTGGTCGCGGATGAAGTCGCCAGATGGTGACTCGACCTTGATCACGTCGGCTCCGAGATCCGCCAACAGCGCGGTGGCGAACGGACCGGCCAGCATCTGGGTGAGGTCGACCACGCGTACCCCCGTCAAGGGCCCCCGGGGGCCGGCCGTCACCGGCCACCCCGCCCGAGCAGTGCGTCGGAGATGATCCGCTTCTGGATCTCCGAGGTGCCCTCGAAGATGCGGGTGAGCCGGGCGTCCCGCCAGTACCGTTCGACCGGGTAGTCCGTCGTGTACCCGGCACCGCCGTGGATCTGCAGCGCCTCGCTGGTGACGCGCTCGGCCATGTCGGAGGCGAACAGCTTGACCATGGAGGCCGTGAGCGGGCTCGCCCTCCCAGTGTCGACCGCCGCGCAGACCTGGTTCATGAGCGCACGGGCGGCCGCGATCTCGGTCGCCATCTCGGCGATCTTGAAACGGATCGCCTGGTTCTCCCCGATCGGCTTCCCGAACTGCACCCGCTCGGCCGCGTAGCGGATCGCGTCCTCCAGGCCGCCGCGGGCCAGCCCGATCGCGCGGGCCGCGGTGTGGATGCGTGCAGTGTCGAGATCGCCCATGGCGATCGCGAACCCGCGGCCCCGCTCCCCGACGATCTCGTCCGCCCAGGCGTCCTCGAAGGACAGCTCCCAGGTCTTCCACCCGTGGTAACCGATCTTGCGCACCGGGGTGCCCTTGACTCCCTCCGGCAGGGTCCCGCGCTCCTTCGGCATGAGGAAGCAGGTGATGCCGCGGGCCCGGTGCGCGGGATCGAGGGGCTCGGTGCGTGCGAACACCTGCAGGTAGTCGGCCCCATCCGCGAAG
The DNA here is from genome assembly GCF_021283305.1 of Pseudonocardia kujensis. Classification (GTDB taxonomy): domain Bacteria; phylum Actinomycetota; class Actinomycetes; order Mycobacteriales; family Pseudonocardiaceae; genus Pseudonocardia; species Pseudonocardia kujensis. Next base: position 35,375 of record NZ_JAJSOK010000003.1, read on the forward strand.
GTGCACCACATCTTCTGTCCGGTGATGCGCCAGCCGTCGCCGTCCGGCCGGGCTCGGGTGGCCAGGTTCGCGACATCCGAACCCGCCTCCGGCTCGGACAGGGCGAACGCGGAGAGAAACTCGCCACGCGCCATCCGCGGCAGGAAACGCTCGCGCTGCTCGGCGGTGAACCCGGCCGTGAACTGCTGCCCCCGCGCGACCAGGCTGGCCACACTCATCCAACCGCGCGCAAGTTCCTCGACCACGATCGCGTACTCGGACAGACCCAGGCCGAGCCCGCCGTACTCCTCGGGGATGAGGATGCCGAAGAAGCCGAGATCGGCCATCTTCGCGCGCAGCTCCAGCGGGATCTCGCCGCCGACCGGGTCCAGCTCGTTCGCCACGGGAAGGACCTCCCGGGAAACGAAGTCCCTGGCCATCGCCTGGATCGCCACCCGTTCCTCCGTGAGGAAGGGACCGACCGACGCCTCACCGGTCGCCGTCTTCATCACAGCCGCCTCCTTCAGTCGTGCCGTTCAGCGGCATAGTGTGTCGTTTGCCGGGCTACCTTTGCCCACCGCAGACGATGTCGTCAACCCGGGAACTGGACAACCACGCCCGTCCGACGCACTCGGCGCCGGCATACGGCCGTCGTGGTCGAGCGCGGCGGTCATCGGGCCCGCACCTGTGGGCCGCCCAGTTCGGCGAGCAACCCGGCCGCGAGCAAGAGATAGACCACCACCCGCAAGGGCAGATTGCACACGTGACTGCACCGCTAGCCGATCACTCGTCGCGAAGGTCGGCTCGCTCGGGCTGAATCGTTGCTGTCATCGTTGCTGGCAGTCGCCGTGCTTCTTCTCGCGTCCGGCCTGCTCAGGTGATCTACATGCCGTCGCAGGATCGTCCTTGCCGGAGCGTTTGCAGGTTTCTCACATTGGGGCCGATTGGTCGTAGGAACGAGGCCGCAGGATCGCCGCGTCACGACTGAGGTGCTGCCCGCAGGTCGGTGCCCTTGGTCTCCCGGATCGCCAGCAACGCGATCAGGCTGACGATCGCAAACGCGACGACGGGAAGGGCCGGAGCGGCCGGACCGCTGTGGGCAGCCGTGGTGGCGGCAACGATCAGGGGGGTGATCCCGCCGCCGAGCAGGCTTGCCAGCTGGTAGCCAAGCGAAGCTCCGGTGTATCGGGAGGATGTACCGAACTGCTCGGCGATGAACGCCGCGGTCGGGCCGTAGTTCGAGCCGTGACAAAGCGGGAAGAGCAGGATGAAGGCGAGCAGCACCAGCACGCTGCTTCCGGAGCCGAGCATCATGAAGACCGGGTAGCTCAAGACGGCCAGGCCTGTCATCCCGCCGAGCAGGACACGACGCCTGCCGATGCGGTCGGCCAGCCGGGCGAAGGCCAGCACCGTGAAGATCTCTATGAACATGCAGATGCCGTAGGCCAGGAGGGCAAACGAGCGGCTGACGCCGGCCTCGACTGCATACGAGATGCCGACTGTCGCGAAGATCGCGTTGACCGAGAAGCTGGCCATGCAACCGAGCGCCGTCAGGATGACGGGCTTCGGCTTTCGAAGGATCTCCAGAATCGGCGGCTTCTGCTTGGCCTCGTTGCGCCGCTGTACAAACGCCGCCTCGAAAACGGGACTCTCGGTGACCCTCGTGCGGATGAACAGTCCGATCACGAGCAGGACCGCGGACAGCAGGAAGGGTATGCGCCATCCCCAGCCCAGGAACTGTTCGCGAGGCAGCAGAGCGACGGCGGCCATGGCAAGCGAGCCCAGCACGGAACCGGACGGGGCCCCGGCGTTGGCGAACGCTGCGTAGAAGGCCCGCCGCGTGCTGTTCTCGGCATGCTCGAGCGCCATAAGGACGGCCCCACCCCACTCGCCTCCGACGGCGATGCCCTGGCACAGCCGGAGGATGACGAGGATGACGGCGCTCCACGAGCCGAGGACCGAGGGGGGCGGGATCGCTCCGATGAGGATCGTCGCGACGCCCATCATCGTCATCGACACGACCAACGTCGTCTTACGTCCCATCCGGTCGCCGAAGTGACCGAACAGAATGCCGCCCAGTGGCCGCGCCAGGTACCCCGACGTGAAGGTGGCGACCGACGCGAGCGTCGCGGTCTGCGGGCTCATGCCGGAGAAGAAGACCGGCCCGAACACCAGCGCGGTAGCCGAGGCGTAGAGAAGGAAGTCGTAGAACTCGAAGGTGCTGCCCAGGTAACTGGACAGCACCACGCGCCGTAGGCGGCGGCGCTGTGCCGTGACGTCCTGCGTCCCGGCGTCGTCGTTCACGGTGACCACGTCTGCTCCCGTCGTCGTTGAGGTAAAGAGGCGCTACGCCACAGCGAATGATGCTTCGGCAGGGGGAAGATAGGACCAGCCTCACGGCTAGGTCAAGCAAGCGCCACCAGTCGCGCTGCCTTGAAAGGTGAGCCTCTGAGGCGGCGGCGACTGCCGCCGCCGTGGACTACGAGCCCTCCCCGCTGCCCTCTCCTAAACACGCCCTATGACGACGAAACCGCCCCCACCGTCCTGTGCCAAGCCGTGGCCTGCTACACCGCCCGCGGGGTCATCGTGATCCGAGTGCTGACCGACAACGGCTCGGCCTACGCCCGTACCTGTGGCGTGAGACCTGCGTCGACCTGGGCATCACGCCCACCCTGACCCGCCCCTGCGGGACCAAACCAACGGCAAGATCGAGCGGTTTACCGCGCCCTGGCCGACCGGTGGGCATTCCGGCGCTTCTCCGCCAGCGAGTCACGCCAGAAGGCCCTCCCCGCATTACTCCACGAGTACAACCCCACAGGCCCACACCGCCCTCGGCGACCAACCAGCCATCACCCGGTTGACCAACCTCCCCGGGCAGCACAACTAGCACAGGCGACAGTGCTCAGCACGACGACGATAGGCTGATGAAGAGTCTGTCCGAGGGCGGCCGCCCACCTTGCGCCGCGAACAGCAGGCCGAGGACGACAGGTTGGGGTGAAGGTGTCGAAGATCGTCGGCCGGACGCTCGACTTCCTGGAGTTGTTCGCCAAGGAACAACGCCCGTTGACGCTGACCGACATCGCCCGGCATCTAGAAATCCCGCTGTCGAGCTGTCACGACGTTCTGCGCACCCTCGAGGCTCGCGGCTACTTGTATGAGGTCAACCAACGCGCCGGCTACTACCCCACTCTGCGCCTGCGCAATATTGCGGACAGTGTCGCTGAACAGGATCCGATCCTGCTCCACCTGGACGATCGCCTACGGCGGTTGAGGGACGAGCTCGGAGAGTCCGTGGCCCTGGCGAAGTCGTCAGGCATGCGCCTGACCTATGTGCTGGTCTTTCACAGCCCGAACCCTCTTCGCTTCCAGATGGTCGCTGGTTCGGAGGTGCGCGGCTACCACGCCACCTCAGGCGGCAAGGCGTTCCTCGGACGGCTTGGTATCGACGATCTCAGGAAGCACCTGGCGTCCGCGGATCTCGCGCCACTGACCGCTCGAACCGAGACCGACATCTCGAAGATCCTTGAGGATATCCGGGCCTCGGAAGAGCGCGGCTGGTTCCTCAACAACGAGGAGAGCGTCGAGGGTGTGACCACGGTCAGCGCGCGGTTCAGCTGGCAAGGCTCCGCCTTCGTCGTCACTGCGGCCGGTCCCACAAGTCGCGTCCTCCCACGAGTGGATGCCATCGGTGGTCGCCTGCGCGCACTCTGCCAGGAGCTGGGCAGCCAGGCCGGGCTTCGGAGTTGAATCGGCCTCTCGCCCGACTCACGCGGTTCGCCGAACCTGCCTGATGGAAGTCTCCTCAGTGTCGGAAACATGACGTGCCACCGTGTCGCGCGCGGCTTCGACGCCGTCGACGATGCCCTGGTATCCGGTGCAACGGCAGATGTTCCCCGACAGCTCCTCGCGGATCTTGTCGCGGTCGGCGTCGGGCTCCGTGTCGAGCAGGTGCAGGGCGCTGATCAACATGCCGGGTGTGCAGAAGCCGCACTGCAAGCCGTGGTGGGCGACGAATGCCTCCTGCAGCGGGTGGAGCTCGCCGTCCGTGCCCTCCAGGCCCTCGACCGTCGTCACGGAGGACCCGTCGGCCTGCACCGCGAACATGAGGCAGGCGCGGGCCGGCTCCCCGTCGACGAGGACGGTGCAGGCGCCGCACACCCCGTGTTCGCAGCCGAGGTGCGTGCCGGTGAGGCCGCAGTCCTCGCGCAGGGCGTCGGCCAGGGTGCGACGGGGCTCGACGTCGATCTGCGTCCGCTCCCCGTTCACGCTGAGGCTGATGTTCATCGTCGCTCTCCTACTCGATGCCGACCTGGGCGAGCGCACGGCGCACCATCTCTCCCGCGATCGCGCGGCGGAACGGGGCCGAGCCGTGCAGGTCGGCAGTCGGGCCGATCTCGTCCGGCTGTGGCCCGAGCGGCGTCGGATCGCGGTGTGTCCGATCCAGCGGGCGGCCTCGGCGAGCAGCGGGTGGTGTGTCTGCTCCACAAGCCGGCTGTGCCGAGTGAGGGCACCGACCTCGACCGCGCCGTCCACCGGGCGGACCCGGGCGAGGCCGGCGGATCCGGTTGACGTCGACGAGCACGCTCGCCCGGGCCATTGGCCGCCGACAGACTGCCGCTACCGCGCGCCGACGGCGACCACGAGGCAATCCGGATCCTGCTCGGGGCCCGTCGCGAGCTGACGACCTACCCGCCCCGGATGAGCCACCGGCTCCATGCTTGCTCCTGACCGGAGACGACTCGGACCGAGCCCTCGCACGGGGCCAATGAGCCCACCGCGGCTGGCCACCATCGCCTGCCGCGGAGGCCGGGGCGAGTCCCGCGAGCAGGCGGTGCGCCGCGCCGACGTACGTCGTCTGGCGCTCGCGATCCGCGACGCCGACGTCGACGTCGAGCTCAATGGCAACAAGGCACAGCTCAAGCAGCTCGTCGACGAGCTGGCCCCCGGCCTGACGCACAAGGTCAGCGTCGGCCGCTCAGCGCGGCCCAGGCGATTGTGTCGTGCGCACATCGGGGCCGCTGCCACAACGACGCCGCCTTCGCCGCGTTGGCAGGGGCCAGCCCACTGCCGGCCAGCAGCGGCCGGATAGTGCGACATCGGCTCACCCGCGGCCGCCAGCTCAACCGGGCACTGCACGACGTCGGCGAGCACGGCTGCGCGTATTTCCTCGGCAAGGACGACTGTACCGATGATCGGCACACTGTTTCTTTCTGTGACCGCTTCCGCTTACAGTCTCCGCAGCCGTCAACCACGAGCGCGGTGCGACACCGACGCGAAGGAGCAACGATGCCCATGGCGAATCCCGCCCCTGAGGCCGCGCTGGCCCAGCAGATCGCCACCCTCCGCTACGACGACCTCCCTGCCCCGGTCGTCACGGTGGCCACTCAATGCCTGCTCGACGTGCTGGGGGTCACCATCGCCGGGGCGTCGGAGCCGACCGTCGCCCGACTCCGGGACACGCTGTGGGCCACGGGGATAGCTCCGGGCAAGGCGACCGTCGTCGGAGACGGTCGGCGCACCAGAGCAACCGAGGCTGCGCTGCTCAACGGCACGGCGGGCCATGCCTTGGACTTCGACGACGTCGCGGGGGCGATATCCGCCCACCCGTCGGTGGCAGTGTTCCCCGCGGTCCTCGCGCTCGCCGAGGAGTGCAGCGCGAGCGGCCGGGCGCTGCTGACCGCGTTCGTCGCCGGGTACGAGACCGAGGTTCGGGTGGGCCTCGCGCTCGGCACGAGCCACTACGCACGTGGCTTCCACACCACCGCGACGGTGGGCGCACTCGGCGCCGCCGCCGCGGCGGCCCACCTACTGGAACTCGACGCCGCACACACCGCGACCGCCCTCGGCATCGCCGCCACACAGACCGGCGGCCTCAAGGGCATGTTCGGCACCGACTGCAAGCCCTTCCATGCCGGCCGCGCATCTTCGGCCGGGGTGCTGGCGGCGCAGCTCGCCGCGGGCGGCTTCACCGCGACCCCCGGCTTCCTGAGCCACCCGCAGACGATGGGCGACGCGCTCTCCGAGGAACCCGACTCCGCGCAGCTCACGGTGCCGTTCGCCGATCGGTGGCACGTGCCCGACACCCTGTTCAAGGCCCACGCAGCCTGCTACCTGACACACGGCGCGATCGAGGCCGCGCTCGCCCTGCGGTCGATCGTCGCTCCAGCCGATGTCGACCGGATCGAGGTGCGGGTGCCTCCCGGCCACCTAGCGGCGTGCAACATCCTCGATCCACAGACCCGCCTGCAGGCCAAGTTCAGCCTACGCTTCGTCACGGCTGCGGCACTGAGCACCGGCCGCACGGACGAGTCGACCTTCGACGACGCCCGCCTGTGGGACGACCGACTGCGCCTGCTTGCCGCGCGGGTGGACGTCGTCCCCGACTCGACCGTCGCTCCCTACGCCGCGGTGCTCACAGCGACCACCCGCGACGGCGGACGGCACCGACTGTCCCGGGACACCGGTCGTCCACGATGGACCCGCGATCCGGCCGAGCAGCAGGACTTGCTCGTGACGAAGTTCCGTGCACTCGTCGAACCGGTTTTCGGACCGGTGGAGACCGAACGCCTCCTCGACGCCCTGGCCGACCTGCCCCGCCTCGCCCGGGCGACCGATCTGCTCCCGCAGGCTGGGCACTCGGCACCGACCCCCTGACCCTTCGCGGACGACGGACGCGACGATGTGCTCCAGCATGGAAGCGATCATGACCTTCGGTTCCACAGATTCCTCGGCATCTGCAAATCACAGCGATCCCGCGCGGCGGATGGTGCCGCCGCCAGCTCGTCGCGGGTACGGTCGGTCGCCTTGCTGTGCTGCCAGAGCACCGTCTACAGTAGATCAGTAGCCGATGATGTTCCCGGTCAAGCACTCGCTGCGCACCCACACCAGCGCCCCCGACCGAGCGGCTCGCCGCGGCGGCGTCGCCGTACACCAGCGCCAGGTGCTCGGTGCCGTCGAGCGTGGAGACGCTTCCCCATTTCTCAGCCTTGCCCGGTGCATCCCGATCAACCGTATTACGGTTCCCAGAACGTCGGCCCGGTCCCTGCCCGCCCCATCCCCGGCAGCCGCAGCCTCAGCCGTACGGCCAGCAGTGGGCGCCGCCGCGGCAACCGCAACCGCAACAGTTCGGCTTCACCGGTGGCCACCAGCAGCCGCCACAGATCCCCACGCAGCGCAGCACCGAGCCGACGCCGTCGAAGAAGCGGAAGAAGTGGCCGTGGATCGTCGGAGCACTCATCCTCGTCCCGATCCTCGCCTTCGCCGGCTGCACCGCTGTAGTGGGCGGCGCCGTGAAGGCGGTGGACGATGCTCGCCAGGGTGGCTCGGTCGGATTCGGCGAGATGTTCTACTACTCGTCCAAGGTCGGGCTCATGGTTGCCGCCCCTACGCCGCACAACCCCGGGAACCAATACATCGTTGGTCGAGGCGAGCAGGGTTGGGAGTCGACCGTCACGATCACCAACGGCAGCAGCCATCCCGTGGGCGCCAGTCTGGTCACAATGAACGCGACCGTGAACGGGGCGCCGGCCGAGCGCTACTTCGGCGACGGCGCCGACCTGGCAACGCAAGACATCGCGCCGGGACAGTCCCTGCGGCTGCCCTTCCGCTTCAAGACCAAGAAGGGCGCCACCGGGCCCCTGCATATCGCGGTCGCTGCCGAGTTCAACGAACCAGTGTTCTTCAACGGCACTCCCAGCTGAACGAGAAGCTCCATGGAGCGCACTCCTGGTGCTGATCCGGCAGTCGTCGGATCAGCACCAGGAGGCCGCCTCCGGCGTCGCGGGAGCACCCGCCTGCAGCTCAGCCCGCGGCGGAACCAGACGGAGTCAGGATCCGCCGAAGACGATCCGTGTTAGCGCGTGTACATGAGGTGCATGCTCGCGCTGACGTCGATCATCTCGAGGTAGCGGTCGAGCAACTGATTCACCGTCGCCGACGTCCGCGGGTTCCGGCGCTCGTCGACCTCGTTGACGATCCGCGTGCGCGCTGCCTCGGCCCGCGCCCGAGCATCCGGGCCGGCCGGGATGATCTCGACAAGGCGGTGCCGCTTTCCCGTGACGACGGCGTAGCCGGCGTGCACACGTACTCGCAGCCCGCCGTCCGGCAGACGATCGATGCTCCCCCGCACGCGCTTCCGGCCCGCCCGCGATGACCCCATACGGCCGACACTATGGCGGTTGGGGTCAGGACCCGCTGGCACTGAGCGTGTCGCGCCAGCATCCGAACTGGTCGGAGAGGGTGGGCGCGGCAGGGATCGAACCTGCGACCGCTCGGGTGTAGAGCGAGTGATACTCCCCTCCTAGGGCTCCTACCAGTGACAACGCAGTCGCGAAATCCCTCTAAAATACCTTCGGTAGCACCTTAAATCGGGATTTCATGACATGAATGGTGTCATGCCGACGGCTCGGATCACCCGCCGGAAGTTGTTGGCAGCTTGTAGCTCGCACGACCTTCGCACAGATGAGCGGTCAAAGCTCCCGCACGATCACTCGCCCACTTCCGGTCCTTGGGTACGAGGGATGCTTCCGGAGCTCGTCCGGGGCACCACAGCTGCCGAAGAGCTCGCGACACCAGGCCCGGAAGCCGCTCTCCTCGTAGCCCGCAGCCGGGATCATGTGGGTGAGCACGACAGCGTCGAGGGCTTCGTCCGGACGGGCCGTTACGGCGACGTCGCGGACGAGCGGGCAGGCCTGGAGGTCGATCTCCCGCGCGGAGGTCGAGAGGTTCTCCCGCCGCGTCCGGATGATGCGCATGCCGCGGCCGCGAAACTCGAAGCGACCGTTCGCGTGCCGGAGCCTGATGTTTCGGCCGTTGCGCCGTCGTCAAGCTCCCGCGGCAAGCCGCCGAGGACGCCGGTCATGGACTCCGTCTGTCCGTAGATATGGCGAATGTGGATCTCGGGGACCAGCCGTCCCACTCCCGCCCGTCCACTCTGCTCAGGGTCATCCCGTCGTGGACGACGCGAAGTTGGCCCGGGTCGACTGGTTGCCCGAAGCCCACGGCGCGGTGCAGCGCCCTCCGCAGGGGCGGGGGCGACCCCTCGAGGCGATCGTGGCGTGGGCGGAAGGAGAGTCAGCGCATGTGCCAGATGGGGTCCCGCTTCTCCCGGAAGGCCGAGACGCCCTCCCGAATGTCCTCGGTAGTGAAGGCCAGGGCAAGGCGGGAGCGCAGCGCGTCGAGGGCCTCGGGCAGCGCCATGTCCCTGGTCGCGGCGATCGCCTCCTTGCCCAGTTTCATGAGGAGGGGCGACTTCGCCGCGACCTTCCTCGCCCACTCCCGCACCGTGGCGTCGAAGTCCTCGGCCTCGACGACGACGTTGACGAACCCCAGCCGGGCCGCCTCGTCGGCGTCGACCGGGTCGCCCAACATCATCAGCTCGTTGGCCTTCATCCGGTCGATCGAGCGGTAGATGAGCGCGGAGATCATGAAGGGCAAGACGCCGACGTTGATCTCCGGGCAGCCGAAGCGGACACCGCGCCGGGCGATCACCAGGTCGCAGGCCAGGGCGAGCCCGAACGCGCCCGCGAGCACGTCTCCACCCGCGGCGCAGATCACGGGCTTGCCCAGCTCGCCGAGCAGGGTGAACAGGCGCGGGAACCGGTCCAGCCCCGCGTACTTCTCGATGGTCGGGGCGTCGGCGGCGAAGGCCTTGAGGTCACCGCCGGCCGAGAAGACCCGGTCGTGGGCGGAGGCGAGCACCACCACGCGGACGTCGGCGTCCGCACGCGCGCGCTCGAGAGCGGCCAGCAGGCCGTCGAGCAGCTCGTCGCTCAGCGCGTTGCGGGCCTCGGGCCGGTCGAGGGTGAGCGTGCCGACGCCGTGCCCGTCGACCGCGTAGCGGATCGGCGGGGTCACAGGTCGAGCTTCAGTCGTGCGCAGGCGGCGCGCGAGACGCAGACCATCATGCTGCAGTTCTCCTCCCGCTCCTCGGGGGTCAGGACGGTGTCCCGGTGGTCGGCCTCCCCCGCGACGATCTCGACCTCGCAGGTGCCACAGGTGCCCTCCTCGCAGGAGGACAGGATGTCGATTCCCGCCTCGGCCAGGACGACCAGCGCGGACCTGTCGGCGGGCACCGTGAGGACCCGGCCGTCGGCGAGCTCGATCTCGAACGGTGTGTCGCCGCTCGTGTCGATGTCCTGCGGGGCGAAGCGCTCCACATGCAGGCTTCCCGTGGGCCAGTGGGCTGCGCAGTGCTCCTCCAAGGCCCGCAGTAGCGGTTCGGGACCGCAGGCGTAGACCGCGGTCCCCGTCGTGGGCTCACCGAGGGCGTCCGCCAGGTCGATCAGGCCCCGCTCGTCCTGCGGCCACAGCCGCACGTGTGGCCCCAGCGCGGCGAGCCGGTCGGCGTAGGCCATCGACTCGCGCCGGCGGCCGCCGTAGACCAGCGTCCAGGGCTTCCCGGCGCGGTCCAGCTCGCCGATCATGGCCAGGATCGGGGTGATCCCGATGCCGCCCGCCACGAAGACGTGCCGCTCGGCGGGCTCGAGGTGGAAGTGGTTGCGCGGCCCGCGGACCTCGACCTCCGACCCCGCCTGCAGCGTCTCGTGGATCCGCCGCGACCCGCCGCGCCCCTCGGGCTCGAGCAGCACGGCGACGGTGTACCGGGTCCGGTCCTCGGGGTCGCCGCAGAGCGAGTACTGGCGCACCAGTCCGTCGTCCCAGGCCAGGTCGATGTGGGCGCCGGGCCGCCACGGCGGCACCGGCCCCTCCCCCGTTGGGACCAGGGTCAGCTCGACGACCCCGTCGGCGAGCTCTGCCCGCGCCTCGACCCGCGCCCGGAACCGCGCCTCCTCCAGCGTCAGACCCGTGTTCGCTCTCGATTGTACCGTCGTGTTCGTCATCCCCGCCCACCGGTCTCGGGTGCCGGCGCGGCCTCGCCGCTCCCGAACGTTTCGGGCCGATGATATAAAGGTCTGGCCAAAACTCAAGACGACACCTTAGGCTCGGACTCGCGGGCCACCGAGCACGTCGCGAGGTGTCGTGTCAGCCGTTCCACGTCTCTCATCGCCGAGGAAGGGGCATCATGAAGCCCGAGGAGTTCACCGACGTCGTCTACGAGGTCGACAACGGTCTCGCCTGGATCACGATCAACCGGCCGGAGCGGTACAACGCCTTCCGCGCCCGCACCGTCGATGAGCTCGTGCACGCGTTCAAGGTCGCCTGGGCGGACGACGAGGTGGGCGTCATCGCGCTGACCGGCGCCGGTGAGAAGGCCTTCTGCTCCGGCGGAGACCAGAAGCAGCGCATGGAGTCCGGCGACTACGGCCCGTCGGAGACCGGCTTGTTCGAGGTCGAGGCCCTGCACCGGGTGATCCGCGACGTGCCCAAGCCGGTCGTCGCGGCCGTGAACGGCATCGCGATCGGCGGCGGCCACGTGCTGCACGTGCTCGCCGACCTGACCATCGCCGCCGACACCGCGACCTTCGGACAGAACGGGCCGCGGGTCGGGTCGTTCGACGCCGGCCTCGGCTCCGGGTACCTCGCCCGCGTGGTCGGTGAGAAGCGCGCCCGCGAGATCTGGTTCATGCTGCGCAGGCTCTCCGCCGAGGAGGCCCTGGACTGGGGCCTGGTGAACAAGGTCGTCCCCGCCGCCGAGCTGCACGACGCGGTCCGCGAGTGGGCGGACACCATGAACTCCTACTCTCCCACCGCGCTCAAGGTGCTCAAGCAGTCGTTCAACACCGACACCGAGCACCTGATCAGCATCGGCAACATGGCCTACACCACGCTGAAGCTCTTCGGCGAGACGGAGGAGGCCAAGGAGGGCATCACCGCATTCAACGAGAAGCGGCAGCCCAAGTTCGGCAACTACCGCACGCACTGATGCGGCTCTCCCCGGAACAGACCAGCTTCGCCGCCGAGGTTCGCGCGTTCTGCGAGCGCGAGTGCGGCACCGCGGCGCAGCGCGACGCCCTCACCGCGGGTGGGACCGAGACCAACAGCCCCGAGCTGCTGCGCCGGCTCGCGGCGCAGGGCTGGCTCGGCATCTCGCTGCCGGAGTCCGACGGCGGGCTCGGCGGCACGTTCGTCGACGAGTGCCTGTTCCTGGAGGAGACGACGCGCGGCCTCGCCCCGATCTCGGCCTACTCCACCGGCCTGACGGCGGCGCAGACCTATCTGCTCGTCGGCTCCCCGGAGCAGCGCCGCACGATCGTGGAGAACCTGGTCGCCGGCGGGATCGAGGCCATCGCGCTGTCCGAGCCGGGGGCCGGGACCGACCTGGCCTCCGCTCGGCTGCGGGCCCGGCGGGACGGTGCAGGCTGGGTGCTCGACGGCCAGAAGACGTGGACCTCCGTCGCCCACCTCGCGGACCACCTGCTGCTCCTCGCGCGCACGGACACGAGCGGGCCCAAGCACAAGGGCCTGACCCTGTTCACGGTCCCGACCACAACCCCGGGCCTCGCGATCCGCGGTATCGACACGATGGAGGGGCACGTCGTGAACGACGTGTTCCTCACCGACGTCCGTCTGCCCGCGGACGCGGTGGTCGGCACCGAGGGTGCGGCCTGGGAGCACCTCAACCGCGGGCTCGGCGTCGAGCGGGTGATCATCGCCGCGATGTCCGTCGGGGCAGCCCAGCGCTCGCTGGACGACGTCGTCGCCTACACCGGCGAGCGGGAGCAGTTCGGCCGGACCATCGGCTCCTTCCAGGCGGTCCGGCACCGGCTCGCCGAGCTGGCGACCGAGATCGAGCACTGCCGGGCCTTCGTCCACGACGTGGCCGAGCGTATCGACGCGGGCGAGGAGGCCGACCTCGGCACCCGCTCGTCCATGGCCAAGCTGAAGAGCACCGAGACCGCCAAGCAGGCCGCGCTGGAGGCCATGCAGCTCATGGGCGGATACGGCTACGCCCGCGAGTACGGGATGGAAGCCCAGGTCCGGCGGGCGCTGGCCCCACCCATCTACGGCGGCACGAACGAGATCCAACGCGAGATCATCAGCCGTGGCCTGCGGGCCCCGGCGAAGGAGCGGACATGACCACCTCGAAGAAGAGCCCGTTCGCGCCGGATCTGCTCGCCGGCCACCGCGTCCTGATCACCGGCGGCGGGACCGGGCTGGGCCGCGGGGTCGCCCGGCACCTGGTCGACCACGGCGCCTCGGTACACCTGTGGGGCCGCCGCAAGGGCGTGCTGGAGGAGGCCGCGGCGGAGGCGTCCGAATCGCGGCCGGGCTCGGTGCACGTGCAGACCGTCGACGTCCGGGACGGCGAGGGCGTCGACGCCGCGATGGGCGTCCTCTGGGAGGAGCACGGCCCGCTCACCGGGGTGATCAACAACGCCGCGGCCAACTTCATCGCCCCGACCGAGTCGCTGAGCCCGCGGGCCTTCGACGCGGTGAGCAGCACGGTGATGAAGGGCTCGTTCCACACCACGAACGCGGCGGGCAAGCGCTGGATCGCCGCGGGCCTGCCCGGCAACGTGCTGTCCACCCTGACCACCTGGGTGTGGACAGGCTCGGCGTTCGTCACACCCTCGGCGATGGCCAAGGCCGCCGTGCACTCCATGACGATGTCGCTGGCCGTCGAGTGGGCGCGATACGGGATCCGGCTCAACGCGCTGGCCCCCGGCCCGATCCCCACCGACTACGCCTGGGAGATGCTCAACCCGACGGAGAAGAGCTCCGTCGGCGCTACGCAGATCGACCAGGTCCCGATGGGCCGCACCGGCACCGTCGAGGAGCTGGCGCACCTCACGATCTTCCTCCTCTCCGACGCCTGCGACTACCTGACCGGCCAGACCATCGCCATGGACGGCGGCCAGATGCTCGCGGGCCCGGGCACCTTCGCGGGACTGACCGCGATGAGCGCCGAGGACTGGGCGGCGGCGAAGGAGAAGAGCAAAGCGGCCTCGGCCGCCAGCAAGGCGCAGCGCACGTCATAGACCTCGCAGGTGCCACGACAGCAAAGGAGCTGACCGATCGTGACGAACGTAGGCGGAATCACCGAACGACCGCCCTCCCTGCAGGACCACCCGTCCGACGCGTTGCTCGCGGAGGTGCGGGAGCGCTATCCCACCGACCAGCCGAGCCAGGACGCGCTCGACCAGAAGTACGCCCGGCGCCGGGGACCCGGCTGGTCCCCGACGCCGTTGGAGACGATCGCCGACTCTGTGCGCAAGTGGATGCGCCACGAGGTCGGGCCCGATGTGGAGGTCACCGACGTCCGATGGCTCACCGGCGGCGCCTCGAAGATCCAGGCGGCGTTCACCCTGCGCCCCGGGGACGGGACCGAGCAGCGGTTGCTGGTGCGGATGGACCCGCCCGAGACCATCAACTGTACGAACAAGCGGACCGAGTTCGCGGTCATGCGCGCGGTCCGGGACCACCTGCCCGTTCCCGACGCCTGCTGGATCGACGCCGAGGCCGAGTACCTCCCGGAGCCCGCGCTGATCTGCGGTTTCGCCGAGGGCGTGACGAAGCCGCGGGCCGCGACGACCGGCCAGGTCTCGGGGCTGGGCACGAACTTCGGCCCTGCGCTGCGCCCGTCCCTGGCGGCGGACTTCGTCGCCCACCTGGGAACGTTGCACACCATGCCGATCGACGCGCTGCGGCCGCCCGACGCGGTGGCCCCGCGGGTGGGGAGCACCGAGAACGCGTTGTGGCGCTTGAACTTCGAGCGCCAGCTCTGGGAGCTCGACCGCGCCGAGGACGTCCCGGTGATGGAGGTCGCGGGGGCCTGGCTCGAGCGCAACGCGCCCGCGCTGGACCGGGCGAGCGTGGTGCACGGCGACTACCGCAGCGGCAACTTCCTCTTCGACGAGTCGACCGGCCGGATCAGTGCGGTCCTGGACTGGGAGTCCGCGCACCTGGGTGACCGGCATGCCGACCTCGCCTACTGCACCCAGCGGCTCTACGGGCACTACGCCGAGGACGGTCGGACGTTCCTGGCCAGCGGCCTGCTGCCCGCCGAGGACCTCTACGAGGCGTACCGCCGGACCTCGGGCCTGGAGATCGACCACGACCGCATCCGGTGGTACCGGATGCTTGCCACGTATGCCGCGATCGTGAAGACCCTGGCGACGTCGGTCCGCGTCGCCCGGCTGGGCCGCTCGCACCAGGACGTGCTGCTGACCCGGCTCGAGGGGGTCGTCCCGGTCCTGCTCGGCCAACTCGCCGTGATGCTCGAGGAGGTGCTCTGACATGGACCGCACCAGTATGGCGAGCCGGGCGGCCTGTAAGGCGATGACGGACACCGTGCTGCCCGCGCTGCTGGCCACCGGCGACAGCCAGGCCATCGAGCAGGCACACCTGGTGCGGGACTTCCTCGGCTACGCCGCGGACCGGGTCGACCTGGTGGACCGCCGCAACCGCTTCCACCTGCGAGCCGCGCTCGCGACCGCCGAGGCGGTGGAGGCACAGGGCGTCCTCCCCGCGGGCGAACCGGTGTGCGCGGCCGTCGCCGAGGGCAGGCGGGTACTGGCCGACCCCGACGCGGACGACCGGGCGGTGGTGGCCGCCCTCGCTGCCCTCGACGGCGCCCTCTGCGGGCTCGTCCGCAGGCTGGGCACGATGGCACCGGACGTGCGCGCGGCCGTCGAACGCGCCGTGGTCGCCGGCTCGCGGCCCCGGCTGGCGGCCGACCGCTCGTGGGTGGCGCCGCTCGGGTTCGACCCCGAACCTGCGACCATCCCGGACCTGCTCGGCGCGCTCGACGGCCGACGGGAGGACGCTTGATGGCGGTCGACGAGACGCGGCACGCGCTCACCCCGGGCGGGCATGACCGGGAGTCGCTGGTGTGGGCGGTTCCCCTGCCGGAGGAGAAGACGACCGTCGTCGTCTACACCTGGGTCAACGGCGACGACGTGGCCGGGGCCGCGGCGATGGTGTTCGGCAGCGCGGTCGGGGACCAGGTGTTCGAGGTCGTCGACGGGGTCGACGTCGGCCGGGCGGACTTCGCGGACTGGGCCGTCGGACCGCTGCACCTCGCGCTGCGCGCGGACGGGTCGTCGTCCGTCCGGTTCGCGGGCGAACAGGCACAGATCGAGCTGGAGTTCGTCGGGACCCACGAGGCCTACCCCTACAGCGAGCATGTCGAGGGCTGCCCGGGCTTCTTCGCCGACGACCGGGTCGAGCAGACCGGCCGAGTGACCGGACGGGCCAACATCGGCGGCCGGACCGTCGAGTTCGCGGCGGCGGGCCAGCGGGACCATTCGTGGGGCACCCGGGATTGGGCCGCGATGACGCACATGAAGTGGCTCAACGTCGTCACCGACGTCGACACGGTGCACCTCGTCGAGCTGCAGGCCTTCGGGCGTACGCACCTGCGGGGGTACCTCGTCCGCGACGGCGAGCTGTCCCCGCTGGCCACCGCCCACCTCGTCCCGGCGTTCGACCCCGACCTCTACTACCGCAGCGTCACGGGAACCGTGACCGACCGGCGCGGACGCACCGTGGAGCTCGCGCTCGACGCCGACCCCCACCACTTCACCTGGCAGGTGCACCCGCGCCTGCGCATCCACGACTCGATGCTCGCGGGCACGGCGAACGGCCTGCCCGCGGCGGCGTACGCGGACGCCTCCTGGGAGACCTGCTACGTCGAGTACCACCAGGCACGGTCCGCCGACCGGGCCGCTTCCGGACGACACGACCACTGAGGACGGTGACCGCATGGGCGCGGAGCCTTTCGACATCGAGGCGGCCCTGGCCCGCTACCGGGGTACCTACCCCGCGGGGGCAGAGGGGGACCGGCAGTTCCGGGACTCCCTCAAGACGTCGGTGGTCGAGACCACCGACGACTCGGTGTTGCGCAACCGGCTCTCCACCGAGGAGATCGACGACTTCCTCGCCTACACCGGGTGGAACCTCTGGGACCTGCTGGGCAAGCGCTCCACCGAGGGCGAGAACAGCTTGATCCCCCGGCAGGAGTACGAGACCGTCGCGTTCACGCAGCAATGGCTGCGATTCCCGCAGTTCTACGAGCGAATCACGGAGGCCGTCGGCGGGGCGGAGGGTGTGGTCGAGCTCGGCCGGACCGCCCGCCGCGAGCCCGCCAACAAACTGAACAACACCCGGGCCTGGGTCAACGTGTGCAGCCTGATGGGCCGCGGACTGCTGGTGGCTCTGCGGCAGCTCGACGCACACGACCAGCTGCACGAGCTCAACACCGCGATCCAGTTCCAGCGGCGGATCCAGCACGGCACCTACGGCGCGGGGCCCGGCTACGTGACCGGCCGCAACTACGAGGCGAGGGTCCTCGACCAGAGCTGGATCGACCGGTTCGCGGCCGAGGTCGAGAGCACCGAGGGTCGGCTGCAGGAGTGCAAGAAGTTCAACGCCGCGACAGAGCTGTTCGGCTTCCTGATGATGTTCGACACCCGGTCGTCGACCAACACCAGCGGCCCCTACCCGCTGCCCGACGGCAACGTGATGCTGGTCCGCGACCACTTCCTCTTCGAGGACCTCTACCCCTGGTCGGACGTCGCCTCGTCCATGCCCTACTGCGTCACCCAGGTCATGGTGTTCGACGGCGCGGCGGGCATCAACTACCGGATCAGCGACATCGGCACCACGTTCGTCGACAGGGGCGACTACCTCGACCACATGGTCGGGTTCTCGGTGTACGCCCGCGAGAAGTGGAACACCCCCGCCGCCGACCTGCGGTTGCTCACCGACGCCGAGGCCGCCGAGATCACCGCGGCCTCCCGCGGCGGACTCACCGCGCTCTACCGCCGGATCTCTCGGATGAGCAGGCGCGACCGGATCATGGCCGGGGTCCTCGTGTACACGCGCGAGATGATGGCACCCTTCGCCCGCGGTGCGGGCGTGTGGGACGAGTTCGTCGGCGCGCTGCAGTTCGACGAGCTGCACCGCGGCGCCTCGGCCGCCTATCACCCACTGACCACCGGCGACGCCAACGACCTGCTGCCTCGCGCCTTCATCCTGGGCGAGGCCTTCCCGCCCGTCGGTCACCGACCCACCTGGTGACCTCCACCGAAGAGGAGGACCGTCCACCGATGCTCACCGACCGCGACCGCCTGCGCCACACGATCTCGGGGCCGCACGCCCGCGAGAGCGTCGCCTACTGCCTGATCCTGCCCGAGCACGGCATCCTCGGGCACTGGTACACGTGGGTCAACGAACACGACGTCGCCGGCCGCGCCCTCGTCCTGCACAAGGAAGGGCCGGAACCGGTGCTGTTCAAGCATGTCGACGGACTTCCCGCGGGCGGGCAGAACTTCGACGACTGGACGCTCGACGGCATCCGGCTCACCGTCGGCGACGACCTGCAGCGGGCCTCCGCCGCCTTCCACGACGACGAGGTCGACCTCGAGTTCACCTTCGAGGCCTACCACCCGGCATTCGACTACGCGCAGAACGCCGAGGGCTGCCCGACCTACCTCGCCGCCAACCGCTACGAGCAGTCCGGACGGATCCACGGCACGTTGGCCTGGAACGGCGAACGCATCGAGTTCGACGGGCCGGGCCACCGCGACCAGTCCTGGGGCACCCGGGACTGGGACGCCATCCACCACTACAAGTGGCTGGCGGTCGCAGGTGAGGACATCTCCTGCAACCTGATGGTGACCATGGCACACGGTGAGCTGGACACCAACGGCTACGTCTACCGGGACGGGCAGCAGTCCCCCGTCACGTCGGCGCAGGTCACCACGGGCTGGGGTGAGGACTGGGTGCAGGACAAGGTGCAGGTCACGGTGCACGACGACGCGGGGCGCACCACGGACATCGACATGTCCCGCTACAGCCTCGCCCGCTGGGACGTCTCCCCCACCTTCAACTTCACCGATACCGGCTTCACCGGCACGATGGCGGGCGCGCCGGTCCGGGCGTACGTGGAATACACCTGGCCGCGTGTGTACCTCGACCACCTGCTGGAGAAGTAGCCCGACGACGACAGGGGCCGACCCGGCGGGTCGGCCCCTGTCGTCGTGCGTGGCTCAGATGTCCGCGGTCGCCGCCGCCCGGTCGAGGAACGAGGTGACCAGCGCGGGGTCGGCGAAGTACTCGTCGCCGAGACCGGCCTTGGTGCGGCGGTGCTTGTACTCGAACAGCACCGCGAGCTTCCACAGCGCCATCGTGGTGTACCAGCGCAGCTCGGAGAGGTCCCGCCCGGTGATCTCGGCGTAGCGGGCGGCGAGCTCCTCCCGGGTGAGGTACCCCTCCTCCAGGACGGCAGCCCCGAGCTCGGCGGTGGGCGTCATCGGCTCCCCCGCAACCGGCCAGGACGCGAGAAAGTTGCCCACGTCGAACAGCGGGTCCCCGAGGGTGGCCAGTTCCCAATCCAGCACCGCGGCGACGCGGCCGGGCGGCTCCGGGGCGAGGATGACGTTGCCGAGGCGGTAGTCGTTGTGCACGATCGTCGCCCCCGACTCGGCGGGCGCGTGGGCCTCGAGCCAGCCGTCGACCTCGGCGAACGCCTTGGGAGGGCGACCCTGCTCGTCCGCGACGAGCCTGCGCATCCGGGCCAGGTGGCGGCCGTTGAAGCCCTCCGGCCTGCCCATCTCGGACAGCCCGGCGGCCTTCCAGTCGACGTGGTGGATCTTGGCGAGGATGTCCACCATGCTCTCCCCGATCGCGCGCCGGCACGCGGGGTCGGCGAGTGGCGCCGGGGTCTCGGTCGTGACGACCGGCCCCGGCACGTGGCTCATCACGTAGAGCGGGACGTCGATCACCTCGTCCGCCTGCGCAGTCGCGAGCACCTCGGGGACCGGCACGCCGGTCCCGGCGAGCCCCTGCAGCAGCCGGGCCTCGCGGAGCATGTCGTGCGCGCCCGGGGGCAGCGGCGGGGGCGGCGGACGACGGACGACGACCTGCCTGCTCCCCGACACCAGGTAGGTCAGGTTGGAGTGCCCGTCCCCGATCTGCCGGGTGGTCAGCGGGCCCTCGCTGATCCCCTGCTCCTCCAGGAACCGTTGCAGCGCAGCGAGATCCGCGGCCGACCACTCCCAGGCGAGCGCCTCCTCGGTCACCGGTTCCTGCTCGCGACGAGGTGGTTGAGGTAGTCCCGGGACCAGTGCGTCTCCCACTGGCCCGCGCCGGGCTCGCCGTCGATCGTGGCGTCGCAAGCGGACTCCCAGATCTCGGTGGCCATCTTGTCGTTGGTGGGCAGCTTGATCAGCGCGTACCGGTCGAACGTCACTTCGGTGCGGCCGCCCGAGGTGTCCACGAGCGTGGCCTCGAGCCGCTTCTGCGACATGTCGTCGTGGTAGGTGGCCTTGTGCTCGATGTGCGACACCGGGATCGTGACGCCGTTCTTGAGCACGGACCCCGCGAAGCCCCACTCGCCGCCCGCGATCCAGATCCAGCCGTTGACCGCGTTGCCGGAGTCGGTGTAGGCGACGAACCACTTCCAGTGGTGCGGCACGCCCCAGTCCCGGTTGCCCCACGAGTGGTCGCGGTGCCCCATGCGGCGGTCCCACTCGACGCGGCGGCCCGCCACCTCCAGGAACCCGGACACCCGGCCCGTCTGCTCCAGGCGGTTCTGGGCGAACCACTCGGGCAGCCCGTCCGGGTTGGAGCGGTAGCTGAAAGCGTCCTGGACCGCCTCGAAGCGGTACTCCAGGCGGACCTTCTCGCTCTCGTAGGTCACCTCGGCGGTGCGCCGCAGCTCCGGCTGGCGGATCGACAGGCCCTTGAGCCGGAAGTCGTCCAGATCCATGTCCTCGGGCACGGAGCCGCCGTCGAGGTCCAGCGCGACCGGCTCGGCGTCCGGACCCCAGACCGAGACGTTGAACCCGGCCTTGCCGTGCGCTGTCAGGTACAGGTAGACCTGCAGCCCGAGCCGCTCCTCGGGCATGATCATCTCGTAGAACAGCGAGTCCCGCATCCGGCCGCCGGGCTCGGCGGGCCAGTGCCGCAGGTCGTCGCGCGGGCCGAACCCGGGGTCGGGGATGTGGACGGTCGGCTCGGTCTGGGTCGGGTCGGTCTGGGTCATGGGCACTACCTCCCGGTGAAGGTCGGCGCGCGGCCCTCGAGGAAGGCCGAGAGCGCCTCGGGCATGTCGTCGGCACGGGTCAGCAGTGCCTGTCCGCGGTTCTCCAGCTCCATCGCGGCGCCGTAGGAGGTGATCTCCTGGTTGCGCAGCAGCGCGCGCTTGGACATCCGGATCCCACCGGGCGAGTTCGCCGCGATCTGCTCCGCGAGGGCGTCCGCCTCGGCGAACAGCTCCTCGCTGGGCACCACACGGTTGACCAGGCCGATCCGCTCGGCCTCGGCCGCCTCGACGATCCGGCCGGTGAAGCCGAGCTCGGCCGCGCGGCCGTAGCCGAGCAGCCGGGTCAGCGCGTAGCTGGTGCCAAGCTCGCCGCAGGACAGGCCGACCCGGACGAAGGCGCAGGACAGCTTCGCCGTGGGCGCCGCCAGCCGGATGTCCGCGGCCAGCGCCAGCGCCAACCCGCCGCCGACGGCGGGTCCGTGGATCGCGGCGATCACGGGGAAGGGCAGCGCTTTGATCGCCGCGATCCCGTTCGCCGCCGCCTCCTGGAAGAACAGGAACTCGCGGACGCCGAAGCCCTGGATCGACCCGATCTCGGCGAGGTCGAACCCGGCGCAGAAGGCCCGCTCCCCCGCGCCGCGCAGGATCAGCGCACGGGCGCCGCTGTCCCGCAGGGCCAGCGCGGCGTCGTTGTGGTCGTAGAAGGTCTGCACGGTCTGGGAGTTGGCGCGCTCGGGTCGGTTCACGGTCAGCACGGCCACGCCGTCCGCGCGCAGCTCGACCAGCAGCGTCTCCAGCTCGACGAGCGTGGTGGTCCGGTCCTCGGTGGTGGTCATCAGCGCCCCTCGAAGACGGGCGCACGCTTCTCCTGGAACGCGGCGAGGGCCTCGGCCATGTCGTCGCTGCGGGTCAGCAACGCCTGCCCGCGGTTCTCCAGCTCCATGGCCGCCGCGTAGGACGAGACCTCCATGTTCGCGTGCAGGGCCCGCTTCGACAGCTGGACACCGCCCGGGGAGTTCGCGCAGATCAGCTCGGCCATCTCCAGCGCGGCACCGAGCAGCTCCTCCTCGGGTACCACCCGGTTGACCAGGCCGGTCTCCTCGGCGCGCGCCGCGTCCATCATGCCCGCGGTGTAGGCGAACTCGGCGGCCGCGGCGGGCCCGATCAGCCGCGGCAGCAGCCAGGACGTGCCCAGGTCGCCCGCCGACAGCCCGATCTTGACGAACGCGGCGTTGAACTTCGCCCGCGGCGAGGCCAGCCGGATGTCCGCGGCCAGCGCCAGCGCCAGCCCGCCGCCCGCGGCGGCGCCGTTCACCGCGGCGATCACGGGAACCCGGATGCCCCGGATCGCGGCCAGCGCGCGGGCGGCCCGCTCCTGCAGGTCCAGCATGCCCAGGGCGCCGAGCTCGGGCAGCTTCTCGGCGTCGGCGAGGTCGTAGCCCGCGCAGAAGGCCTTGCCCGCGCCGGTCAGGACCAGCACGCGCAGGCCCGGATCGCGGTCCAGCTCACGGGCCGTCGTCTCCAGCTCGCGGAACATGTCGGCGGTCATCGCGTTGTAGCGATCCGGCCGGTCGAGTGTCAGCACGACCACGCCCTCACGCGGCCGCTCCAGCCGGAAGGTGGTCGGGGTGTCGGACATCTCCAGTGGTCCTCTCGATCAGGCGTGGGCCGGTGTGGGGGTGAGTGCGGCGAGGATCTCCTCGGTGACCTCCTCGGCCTGCTCGGGCTCGAGACCCCAGGGCGGGGCGACGAGGTCGAGATGGTCGAAGTCCGCGGCGTGCGCGGCGACGCGGTCGGGCAGGTCCGCGGCCCGGCACACGATGCCGATGGCGTCGACCGCCGCGTCCGGGACGGCCGCCGCTGCGGCGGCGGTGTCGCCGGCCTTGATCGCGGTGCGGATGCGCTGCTGGGCCGCCTCCCAGCCGTGGATCGCGAAGAGCCGGTCGTACACGCGGGAGGCGGCGTACTGGGCGACCGCGAAGGCGACCCGGCGGCGGCCCGCCTCCTCGTCGGCGTCGAGAGCGATCATGCGGGTGCCTTTGACGACGAACCCGTCGAGCGTCCGGCCCGCGTCCGCGGCGCCGCGCTCGAGCTCGGGCCGCACCACCTCGGCGAGGTAGGTCGCTGTCGTCATCGGGTGGGCGACGAGGCCGTCCGCGACCCGGCCCGCCGCGCGCACCATCCGTGGCCCGACGCCGGCCGTCCAGATCGGGAGGTCGTCGCGCAGCGGGGCGGGTGTGCCGGCCGTCGGTGCCAGGTGCACGCGGTAGAAGCGGCCCTCGTGGTGGACCGGCCCCTCGTGGAGCCGCCAGAGCGCCCGGAGCACGGTGACCAGCTCCTCCATTCGGGCGGCGGGCGACGCACCGCTGGCGGAGAGCCAGTTCTCCATCATCCCGGAGGTGCCGTTGCCCAGCCCGAGGACGATCCGACCGCCGGTCAGCTCGTCGAGATCGCGGGCCTCGGCGGCCCAGATCAGGGGGGAACGGCCGACACCGTAGGCGATGTTCGAGCCGATCACGAGCCGCTCGGTGGCGGCTCCGAGCACGGCCATCGGGATGGTGGCGGACCGGCTGTAGAGCTCGCCGGTCCACACCGCGCCGAAGCCCGCGGCCTCCGCGCGGCGCGCGAGGTCCGCGGCGGCCCGGAAGCGCCGTGGCCCCCGCCCACCGGTGAAGATCGTCAGTCCGTACTGCTCGCGCATCGTCGCGCGCCCCTCCCTAGCCGAACTTCGGCGGTCGCTTCTGCAGGAACGCCGTGATCCCCTCGCGCGCCTCACCGTGCACGAAGAGCTCGTGGATCTGCTCGACCTCGAACCGCTTCCCCTCGTGGAACGGCCGGTCGAAGGCGGCGTCGACGGTGCGGATCAGCGCGGCCAGAGCGGGCCAGGACAGACCGCTGAGCTGTCCGGCGAGGACGAGCGCGGCCTCCGCGGCCTCCCCGGCGGGCACCAGGCGGTCGACGAGCCCGATCGCCGCGGCCTCCTCCGCGGGGACCTGGCGGGCGGTGGCCATGATGTCGATGGCCCGGCCGCGCCCGACGAGCCGGGGCAGCCGCTGGGTGCCCGCGGCGCCCGGGATCAGGCCGAGCCGGACCTCCGGCAGGCCGTACTTCGCCTCCGCGCCGGACACGCGCATGGTGCAGGCCATCGCCAGCTCCAGCCCGCCGCCGAGGGCCACGCCCTCGACCGCGGCGATGCTGATCAGGTCCGCCTCCGCGAGTCGCTCGACGGCCCCGCGCAGCCGGTCCCCGTAGGCCGCGAAGGACTCCGCGTCCACGGTGCCGAGGTGCTTGATGTCGGCGCCCGCGGCGAAGAAGCCAGGGATGCCGGAGGTCAGCACCAGCACCCGGGTGTCGCGGCGCTCCGCCTCGTCGAGCAGCGCGTTCAGGCCGTCGATGATCGGCGGGCCCAGCGCGTTGGCGGGTCTGCGGTCGATCGTCGCGACGAGCACGCCGGGTCCGGCGTCCTCCCAGCTCACGACCTTGCCGTCGTCGCTCATGGTCGTCCTCTCAGGCCCGGCGCGGGAACGCGCTGAAGTCAGGGGTGCGCTTGGCCTTGTACGCCTCGCGGCCCTCCTGGGCCTCCTCGGTGGCGTAGAAGAGCAGGTTGGTGTCGTGCGCCAGCTGCTGGAGGCCGGCGAGGCCGTCCTCGGCGGCGTGGAAGCTCGCCTTGCACAGCCGCAGCGCCATCGGCGAGAGCTGGAGCATCCGCCGGGCCCAGGCGACGGTCTCAGTCTCCAGCTCGGCCAGTGGCACCACGGAGTTGACCAGGCCCATCTCCTTGGCCTCGACGGCGTCGTACTGCTCGCAGAGCAGCCAGAACTCCTTGGCCCGCTTCTGTCCGACCTGCTGGGCGAGCAGCCCGGCGCCGAACCCTCCGTCGAACGAGCCGACCTTGGGGCCGACCTGGCCGAACCGGGCGTTGTCCGCCGCGATCGTCAGGTCGCAGGTCAGGTGCAGCACGTGGCCACCGCCGACGGCGTAGCCCGCCCCCATCGCGACGACGGGCTTGGGCAGCCTTCGGATCTGCACCTGCAGGTCCGTGACGTGGAAGCGTCCGACACCCCCGGGCTCCTCGAGGTACCCGGTGTCACCTCGGACGCGCTGGTCACCGCCCGAGCAGAAGGCGTCCGGCCCCTCGCCGGTCAGCACGATCACGCCGATCGAGCCGTCCTCGCGGGAGCGGGTCAGCGCGTCGGACACCTCGATCAGGGTCTGCGGGCGGAAGGCGTTGCGCACCTCCGGCCTGCAGATCGTGATCTTGGCGATGCCGTCGCCGGAGTGGTCCAGACGGATGTCGTCGTACTTCCCGACAGACGTCCACTCCACGGGCAGGCGCGGCCCGGAGACGCGCATCAGGCCATCGTCAGGCCGCCGCTGACGGACAGCGTCTGGCCCGTGATGTAGCCGGCGGCGTCGGAGGCGAAGAACGCGACGGCGGCCGCGACGTCCTCGGGCACGGCGAGGCGCTTCATCGGCACGGCCTTGGTCATGCCGCCCAGCACCTTGTCCGCGTCCTGGCCGGAGTTGTCCGCGAACTTGCGCAGCGCCGGGGTGTCCGTGGGGCCGGGGCACACCGTGTTCGCGGTGACGCCCTTGGTCGCGACCTCGCGAGCGAGGGTCTTGGTGAAGGCGATGGTGCCGCCCTTCGCGCCGGAGTAGACGGCCTCCAGAGACGAGCCGACCCGGCCGGCGTCGGACCCGATGTTGATGACGCGCCCGAAGCCGCGCTCGATCATCCCGGGCACCACGGCGTGGGTCACCCGCAGCATGCCCTTGAAGTTGATGTCCAGGATGCGGTCCCAGAACTCCTCGGTCGTCTTCACGAACGGCATGAAGTCGTCCCAGCCCGCGTTGTTGACGGCGATCTCGACGGGGCCGAGCTCGTCGGTCACGGTCTTGACCGCGGCCTGCACGGCGGCGCTGTCGGTGACGTCCGCCTGCACGGCGGTGGCGGTGCCACCGGCGGCGACGATCGACTGCGCGGTGGCCTGCGCGGCCTCCAGGTCGAGGTCGACGACGGCGACCTTGAAGCCGCCTGCGCCGAGGGTGGTGGCGATGCCCTGGCCGATGCCCTGGGCGCCGCCGGTGACGAACGCGGTGCGGTTGCTCATGAGTTCTCCGTCCTCGGGGATGGTCAGGCGTCCTGCAGATGCCAGTCGATGGGACCGGCGATCAACGAGTGGCTGGTCAGGGTCCGGCCGAGCACCCGCTGGGCCTCCCGCGCGGCCTCGATCACCGCGGGCAGGTCCAGGCCCGTCTCGACGCCCATCTCGTGGAACATGCTCACCAGGTCCTCGGTGGCGATGTTGCCCGTCGAGCCCTTCGGCACCGGGCAGCCGCCCAGCTCACCGAAGCTGGCCTCGAAGCTCGTGCAGCCCGCGTCGAGGGCGGCGTAGGCGTTGGCCAGGCCCTGGCCGCGGGTGTTGTGGAAGTGCGCGGTGACCTCCACCCCGGGCAGCCGCTCGAGCGCCGCGGTGAAGAACTCGCGCGCGTAGGCGGGGTTGCACATGCCGGTGGTGTCGCCGAAGCCGATCTCCGTGGCCCCGGCCTCGGCGAAGCGCTCGGCCAGGTCCAGCACCCGGCCCAGCTCGACCTTGCCCTCGTAGGGACAGCCGAAGGATGTCGCCACGACGGCGGCGCAGTGCAGGCCCTCGGCCCGGATCCGCTTGGCCATGACCTCGTTGTCCGCCATGGTCTCCGCGACCGCGCGGTTCACGTTCTTCTTGTTGTGCGTCTCCGAGGCGCTCACGAAGATCGCGGCCTCGTGAAACGTCTCCCGCACCTTCAGCGCGTTGTCCAGCCCGCGGCTGTTGGGGATCAGGACCATGAGCTTCACGTGGTCCGGGACGTCGATCCGGTTCAGCACCTCGACACCGTCCGCCAGCTGCGGGATGACGTCCGGACGCACGAAGCTCGCGACCTCGATACGCTCGAAACCCGCCCGTGCCAGGGCCTCGATCAGCCGGATCTTGTCGTCGGTCGCGATGCGCTCGGGCTCGTTCTGGAAGCCGTCGCGCGGCCCGACCTCGCGGATGTGGACCTTCGTCATGACCTCTCCTGCAGTGCCCGGATGAGGGCGTCGCGGTGTTCGGGGGCGGCGACGGCGACCAGCCGCGCGCCGTACTCGTCGTGGGGACAGCCGCGCAGCCAGGCGCTGCCGTGCTCGGTGACGACGACATCGACGTCCGCCCGGCCGGTGCTGACCGGACCGCGCAGAGCCGGCACGATCGTCGACGCCCCTCCCGCCGTGGACCGCAGCGCGATGATCGACCGGGCGCCGGTGCGGGCGGCGGCTCCGGAGAAGTCGGCCTGCCCGCCGATGCCCCCGAGGTAGCGCCCGCCCACGGCCTCGCTCCCGACCTGACCGGACAGGTCCACCTCGACGGCCGAGTTGATCGCGACGAGGCGACGCAGCCGGGCGAGCACGCCGGGATCATGGGTGTAGCTCGCGGGCCGGAACCGCACCGGCAGCTCGCCGAGCCTGGCGTAGAGCTCCGCGGAGCCGATGGCGGTGCCGGTGACGAGCACGCCTTCGTCGATCTCCTTGCGCCGCCCGGTGAGCACGCCCTTCTCCACCAGCCGCAGCACGCCGTCAGTCAGCATGCCGGAGTGGAAGCCGAGGTCGCGGTGGCCCGCCAGGCCGTCCATGATCGCCGTGGGCAGCGCGCCGACGCCCATCTGCACGGTGTCCCCGTCCTCCACCAGCTCGGCGACGCGCGCGGCGATGGCCTCGTCCACGGCGTCCGGCGCGCGGTCCGGGGCCTCGGGGACCGGCCGGTCCGTCTCGATGGTCGCGGCGAAGCGGTCGAGTGGGATGCCGGGCGTGCCCGTGGTGGCGGGCATCCGGTGGTTGATCTCGCCGACCAGGATCCTGCTGTGCCGCACGGCGTCACCGGCGTAGTCCACGCCGATGCCGAGCGAGCACACGCCGTCCGGGCCGGGTGGGGAGACCTGCACCAGCCCGACGTCGCCGGGTAGGACGCGCTCGGCGAACAGCCGCGGGAGGACGGAATAGTGCGCAGGCACGACCTGGAGCGTGCGGTTGCGCCGCAGCTCCCCCATCGCCCCGTACGAGACGAGCGTGACCTCCGGCGGCACCTCGCGCAGCCGCCGGTTGAAGGTCAGCCCGCCGAACGCGCGCACCGGCCCGATATCGGAGACCTGGTCCAGCAGGGCGTCGACGAGCGGGGTGGCCTCGGCGCCCGCCTGGCTCCACCAGACCCCGGCACCGGCCTGGACGTACGGGCGCAGGTCCATGGTCAGACCCGCTGCAGCAGGGTCGCGGTGCCGAGGCCGCCGCCGCAGCACATGGTGACGAGGCCCAGCTCGACGTCACGGCGCTCCATCTCGGCGACGATCGCGGCCAGCAGCCGTCCGCCGGTCGCGCCGACGGGGTGGCCCAGGGCTATGGCGCCGCCGTTGACGTTCACCCGGTCCATGTCCGGCTTGAGCTCGCGCTGCCAGGCGAGCACCACCGAGCTGAACGCCTCGTTGACCTCGAACAGGTCGATGTCGCCGATGGCCAGCCCGTTGCGCTCCAACAGCTTGTGAGTCGCAGGAATGGGCCCGGTCAGCATGATGACGGGGTCCACGCCGACCGTGGTCTGGTCCAGGATCCTCGCCCTCGGGGTCAACCCGTGGGCGTCGACGGCCTCCTGCGAGGCCAGCAGGACACCGGCGGCGCCGTCGCAGATCGGGGACGACGTGCCCGCGGTGATCCGGCCGTTCTCGGTGCGGAACACCGTCTTCAGCCCGGCCAGGGTCTCCACGGTCGTGCCCGGGCGGACGGTCTGGTCGCCCCGGCGCACCTCGCCGTCGAGCTCCCAGTCGATCAGCTCCGCGTCGAACCGGCCCGCCTCGATGGCGTCGGCGGCGAGCGCATGCGAGCGCGCGGCGAACTCGTCCATCTCCTCGCGCGAGAGGTCCCAGCGCTCGGCGATCAGCTCGGCGCTCTCGCCCTGCGGCACGAAGTCGTACTGCTCCCACATCCGCGCGGTCCACGGCTCGCCGTAGAGCTCGGAAATCGTCGCGGGCGAGTTCATGGGCACGTGGCCCATGTGCTCCACGCCGGCGGCGATCACGACGTCGTGGACACCGGAGGCGACCAGCGAGGCCGCCATCTCGCTCGCGGTCTGCGCCGAACCACAGCGCCGGTCCAGCACGACGGCCGGGACCTCGGGCGGATAGCCCTCCTGCAGCCAGGCGTTGCGCCCGATGTTGCGGGACTGCTCCCCGAACGGGGCGGTGCAGCCGACCACCAGGTCCTCGACGACACCAGGTGCGATCCCGGCCCGGCCCAGCAGGTCGCGGTAGACCGCGCCGAGCAGATCGTTGGGATGGGTGTGCCGGAACCAGCCCTTCTCGGGGTGCGACTTGCCGAACGGGGTTCGGGCTCCCTCGACGAGGAACACGTCCCTTCCCTGCAACGGCACTCAGATCACCGTCCCGCCGTCGACCGGCAGCACCTGGCCGGTGATGTAACCCGCCGCGGGCGAGGCGAGGAACACGAAGCTCGCCGCGATCTCGTCCGGATCGGCCCAGCGCTGCAGCGGGATACGCTCGAGCGTCTTCTGCGCGAGCTTCTCGTTGCTGCGGATGTTCTCGGTCATGGCGGTGGCCGCGAGCGGGGCCAGCGCGTTCACCGTGACCTGCTTGCGCGCCAGCTCCTTGGCGAGTGACTTGGTCAGCCCGATGATCCCGGCCTTGGCGGCGCCGTAGTTGGCCTGCCCGATGGTCCCGACCAGCCCGGCCGCCGAGGTGACGTTGAGGATACGGCCGCTGCCGTCGTCGGGGAGGAACGGCAGTGCGGCCTGCGACACGGTGAACGACCCCATCAGGTGGATCTCGACGATCCGCCGGAAGGCGTCCTCGGTCAGCTTGGGGAACATCGCCGGCGCGATGGCGCCTGCGTTGTTGACCACGATGTGCAGCGCCCCGCCCCCGAGGTCGGCGGCCTTGGCGGCGGCCGCATCGGCCGCGGCCCGGTCGCGGACGTCGACCACCTGACTGTCCGCCCTGCCCCCGGCCTCGACGATCTGCTTGGCGACCAGACGGGCCGCGTCCTCGTCCACGTCCGTCACGAGCACCGCGGCACCGGCACGGGCGAACGCGGCGGCGACGGCGGCGCCGATCCCTCCGCCGGCGCCGGTGACCAGGGCCGCGCGGCCGTCCAGGGAGAAGACCTCTAACGCTGGCATCGGTGAAACCACTCCTCGGGGGATGGCAGTCGGCGGAGCGTGCGGAGCCGCCGGGGTGGGTGGGCTCAGTAGCTCCTCGGCAGGCCCAGCACGTGCGAGCCCAGGTAGTTGAGCACCATCTCCTGGCTGAGCGGCGCGATCTTGAGCAGGCGGGCCTCCCGGAAGTACCGGGCGACGTTGTACTCCTCGGAGTAGCCCATCCCGCCGTGGGTCTGCAGCGCCCGGTCCGCGGCCTGGAAGCCGGCGTCGGCGCACAGGTACTTCGCGGTGTTGGCCTCACGGCCGCACGGCTTGCCCTGGTCGTAGAGCCAGGTCGCCTTGCGCAGCACCAGCTCCGCCGCGTCGAGGCGGGCCAGCGAGTCCGCCAGCGGGAACTGCAGGCCCTGGTTCATCCCGATCGGCCGGCCGAACACCTCGCGCTGGTTGCCGTAGGACACCGCGCGGTCCAGCGCGACCCGGCCCAGTCCGAGCGCCTCGGCCGCGACCAGCATCCGCTCCGGGTTGAGCCCGTCGAGGATGTAGGTGAAGCCCTTGCCCTCTTCGCCGACGCGGTCCTCCACGGGGATCATCAGGTCGTCGATGAACAGCTCGTTCGAGGTGACGGCGTTGCGCCCCATCTTCGGGATCGGCCGGATGTCGATCTTCGAACGGTCGAGGTCGGTGAGGAACAGCGTCATGCCGTCCGTCTTCTTCGCGACCTCGTCGACCTTCTGCGTGCGGGTCAGCAGCAGGACCTTCTCCGACTCGACGGCCTTCGAGATCCACACCTTGCGGCCGTTGACCCGGTAGTGGTCGCCCTCGCGCTTGGCGAAGGTGGTGATCCGCGTGGTGTCCAGCCCCGCACCCGGCTCCGTCACCCCGAAGCACACGTGCAGCGAACCGTCGACGATCCGCGGCAGGGTCCGCTTCTTCAGCTCGTCGGAGCCGTGCTTGATCACCGGGTGCATGCCGAAGATCGACAGGTGGATCGCCGAGGCGGCGTTCATGCCGCCGCCGGACTTCGCGACCTCCTCGATCAGGATCGACGCCTCGGTGATGCCGAAGCCGTGGCCGCCGTACTCCTCCGGCGTGGTGATACCGAGCCAGCCGCCCGTCGCCAGCGCGTCGTAGAACTCCGTCGGGAACCGCTTGTCCCGGTCGTGCTCCATCCAGTACTGGTCGTCGAACTTCCCGGCCAGGTCCCGGACCGCGTCCCGGATCGTCACCTGATCCTCGGTGAGCTCGAAGTCCACCGCACACCTCCACGACCGCATCGTCTCGTCCGGTCTGATGCTAACAAAGGACAGACCAAAACGGGAACACGGCTCACGCCGCCGTGGCGGAGGCGCGGCGAACCTCGGGGCGGATCGCCGTCAGTTGTTGTAGAGCCTGGTGAAGTGGTAGAGGTCCAGGAAGTCCGTACTGGTGCCGTACCCGACCAGGTCGCCCATCTCCCAGCGCGGCATGACCATGAACGCCATCGACCCGGGCCAGTACTGGATCGGCGCGCGCGTCTGGGCCACGCCGCGCACCCGGTACTCCCGGTCGTGGGCGTCCACCAGGTGCAGCTCCAGGGTGTCGGAGTACATCCCCTTCCGGGTCATCCGCGCCGAACCCTCCTTGAGCCCGAGCGCCTTGCCGCCGTCGAGGACGTAGCCGTGGGTGAGGTGTGCCTCGAACGGCCGGTCCGGGCCGATCGTCGGGTCGAAATCGAACATCGCGTGCAGGGCGAGCTCGCGGGAGAAGTGGCACTGCAGCCAGGTCATCGTGCCCAGCTGGCGCTCTTCCCGGACGCCCCAGCTGTGGTCCATCGTGCTGAGCGCGTCGACCTCGTGGCGGGCCCCGTTCAGCACGACGTGCCCGGTCACCGCACCGGTCATGTCGAAGTGACCGGCGTAGGCCCCGCCCGCGGAGAGGTCACCACGCCCGGCGGCCTTGGCCCGCGGGTCCATGTCCGGGTCGTGGATGTCGAAGGGCTCCATGAGCGCCTCGAACCGGACGTCGACCTGCAGTGACTCGCCGTTGTCGTAGCGCAGCTCCCACACCTTGTTCGGCTCCAGGCACCGCACGGCGAGACCGTTGTCCAGCCGGTAGTCGAGCAGGCTGCCGGACTCGGGCAGCGGCAGGTAGGCACGGCTGTCCCAGAAGTCGACCTCCCAGCTCGCCTCGACCTTGCGGGAGTTCACGAAGACCGCCGAGTTGACGGTTCCCAGGTTGGGCCGGAACAGCGCGTAGAGCCCGACGTGCGCGGGGACGGCCGGGATGTCGAACCCGAAGTAGTTGGTCTCGGTCCACATGCGCGCGGTGCCGCTCGGGTGGAACTCCGCGTCCTCGGGCGTGATCATGCAGCGAGTATCCGATTCCGTGGCGGGCGGAGCGATACCTCCAATGAGCCGTCCCATACCCCTTACGACAGCACTTCGCGCGTATTCGTGTCGCAGGTCACCGTCGGCGCCTACCGTGCCGCTACCTGATCGACGAGGAGTGACGCGTGACAGCGACGTGGCCGTGCGACGACCTGCCCAGCGAGCGGTTCCCCATCTTCACCCGGGCCAACACGGGCGAGGTGTTCTCGGACGCCGCGACCCCGCTCACCTGGAGCGTGTTCGGCACCGGGGTGTACGACGCCGCCTACCGGGACGGGCTGTACCGGATCGGGGTCTTCACGCCCGACGACTTCCGCCCCGAGGGCG
This sequence comes from Pseudonocardia kujensis, assembly GCF_021283305.1. Taxonomy (GTDB): domain Bacteria; phylum Actinomycetota; class Actinomycetes; order Mycobacteriales; family Pseudonocardiaceae; genus Pseudonocardia; species Pseudonocardia kujensis. The sequence goes on from NZ_JAJSOK010000003.1 coordinate 68,113, forward strand.
AGTGCGAGGTGGTGGGCTGCTTCGGCGGCTACGTCTACATCAACGTCTCGATCTCCCGCGTCCTCGCCGTGCGGACGCCGGGGATGACAGCCGAGGCGATCGACCAGTCGCTGTTCGGCGAGCACCCGGACGTGCGGCCCTACAAGCCGCACCCGCTCGACGAGGACCCCGAGTGCACCGAGCGCATGGTCGCCTGGATGACCTCGCTGTTCACCGCCACGGACGTGCCCGAGGTCGCCGAGCACACCCGGCGGATCGACCAGGTGGTGGCGGAGCGGCCGGACCTGACGACCCTCTCGGACACCGGACTCGTCGACCGGTACCGCTCGCTGGTCGCCGAGATGCGCCCGGTCTTCGCCACCCACATCGTGCACCTGTACGCCGCCAACATCGTGACCGGCCTGATCGCGCAGGTCGGGGCGGCCGTCGGCGCGAGCGAGCTGGTCGCGAAGGCCACGTCCGGGCTCGGTGAGGTCGACTCCGCGCAGCAGTCCTACGACCTGTGGAACCTGTCGCGGATCGTCCGCGACTCCCCTGCCGTGGCCGTGGAGTTCGACAAGGGCGTCGCCGAGCTCCTCGACCGGCTGCACGCCCTCGGGGACGACGACGACGGCGTGAAGGCGTTCCTTGCCGGCTGGGACCAGTTCATCGCCTCCTGGGGCTTCCTCGGCCCGAGCGTGTGGGAGTTCCGCTCGCCCACCTACGGCTCGCACCCGGAGATCCCGCTGCGGATGCTCGACCACGCCCGCAAGGTCGGCGACGAGCACTCCCCGGAGATCCGGACCGCGCACCTCGCCGCCGACCGCAAGGCGGCGGTGGCCGAGATCGCCCGCCGGCTGGAGGGCAACGAGTTGCAGGGCCAGTTCCTCGGCGCCGCCAACGCCGCGACCCTGTTCCTGCCGGCCCGCGAGGCGACGAAGGTCCAGTGCACCCGGCTGTGCGAGGAGGCGCGCATGACGATGCGCGAGCTCGGCGGCCGCCTCGTGCAGCGCGGTGTGCTCGCCCGCTGGCAGGACGTCCTGCTGCTCATGGGGGACGAGATCGACGACTTCGTCGCGAACCCGGCGCCGTTCGCCGAGCTCGTCGACCAGCGCAAGGCGACCCTGACGCTGTTGGAGTCGAAATGGCCGCCGTTCATCCTCGAGGGTGCGCCGGGGCCGATCGAGGACTTCGAGGACCGCAGCGACACGGTCGTCGCCGCCGTCGTCCCCGGTGACGTCCTGCAGGGGCTCGGCGTCTCGCCCGGCAGCCACACCGGGCCCGCCCGCGTCGTCCGCTCCCTGGTCGACGACGTCGAGGTGGAGCCCGACGACGTCCTGGTCGCGATGACGACGGACTCCTCCTGGGGCCCGCTGTTCCTCACCGCGGGTGCCGTGGTGTGCCAGACGGGCGCGGCGATCTCGCACGCGGCGATCGTCTCCCGGGAGCTCGGCATCCCCGCGGCGGTCTCGGTCCAGGACTGCACGACCCGCATCGTCGACGGCACGATCGTCACCGTCGACGGTGACACCGGCGCCGTCACCGTCCACTGACCCGAGGAGGTCCCGGCCCGATCGGGCCGGGACCTCCTCGTGCTCCCGCGTGTCAGCTCAGCCGCATGTGCAGGGCCTCGTTCACCGAGAGCACCTCACGGTCCTCTCCCGGCCCCGCGAGGATGCGGGTGACCGAGCAGTAGTCCGGTGCGAGGAACACGGTCTGCTCGAGTCCGAGGAGCTCGGCGAGATAGGCGCTGATCACGGCACCGTGGCAGACCACGGCCACGACCGACTCCGGGTGCCGCTCGATCACCGCCTCCATGCCCGCGCGGACGCGGGCCCGGAAGGCCGCGGGGTCGTAGGTGTTCCCGCACCAGCGCCCCGCGCTCATCTCCCGGTAGGCCGCGCGACGGGTCGGGTAGGCCTCGAGGCCCTGCCCGTAGGTGGTCCATCCGTGGTCGAGTTCCACCAGCCGCTCGTCGACCTCCGCCACCAGGCCGAGGGCTTCGGTGAGGGGTGCCGCGGTCTCCCGCGCTCGGCGCATCGTGCTGGTGACGACCGCGCCGACCTCCCCGTACTGGCCCGCGGCCAGTGACTTCGCCAGCACGGCGGCCTGGGCCCGCCCCTCGGCGGTCAGGGGCGGATCGGCGATGGTGACGCCGTCCCCCGCGACGACGAGTGGACGGGCGTGGCGGACCAGGAGGAGCTCCATCAGTTCCTTCCGGCGGTGACGCGCTCGCGGGCGGAGTGCACGGAGCCTGCAGCGGGGAGCTCGGGTCGGATCCAGGCCGCCACGGCCTCCGCCCGGTTGGCCGCGTGCAGCTTGCGCATGATCCGCTTGACATGGGACTTCGCGGTGCCCTCGGTGATCACGAGGCGGCGGGCGATCTGACCGTTCGTCTGACCCGCGGCCATCAGCTCCAGCACCTCCTGCTCGCGCAGGGTCAGCGCGGCCGCGACGGCGGAGGGCGCGGCAGGCACCGCGGCGGGCCCGAACCGCCCCAGGTCCCCCGCGACCTGGGACACCCGCGCCATCAGGTCGCGGAGGGCGTCACCGGCGCGGGCGGAGGCGAAGTACGGGGCCAGTGCCTCGGAGAAGGTCCACAGCACCTCGCGGTCCAGGGCGGACGGCCTGCGGCCGGCATCGTCGAACCCGGCGTGGATCAGCCCGACGACGGCTCCCCGCCCCAGCACGGGGACGGCCACGTAGCTGCGGCACCACTCCACCGGCAGCAACCGGCGGGCACATCCCGGGCCCACGACGACGGGGGCGTGCTCGACGAGGACCCGGTGCTCCTCGAACGCCCCGTCGAGGACGGACGGCGTCGGGATCGGACCTCTCGACGCGGCATCGCGCACGAGTTCGGCCGTGGGCGCCCACTCCGGTCCGCGAAGCCGGGCGTACGCAGCGCGTTCGAACCCCAGGAGGCGAACGGCCGCAGGAACCGCGTGCTCGAGGTACTCGCTCGACCTCGGTTCCCGCAAGGTCACGAGCGCCTGCCGGACCCGACCGACTCCCGCGGGCGATTCCTCCGCGAGAGCGTCGCCCGTGCAGATCCGCAGCCGCGCTGCGGCGCCGATGCTGACCGGCGGACCCGCAGGTGCCGCACTGCGCAGTGCGTCTACCACCACCACTTCGCCTCCGCGCCTCTGCGTGGTTCATCGTAATAATGGTCTGGCCGTAATGGCCATCGTGCTGATGTGCGGCGTCCGCTGTCAACCGGGCCGCCGGCTGTCAGGGGGTCGGGAGCAGCGCGAGCCGGCGGGCGAGCCGGTCGTTCCACGCGGCGGGCGACCCGAACAGTTCCGCGTCGAGCTTCGCGCGCTTGTAGAAGATCTGCAGGTCGTGCTCCCAGGTGTAGCCGATGGCCCCGTGCAGGGTGAGGGCCGAGTCGGCCGCGGCCGAGGCCGCCGCGCAGACCTGCGCCTTCGCCGCCGCCGCGTGCAGCGGCGCGTCCTCGTGCGCCGACCCCACCGAGGCGGCCGCGAGGTAGACGATGGAGCGCCCGGCCTCCACCTTGACCAACATCTCCGCCGCGGCGTGCTTGACGGCCTGGAACGACCCGATCGGCACCCCGAACTGCTTGCGCTGCTGCACGTAGTCGACAGTGGCGTCGAGCATCTGCTCCATGACGCCCAGCGAGTCCGCGGCCACCAGCACGGCGGCACGCAGCGCCGCGGAGTCGAGCACGTCCGCGACGTCGTGCACCGGGATCGCAGTGCCGAGTGCACCGTCGAGCTCGACGTCCGCGACCGTGCGACTCCGGTCGGTGAGACCCCGACCGTGGACCACGACCCCCGGCTGCGCCACCTCGACGAGCTCCAGCACGGTGCCGTGGTCACCTGCGACGGGGACGACCAGACGCTGCGCCCGGTCGGCCGCCAGCACGGCGGGAATGCTGCCGACGAGCCGACCCTCCCGCGCGACGACCCCTGTCGCGGCTCCCGGCACAGCACCGGCGGGAACGGTGAGGACGGTGGTGATGCCGTCCGCCAGGAGCGCCTTCGCCGCTTCCGGCATCCCCGCGAGGGCAGGCAGGGCAAGCATCGACCCGAGCCACGCCGCCGCGGGTGCGGCTCGGCGGCCCAGCTCCTCTGCGGCGAGGGCCAGCTCGACGAGGCCTCCGCCCTCGCCGCCCAGGTCCTCCGGAGTCCCCACACCGAACCAGCCCTCGGCGACGAAGCGCTCCTCGAACGCAGCGTGGTCCCCACTGTCCAACCAGCCACGCAGCGTCTCCGAGGCGCACGTCTCACCCAGCCAGTCCGCGAGGACGTCGCGGAAGTCGGCCTGTTCGTCGGAGAGTTCCCAGCGCATCAATTGCTCCTACTCGACTCGCTGACGCGGCGCGTGCACCGCATCCGCACTCGCGATGCTAAATTGGGTCTGACCTTTAGACCACGAAAGCAGGACCTCATGACCACGGGCGAAGCCAGATCGGCGATCCGACTCTCCCCGATGGAGGTCCCCAAGGCTTCCGACGTCCTCGCCAACGAGCTGCGCGAACGCATCCTCTCCGGCGAGTACCCGGAGGGGACCCCACTGCCCCCCGAGCGCGAGCTCGTCGTGCAGACCCGGATGAGCCGCACGACCGTCCGCGAGGCCCTCCGGATCCTGGAGGTCCAGGGCCTGATCAGGATCAAGGCGGGGCGCGCGGGCGGCGCGTTCGTCCAGCGGCCCGGCGAGGAGTCCGTGGCCAGCTCGCTCGACCTGCTGATCCGCGGACGGCAACTGCGGCTGGCCTCGGTGCACGAGACCCGCGAGGCCATCGAACCGTCGTGCGCCCGGCTGGCCGCCCTGCATCGCACAGCGGGTGACCTGGCCCGGCTCGAGGTCACGAACGAGGCGATCGCGGCCAGCGCGGACCTCGACGCCTTCCTGCGCGCCAACGTCGACTGGCACGTCGCCGTGGCCACGGCCGGACACAACGAGATCCTGACCGGCATCATGATGGCCCTGTCGAGAGCCATCTACACCGCCACGAACAACGAGGGGTTCGTCAACGACGAGGTCCGCGACATCACCGTGCGCGCCCACCGTTCGGTCACCCGGGCGATCAAGGAGCGCGACGCCGACGCCGCCGTCCGTCGGATGACCCGCCACGTCCACTCCTACGCCGCCGCCGCTCTCGAGGTGGACGAGCGCACGACGGTCGCGGTACCCGAGGAGGACTAGAGTCCCGGCGATGGCGGCGCCCGGGCCGAGCGCCTCAGCCATCGTCGCCGACCGTGCTCTGCACTGCCTCTCGCACCACGTCGAGCGCCTGCGGGTTCTCCGCACCGGAGAGGTCCCCCGGATCCTGCCCGAGTGCCGCGGCTCGCACCGCCCGGCGCATGATCTTCGCCGACCGGGTCTTGGGCAGTTCGGGCACCCGACACACCAGGCTCGGCGCGAACGGCTTGCCGAGCTCCTCGCCGACTCGGCGTCGGAGGTCCTCGGCGATCTCCTCGGCCCGGTCGGGCGCGGCCTCCGGCACCTCGGCGCGCGGCACCCAGAAGGCCCAGACGGCCTCGCCCTTCTTCGCGTCCGGCACCCCGACGACGGCGGCCTCGGCCACCGCGGGATGAGCGATCAGGACGGCCTCGACCTCGGCGGGGGCGAGCCGCTTGCCTGCGACGTTCATGACGTCGTCCGACCGGCCGCGCAGGTACCACCGCCCGTCCGCGTCGATCACCGCGTGGTCGCCGTGGCGCCACAGCCCGGGGAAGGTCGACCAGTAGGCCTCCAGATAGCGCTCCCGGTCCCGCCAGATGCCCCGTGTCATCGCGGGCCAGGGCTGGCGGCACACCAGCTCCCCGACCTCGCCGCGCACGGGCTCACCCGCCGCATCGACGACGTCGACGTCCATGCCCAGCGACGGTCCGCCCAGCGAGCAGCTCGCGATCGGCTCGATCGGGTACGGGGCGAGGAACGACCCGCCGACCTCCGTGCCGCCGGAGAAGTTGATGACCGGGACGCGACCGGCAAACACGGTGCGCGCCAGCCAGTCGTACGATTCCGGGTCCCACGGCTCACCCGTCGAACCGAGTGTGTGCACGGCGGACAGGTCGAACCCGGCGACCGCGTCCGCGTCGGTCCCGCGGATCGTCCGGATCAGCGTCGGGGACACTCCCAGCATCGTGACCCGGTGCCGCTCGGCGAGCCGCCAGAGCCGATGCAGGTCCGGCACGTCGGGCGAGCCCTCGTAGAGCACGAGGGCCGCGCCGTTGGCGTGCGTCCCGACGATCGACAGTGGGCCCATGATCCAGCCCATGTCGGTGATCCAGCAGAACACACCGCCGGGACCGACGTCGAAGGAGTAGGCGACCTCGCTCGCGGTCTTGACGAGGAAGCCTGCGTGGGTGTGGACCGCGCCCTTCGGCTTCCCGGTCGTCCCGGAGGTGTAGGCGAGCAGCAGGACGTCCGAGGCGGCCATCGGCTCCGCCGGGCCGGGCTCCGGGTCGTGGGCGAGCAGGTCCGACCAGGCCGTCTCCCCCTCACCAGGCGCGCCGACCACGATCACGTGCCGCACGGACGGGCTCTGCGCGACCGCCTCCCTGATCGGTGGCACCATCGCGACCGTCCTGCGGCGCCGCACCGTCGACTCGGCCACCACGACGGCCTTGACCTCCGCGTCGCCCAGCCGGGAGGCGATCGCACCCGGGGCGAAGCCCGAGAACAACGGCACCAGGACCGCGCCGATCCGCGCGGCGGCGTAGAACGCCACCACGGCCTCACCGACCATCGGCAGGTACAGCGCGACGGCGTCGCCACGACCGATGCCCAAGCCCCGCAGGCCCGCGGCGACCCTCCGCACCCGGTCCTCGAGCTCGCCGAACGTGAGCGCGTCGGTGCTGCCGTCCTCGGCCTCGTGGACGACCGCGGTGCGGTCGCGGTGCTGCGGGTCCTCCGCCCAGCGGGTGAGGCAGGAGTCGGCGACGTTCAGCTCGCCGCCGACGAACCAGTCCGGGTCGCTCACCCCGGCCGAGAGGTCCAGGACCCGGCGGTACGGCCGGAGGAACCGCAGGCCGAGGTCCGTCACGACCGCGTCCCAGTACCACCCGACGTCGGCGACGGAGCGGGCGCGCAGGGCCGAGATCCCCTCGATGCCGTGGGCGCGGGCGAAGTGCGCCACGCGCGAGTCCTCGAGGTACTCCGCACCGGGGGTCCAGACGTACGGATCGGCGACCATGGTCAGCTCCTCGGCAGGCCGAGCATCCGCTCGGCCACGATGTTGCGCTGGATGAAGGTCGATCCACCGGCGATCGCCGTGCCGCGGGCCTGGTAGGCGAGCCGCTGCCAGCGGCTCTCGGCGGGCGACTGCTCCTCCGGCGCCAGCTGCCCACCGAGTGGGGACAGCGACTGGCGGAAGTCCGCGAGGTCCTCGACCAGCGGGCAGAAGTACAGCTTGCCGATCGAGGTGACCGGACCGGGCGGGCCGCCGTCCGCGGCGATGGTGAGGACGCGCTGCCCGATGGCCTGGTGCACCAGCGCGCGCCCGTACAGGTCCGCGACCTCCCGCCGGACCGTCGGGTCCGCACCGAGCGGGGCGCCGAACGCGTCCGTCATCCCGCGGATCTGCTCGACGATGTCGTCCACGGCCCGCTTGGTGTTCACGCGTCCGGTCGCGATCCCCACCCGCTCGAAGCCGAGCGTGGCCATGGCGACCTTCCAGCCGCCGTCGACCTCGCCGAGCACCAACTCGTCCGGCACGAAGACCTCGTCGAGGAACACCTCGTTGAACTCGGCCTCGCCGAGCATGTGCGCGAGCGGGCGGACCGTGACACCCTCGCTCGCCAGCGGGAGCAGGAAGTAGGTGATGCCCTTGTGCCGCGGGAGGTCCGGACCGCCTGTGCGGGCGAGCAGGATGGCGTTCGTGGCGAGGTGCGCGCGGCTGGTCCAGATCTTCTGACCGGAGATCCGCCATCCTCCGTCGACCTTGGTCGCCCTGGTCCGCAGCGACGCCAGGTCCGAGCCCGAGTCGGGCTCGGAGAAGAGCTGGCACCACAGCTCGTCCCCGGTCAGGATCGGGCGGAGGAAGCGCTCCTTCTGCTCGTCCGACCCGAAGGCGATGATCGTGGGACCGGCGAAGTCCTCGCCCACGGTGTTGAGCCGCTCGGGAGCTCCGGCGCGATCGGCCTCGTCCGTGAACACCGCGCGGATCTTCGCGTCCGCCCCCTGGCCGCCGTACTCGCGCGGCCAGGACATGCCGGCGTAGCCGCCCTCGAACAGCAGGCGCTGCCACTGCTGCCAGAACGGCAGCTTGTCGGCGAGTTCGACGGGCTCCGGCCAAGGCAGCTCGGGAAGGGTCTCGGCGAGCCAGGCCCGCACCCGCGTGCGGAACTCCGCCTCCTCCGGGGAGTCTGAGAGATCCATGGAAGCTCCTTCGTCGATCTCCCCTGATAATATTATATCGGTCAGACCAAAACCAGCAGGGGCGTGTCACAGGGCGGAGAGCAGGCGGGCCGCGACGGGGCGGTCGCGGGCCCGGGGCGCTCGAGGCGCGTCAGTGTCCGTCCGCGGCGTCGCGCACCCGGCCGAGCGTGAGGAGCAGGTCCTCGTGCAGCTCCATCCACACGTCGTGGTAGGAGTGGCTCATCGGCCGGGCGAACGCCGCCTGCTCGCCGGCGCGGACCCGTTCCAGGGCGGCGGTGAACCGGTCGACGTAGCGCCCGAAGCGGGCCGAGGCGTCGGCGGCCGGCGCGAGCGCCCGGACCGCGTCCTCGTGCACCGCACCCAGCTCCTCGATGACCGTCGCGTCGTAGGCCGCGTCCGAGTGGTCGTTGGACTGCTGGGCACCGTCGGGACCCGGGCGCATCTGCCACCGGGTGCAGACCTCCTTGAACCTCCCGTTCACCGGGATGAAGGCCTCGTAGGTGCGGGCGACCCCCGCCCGCTCGCCCTCGGTGACCGCCGCCGCGACGAGGTCGGGGTGCGCCGCCCGGCCCTCCTTGGTCAGCGTGTAGCCACCGACGCGCCCGGTGCGGAGCTTCACGAGCCCCTCTGCGGTCAGCTCCTCCAGGACCGGAACCAGGTCGGGGCATCCGGTGATCTCGGCGAGGTGCTCGGCGGACGCGAGGCCCTTCACCCTCAGGGTGTGCACCACGAGGAATCGCTCCGTGTCGGCCATCGTCGGCCTCCTCTCGGGACAGGTCTTGATCGGTGCGGTCGGGACGGGGCGGACAGCTCGACCTCGCGGTCGCGGTCAGCGGGCCGGCGTCGCCGGGCGGGTGGTGCCCGCCGCGCGGCGGAGCGGGGGACGCCCCTCGGTGACTCAGTACTCGGCGGTGAGCGCCCGCACCGGGCATGCGGACACGGCCCGCACCACGCTCGCCCGGGAGTCGTCCGGCGGGTTCTCGTCGAGCTCGAGCTCGCCGTCGTCGTTGATCGTGAAGTGGTCGGGGTCGTTGTACTCGCACTGACCGTGCGCGACACACAGATCCCGGTCGACGCTCACCCTCATGCCTGCTCCACCCGGACCCGGAGGCGCTTGAAGGCGTGGAACTGGTTGGTGTGCAGGCGGTCCGGCTCCGCGACGGGCACGATGCGCAGGTCGCGCTCGAGGACGTGCCGCAGGAAGGTGGACACCTCCGCGCGGGCCAGGTGCGAGCCCAGGCAGGTGTGGATGCCCCAGCCGAAACCGAGGTGCTGGTTCGGCGTCCGGTCGATCGTCAGGGTGTCGGGCTCGGCGAACACCTCGGGGTCCCGGTTCGCGGCCTGGAACCACAGGACGACCTTGTCGCCCGTCCGGATGGTGCGGCCGTGCCACTCGACGTCCTTGGTCGCCGTGCGGCGCATGGCCCGGATCGGGGTGATGAAGCGCAGCAGCTCCTCGATCGCCGGTCGCAGCAGGGCCCGGTCGGCGCGCAGCCGCTCCCACTCGCCCGGGAACTCGGCGAAGGCCAGCACCGCACCGGTGAGCAGGTTGCGTGTGGTCTCGTTGCCCGCTCCCACCAGCACGAAGTAGTAGGCCGCGAGGTCCTCCCAGGACAACGGCTCGCCACCGATGCGAGCGGCGACCAGCTTCGAGACGATGTCGTTGCGCGGCTCGGCCCGACGGGCCTCGGTGAGGCCCCGGAAGTAGTCGAACAGCTCCTCGCGGGCGCGCTCCTTCTCGTCCGGGCTGCGCATGAACTCCGGGTCGTCGGAGATGACCCGGTCGGTCCAGTTGGCGAGCAGCGGGCAGTCCTGCGCCGGTACACCGAGGACCTGGCCGAGCACCTGGATCGGCAGCACGGCCGAGGCCGAGCTCACGAGCTCGACCTCGCCCCGCCGCTCGATGTCGTCCAGGATCGTCGAGACGGACGTCTCGATGAGGTCCTGCCACTCCTTGACCTTGACAGCCCGCAGGTGCGGCGTGGCCACCTTGCGCAGCTCGGTGTGCCGAGGCGGGTCGGTGTTGTGCACCGTGGGCGTGTGGCCCTCGACCCGACGGCTGGGGATCTGCGTCCCCTGCCCGTTGACGAAGGTCGCAGGGTCCTCGATCGCCGTGATCAGGTCCGCGTACCTCGTCAACGACCAGTACCCGGGCCCGTCGTTCGGCTCGGTGTTCCAGTGCAGCGGGTCGTGCTCCCGGATCTCCCGGAACAGCTCGTGTTCGCGCCCCGCGAGGAAGGGGGCGAGATCGCTGAGGTCGACCTGCGCGGCGCCGTGGGTCGCGATGCTCATGCCGGCTGGCTCTCCTTGCTGGTGACGGTCGGGAAGCCCTTGCCGAACAGCAGCACGGGCGTGAGCACCTCCGCCGCCTTCCCGCCGGTGAGGACGGGCCAGGCCTTCTCGGCGTCGGCGGTCATGGTGTCGAAGCCCTCGGCCAGGAAGCGGTCCCACAGGCCCACCTTGAGGGCGTGGCTCTGCAGGAACTCACGGGTGTAGACCATGATCCCGTCGCGGATCTTCTCGTCCCGGGACTTCTTCGCCAGGGCGCGGTACATGCCCAGGGTGCCCTTGTGACAGCGCTCCGAGATGCGGTCCATCTCCGGGGCGTCCAGCACCCGCAGCTGCGACATCGGAGTGTCGATCTCGTCCCGGGCGAACACGACCCCTTCGATCAGGTGATCGAGGTAGTTGGTCGGCTGGGTGAAGGTCGTCATGATCTCGTTGACCGTCGCCGTCACCGTGTCCGAGGGGAAGATCAGCACCTCGGTGACGCAGTAGGGCAGGCCCTCCGCGACGCCGGACCACGGGTAGGCGGTCTCGTTGAGGAAGTGGTCGCGCACGATCGCGAACCGGCCGCCCGGCAGCGGGTACGGGCCGGTGTCGCCCATCCCGGCGCGGCAGTCGTAGTGCAGCATGAAGCCGAACAGCTCGGTCTTCGCGTTGAACTTGCGGAACGCGTCCCGCGCCGGGCCCTCGAGCGGCTTCGCCTGGTCGACCAGGGTCGCGAGCACGTCGTCGTCCAGGACGGGGACCTGGAAGCCGCGGGCCGACACGAACCCGGGGCCACCGCCCCACGTGCCGTGCTGGAGCCTGCGGCCGAACTGGATGAAGTCCTCGAGGTCCTCCCGGCGGTCGTCCGGCCCGTGGAAGCCGAGATCGACGGCGATGCCACGACCCAGGATCGGGCACACCGAGGCCGCCCAGTTCCGGGTGACGTTGACCTTGGTACCGACCTCGCGGCGCGACGTGGTGGCCAGCTCCAGCAGCCCGTCGACGCCCAGCTCCTCGGTGAGGATCCGGATGAACTTCGGATAGTTGGCCCACTGCTGGACGAAGGAGACGGTCTCGTACTCCTGGCGCGGGATCAGTCCGGACTCCCCCTCGGACGCGCGGCCCAGGATGAAGTCCCAGAGGTTCCAGCCCGCATACTCCAGCCAGCTGTTCACCTGGTCGTCGCTCAGACCGGAGGTGCGGACGTCCGCGTCGGTGGTCTCGATGAAGGGGACGGGCAGGTCGGCGCGGACCTGCTCGTCCCCCGCGGTCCCCTGCGGATACCTGCCCTTGTACTTCTGCAGCAGCAGCTGGACGTCGATCTCGTCGCTCACGTGACTCTCCCGATCACTCGGAGACCAGGAAGACCTGGCCCTTGTCCCCGGTGATGTCCAGCCGCACGGTGCTCCCGTCAGCCGGGACGGTCTCCCCCCGAGAGGTCTGGACGCCCTCGCTGAACGCCGTCGACATCACGCACGGGATGGAGAACTCGCGCGACAGGATGCCCAGGTGGCTCTCCGGGGCCCCCTGCAGCGTGATCAGGCCTGCGACCCCCGCCATCAGCGCCGGGGACATGAACGTGGTCGTCCCGCCGCGGGAGATCACGATCGTCTCGGCCACGTCCGGGCCGTCGATGAAGTCCAGCACCTCCTCGGGGGAGTCCAGGAAGCGGATCTTCCCGACGGTGCGAGCGTCCGACGTGAAGACGTTGATGCCGGTACCGATGAGTGTCTCCGTTGACAACTTCTCCTCCAACACGCTTGGCTGCGGTCAACCGTTAAAATGGTCAGGCCGAACAGCAGTATGATTGTGGCCCCACTCACCCGTGTCAAGGACGCCTCGATGCCTGTAGACCAGATCGGCGACGTCTACGTCGCCGGCCGCTGGCGGACCTCCGGGTCCGAGCGGCGCACCGCCGTCGTCGACCCGACCACCGAGGACCCGCTCGCCGAGGTGGTCAGCGCCGACGCCGCGGACGTCGATGCGGCGGTCCGCGCCGCCGACGCGGTCGCGCGCGACTGGGGCGCCACCCCGGTCGTCGAACGGTGTCGCCTCGTCGTCCGGCTGGCGGAGGAAATCGAGCGACGAGCGTCCGGCCTCACCGAGACGATCACCCGGGAGAACGGGACGCCGGTCGCCGAGTCGGCGCACGCCCCGACCACCGCGGCCGCGCACCTGCGGCACTGCGCCGAGGTCGGCCCGTCGCTCTTCGCCGAGGACGTGCGCCCCAACCCGATGGCGCCGGGCGACACGCTGGTCCAGCGCAGGCCGCTCGGCGTGGCCGGGCTGATCACGCCGTGGAACTACCCGCTCAGCCTGATCGTGGTGAAGCTCGGCCCGGCGCTCGTCGCCGGATGCCCGGTCGTGATCAAGCCCGCGGCCGAGACCCCCCTGGCCGCGCGGATGCTGATGGACGCGGTCGAGGCCGCCGGGCTCCCCGCCGGCGTCGTCAACCTGGTCACCGGGGACGGAGCGACCGGCCAGGCCCTCGTGGAGCACCCGCTCGTCCGCACGATCTCCTTCACCGGCTCGACGGCGGTCGGGCGCAGCATCGGGGAGGCGTGCGGACGGGCCCTGCGGCCCGTGGTGCTCGAGCTCGGCGGCAAGTCGCCCGCCCTCGTGCTCGACGACGCCGATCCCGAGGTCATCGCCCGCAGCATCCTCAAGGTCTCGATGCGCAACACGGGACAGACCTGCAAGGCCTGCACCCGGCTCATCGTCCCGAACACCAGACGCGGGGAGATCGTCGACCTGGTTGCGGACGTCGTGTCGTCCGCGCCGCTCGGGGACCCGTTCGATCCGTCGACGTTCTTCGGCCCGCTCGTCTCCGCCCGCCAGCGCGACCGGGTGCTGGGCTACCTGGAGAGCGGGCACGCCGAGGGGGCCAAGGCCGTCGTCGGCGGCGGCACGCCCGCCGGGCGGGACCGCGGCTTCTTCGTGGAGCCCACCGTGTTCGACGACGTCACCCCGTCGATGCGGATCGCCAGGGAGGAGATCTTCGGCCCGGTGCTGTCGGTGCTGGGCTACGACGGCCTCGACGAGGGCGTCGCGCTCGCGAACGACACCCCCTACGGCCTGGCGGCCACGATCTTCTCCCGGGACGAGGGGCGAGCCGCCGCGGTCGCCGTCCGCATCGAGGCGGGCACCATCGGGATCAACCACTACGGCTCCAACGCCGCCGCCCCCTTCGCCGGTCACAGGGACAGCGGGCTCGGCGTCGAGTTCGGCCTCGAGGGCATCGAGGAGTACCTCGCCCTGACCTCCGTCCACCGTCTCCCCCGCGGCTGACCAGCCCTCGACCAGCCCCCCAGACAGGAGCAGCAACGATGCGAGCAGCAGTCCAGTGGACCTCCGGCGGCCCGTTCGAGATCGGCGACGTCGACCTCACCCCGGCTGGCCCAGGCGAGGTCGGCGTCCGACTTCGCGCGGCGGGGGTGTGCGCCTCGGACCTGTCGTTGACCACGGTTTTCGGTCAGCCCACCCCCGTCGTACTGGGGCACGAGGGCGTCGGGGTCGTCGACGAGCTCGGCGAGGGCGTGGCCGACCTGGAGATCGGGCAGCACGTCCTGGTGCTCTGGGTGCCGTCGTGCGGGGAGTGCGCACCGTGCCTGCGGGGCGACGAGCACCTCTGTGCCCGCCGGACCTCCACCGCGGACGCGCGGGCGGGCAGGGAGCACACCGCGACCCACCGCCTCTCGATCGACGGCGAGCCCGTCCACCAGGGCATGAACACGGCGACCTTCGCCGAGCGCACCGTGCTGCGGCGGCGGGCGGTCCTGCCCGTCCCGCAGGACGTGCCCTTCCCGGTCGCGGCCATGCTCGGCTGCGCCGTCCCGACCGGCGTCGGCGCCGCGCTGCGGAGCGCGAGCGTCTCGCCGGGCGACACGCTCGCGGTGATCGGCGCCGGCGCGGTCGGCCTGAACGCGATCCTCGGGGCCGTGGTCGCGGGCGCGGCGCGACTCATCGCAGTGGACCCGACCGAGCGACGCCGGAGGACCGCGCTGAGCCTCGGCGCCACCGAGGCGATGACGCCCGAGGAGTTCGCCGACCGGGCGAAGGACCTCGACGTCGTCATCGACGCGGTGGGGCAGCCGCCGACCGTGCTCGCGGCCTGGAAGGCCGTGCGGAGGGGCGGGACCGTCACCGTGGTCGGAGCCGGGCGCCCGGGCGACACCGTGCCGCTGTCGGCCTACGAGCTCTTCCACGACGACAAGAAGCTCACCGGCAGCTTCCACGGGGGCATCAGCATGCGCCGGGACATCCACATGCTCGTCGACCTCTGGCGGGCCGGGCGGCTGCCGATCGAGAGGCTGATCAGCGGCACCGCAGACCTCAAGGAGATCAACGAGGTGGTCGCCGCGCAGCGGGACGGGTCGGTGGTGCGCACCGTCCTCACGATGGACTGAGCAGGTTCGCCCGGAGCGAGTCGATCTCGCTCCAGGTGACCCCGCAGCGGTCGACGAGGAAGCCGGTGACGGACCCGCACTCGACATCCAGCCCGGTCAGCGCCTCCTCCATGGCCGCCGCCGGGCTGTCGAACAGCGTTGCGACGGCGGCGAGGTCGATGCCTTCGAACAGGTCGGCGTACGCCTGCACCCGGTCGGGCCGCAGGACTCCGGTCAGCGCGTAGTCCGCCACGACGACCTCGCGGGCGACACCGAGCGCCTCCAGCAGGAGCGCCACCAGCAGGCCGGTCCGGTCCTTGCCCGCGGCGCAGTGGATCAGCACCGGGTGCCTGCCGGGGTCGGCCAGGATTCGCAGCCCGGCACCGAACTCGACGGTCCGCCTGCGCAGCGTGAGGGCGTAGTACCCGGCCATGTCCGCGGCGGTGAACCCGGTCCGCACTCCGGTCCGGATCTCCCGGACGTAGTCCGTGTCGCCCTCGCCGCCCTCCTCGATGGGCAGCGCGACGTAGTCGGCTCCGGTCGCCTCCGGCCAGGACGAGGCGATCCGCTCCGCCTCCCCGGCGGACCGCAGGTCGAGCACCGTGCGGACACCCAGCGCGCGGTAGGCGTCGGTGTGCTCGGGCAGCCACGCCGTGCACCGTGTGGTGGTGCCCGGGGCCACGAGGGCCTCGGCCCGGTAGACCCGCCCGCTCAGCACGGCACGCCCGTCCTCGGTGGGCGTCCCGCCGAGATCGCGGAGGTTGGTCGTGGCCCCCACCGGTCGGTGAGTGGACCGGACATCCCAGGCCGCCGTCTCGTCCATGGTCGACAGTGTGCACCGGTGTTGAATTTTCGGCCAGACCATTGTAATTTCGGACCGAATCGGGGCGCCCTTCCGGTACCGCCGGACCGACCATCCAGGACGGAAATCGATGGAGATTCCCACCGTGAGCGACCGCTACTCGGCGGCCGAGGTGCAGGGGTACTACGACTCCGGCTGTTGGACCACGGAGACGTTCGCCCAGCTCATCACCCGCCAGGCCGAGGTCTGGGGCGACAAGACGTTCGTGACGGACGGATCGACGTCGTACCGCTACGCCGAGGTGCGCGACCGCTCGGCACGGTTGGCGCTGGGCCTGCGCGAGCGCGGCGTCCGGGCGGGCGACCGGGTGGCCGTCCAGCTGCCGAACTGGTCGGAGTTCGTGGTCGTGGCCGCCGCCGTCGCGCGACTCGGCGCGATCATGGTGCCGATCATGCCGGTCTACCGGCGGGACGAGGTCGGGCACGTGCTCGACGACGCCCGGGTGTCGGTCGTGGTGACCCCCGCGATCTTCCGAGGCTTCGACCACCTCGGGATGTACCGCGATCTCGCGGCCACCAGGCCGACCGTGCACACCGTCGTCGCCGTGCGTGCGGACGTCGTCCCCGAGGGCGTGCTCACCACGCTCGCCGCGGTGACCCCCGACGTCGACCCGGCGGAGGCCGTCGCCTCGATCGGCACCCCGGTGACGGCCGACGACCCGTTAGTGATCGTCTACACGTCGGGCACGACGGCCCGGCCCAAGGGCTGTGTGCACACCTTCAACACCTACGCCTCCGGTGCCAGGGGGCTGACCGAGGCGTTCGCCTACTCCGCGGACGACGTGGGCTTCAGCCCGTCCCCGATCACCCACACCACAGGCCTGGTGACCGGGATACTGATGCCGCTGCTCGCCGGCGGCTCGACACACGTGATGGCCGAGTGGGAGCCGAAGCGCGGCCTGGTCGAGATCGCCCGCTACGGCTGCTCGGTGGCGGTCACGGCCACCACCTTCCTGCAGATGCTGCTCGACGCGTTCGACCCTGCCGAGCACGACACCTCCAGCCTGCGGGTCTGGGTCTCCGCGGGGGCGCCGATCCCCCGCTCGGTGGTCGAGCGGGCCCGCACGGTACTGCCTGGCGCCAAGATCCTCAGCCTCTACGGGCGCAGCGAGAACCTCACCACCACGACCTGCACGGTCGTGGACGATCCCGAGCGCGCGCTGGTCTCCGACGGCGCCCCGCTGCCCGGTGCCGCCGTCGAGATCGTCGACGAGGCGGGGGCGATCGTCCCGCAGGGCGAGGAGGGCGACATCGCCTACAGGGGGCCGAGTCACATGCTGGGCTACCTCGGGCGCCCGGAGGAGACCGCCGAGCTGTACACCGCCCGCGGCTTCTCCCGGTCCGGCGACCTCGGCCGGATGGACGCCGACGGCTACGTCCGGGTCACCGGGCGCACCAAGGACATCGTCATCCGCGGAGGCATGAACATAAGCGTCCGGGAGCTGGAGGACCTGCTCGTCGAGCACCCCGGCGTCGGCAGCTCGGCCGTCGTCGGGATGCCGGACGTGCGGCTCGGCGAACGGGTCTGCTGCTACGTGGTTCCGGCGGACGCGGCCCGCCCGCCGTCCCTGGAGGAGCTCAAGTCCTACCTTCTGGAGCGTGGCGTCGCGATCCAGAAGACCCCCGAGCGACTCGAGCTCGTCGAGAGCCTGCCGACGACGGCCACGGGCAAGATCCAGAAGCACCTGCTCCGGGACGACATCGCCCGCAAGATCGCCCGGGTCGCACCGACCCGCGCCTGACTCGGCGGCGCACCGTCCCGACGACACATCCAGAGGACCGCAACGATGCCCTCCCCGACCACAGTCGCCGACGCCCCGTCGAGCGTCGCGGTGTTCCCCTTCGACCACGACCACGGAGTGCCGGCCCGTGGCCTGGCGGACGTCCTCGGCGGCAAGGGGGCCGGCCTTGCCGAGATGACCACGGCGCTCGGGCTCCCCGTTCCGCCCGGCTTCACCATCACCGTCGGCACCTGTCGCCGCTACCTGGCGGGCGGCTGGCCCGCCGAGCTCGACGGGCTGGTCACCGACCACGTCGAGCGGCTCGGCCGGATCCTGGGCAGGCGGTTCGGCGATCCGGCGGACCCGCTGCTGCTCGCCGTGCGCAGCGGCGCCCCGCGATCGATGCCGGGCATGTTGGACACCGTGCTCAACCTGGGCCTCAGCGACGAGACGGTGCTCGGGCTGGCCGCCGCCTCCGGGGACGAGCGGTTCGCCTGGGACTGCTACCGCCGCTTCGTGCGGATGTACGCCACGACGGTGCTCGGGGTGGACGATCTCGGCGAGGAGGCTCCCGCGGACGACATCGACGCGCTGCGGGCGGAGATCGCCCGGGTGCGCGCGACCGTCGAGATCCCGCAGGACCCGCGCTCGCAGCTGTGCGGGGCGATCGAGGCCGTATTCCGCTCGTGTGGCAGCGAGCGGGCGCTGGCCTACGCGCAGCGCGAGCAGATCGACGGCGCCCTGGCCACGGCCGTGAACGTGCAGGCCATGGTGTTCGGCAACCGGGGCGGCGAGTCCGGAACCGGGGTGGTGTTCACCCGGGACCCGTCCACGGGCGAGGCCCGCCGCTACGGCGACTACCTGCCGCGCGCCCAGGGCGAGGACGTGGTGTCCGGCGTCGCCCGCACGCAGACGATCGAGTCCCTCAGGGCCGAGCTGCCCGCGATCTGGACCGAGCTGGACGGGGTGCTCGACCGGCTCGAGCAGCACTACGCGGACATCTGCGACGTCGAGTTCACCGTGGAGCAGGGCAGGCTGTGGGTCCTGCAGACCCGGATCGGGAAGCGCAGTGCCGTGGCCGCGGTCCGCGCGGCGGTGCAGATGGCCGAGGAGCCGGACTGCCCGCTCACGCGGGAGCAGGCGGTGGCCCGGGTCGACCCGGAGGTCCGGGCGGCCGCACGGAAGGCGGTGCTGGCCGCGGCCGGGGTGGCACAGCGCGGCGAGGCGGTCGCGAAGGGACTCGGCGCCTCACCCGGGCGGGTCACCGGGAAGGCGGTGTTCAGCTCGGAGGAGGCCGCGGACGCCGGGGAGGACGAGGACCTCGTGCTCATCCGGCCCGAGACGAGCCCGCAGGACGTGCCCGGCATGGCGGTGTCGGTCGGCGTGATCACCGGGACCGGCGGGCTGGTCAGCCATGCCGCCGTCGTCGCGCGCGGCTGGGGGCTGCCCGCCGTCGTCGGGGCGGAGGACCTGGAGATCACCGGCGAGGGAGCCCGGACGCGGGACGGCCGGTTCACCATCGCGGCAGGCGATCTCGTGACACTCGACGGCACCACCGGCGAGATCTGGCTCGGCGACGACCCCGCCGCCACGGACGGGCCCGCCACCGACGAGGAGGCCGTACTGTGCGAGCACCTGCCCGAGCTGGCGCTGTTGGAGGAGTGGGCGGGATGAACATCGGAGACGTCGTCGACGAGGTGGGGTTTACCGTGGAGGAGGGCAAGATCGACGAGTTCGCCGCGGCGACCACGGCCCTGGACCCGGTGCACTCGGACCCCGCCGCCGCCGGGTAGCGGGCCTCTCCGCGGTGGCCGCCACCCCCACCCACGTCGTGGTGAGCGGGCACCACCGGGACCAGCGAGCCATGGTCGAGAAGCTCGGCCCGGCCCTGGAACGCGTCATGGTCGGCGGGGTGCGCTGGCGCTACCACCGGCCATTGGTGGCGGGCGACCGGCTGCGAGGCGCCCGCACGCTCGTCGGGGACGAGGAGGTGGGGGGCCGGTCCGGGATCCCGCCCGATGCGCAGGCTCACCCTGGAGACCCGGTTCCTCGACGAGGCGGGCGAGACCGCCGTCGAGTGGCGCGAGACCGTGGTGGAGCGTGGCCGGTGAGCGGGCGGGAGCCTCGCCGCGTCGCGGAGGGCGACCCGGTCCCCCAGCAGGAGCTCGGCCCGGTCACCCGGACCCACATCATCCGGTTCGCCGGCGCGGGCGGGGACTTCAACCCGCTGCACCACGATCCCGAGTTCGCGCGTGAGGCGGGCTTCGACGACGTGATCGCGATGGGGCAGATGCAGGCCGGGATGCTCGCGTCCTGGCTCACGGACTGGTGCGGCGTCGAGCACCTGCGCGAGCTCGACGTGCGCTTTCTCGCCCCGGTGCAGCCGGGTGCGATCCTGCGGCTCACCGGCGAGGTCACCGGCCTCACCGATTCCGCGGACGAGCCGCTGGCCGGGTTGGCGCTCCGTGCCACGGCCGATGGCCAGGAGGTCGTGCGGGCGAACGCGCTGGTGCGCCGGGGTTAGACCGCGCCCCGCACCCGGTCGAGCAGGATCTTGCCCGCGTCGCTGCGCGGGACCCGGTCGACGAGGTCGATACGCCGCGGGCACTTGTAGTGGGCCAGGCGCTCCCGGCAGTGCGCGACGAGCTGCTCGGCAAGGCCCGGCGCCGGCTCCCCGAGCGGTTCCACGACGGCGCGCACCTGCTCGCCGTACTCCTCGTCAGGCGCCCCGAACACGACCACGTCCGCGACCGCGGGGTGCAGCGCGAGCAGGTCCTCGACCTCGCGAGGGTAGACGTTCACGCCGCCGCTGATGATCGTCTGACTGAGCCCTGCCGGTCAGGTTCAGGTACCCGTCCGGGCGGTGCGGCGCCGCTGCCGCATGGGTGCGTGGGTCCACGTCGCCGGGCGATCTTTTGGACCGACCATTGGTAAGGGCGATCAGAACTCGCTAGCCTTTCCCCATCCCGGTCGGCCCGCGACGAGGCGGAGAGAATCATGACCAGCCCCACAATCCCGGTACTGACCGTGCACGACCGCTACGACGAGGAGTCGGTCCGACTCTTCCGGGATCGCGGCTGGTGGCGCGGCGGCTCACCGGTCGAGCTGCTCGACCGCTGGGCGGCCGAGACTCCGGGCCGGCGGTTCGTCTCGGACGGCACCGTGGAGTGGGACTACACGACTGTGCGGGACCGTGTGGACGGTCTGGCCACCGCCCTGGTCGGCGCCGGCGTGGAGCGCGGCGACCGGGTCGTGATGCAGCTCCCGAACTGGGCCGAGTTCGTGGTGGGCTACCTCGCGATCGCCCGGATCGGTGCGGTCCTCGTCCCGATCATGGCGGTGTACCGGCGGACCGAGGTCGAGCACGTCCTGCGCAACTCCGGCGCGGTCGCAGCGATCTGCCCGGGCGAGTTCCGGGGCTTCGACCACGCCGGGATGTTCCGCGCCCTCCGCACGGAAATCCCGGAGCTCGGGACCCTGATCGTCGCCCGCGGCACGGTCGAGGAGGACGAGCTGGGCTTCGAGGAGGCCTGTGCAACCGAGGCCGACCCGGCGATGTTCGGCCCGCCCGCAGACCCGGACCTGCCGCACCTGATCGTCTACACCTCCGGGACCGAGTCGACGGCGAAAGGCTGCGTGCACACCTGGAACACGGCGTTCTACTCGGCGCGCGGGTTGGCCCACGACGTGTTCCAGACCCGTCGCGAGGACGTCGTGTTCATGCCCTCGCCGGTCGCGCACGCCACCGGCCTGGTGGTGGGGGTGCTCGTACCGCTGGCCGTCGGCGCCGAGACCCACCTGCTCGACGTCTGGGAGCCGCAGGAGGGGCTGCGCCGCATCGAGCGGTACCGGTGCACCGCCACCGCCACGGCGACCCCGTTCGTGCGGATGGCCCTCGACGCGCAGCGCACGGCCCAGCGGGACCTGTCGTCGATGCGGTTCTGGCTGTGTGCGGGTGCGCCGATCCCAGCCGCGCTCGCCGACGAGTTTCACGAGGCGTTCGCCGGCGGCGTCCTCATGCCGCTCTACGGCGCGACGGAGATCCTCGCCGGCACCTGCTGTCACCCCGGAGACTCGCTGGAGCGCCGGGCGGGGTCGGACGGGTCCGCGGCACTCGACGGCATCGAGATCACCCTGCTCGGGCCGGACGGTGAGGCGGTGCCGACCGGCGAGGAGGGCGAGATCTGCTACGCCGGTCCCGGCGCGATCCTCGGCTACTGGCGGGATCCGCAGCGCACCGCGGCCACCATCGACCGCCAGGGCCGCCACCACACCGGCGACCTCGGCCGGCTCGACGAGCAGGGCTACCTGCGGGTGACCGGCCGGCTGAAGGACATCATCATCCGCGGCGGGACCAACATCAGCGCCGCCGAGGTCGAGGGGTACATCCTGGACCACCCCGCGGTCGCCCAGGTCGCCGTCGTCGCCTACCCGGACGAGCGGCTCGGCGAGAAGGTCTGCGCGGTCGTGGTGCCGACCGCGGGCGAGCAGCCCACCCTCCCCGAGGTCACCGACTTCCTGCGCGGCCGCGGGATCTCCACCCAGAAGCTGCCCGAGAAGCTCCTGCTGGTCGACGAGCTGCCCATGACCGCCACGGGCAAGGTGCAGAAGTTCGTCCTGCGCGACCTGGCCCGGGGCGGCGCGTGAAGGTCACCACCTCCGTCGCGCGCGGGGCCCGCCGCCCTCGGACATCATCGAGCTGGACCTCGCCGCGCCGTGCCCGGACGAGGTGCTGGCCGCGCTCACCTTCGGCTGCTGCGGGTCCTGTCGCACCTGTCCCGACGGCCGACCCGCCTACTGCGAGCACTTCACCGAGCACCGGGAGATCACCGACATCCTCGTCGGCGAGGACCCGAACACCATCGTCACCCGGGCCGGCAGCCGCGTCGACGTGCAGGCCGGGCAGTCCTGGAGCAACGAGCACGTCGCCTTCCGGGGCGTGTACGTGCAGATCTTCACGTTCGAGGACGGCGACGTGAAGTGCTTCCAGGAGTACTGCGACACCGCGAAGATCGCCGCCGCCCACGCATGACACGAAGGCTTCGGTCCGACCATTGACTTTGGCCAGACCATAATGTTCCCTGTCGAGCGTGACGGAGGTCCCATCCGTCACGCTCGACCGGATCGGGCCCGTGAGCGCCCCGACAGACGGGAACAGGCATGAGTACACGCAGTGCGACACCGACCAGTGTGGGGACCGGCGTCCTGCACCGCTGGTGGTTCCCCATCACCGGGTTCCTGACGCTCCTGTTCGGGACCAGCACGGTCAACGTGCTCATCAATGTGCTCGGCAAGCCGATGGCCGAAGAGCTGGGCTGGGAGCGCAGCGTCCTCACCAACGGCCTGTCCGTGCAGACCGTGTTCATCGGCATCAGCATCGTGGCGCTGGGCGTCCTGGTGGACCGCTTCGGGCCGCGAAAGCCCTCCGTCCCGATGGTGCTGGCGTTCGGTGGCGGGCTCATGCTGCTGAGCACGCTCGGCGACAGCCCGACACTGTTCTTCGCGCTCTGTGTGCTGATCGGCGCCGGCGCCGGCGCCGTCAATCCTGTCGCCCACGCCACCGTGGTCAGCGCCTGGTTCCGCGACCGGCGCGGGATCGCGCTCGGCGTCATGATGGCGGGACTCGGTGCCTGCGGCGTGCTGATGCCGTTCCTGGCAAACGGGCTGCTCGGCCTCGTCGGCTGGCGCGGTGCGTTCCTCGTGATCGGTGCGCTGTGCACCGTCATCCCGGCGTCGGTGTACGCCTTCGTCACCCGGATGCCGCCCGAGCACGAGGCCGAGCGCCTGGCCGCGCGCCGGGCGGGGCGGGTCGCGGGTGAGTCCCTCTGGACGGTGGCGCGGAGCTACCGGCAGTTCTGGCTGCTCGCGATCGCGATCTTCCTGGTCTCCTCGGCCACCTTCGGGCTCATGGCCCAGGTCGTGCCGATGTCGACGGACAAGGGTGTCGCGCAGCCGACCGCGGTCGCCGTCCTCTCGGCGGTGAGCCTGGCCTCGCTGGCCGCCCGCCTGTTGGTCGGCTACCTCCTGGACCGCTTCTTCGCCCCGCTGATCGCCACCGCCATCTTCGCGCTGACCGCGGTCGGCGTGTTCCTGCTGATCTTGTCCACGCAGGTCGGGCTGCTGTTCCTGGGGGCGGCGCTGGTCGGCCTCGGCCTTGGCGCCGAGGGTGATGTCGCCGCGTACATGGTGAGCCGCTACTTCCCCAAGCACTCCTACGCCCGGGTCCTCGGCTTCGTCTACTTCCTGTACGCCATGGGCTCGGCCTTCGGGATCTTCCTGCTCGGCCAGATCTATGCGGCCACCGGCTCCTACAGTGCGGGTGCGTTCCCGATCGTCGGACTGGTCGCGGTCAGCATCGCCTGCCTGCTGTTCATGGGCCCGTACCGGTACTCGCTGGACCACAGCGAGGTCCCGGCGACGGACTGAGGCCTCACCCGGCGTCGTCGGCGAGGCAGGCCTCGACCGCCGACGACGCCCCGGCGAGGCTCTCGACGAGCCCCGCCGCCATCCGCTCCTGCAGGCGGGCCGTGGGCAGCACGATGACCACGGCGGCTATCGCGGTGCCCGCGGAGTGCACCTCGACCAGGCCGGCGCGGCCAGGTGGCGAGCCGGGCACTGCGGTCCCCCAGCTCGGCGTAGGCCTGGGTGGCGCCGCTGTCCGCCAGGACCATCGCGGGCCGCTCGGGTGCCTCGGCGGCGTGCACAGGGGGGTACATCAGGTCCTCTCGAGTAGACGGTCCCGCAGCCGTTCGACGACGTCGGCGCCGACCCCGTGCGCGGTCAGCAGCCCGAGTGCGCCGCCGTGCCGCTCGTCCAGAAATCGGCGTATGGAGTCGGGGTGGTGTCGTAGAGGTCGGCGGGGAACGCTGCGACGGCCTCCCCGTGGGTGACCATGGTTCGCAGCCGCTCCATACCCGCCCGCGCACCGGCGGGCTCCGCGGCGCCCTCGGCCACAACCTTCTCGCGCGGCACGCCGAGCGCCTCGAGCACCACCGCGACGGCCACCCCGGTCCGGTCCCGCGCGACGCTGAAGCGCACGAGGACCGCCCCGGCGGCGTCCGCGAGCTCGGTGACGGCGCCGGCCACCGACTCCGGCGACGCCCGCACGTAGGTCAGGCAAGATGCTCACCCGTCGGGCCCGCGGCGCCACCCGGCCCGCCGAGGAGTCGCCGATCACGTCGCCGAATTGGACGGCAGGTGCCGGTGCGGCAGCGCGGCGAGCTCGCCCCGCCCCTCCCGTTCCACCTCGTGCTGGAGCCGCAGGTCGAGCACGGTGCGGATGCCGAGCTCGTCGACGAGGTGTCGGGCGCCCGCCGCGTTGCGGAACTGCGGGGTGTCGCTGCGGAACAGCTGCCCGCGGCGCACCCGACGGCCGTCGGGGGTGGGCAGCCCGGCGACCTCGCGGAAGTGCAGCAGCCCCGCCGTCGGGCTCACCACGTGCGCTCGACGGTGACCGGCATGCGCTTGATCCCGGCGAACATGCTCGCCTCCAGCCGCTCCGGTGGCCGCGCCAGCCGGACGTCCAGCCCGCGGTCGAGCATCTGCCCGAACAGGGCGCTGACCTCGGCGCGGGCCAGGTGGGCGCCCATGCAGAAGTGCACGCCCCAGCCGAACGTCAGGTGGTCGTTCGGGGTTCGGTCGATCACGAACCGGTCGGAGTCGGTGAACACCCTCTCGTCCCGGTTGGCGCTGCCGAACCACAGCACCACCTTCTGCCCCGGCTCGATCGTGCGGCCGTGCCACTCGACCGGCGCGAGCACGGTGCGCCGCATGAACGCGACCGGCGAGACCCACCGGAACATCTCCTCGACGGCAGACGGGAGCAGGTTCCGGTCCACGCGCAGCCGCGCCCACTCGTCGGGGAAGCGGTCGAAGGCGTCGACGGCGCCGGAGATCAGGTGCCGGGTCGTCTCGTTCCCGGCGGCCATGAGCACGATGTAGTAGGCCGCGAGCTGCTCCCAGCTCAGCGGCTCGCCGTCCACCTCGCCCTGCACCAACACCGACACGAGGTCGTCCTGCGGGTCGGCGCGACGCTTGGCGGTCAGGTCCTTGAAGTAGGCGAACAGCTCCTCGCGGGCCGTCTCGCGCTGCTCGTCGGTGGTGACGTACTCGGGGTCCTGGATGTGCGCGACGTTGCTGAGCTCGGCCAGCGTCGCGCAGTCCTCCGCGGGGACGCCGAGCACGCGCGCCAGTACGCGGATCGGCAGGTTGGCCGACACGGCGTGGACGAATTCGACCTCGCCCGCGGCCTCGATCTCGTCGAGCAGGGTGGTCACGGACTCCGTGATCGACGCCTGCCAGCGCTTGATCTTCACCGCCCGCAGGTACGGGATCGCGATGCGCCGGAGCTTGCCGTGCTCGGGCTCGTCCATGTTGTGCAGGCTGTGCAGCTTGCCCTCGACGCGGCGCTCTGCGAGCTGGGTGCCCTCCGCACTGGAGAGCCGCTCGTGGTCGCTCGCCCCCTCGCGGACGTCGGCGTAGCGGGTCAGCGACCAGAAGCCGCGTCCGCCGTCGGTCTCGTCGTTCCAGTGCAACGGGTCGTGGTCCCGCAATGCCCGGAACAGCTCGTGCTGGGTGCCCGCCACGAACGGTCGCATGTCCGTGAGGTCGATCTCCGAAGCGGACCCGACGTCCACCGTCATCTCGTCTCCTGCTTTGTCGAACGGTAGGCCGGTGCGCCCGGGGGCCGAGCCCACCGGCCCGGGGGCGGTCAGCCCTGCTCGGGCACCGGCACACCCCACGAGCCGGTGAGGAACAGCCGCGGGATCATCTCGGTCGCGACGCCGCTGACGATCCGGTCGTAGACCGCCGCCGCCTCGTGGTGGACCTCGAAGAGCCCGTGCTCGGCGACGAGCTCGTCGTAGACTCCGGCGGCGCGGGCGAACGGGAGCATGAAGCCCGCCGTGTAGACCTTCGCGCCGGCCAGCACCTTCTCCCGGTGCTCCATGCCCGCGATGTGCCGGTAGAGCGCAGCGGACGCCGTCTCGACGCGCTGCCGCAGCGCGGCCATGTCCGACACCGAGAGCGCCTGGACCTCGGTGGCCGGGGTGTCCCAGTGCTGCCGGGTGTAGACCGAGACACCGGCGAGGTGCTGAAGGTAGTTCGTGGGCTCGGTGAACATCGTGGACAGGTCGGTGACCTTCACCTCGAGTCCGCTGTCCGGCTTGAAGGCCATCGCCATGGTGATCGAGTACGGCAGATCGCCAGAGAGCTCGGACCATTCGAAGGCGGGCTCGTTGACGAACAGGTCGCGGACCATGACGAACTCGCCGTCGGGCAGCGGGTAGGGGCCGCTGTCGCCCAGGCCGAGTCGGTTGTCGAAGTGGTGCAGGAAGCCCAGCAGCTCGGCCGAGGCGTTGAACTTCTGGAAGGCGGAGCGGGCATCAGTGCCCGCAAGCGCGATGCGGTCGGCGGCGAAACGGTCCAGCCATGCGCCGTTCAACAGGGGTGCGTGGTAGTCCCGCATTGAGGTGAACATGCCGCCCTGCCCCCAGATGCCCTGGTAGATCCGGCGGACCGTGGTGGCGCTGGGGAGCAGGTCCGCCGCCCCGCGGTGCTCGTCGTGCAGGCCCATCTCGACCGCGATGCCGCGGCCGAAGAACGGAGCGGCCAGGGCCGCCCAGGCGTGCAGGAGGTTGACCTTGGTGCCGATCTCGCGCTGCGCGAGGGCACCGATGTCCACGACGCCCGTGCCGCCGACCTTCTCCTCGATCACGTTGAGCCAGCCCGGGTGCCGGAACCACGAGTTGAGGATGCCCAGCGCCTCGTACTCCTGGCGCGGGATCAGGCCGGACTCCCCCTCGGTCGCGCGGGCGGCGAGTGCGTCCCACTCGTTCCAGGTCAGGTAGAGCAGGATGTCGTTGACCTCGGTCACGGTCAGCTGCCGGTCCGCGCTGTCGTCGGTCAGCTCGAGGATCTTCGTGTTCAGCTTCGCCCGCATCACGGCATCGCCCTCGGCACCGTGTGGGACCTCCCCGCCGAACTTCTCCAGCAGGAGCTGGATCTGGGCGAGCTGCTCTGGCGTCATCCCGGGGCCCGCGTCCGCGACCGGCTCGTCGGAGACGGGGGCGCCGACCTCGACGCTGACCGTGGCCTTGGGCCGGGTAGACGCGTCGAGCTTGATCCGGGTGCCGTCGGCGGGCACGACCTCGCCGCGCGAGGTTCGCACGCCCTTGTCGAAGGCGACGGACATGATGCACGGGATCCCGTACTCGCGGCTCACGATGCCCAGGTGGCTCTCCGGAGCACCCTGCAGCGTCACGATCCCGCAGATCCCCGCGGTAAGCGCCGGGGTCAGGAACGTCGTGGTCCCACCGCGGACGATCACCACGACGTCGGTGACGTCGTCCTCCTCCTCGACGAAGTCCAGCACCTCGTCGGGCGAGTCCAGCCACTTGACCCGGCCCTCGACGGCGGGGGTCTCGTGGACGTTGAGCCCGACACCCACGGGCTCGTAGGCGACGTCCTCGGCCGTCTCGGCCATGGCAACCTCCGTTGGTCGACAGGTGGTCCTCGCGTCCTGCCGATCCTCTGCCCGCGCGACGTGACCCACCTCTCTCCCGGGGGGTGCTTTTCTCCCCCGCTCAGCCTTTGGTGAGCGCGTGGAAGCGGGCGGCGGCGTCGGCCCGGTTGGCTGCTCCCAGCTTGCGGAGCAGGCCCTTGACGTGGGTCTTCACCGTGCCGACCGACAGCTGGAGCCGGTCGGCGATATCTTGGTTCGACGCACCTCCGGCGAGGTGACGCAGCACCTCCAGCTCACGCCGGGTGAGCTCGTTGAGCGGCCCGTCGGACAGGTAGGGGTGCGACGTGGGGCGCTCGACGAGCTCGTCCCACCCGGAGGTTCCGTAGGTCAGCTCGTCGATCCCGCTGATCTGCAGCTCGAACTGGCGGCGCAACGCACCGATCCGCTCCTGGTAGCGCGCCCGTTCCAGGGCCAGCCCGACCCCGTCGGCGAAGAGGCCGAGCAGGTCCCGGTCGCCCTCGTCGACGGCGTCGGCCTGCGAGTGCCGGTCGACGTGCAGCAACCCGACGACGCCGCCGTGCACCACCACCGGGGCGGCGGCGTAGTCACGGGTGTCGCCGAGGATCACGAGCTGGCGGTGGACCCGAGGCTGCGACTGCGCATCCCGGACCAGCACGGCCGTCCGCCCGCGCACCGCCTCCGTCTCGGGCTCCTCGCGGCCGATCCGGCCGGGCATGCTCGACCCGACCTGCACGAGCGCGCCCGCCAGCGACTCGTCCTGGTGCGCGAAGGCGGAGGTCGCCCGCCAGGTGGTGCCGCGCACCCCGGACATCAGGGAGCGGCTGTACCCCAGCCTCCCCAGCTCGCGCGGTACCTCGCGGAGCAGAGCGGTGGTGTCCAGACCGGCGCGCAGCCGGGTCAGGGACCGGTGCAGCTCGGCGGCGAGGCTCGCCCGGCGCCGCACCCGCAGCTCCCCGATGGAGAGGCGCAGCTCCTGGGCCTCCAGGAGGAGCAGCAGGTCCGCGGTGTCCGCGGTGGCACCGCTGCCGTCGGCCAGGCCCAGGCGCCGGCGCAGGTAGCGCTCCCCCACCGTCAGGGACTCCACGGCCGCGTGCAGCGTCTCGGCCATGGGGCAGACGAGCAGCGGGTCGTCGTGGCGCCGGGCCACGTCCGCGATCTCGGCGAGAGTGGTGTGGGTCCGGGCGAGCAGGGCCTCCGGTTCGGGGTCACCGCCGCTCAGGTCATCGACGAGGTCCTGCACCATAGCCTCCTGACCGACCGGTTCGCCTCGATGCGTCGGTACGCAGGCTCGCCCGCTCAGCGGTCCGACCGTTCGACCGATGGTACCCCTGGGTCAACCGGGCGTGCAGCTCTTTCGATCAGACCATTGTAGGTGCGACCAAATCCGTGGCGCCGTGCCATCCGGACGACGGCGACCGACGGAGGGACGCAAGCATGACGATCGCGGCACCGCCGGACCACGTCTGGACGACGGCCCAGCTGACCGAGTCGCTCCGCGCCCGCAGCGGCCTGGCCGGGGACGCGGAGGTCGTCGGCGGAGCCGCCGGTGGCAAGGCCATCATCGTGCTCAACCCCGCGAGCCGTCGATGATCATGCGCGACACAGTGCTCCGCCTG
The DNA here is from genome assembly GCF_021283305.1 of Pseudonocardia kujensis. Taxonomy (GTDB): domain Bacteria; phylum Actinomycetota; class Actinomycetes; order Mycobacteriales; family Pseudonocardiaceae; genus Pseudonocardia; species Pseudonocardia kujensis. The sequence goes on from NZ_JAJSOK010000003.1 coordinate 97,778, forward strand.
GCAGGTCGGTGGACGAACCGGCCGTCGCCCCGGACACGATCAAGGCCAGCGGCGCGCCTGCCCGAGAATGTTCTGAGCGGCCTCCTCGCCGTCGCGCGTGATGGCCATGGTGGCCTCCCGAAGGCGGAGTAAGCGGCCCACCCGGTCCACAGGGCGAAGCCGCGCCAGCGGCCCAGCTGATCTCGCCGTCTGGCATTGACCGGGCAGCTCGCTTCGCCTAGGTTTTCACCGAACGATCGGTCGAAACTGTCGGGAGCGCGCGGCATGCACATCGAGTTCGTCGACCAGACACTGCGCGACGGGCAGCAGAGCCATTGGGGCATGCGGATGCGTGCTTACGAGGCCGCCGAAGCGCTATCCGACATCGCCCGCACGGGCTTCCGTGTCGTCGACCTCACCGGCGCGGGGATGTTCACCGTGCTGCTCCGCGAGTACGCCGACGATCCCTGGGCCACCACCGACTTCCTCGTGAACGGGTTGCGTGGCAACGAGTTGCGATCCGGGCTGCGCACGATCAGCGTGATCGGCTTTGCGCACACGCCGGAGTGCATCATCGATCTCTGGGCACAGACGCTGATCAAGCACGGGGTCACCAGCTTCTGGCTCTACGACTGCCTCTTCGACCTGCCCACCATGCGCAGGCTCTCCGAGGTGATCACCGCAGCGGGCGGCACAGCGGTCCCGGCTGTGATGTACGGCCTGACCAGCGTGCACGACGACGCCTTCTTCGCCGCCAAGGCGAAGGAGATGGCGTCGTGGCCGGGTACGCAGACGCTCTATGTCGAGGACGCGGCCGGCGTCCTCAAGCCGGAGCGTGCGGCGACCCTGCTTCCCGCGATCCGCGCCGCGACCGGCGACATCCCGCTCGAGCTGCACTGCCACTCCACCACGGGGCTCGCCCAGCACAACTACATCGAGGGGATGAAGGCCGGGTTCACCTGGCTGCACACCGCGTCCCGCCCCCTGGCCAACGGCGTCTCGCTGCCGTCGACGGAGAGCATGGTGACCGTCGTCGAGGCACTGGGTCACACGCACTCGCTCGACACCGACCGATTCGCACCGGTGGCCGAGAACTTCGCCCGGGCCGCGCGCGCCGAGGGACGCCCGCTGGGCGAGGTCGCCGAGTACGACCCCCGCGTCTACCACCACCAGGTGCCCGGCGGGATGATGGGCACCCTGCGCAACCAGCTCGCCACGCACGGGATGGCCGACCGGCTCCCGCAGGTCCTCGACGAGATCCCCCGGGTCCGGCGCGAGCTCGGCGAGCCGATCATGGCGACACCGTTCTCCCAGTTCGTCGGCATTCAGGCCGTGCTCAACGTCGTGACCGGCGACCGATACTCGATGGTCCCGGACGAGGTCGTGCACTACGTGCTGGAGCACTACGGCCCACTGGCAGCCCCGGTCGACCCGGCCGTGAAGGACCGGGTGTTGTCGAGCCCCCGCGCCCGACAGCTCGCCACCTGGGAGAGACCCGCGCCGAGCCTCGCCGAAATCCGCAAGCGCTACGCCCCAGGCATGAGCGACGAGGAGCTCCTGCTGCGCTTCATGACCTCCGACGAGGAGGTGGATCGGATGCAGGCAGCGGGCCCGATTCGCACCGACCCCCGGTGGGCCTCTGCGGCCATCGTGACCGAGCTGGAGGACCTGATCGCCGAGCGCGCCACTCTGACGTCGGTCTCGGTGAGCCGCCCCGGCCTGCACGTCGCCCTGAGCCGGAGGGGCCAGTGACCACGATCCCGCAGGTTCGTACCGCACTCGACCGCTCCATCCTCGGGCCGGAGAACCCGGCCGTCCCGTTCGACCACCCCTTTCGCGCCGAGTTCGCGTCATGGCTCGCCGAGCACGTTCCGGCCGGGCCCGCACCCGAGGGCGAGGACGCGTTGTTCGCGCAGCGTCGCGACTGGCAGGCCACGATGCACCGCGGCGGGTGGGCCGGGCTCACCTGGCCCCGAGAGTACGGCGGCCGGGCCGACGGGCCGCTGACCCAGCTCATGGCCTACGAGGAGCTCGCGCTGCATCGCGCTCCCGAGCCTGCCAACACCCCAGGGATGATCCTGCTCGGCCCCACACTGATGCAGTTGGGCACCGAGGAGCTCAAGCAGCGTTTCCTGCCGCGGATCCTGTCCGGCGAGGACCTGTTCTGCCAGGGCTTCTCCGAGCCGGACTCCGGCTCGGACCTCGCCTCGCTGCGCACGCGGGCCCGGCTCGACGGTGGCTTCTGGGTGATCGACGGCCAGAAGATCTGGACGACCTTCGCCGACCGCGCCGACTACTGCTTCGTGCTCGCCCGCACCGAGCCGGACTCCGTCCGGCACCGCGGACTGACGCTGTTGATCTGCCCCACCGACCAGCCGGGCGTCACGATCCGGACGATCGAGCAGATCAGCGGCGACCACGAATTCGCCGAGGTCTTCTTCGACGGCGTCCACTGCCCCGCGAGCTGGGTCGTCGGCGAGCCGGGGCAAGGGTGGTCCGCCGCGATGACGCTGTTCCAGTTCGAGCGCGGCGATCCTGGCTACACGGATCACGCGCGGTTGCTCGTGGAGCTGGTCGACGCGCGCGATGCCGTGCGGGCGGCGGGTGCAAGGGTCTCGCAGCCCGCGCGCGCCGACCTCGGCGGACGTGCAGTGGACCTGTGGCGGCGCTGCCAGGAGCTGCGCGCCCTGAACGTGCGGCTCGCCCTGCTCGCCGAGGCCGGTGGTCGGATCGCGGAGACCGGGTCGGTCACCAACCTCGTCTGGGGCGAGCTCGCGAAGGACGTCGCCGACCTCAGCGCCGACGCGGCCGAGCTCACCGGGACGGACCTGCGGGTCGCCATCCATCATCGGCTCGCCTCGCGCGCCAAGTCCATCTACTCAGGCACTACCGAGATCCAACGCACGGTGATCGCCGAACGACTCCTGGGGCTGCCCCGATGACACGCGCGCTGCTCACCGAACCCTTGAACCACGACGACGACGCCGTCGAGATCCGCGCGGTCGTGCGGCGGTTCCTTGCCGAACGACAGCCGGGCGAGACCTTGCGCGCGCTCTGCCGGACGGACTCCGGATATGACGGCAATGTGTGGGCCGAGACGGCCGAGATGGGCTGGCCCGCTCTCGCCCTGCCCGAGGACCTCGGCGGAGCGGGTTACGGTCCGTCCGAGTTCGCTGTCCTCTGCGAGGAGCTGGGCCGCGGGGTCGCCGTCGGTCCGCTGTTGGCTTCAGCGGGCTTCGCTCTGCCCGTGCTGCTGGGCTGCGAGGACCCGGTGGCGCGGGATCTCGTTCGAGCGGTCGCCGCCGGCTCCCGGATCGCGGCGTTGGTCGACGACCCGACGTCCACCCTCGACCGCGCTGCGGACGCCCTCACCGGCACAGCGAGCCGAGTTCTCGACGCCGGGTCTGCGCACGTCCTCGTCATCGCGCGCGGGGAGACGGTGCTGATCGCAGACACCACGGCGGCGGGGGTCGCAACCACCAGAGTGCCCAGCACCGACCCCTCCCGTCGGATCTTCCGGGTGACGTTCGACAGCACACCCGTCACGGAGTTGGCCGCGACACCGGACGCAGTCGCCCTGGCCCGAGCGACGGCAGACATCAACCTCGCCGCGACCCACGTCGGCGGGGCGGCGCAGGCGTTGGACATGACGCTCGAGTACCTCGGCACCCGGCATCAGTTCGGCAAGCCGATCGGGAGCTTCCAGGCGCTCAAGCACAGGATGGCCGACGCCGCCGTCGCAGTGAGTCTGGCGCGTGAGCTGGTGCACGGAGCCGCGGCGACGGTCGGCCGCGGCTCCCCCGCCGATGCGACCCTGGCGACGCGTACTGCGCTGATAGCTGCGGCGCAGGCCGCTCAGGAGGTGACCGAAGAAGCGATCCAGCTCCATGGCGGGATCGGGTTCACCGAGGAGCACGACATCGGCCTCTACTACCGCCGGGCCGTCGCCGACCGCGACCTACGAGGGCTTCTCGTCGACCACCGGGCCGAGCAGGTCGCCGCTCTGGGCTGGGGCTGAGCCCGGCTACGGTGGTCGATCACGAACCGGGAGGGTACGACGTGGCTGAGCAGGGCGGAGCGGACGCGGCGGGCCGGCGGACCTATGTCCAACGCAAGGCCCGCACCCGGGACTCCGAGGTGCTGGAGAAGGCGATCGGCGTCTTCTACCGCAAGGGTTTCGCCGCCACGTCCATCCAGGACCTCGCCGACGAGCTCGGCATGCTCAAGAGCAGTCTCTACTACTACATCTCCTCCAAGGAGCAGCTGCTCCGACGGATCTTCGAGGACTCGCACGCGGGCGCGATGGAGGTCGTGGCCCGGGTCGAGGCGCTCGAGGCCCCGCCGCTGGAGCGCATCCACGCGTACCTGCAGCAGTACGCGGAGTGGTTCCTCACCAACTCGGAGCGCGCCTCGCTCTACGCCCGCGAATGGCGCTACCTGACCGGGGAGTTCTACGACGAGGTCGTGGCGCAGCGCGCGTACTACGACGACGTCCTGATTCGCCTCATCGACGAGGCGAAGGAGGCGGGTGACGTCCCCCCCGGGCTGTCCACCCGCTACGCCACGTATTTCGTCCTCGGCTCGCTCAGCAGCATCAACGACTGGTACCGCCCCTCTGGTGCCGATGATCCCCAGACCATCGCGACGGTGTGGGCCGACATGGGCATGCGCCTGCTGACCCACCCGGACGACCCCAAGGAACTTCCGACGCCCGCTCCGCGCCGCCGTCGAAAGCCCTCACCTTCGAGGAAGCCCGAATGACACTCGTCAGCACCGAGCTGCGTGGCCGGACCGCCGTCCTGCTGCTGGACAACCCACCGGTCAACACCGGCACCCACGCGCAGCGCGCAGCACTGGCCGGCGCGCTCGCGGATCTCCCCGCCGACCTCGACGGCGTCGTGATCGGCAGCGCGGGCCCACACTTCTGCGCGGGATCGGACCTCCGCGAGTTCGACCGCGAACTCGCCGACCCCCAGCTGCCCGACGTGATCGCCACGATCGAGGCGCTGGCCGTTCCGGTCGTGGCTGCGGTGACCGGGCTCGCCCTCGGCGGCGGTCTGGAACTCGCCCTCGGCTGCGACCTGCGCCTCGCCGATCCCCGCGCGCGGTTCGGATTCCCCGAGGTCTCCTTCGGCATGCTCCCCGGCGCCGGCGGCACGGTACGCGCACCGCGCCTGGTGGGCGTGCCTGCCGCCGTCGATCTGGTCACCTCCGCGCGGCAGGTACCGGCGGACGAGGCACTCGCCCTGGGCCTCGTCGACGCCGTTGTCGCCGCCGAAACGCTGCTCGACGAGGCCGTCGCCCGAGTGCGCGCCCTGCGCAGGAGACGTCGGACGCGCGACCTTCCGGTCGATGCGGTCGAGGTCGACCTCGACGCCACCCTGCCTAGCCGCGCTCGACCGAACGTCCGTCGCGCGGCGGAGACGGTGGTCCGCGGGGCCGGGATCCCCTTCGACCAGGCTCTGGCCGAGGAACGGGCGCTGTTCCACGAGCTCCGTCGCAGCGAGGAGGCGCAGAACCTGCGCTACCTGTTCTTCGCGCGCCAGGCCACGGCGAAGGACCTCCGCGGCCCGGGGACAGCCCGACGAGTGGAGTCCGTCGGGGTCATCGGAGCCGGGACGATGGGCGCAGCCCTGGCCAGGACCTTCGCAGCGAAGGGACTGGCCGTCACGGTCGTCGACACGAACGAGGACGCCCTCGCCCGCCTACCGGACGGAATCAGCCGATCCCCCGCCCTGAAAGAGCTCGCCGGAGCCGACCTCGTGATCGAGGCCGTCTTCGAGGACATGGCGGTGAAGCAGGAGCTACTGAGCGCCGTCGAGCCGCTGCTCCCACTGCGCACCGTGATCGCGTCCAACACGTCCTACCTGGATCTGGACGAGATGAGCGCGGGCCTCGCGCGACCCGAGCGCTTCGCCGGCCTGCACTTCTTCAACCCACCGGACCGCAACCCGCTCGTCGAGGTCATCCGCACCGCCCGCACGGACGACGACACCGCCGCCACGCTCGCCGCGGTCGTGGCGACACTGGGCAAGACGGGCATCCCGGCAGGCGTCGGCGACGGTTTCGTCGGCAACCGTGTCTACGCGGACTACCGGGCACAGGCCGAGTTCCTGGTCGAGGACGGCGCCTCTCCTCAGGACGTCGACACCGCGTGCCGTGGGCTGGGTTTGGCCGTCGGGCCGTTCGCCGTGGCGGACATGTCCGGGCTGGACATCGCCTGGGCGCGACGCAAGCGCCTCGCACCCACCCGCGATCCTCGGCAGCGCTACGTCACGATCGCGGACGCCCTCTGCGGGGCGGGCAGGCTCGGGCGCAAGACCGGAGCGGGCTGGTACCGCTATTCGGAGAACGCCCCACGAGGCGAAGCCGACCCGGCAGTCGACGTGCTGATCGACGAGGCTCGGGCGAAGGCCGGTGTCAGCGCGCGCCGGGTGAGCGGCGAGGAGATCCGCCGGCGGGTGCTCGGGTCGATGATCGCCGCTGCGGCGGCGGTCGTCGCCTCCGGTGTCGCCCGACGTGCTTCGGACGTCGACGTCGCCCTCACCGAGGGCTTCGCGTTCCCCAGATTCCTCGGTGGCCCGATACGCGCGCTCGCTCGCCGTCCCACCGACGAGGTCGTGGAGACGCTCGCCGCGGTGTACGCCTCCTGCCCGGTCACGTTCGCGCTGCTCGAACCCGCGTCCGACGGGGCCCTCCCGACCGCCGTCGCCGCCTTGTTCGACGAGGTCGCACCCACTGTTGAAGGAGCTCGATCATGACCTCAGCTGTCTGGGGCGGGGACGTCTGGGAAGGTCCTGCGGCCTGGCCCGCCTCCGGTGCGTCCCGCGTCTACGATCTCGCCGTCCGTCTCGAGGAGGGGATGACGCAGCACCCGGCGCATCCGAAGTTCCGCTACGAGCTCGTCCAGAAGCACGGCGACCACGTCTACCCCGGCGGCATCACCGCGGCGATGGAGCTGATGAGCATGCCGGGGCACTGCGGCACGCACGTCGACTCGCTCGGCCACGTCGCGCTCGACGGGTGCATCTCCGATGGGCGGGACGTCGCTGCCGCCCAGTCCACGGCCGAGGGTGTGCCGGTGGGGTCCGTCGAGGAGCTGCCGCCCCTCGTCGGGCCGGGGCACCTGGTCGACGGCACCGAGATCTACGGGCGGGAGATGACCCACGAGGACGGCTTCCACGCCGACACCCTCGAAGGCTGGTTCGCCGACCGGCCGGCCCCGGAGCCGGGCTCGATCGTCCTGTTCCGGACCGGGCGGATGCTGCACTGGGACGAACCGACGCGATACCTGGGCACCGGGTTCGGCGTGCCCGGGGTGTCGATCTCCGGTGCCCGCTGGCTGACCGAGCGAGGGATCCGAGCCGTCGGTGCGGACACCGCGAGCTTCGAGCACAAGCCGGAGTGGACCGTGCCGTCGATGAACGTGCACGTGCACTTCCTGGTCGAGGCGGGCGTCCCGATCATGGAGTCGGTCTACCTGGAGAAGCTCGCCGCCGACCGGGTCTACGACGGCTTCTTCTTCACCGCCGCCCCCTTGCGGATCAAGGGCGGCACCGGCTCTCCCATCCGGCCGCTGGCGGTCGTCGGGCTGTGAGTAGCCCGGGAGCTGGAGCGAGGAACGACGTGGCCGGGTCGTGGTGGCTCGCTGGTCGCGCCCGCCGATGAGCTACTTCACCGACGCGGGTCTCGCGGACCTGGACGCACGGCTCGACCGGTGGGTCGCTGAGGACGTCGGGGCGGTGGTTCTCGCGGGCGGGGTCCCCGGCCGGTTCATCACGCATTTCGACGCCGACGAGGTCCTGACCTCGCAACGCGCGATGGACCCGATCACGGCGCCGGAGCGCGGTGGGGTCGCGCAGGCCCTCACACTGCGGCTGCACGACCTCCCGTTCCCGGTCATCGCGGCGCTCAACGGCGACGCGATGGGGTGGGGCTTCGAGCTCGCCCTCGCCGCCGACGTGCGCGTGGGTGAATGGGGTGACCACCGGCACGGGCTGATCGAGGTCCGGCTCGGGATCGTGCCCGGCGCGGGCGGCCTCACTCGCATGGCCCGGCTGGTCGGGACCGGTGCTGCGCTCCTACACGGGCTTTCCGCGACGCCACTGTCCCCGCAGGAGGCCTACGAGCTCGGCCTCGTCGAGGCGCTCGCCGTCGGCGCCGCCGTGGCGCATGCCGAACGCATGGCTACGATGCCCCGAACGGCGGTGGCGATGGCCAAGCGGCTGGTGCACCGCGGCGCCGGACTCTCGCTCCGCGCCGCCTTGGAACAGGGCTCGGAATGCGCGTTCCGTGCCAAGCTCGGCGCCGATTCCGCCCCTGCGCTCGAGGCGTATCTGCAGGTTCCGCCGGAGCACCGGCGGGTCTGGCTGCAGGCCGATCCGGTCGGGGGAGTGGACCCCGTGTGACGACGGGGCCCACTCCGTCATTGATCAGCCGAAGTCGTTGTACTCGACGAGCAGACCGTCGGCGAACCGCAGGAAGGTGGCGAGCTCGAGGCGGATCTCCTCGCCCGCCGGGCCGAACCCCGGGATGTCGACCTTGGGGTTGGCCACGAACACGTGGCGGACGACGACGCTGTCCGGGCCGGTGACCTGCAGGTTGATCCGGCCCTCGAAGTGCTTGTCCGGCATGACCTGACCGGCGCCGGTGAACATCTCCATGGCCGCCGCCTTGTCCTTGGCGTGCGCGCCGCGGTTGTGGTGGGTGATCTCCACGTCCTCGGCGAGGGTGGCGGCGATGCGGTCCAGGTCGCCGCTGTTGTAGGCCTCGATGTAGGCCTCGGCGAGGGCCGTGACGTCGTTGTCGCTCATGACTTCTCCTTCTGGTTGGGGTCCAACGTGTCCAGTAGCCGCCAGTCGTCCTGACGGCCCAGGTGATAGGGCAGGAACTGCGATCCGGGCACCTCGGCTGCGGGCACGCAGGTCGCGCGGAGGTCATGAACCTGGTACTCCGCGCCCAGCACCTCCAGGACGGGGATCTCTCCCACCGGGTCGTGTGGGCCGGAGCGCAGGGTGACCGTGCCGGTGCCTGTGGACCGGGTGTCGAGGCGCGTCGCGAAGGTGGTCCGGGTGAGGACCGCGGGGCCGTCGAGTGATCGGCCGTCCGCGGTCGTGCGGGCGCGGTAGTTGAAGGCGAGCCTGGTCGTCTCGGACGGGCCCGCCTCCGCGTCGAGGGACGCTCGCAGGGACACCAGCCGGACGCCGCTGCGCTCGATCCAGCCGTGGACCTGCGCACCTTCGCGGACCAGCTCCGAGATGCCGAGCTTCTTCGGCTCTCCGAACACCTCACGGCCGAACAGCACGGCGGGCTCGGAGTCCATCCACATCCCGACGGCGAACCCACCCGGGTCGCCTGTATGGACCGCGGCCAGCGCCACACTGCCGCCTGCGTAGTCGCCCACGCAGTTGCTGCGCCACGACCCGACGGCGGCGACGGCGAGCGGCTCTTCGGCCGGCTCGAGCGGCGGCGGCAGCAGCCTGCAATACACGTCCGGATCGGTGCGAAAGCGCACCTGCAACTGTTCACCGACGAACCGAGGTGTGGCGAGGGCGTCGGACGGAGGTCGCAGGAAACTCACAGCTCCACCAGCACCTTTCCGACGTTCCCGCCGCCGAGCAGATCCGCGAATGCAGCGGGCGCAGCGTCGAGCCCGTGGTGCACCGTCTCGGGGTAGACGATCGAACCCGTCGCGAGCCACTCCCGCATCCGCTCCCGGAACTCCCCGAGCCGGTGCGGGTACATCCGCGCCATGAAGCCGCGCAGGGTGAGGCCGCGAGCCACGGCGTTGAAGAGGTTGGTGGGGCCGGGGACCGGCTCGTCGTAGCCGGCGATCGCACCGCAGAGCGCCACCCGCCCGCCCGGCCGCAGCAGGTCCAGGGCGGCCTCCAGGTGGTCGCCGCCGACGTTGTCGAAGTAGACGTCGATGCCGTCCGGCGCCACCGCGGCCAGCAGCGTCGCGACCGGCCCGTCCCGGTAGCAGAAGGCCACCGATGCGCCGAGCGCACGGACGTGCCTCACCTTCTCCGCGGTCCCCGCGCTGCCGATCACCTCGTGCCCGAGCAGGGCGGCGATCTGCACGGCGAGCCCGCCCACCGCACCGGCGGCTCCGGACACGAAGACCCGGTCGCCGTCGGTGAGCGCGGCGACGTCGTGCAGCCCGACCCACGAGGTGAGCCCGACCCAGCCGAGGGGGCCCAGGTACCACCGCGCCGGCACGTCGTCGGGAACCCGCTCGGGGCGCAGGGTCACAGGCCCCGGCCCGGCCTCGTCGAGGAGGGCGTGCTCACGCCAGCCGGAGCCGTGCATGACCAGATCTCCCTCGGCGAAGGCGGCGGAGCGAGAGGCCACGACGGTCCCCACCGCCCAGCCCGCGAGTGGCTCACCGATGGCGAAGGGCGGCAGGTAGTCGTCCGAGCCCCCGGACATGCGGACCCGCATCGACGGGTCGAGCGACATCCAGGTGTTGCGCACGACGAGCTGGCCGGGTCCCGGATCCGGCACCGGGACCTCGACGAGGCCGATGTCGCCGTGACGCAGGCGACCCTCCGGCCGTCGGATCAGGACCCCCTGTCGCGAGGTCACGACCGTCGCGCCGAGGGGGGCACCTCGGCGGTGGGCGTCTTCTGTGCCCGCTGTACGGGGTTCACGAGACCGACCGGGTTGTATCCGGTCTCGTCCCAGACATCGGGCAGCCGGGTGAGCACCTCCTCCGGCGTGGGGTCGAGGCTGAGCTCCGCACCCACGGTCTGCCCCAGGAAGAACCGGCTGACCTGACGGCCCGCGGCGGCGACGACCTCACCGGTGAAGTCGCAGCGGGGGTGGGCCAGCAGCAGGAGGACCGGAGAAACCTGTTCGGCGCGGAAGTCCCGTTCGAGGACCTCGCGGCGCTCCGGGGGCACGTCGGGCGCGCTGGCGTAGAGCGGCGTCCAGGCCGTCGGTGAGATCGCGTTGACCGCGATGCCCACCTTCTCGCCCTCCACCGCGAGGGCCCGGGTCATGCCCAGGACGGCTCCCTTGCAGGAGGCGTAGGCCGCGCCCCGGGGATCGCCGAAGAAGGCACCTCGCGAGACGGTGTTGACGATCCTGCCGTAGCCCTGCTTCGCCAGGTGCGGCCAGGCGGCCCGGTTGATTCGCCAGGTGCCGCGTAGGTGGATGTCGACCATGAGCTCGAACTCGTCGTCCGGGTAGTCGGCGAACTCGTGGAACTGCACGACACCGGCGTTGTTGACAACGATGTCTAGGCGGCCGAACACGTCGAGGGCGTGCGCGACGAGGTCTGCGGCACCGCTCGCGGCCCCGATGTCCGAGGTGTCCGCGACGGCCTCGCCGCCCGCCGCGACGATGACCTCGGCGGCCTCCTCCGCAACCGGTGTGAGGTCCTCGTGACCAGGCCTGATCCGGTTGTTGACCACGACCTTCGCCCCCCGCTCGGCCAGCAGCCGGGCGTAGGCGTTGCCGAGCCCGCGCCCGGCACCGGTGACGACGGCGACCTGGCCGTCGAGTCGGAGCTCCATCAGCGTCCTTCCCAGAGGGGGGCGCGCCGCTCGGCGAACGCCGCCAGCCCCTCCGCCCTGTCGTGGCTGGTCGCGTACTGCTCGATCGGCTCGTAGCGGGTGGACAGCGCGATCTCCAGCGGCCATCCGACCCGGGAGAGCGCCGCGTCCTTGGCGGCCTGCGCGGCGAGCGGCGAGCACTCGGCGATCCGCTCCGCCCAGCGGTCCGCCGCGGCATGCAGCTCCGCAGCCGGGACGACCTCGTTGACGAGTCCGTGCGCGAGCGCATGGTCCGCCGTGAGGTGCTCGCCGGTGAGGATCATCCCCATCGCGACGCGCTGCGGGAGCTGACGGACCGCCCGGTGCACCGGCCCGACCTCGGCGAGATTCCCGATGCGGGCCTCGGTGATCCCGAAGCGTGCCGTGTCCGCTGCGACGATCACGTCACCACAGACGGCGAGCTCGAACCCGCCGCCGAGCGCGTAGCCCTGTACCGCACACACCAGCGGCGTGCGCAGGGTCCGGAGAGGCCCTCCGACGCCGGTCAGCCCACCGCCGAGGGCGATCCGGGGCCGCGCCCCCTCCTCGCGCACGTCCCCGCCCGCGCAGAACGCCCGGTCCCCCGAGCTGCGCAGGACGATCACCCTGACCCCGGGGTCCGGGTCCAGCACATCCCAGATCCGCGCGAGCTCGAGGTCCATCGCCACCGTGACGGCGTTGAGGGCCTTCGGCCGGTCGATCGTGACCCGGGCGACGTGCCCCCAGTGCTCGACGAGCAGGTCCTCCATCAGAGCAGCTCGAAGATGGTGGCGTTGGCCTGGCCACCGCCCTCGCACATGGTCTGCAGTCCGTAGCGGATGTCGTTGCGGCGCATGTGGTGCAGCAGCGTGGTGGCGATGCGGGCGCCGGAGCCGCCCAGCGGGTGGCCCAGGGCGATCGCGCCTCCGTTCGGGTTGAGCAACGCGTCGGGGGCGCCGGTCTCGGCCTGCCACGCCATCGGCACCGACGCGAAAGCCTCGTTCACCTCGAAGGCACCGATGTCGTCGATGGTCAGCCCGGAGCGCTTGAGCGCCTTCTCGCTCGCCGGGATCGGGCCGGTCAACATCATGATCGGGTCCGAGCCGGCGAGGACGGCTGTGTGCACCCGCGCGATCGGCCGAAGACCCAGCTCCGCGGCCCGCTCCGAGGTCGTCATGAGCAGGGCGGCGGCGCCGTCGGAGATCTGCGAGGCGTTGCCCGCGGTCACCACACCGTCCGGGCGGAAGGCGGGCTTGAGCTCGGCGAGCTTCTCGACCGTCCCGCCGCGGCGGATGCCCTGGTCCCTGGCCACGGCCTCTCCGTCGACATCGATGGGGGCGATCTCGTCGTCGAACAGGCCCGCGTCCTGGGCGGCAGCGGCCCGGGCGTGGCTGCGGAGTGCGAACTCGTCGAGGCGGGTGCGGGACAGGTTCCACTTCTCGGCGATCATCTCCGCGCCCTGGCCCTGGTTCGGGACCACGCCGTAGCGTGCGGCGAACCGGGGGCCGAGCGGGTCCTGCCCGTTGGCGGAGGAGCCCATGGGGATGCGGGTCATGGACTCGACGCCGCCTGCGACGACGGCGTCGTACTGGCCCGCGATGAGCCCGGCCGCTGCGGAGTGGATGGACTGCTGCGACGACCCGCACTGCCGGTCGACGGTGAAACCCGGGACCGACTCGGGCCAGCCCGCCGCGAGCACCGCGTTGCGCGCGATGTCGAAGGTCTGCTCCCCGATCTGGGACACACATCCCCAGACGACGTCGTCGACCATGGCCGGGTCGATCCCGGATCGTGCCGCCACCGCCTCCAGGACGTGCGCCGACAGGTCCACCGGATGGACGGCGGCCAGGGCGCCGTTCCGCTTGCCGACGGCGGTCCGTACCGCCTCGACGATCACGGCATCACGCACGGGATGGTCCTCTCAGGATTCGGCGCGGCCCGGGCGCGGGCCGCGAGCGATGGCCCAGACCGACACCAGGCCGATCGCGGCCGCGAGCATGACGAAGAAGGCTGGTGAGGTCGGGTTGCCGGTGGTCTCGACGAGCCACACGCAGAGGGCGGGCGCGGTGCCGCCGGCGATGATCACGCCGAGGTTCCAGCCCAGGGACGTGCCCGTGAAGCGGATAGCCCGCGGATAGATCTCCGGCGAGAGCGAGTAGCCGGTGACCTGCAGGAACGCACTGTTCACCATGATCGCGAGGAAGGCCACCCCGGCGAGCGCGAGGCTGCCGAAGCCCATCAGCCACATCGCGACCCAGGTGACGGCCAGGTACCCGACCATGCCGATCGCGCCGAGTCTCGGCAGGTCGACCCGGTCGCCGAGGCGTCCGACGGGCAGCATCAGCAGCGCGGTGATCATGACGACGGCGGTGGTCACCCAGTACACGGCGGTCTTCGGGTACTCGAGCCGCTGGATCAGGTGGATGCTCACGTAGGTGAGGCCGAAGTAGGCGGTGCCGTTGACGGCCGCGGAGAGGCCGGCGCCCTTGAGGATCGCGCGCCAGCCGACCCGGATCACGTCGAGCAGCGAGGTCTTCTTGCCGTCGATCTTCGCGACCGGGTGCGCCTCGCCGGTGATCCGGCGGCGGATCAGGAAGCAGACGACCGTGAGTGGTAGCGAGAGCAGAAACGGGATCCGCCAGCCCCACTCGGCCATCTGGTCCGCGGTGGTGAGCGCGGATGTCAGGCCGGCGATGGCGGCGGCCAGGCCGAACCCGAACGTCGCGCCCGCCGGGTTGAACGCGCCGAAGCGTGACTTGAACCGGTCCGGCGCTGCCTCGGAGACGAAGGTGGCCGCGCCCGCGACCTCGGCGCCGACCGAGAAGCCCTGCACCAGGCGTAGCACGATCAGCAGCACGGTGGCGGTCACGCCGATCGTGGAGGTGGTGGGCAGCAGGCCGATGAGCGTGGTGGCCACTCCCATCAGCAGGATCGTGGCGACGAGCACCTTGCCGCGGTCGACCCGATCTCCGACCAGGCCCAACGCGATACCGCCGAGCGGCCGGGCCAGGTACGCGGCGGCGAACACCATCAGGGTGAGCAGCAGCGAGACGACGGGATCGTTGTTGGGGAAGAAGAGCGGGGCGATGAAGACGGACAGGTAGCCGTAGGAGCTGAAGTCGTAGCCCTCGATGAGGGTGCCCGCGCCGCCCGCGATCGCGGCGCGGCGGCTGTTGCGGGGCGGTGCGGCGGTGTCGGGAGACGCGGCGGGGCCGCCCTCGGGCTCGGAGATCGTGGCGTCGGTGGCCATGGGGTTCCCTCTCGGCACTGAGCAACACTGAACAACACTGAACAGGGACGTCCGGTTGGGACGAACAGCATGTGCCCCGGCGGTCCCCGAACCGCCGGTCGGAACTACAACAGGGCGATCGCGTTCGCCGGCGAGCTGACGCCACCCGGGATCGGCAGCGGCACCCCCACGAACAGGAACTCCGCACGGCCGTGCGCCGCGCAGGCGGCGGCCAGGGCATCCAGGTCGAGCAGCTCGGCCAGGGCGAAACCCAGGGCCGGGATCAACCGCCGGTGCAGCGACCCGTCCTCCCGGGCTCCCGGACCCCGCTCGACGGCCGGGTTGTCGACGGCGACCGCGGCGACGCCGGTGTCCCACAGGAACCGGGCGGTCGACTCGGCGCCGGACAGACCGGCCCACGCCTTCACCGCCGACGGCATGTCGTCCCCCGCGGCCTGGCGCCTGCGGTACTCGGTCGTCCAGCCGAACCGGAGCACCAGGACGTCGCCACGCCTCAGCTCCACATCGGACTTCGCGGCGATCGCGGCCAGGTCCTCCGCCGTGACGGCCTGGTTGTCGAACGGGTCGATGTCCATGTGCGCGGCGACGTCCAGGAGCACCCCGCGCCCGACGATGCCACGGGCGGCCCAGTGGTGGATGCCCAGGGCCGAGGCTGCCTCGGCCTGGTCGGTGAGCCCACCGAACCAGCCGTGCTCACGTGCCCGGACGTGCCCGAGGCCGTCCCACTGCGAGGACGCCTGCGGGTTGAACGCGTCGAGGGTGTCCTCGAAGGTGTTGCGGTCATGGGCGTACACGGTGTGCGCGGTCGCCGGTCGGCCGAACAGCGGTGGGTCGAAGGAGTCCAGCGCGAGGTTCAGCGGGAACGCCTCGCCGGTGCGGACCAGGCCTGCCGCGCGCACGACCTGCTCCGGCGCCAGCCGGAAGAGCGTGCCCAGCGGCGCGGGGAGCACGTCCCAGGCGTGCCGCACGCCGAGCTCCCCCAGGAGGGGCAGCTCGTCGTAGCGTGGCTCGGTCACCGCGTTGCTGGGCGACCTCGCTGGCTCGGTCACCGGGCCACCTCCTTCTCCCGGTCCCACGCCGCCCCGACGCCCTCGCCGCGCAGCGCGTACTTCTGGATCCGGCCGGTCTCGGTGCGCGGGAAGTCCTCGCGGAACTCCACGTACCGCGGCACCTCGTGCTCGGCCAGCCGACCGCGGGCCCATTCGACGACCTCCGCGGGCTCCAGCGTGGCGCCGGGCTTGAGCACGACGAGGATCTTCACGTCGTCCTCGGACAGCTCCGAGGGAACCGCGACCGCGGCCGCCTCCTGGATGTCCGGGTGCGCGGTGATCGCCTTCTCCACGAGGAACGACGAGATGTTCTCCCCGCGGCGGCGGATGGTGTCCTTCATCCGGTCCACGAACACGTGGTAGCCGTCCTCGCGCCGGTAGCCGGCGTCGCCGGTGTGGAACCAGCCGCCGCGCATGGCCTCGGCGGTCTTCTCCGGGTCGCGGAAGTACTCCGTCATGAAGGCGCCGGGGATCCGGGTGCGGGCCAGGATCTCCCCCGTGACACCGGGCGGGCACTCCAGGCCCTGCGGGTCGACGATCTTGACCTCGTCGTGGTCGATCGCCACACCGATGGTCCCGGAGCGGGTGTCCGACACCGGGTTCTTGCAGGCCATGGTGCCGGTCTCGGTCAGCCCGTAGCCCTCCACGATCTGAAGCCCGAAGCGCTCCTCCAGCTTCCGGTGCAAGGCCTCGGGCACGGGCGCGGCCGCCATGAACCTCAGCCGGTTGCGCTGCTCGACCTCGTCGGTCGGGCGCTTCTCCATCAGCGTGAGCATGGAGCCGAGCAGGTTGGTCACCGTCGCACCGGACTCGTCGATCCAGCCCCAGAAGCGCGACAGCGAGAACTTCCCGTTCAGCGCCACCCGGCCGCCGCAGACCAGCGCCGGCATCACGGTGCACTGCTGGGCGTTGCAGTGGAACAGCGGCAGGCAGGTGTGCAGCACGTCGGAGGAGTCGAGCCCGTAGTGCTTCACGAAGTACCGACCGGTGTTGAGGTAGCTGGTGTGCGAGAGCACCACCCCCTTGGGCGGGCCAGTGGTACCGGAGGTGTAGATGATCGACATCGGGTCCAGCAGCCCGATCTCGACGTCCGCGGGCGTGCCGGGGACGAGCAGCTCGGCGGCCGGGGTGACGACTCGCCAGGCCAGCTCGGGCAGCGGGTCGATCCGGTCGAGGTTCGCCACGAGCTCGGCGTCGACCACGATGCCGACGGCGCCGGAGTGCTCGAGGGTGTAGTGCAGCCCCTCCCCCACCGACGAGGCGTTGACCGGCACGGACACCGCACCGGCGCGGGCGATGCCGAAGAAGACGTACAGGAACTCCAGCGAGTTCGTCATCAGCATCGCGACCCGGTCACCGGGTCGGATGCCGCGGGACTGCAGCGCCGCCGCCACGTTGCCCGAGCGCTCGTGCAGCTGCGCGTACGAGACGCTCTCCCCCTCGAACGTCACGAAGGTGCGGTCGGTGTGCTCGGCGGCCCGCGCGGCGATCAGCGCGGGCACGGACCCCGCGGGCAGTGTGAAGCCCGCGACCACAGTCTCGACGCCGGAAGTCATCGGTTCCTCCTCCCGAGCCGGATCTCGAAGCCCGGCCGGGACACGTGCAGGGACGTCACCGAGCGCTGCTCGGCGATCAGGTCGACCAGCTCGTTGACCACCGCGTTGGCTGAGCGCCGGGGGTCGGTGCGGATGGGGCCGGCCTTCTTCATGGTGTCCACCTCCTCGTCGGAGGTCATGTAGCGAAGCAGCAGCTCCTCGTCGGAGAGGCCCTTCGGGAAGCCCCGTCGGATCTCGGAGATGCTCGGTTGCGGCCGGACCCAGTCCGCCAGCGCCTTGGCCCGGTCGCTGGTCAGCACCTTGTCCGCGACCTCGGGGTCCAGCGGGTGTGCGAGCGGGCCGTAATGCTCCAGGGCGTAGTGCACGACCTCGTCGGGGACGAGCTTGTAGCGCTCCCCCGCGACGATGTTGAGCACCGCTTGGATGCCCACGAACTGGGAGAACGGGGTGGCCATGATCGGGTGCCCGAGCTCCTCGCGCACCCGCGGGATCTCGGCGAGCACCTCGTCGAGCCGGTGGGCCATGCCGTGGGTGGCCAGCTGGTTCTTCAGCGTGCCGGTCATTCCGCCGGGGAGCTGGTGCTGATAGATCCGCGGGTCGTACTCCGCGACGGCGCCGGGCTCGAAGCCGGCGTCGCGGGCGGCCCACTCGAAGTTCTCGGCCACCGGGGGCAGCCGGTCGAGGTCGAGCCCATGGGACAGGCCCATGCTCTCCAGGATCGGCAGCATTCCCTCGGTGCTCGGCAGCGACGGCCCGTTCGCCATCGGCCGGGACGCCGTGTGCAGGATCGTGAACCCGGCCTTGAGGCCCTCGATGTAGTTGTGCTGCGCCAGCCCGGTGCTCGCGTGACAGTGCAGTTCGAGCGGAATGGTGCCGGTCGCCGCGCGGATCGCCGGCAGCAGGGTCGCTGCCCGCTCCGGCTTCAGCACTCCGGGGGCGTCCTCGACGTAGATCGTCTCGACGCCTTCCCAGTTCGACATCTCCTTGGCCCTGGCGGCGAAGAACGCGTCGTCGTGCACGCCGGTCAGCCCGTACATGATCGACGGGACCGCCTTGCCGCCCGCGGCCTGGATGACGTCGACCAGACGCTTCATGGTCGGCATGTCGTAGAGGCAGTCGTAGATCCAGAAGCTCGTCACGCCGTGGCGGATCAGCGTCTGCACCCACAGATCGATGATCGCGTCGGGGGCCTGGGCGAAGCCGATCACCGCGGTGGTCCGCATGCCGGCGCGTACCTCGCTGGTCGGCAGGTTGTGGACGAGGAAGTCCGTGGACTCCCACGGGTCGTCCGCGAACTCACGCAGCAGCACGGTGAACATGCCGGGTCCGGTCAGGTCGACCGTCCGGAAGCCGGTCTTATCGAGGTGCGGCAGCGCGTCCGCGGCCTGGTAGGCGCGCATCCGCAGGCCCCACAGGCTCTGCTGACCGTCCCGCAGGGTCTGGTCGACGAACTCGACGTCAGGCATCGAGGTACTCCTCCTCCAGCCAGCGCGTGGTGACCGGGCCCGCCCGGAACTCCGGTGTCTCCAGCACGGCGAGCTGCAACGGGATGGTGGTCTTGATGCCCTCGATGCGGGCGCCACGCAACACCTTGATCATCTTCTCGACGGCCTCGGCGCGGGTCGGCGCGTGACAGATCACCTTCGCGACGAGCGAGTCGTAGAAGGGCGAGACGACCGCGCCCGGGTGGGCGAAGGTGTCGATCCGCACGCCTGTGCCCTGCGGCAGCGCCCAGCGCGTGATCGTGCCCGGGGTGGGCAGGAAGTTCCGCTCCGGGTCCTCGGCGTTGATCCGGATCTCCACCGCGTGCCCATCCAGCACGACGTCCGCCTGTGTGAAGGACAGTGGCAGCCCTGCGGCGACGCGTAACTGCTCGCGGACGATGTCGATGCCGGACACCATCTCCGACACCGGGTGCTCGACCTGGACGCGCGCGTTGACCTCGAGGAACACGAAGTCCCCGCGGTCGACGTCCACGAGGAACTCGACGGTGCCCGCGCCGACGTAGCCCAACTCCTCGGCGAGCCGCACCGCGGCGCTTCGGATCTCCTCCGACAACGCCGTGGGCAGATCGGGGGCCGGGCCCTCCTCGACCAGCTTCTGGTGCCTGCGCTGGGTCGAGCAGTCCCGGTCGCCGAGGTGGCAGACGGTGCCGTGGGCGTCGGCGAGGATCTGTACCTCGACGTGGCGAGCCTTCGCGACGTAGCGCTCCAGGTAGAGCCGCCCGTCCCCGAAGGCCTGCTCGGCCTCGCGGTGCGCGGTGTCGAAGCGGGCGCCGATCTCGGCGGCGTCCCGGATGATCGACATGCCGCGCCCGCCGCCGCCCGCCGACGCCTTGAGCATCATCGGCAGCGACCCGCCCGTGTCGAGCACCTCGGCCAGGGCCTCCTCCGCCTCGGCCCTGCTGGTCAGTGGCGTGCTGCGCCCACCGATCGGGATACCGGCCTTCTCCGCGACCTCGCGGGCGGTCATCTTGTCCCCCGCCCGCCGCATGATGTCCCCGGACGGGCCGACGAAGATGATGTCGTTCTCGGCGCAGGCGTCCGCGAGCTCGGGGCGCTCGGAGAGGAACCCGTAGCCCGGGTGCACCGCGTCGCAGCCCGTGGACAGCGCCGCCTGCACGATCCGGTCGATCGCCAGGTAGCTCTGCCCCGCCGCGGCCGGACCGATGAGGACGGTCCGGTCCGCGAGCTGGGCGGCCTGGGAGTCGACGTCGGCCTGCGAGACGGCCAGCACGGTCTCGATACCCTCGTCGAAGCAGGCGCGCAGGATCCGCAATGCGATCTCCCCGCGGTTGGCGACGAGGACGCGGTTCAGCCGGTCAGGCATCAGGCCGGATCGCCACCAAGGGCGTCCCGAACTCCACGTGCTCGGCGTTGGCGGGGAAC
Source organism: Pseudonocardia kujensis (assembly GCF_021283305.1). Taxonomy (GTDB): domain Bacteria; phylum Actinomycetota; class Actinomycetes; order Mycobacteriales; family Pseudonocardiaceae; genus Pseudonocardia; species Pseudonocardia kujensis. Next base: position 118,013 of record NZ_JAJSOK010000003.1, read on the forward strand.
ACCGCCGTGACCGTGCCCGCGACGTCCGCCACGACGTTGTTCATCAGCTTCATGACCTCGACGATGCCGATGGTGTCGCCCACCGCGACGGTCGAACCCACCTCGACGAAAGGCGGCGCGCCCGGGGAGGGCGAGCGCCAGAACACGCCGACGCTCGGCGCCGTCAGGACGTGGTCGTCGGCCGACGGCGTGTCCTGCGGCTGCGGCTCCGCCGGGGCGGCGTGGGCCGGCGCGGCGGGCGCGACCGCGGGAGCGGGGGCCGCCGCGGCGGGAGCCGGTGCGGGTGCGGCGAGGGCCGGGGCGTTGGCCACGGCGACCGCACCGGCCGCGCCCGGGGCGGGCAGGTCGTTGCGACCCACGGCGATCCGGACGTCGTCCACGACGATCTCGGCCTGGTCCCAGCTGGACTTGTCGAGCGCGTCGAGGACGCGCCCGATGTCGTCGGGGGTGAGTGGCATGACGCTCCTTCGCGGGCGTGAGTTCTCTACTTCTCGCAGTACCCGAGGTCGACTCGCATCTGCATACCGGTCACGTAGCGAGACTCCTCCGAGGCCAGGAACAACACCATGTTCGCGATGTCTCGCGGCTCGACCCACTTGTGCGGCAGCAGGTGCAGCGACTCGAACACCTGACCGAAGTCGTCGCGGCCCGGGTTCTCCAGATCGGGCCGGAACAGGTGGTACATGGCGTCGTTGTGGATCATGTCGGTGTCCACCGACGTCGGGTGCACGGTGTTGACCCGGATGTTGAACTGCCCGAACTCACCCGCCAGGGCCTTCATCAGCCCGACGACGCCGTGCTTGGCCGCGGTGTAGTGCGCCAGCGTCGGGAAGCCTTTGATGCCCGCGGTAGAGCTGGTCAGGATGAGCGACCCGCTCTGCCGCTCCTTCATCCCGGGCAGCACCGCCTGGCAGGCGTTCCAGACACCCGTCAGGTTGGTGTCGATCATGTCCTGCCAGGTCTGCTGCGCCATGGTGTCGCTCGGCTCGGTGCTGAAGATGCCGGCGTTGGCCACCAGGACGTCCACCGGCCCGACCTCGGCCTCCCCCGCCTCCAGTGCGGCCTTCACGGCGGCCGGGTCCCGCACGTCCGCCTGCTGCGTGACGATCCGCCGGTCGAGGGCCTCGACCTGCTTGGCCGTCTCCTCCAGGTCCCCGGCGTTCGCCATCGCGTACGGCACGCTCGCGATCTGGTCGCAGAGGTCGACCGCGATGATGTCCGCGCCCTCCTCGGCCAGCCGCAACGCGTGGGCGCGCCCCTGACCGCGCGCAGCGCCGGTGACGAAGGCGACCTTCCCCTCGACACGTCCCATCTGACAGCCCTCCTCGTCGAGTCCCACAGCATGTGCGCGGTCGAACCTACCGACCATATGGTTCGACCACAATCCCTCCGCCGCAGAAGCCGTCGAGCACCCATCTCTCCTGCGCCTCTACGTGCTGAGTAACCGGATCCCGGCGAAGATGGACCACGACCGTTGGTAGTAGAACCAGACGGTTGGTTGTATGGTCGTGGGGAAGACTTGCCGGGACCGGTCGCACAGCCGCGGCCCGTCCACCTGAGACACTGCCGGCGGCAGCGGGGACGACCGGGCCGGCGACGACGAGGGGACAGCGATGGCGACGAAGCGCAAGAGCGCGGTCAGTGACCGCCGCAACCGCGAACCGGAGCTCATTGCCGCGGCGATCACCGTGTTCTACGAGAAGGGCTACGCCGCAGCCTCTCTGCAGGACGTCGCCGACATCGTCGGCGTGCTCAAGGGCAGCCTCTATCACTACATCTCGTCCAAGGAAGACCTGCTCGCCCGGATCTGCGTGGAGTCGCACGCCCAGGCCGCAGGCATCATGGAGGAGGCGCTGGCGAGTGCGGACGATCCCCTCGACCAGCTGCGCGCCTACCTCCAGCGGATCGCGTTGTGGTACCTGACCAACATCGAGCGCGTCAGCATCTACTTCAACGAGGGCAGATGGCTGACCGGCGAACGGCTCAGCGAGGTTCGCGCCCAGGGCCGCGAGTTCCACGCCTTCATCCGCACCCTCATCGACAAGGCACGTACCGGCGACCGGGTCCGTGAGGACGTCGATCCGCGCGTCGCGACGCAGCTGATAATCGGCTCGCTGAACAGCGTCTCCACCTGGTACCGGCCGGACGGGCTGTACTCACCGGAGGAGATCGCCACCGCGTTCACCGACATGTCGCTGGCCTCGATCAGCGGCGACGTGCCTGCCGTCCTGCCGCGGGCGGCGCCCTCACCTCAGGAGGAGTAGATGCCGACCCCTCGGGGATCACTCGTCGGCCACGCGGTGGCGGACTGGGCCCGGGCCACGCCGCGGCGAGCCGCGCTGGCCGAGACCGGTGGCCGCATCCGAACCTACGCCGAGCTGAGCTACCGGGCGAACCGGCTGGCCCAGGGCCTGCTCGCGCGGGGGCTCGACCCCGGCGACCGGGTCGCTGTCTGGCTCGGCAACCGCATCGAATACATCGAGACCTACCTGGCCTGCGCCAGAGCGGGCCTCGTGGTCGTACCGGTCAACATCAGGTTCACCGCCGAAGAGGCCCGGTTCGTCCTGGAGGACTCCGGCGCCCGTGCGCTCGTGCACGAGGGGACGGTGGGCGGGCGGGTCACAGAACTCGACCTCGAGCTCACCCCCGCGCTGGACGTCGACACGCCGGGGTTCGAGGAGTTCGTGGCGGCGGGTGCGGAGGTCCCTCCCGTCGAACCGCATCCCGACGACCTCCTGGTGATCGGCTACACCAGCGGCACCACCGGCTTCCCGAAGGGCGCCGAGCTCACTCATCGCTCCGTGACCCACCTCGGCCTCACGAACGCGCTGGCCTGCCGGTACAGCCTCGGCAGCGTCCAGGTCTTCGGGCTGTCGCTGTCGTTCACCGCGACCGTCCCGGCACACGTCCTCCCCCATCTCGCCGTCGGGGGCACCACGGTCCTGCTCCCGCACTGGGAGACCGCGCACGCCGTCGCGGAGATCGCCGCGCGCGGTGCGGACTTCGTGATCCTCCCCGGCCCCGCCATCGGGGAGTTCACCGCACTCGCCGAGAAGGACCCGAGCCGGGTCGCGTCGCTGCGATCGGTTCTGCACTCCGCGTCGAAGGCCCCACCCGAACAGCTAGAACGGCTCGTCGAGGTGATCGGGCCGCGCTTGGTGGAGGGCTGGGGCATGACGGAGAACTCGGGCGGTCTGCTCACCGCGACCACCGAACGGGACTACCGAGAATCCGTCCCCGGGATCTTCGCGAGCGTGGGCCGAGCGGTGCCCGGCACGTACGTCACGGTCGTGGACGAGGCGGGCGAGCCGCTCCCCCACGACGGCTCGAGCGTCGGTCAGCTCGTAGCCACCTCGGGCTCGGTCGCCCGCGGCTACTGGAACCGCCCCGAGGCGACCGAGGCGACCTTCGGCGGTGGGACATACCGCACCGGTGACCTCGGCACGATCGACGAGCGGGGCTACGTATCGATCATGGACCGACGGTCGGACCTGATCGTCAGCGGCGGGATGAACGTGTACCCGAGTGAGATCGAGCGGGTCCTCGCCGGGCTCGACGGGGTGGTCGAGTGCGTGGTCGTCGGCGCTCCCCACGAGCGGTGGGGTCAGACCCCCGTGGCCTTCGTCGTCGCGCCCGGCCGTACCGGCGCGGAGCTCCTCGAGCAGTGCCGCCGCAGCCTGGCGAGCTACAAGCTGCCCAGCCGGGTGGTGTTGTGCGAGGCGCTGCCCCGCAACGCCTCGGGGAAGATCGTGCGCGGTGCACTGACCCTCTGACACGCCCGAGGCGCCCCTCGTCTCACGAGGGGCGCCTTGGGGTGAGGATCGTCAGGCCGGCAGCTTGACCCGCGGCGCAACCTCCTGCGCCAGCAGCCGGGTGGACTCGTTCCACGCCTCGGCCTGGTCGATGTAGTCGTAGTCGTAGGGCATGATCGTGCCGAACCCGCCGGTGGCCTCCTGGAACTCCTCCAGTTTGGCCGCGACGGTGTCCGGGCTGCCGACGATCCACACGTGCTCGGCCAGGAAGTCGAGGTCGATGTCGGCGGAGTCCACACCAGTGCCCTCGGCGAGCCCGTCGAGGATGCCGAACTGCTTGTAGACGGGGAGCAGGTAGTTGCTCCACGCCTCGCCCATGCCACCCTCGATCGCCAGCTTCTTGGCCGCGGCGTCGGTCTCGGCGACGCAGACGTCCCGCACCACGTGGTGGTCCTCGCGGTCCGCCTTGTGCCCGTTCGCGGTGGACGCCTCCTCGAAGACCTGCCAGTGGTTCTTGAGGAAGGTGTTGCCCGCGTACACCGAGAGCGGCAGGTAGCCGTGCGCGCCGGCGAACTTGATCGACGGCGAGTTGGGAGACAGGCCGGTCAGGCCCATCCGCACCTTCCCGCCGTGCGGTGCCATCGCCCGGAACGGGTGATGCGGGTCCTCCTCGGGGAACCCGGCCTTGAAGTAGGTGCCCTCGTGGTGGAAGGGCTCCCCCTTCCAGATCTTCTCCAGGATCTCGATGGACTCGATCACCATCTCGTGGTTCTTGGAGAGGTCGGTGAAGCCGCGGATGGCACCGTCGGCCGGGTAGGCACCCGCGCCGATGCCGAGGATGTACCGGCCCTCGAGGATCTGGGTCAGCCAGGCGACCTGCATCGCCAGGGACCCGGGGTTGTGGTAGGGGAGCAGGTGGGCCCCGGGCGCCAGGATGATCTGCTCGGTGTTCAGCGCCGCGGCGGCGATCACCAGCTCCGGGTTGGGAATGGACTCCCAGGACTGCGTCGCGTGCTCACCGATCCAGTACTCGGAGCAGCCTGCCTGGTCGGAGGCGACAGCACGGTCCACCGCCCACTTGAAGATCTCCTTCGCCGACCGTGTCGGCGGCATGAACGGGGTGTGGAACACAGCGGCGCGCACAAGCAGCTCCTTTGCCGGGTCTTCGTGACTGTCACGGTTCTTCCATAGTCGGCGGCAGCAAACCCAACCAACCGACTGGCAGGCTCAGCGTATCGATCGTACGGCGGACTAGTCAATGCGCTCTGGCCTGCAATTATGATGGGATCGAACCGAGTCAAACGCATGGAAGGTTGCCCTCGTCGATCAAGCGTTCTGCAGCGCGGGGCCGCTCGTCAGAACGGCGCGTCGAACCCGGCGCGCAAGACGGCGATCCGCCAGCAGCCGTCCGCCTCGCGGGCGAGGGAGAAGCGGTAGCAGCCGGTCGTCTCCATCCGGACCACGCCCGCAGAGGCCGAGGTCAGAACCAGATACGCAAGCACCGTGGCGCGGTCGTCCACCAGCTCTTCGACAAGGGCGTTGGTGAGTACGTACCTGCGCTGGTCGGGCTGGGTCGGCCAGAACCGGCCGAGCCAGTCCGTCACGGCCTGCCGGCCGCGGAAGGGACCGATGAGCTCAGTGCCCATGACACTGCCCTCCCACACGCCGCCTGCGGTGAAGCACTCGGCGAGCAGGTCGGCGCGACGCTCGTCGAACGCCCAGCCGTAGCGGTGCACCCGCTCGACGACGGCCGCGCGGTCGTCCGCGATGGGCGCCGCCGACGCGGCCGCGAGCCAGGTCGTCTCCCTTGCCCGAGCCGGACGAGGCCGCAGCCCCTCGTTCGTCGCTTCCGTCATCTGTCCGGCTCCCGTCCGGCCTGGACCACGAGGGCTCGCATCATCCCGGCGATCTGCTCGGCGCCGGCTCCGTCGACAAACCGCAGGACCGGCTCGTCGATCCCGAGTGACCGCCGCCTCGCCAGCCCGTCGACGACGCCCGCTGCGGTGCCCGCCAGCGCCGTCCGATCGATCAGGTCGTCGGAGACGGCCGCCCGGGCACCCGCCCGGTCGCGCTCCACCCAGCGGGCCGTGACAAGGTCGACCTCGTCATCGAAGCCGTTGCGTCGGAACAGATTCGCGTACGCGCTGCCGTTCGCCGCGATGTACCACGCGGCGCTGTTGCGCACCGCATCCCGGGCCACGGCAGGATCGGTGTCCACCGCCGTGTAGTGAAAGGCCGCGATGCGCGGTGCGGGCGGGTCCGCCAAGGCCGGGTCGAGCTCGTCGAGCCAGATGGGTAGCCAGCCGCCCGCCTCCGCTGCGACCCGCCGCGACGCAGGCGTGAGGCCCGCCACCAACAGGTGCACCGGGCCGTTCGGGGCCACCGCGAGGCGGAAGCCCGATCTCAGCCGATCTCCCGCCAGGAGCGCGCGCAGGGTGCGGATGTAGGTGGCGAGACGAGTGACGGGACGGTCGAACGGCACGTCGTGGAAGCCCTCGACGAGTGCTCGCCCGCTGGTGCCCAGGCCGAGGTTCAGGGGGCGGCCGCCGAGTGCCTCGGACAGTCCCGCCGCGGACTGCGCGAGCGTGGCGGCGCTGCGTCCGAACACGTTGACGATCCCGGTGCCCAGCTCGATCCGCTCGGTACGAACCGCGATCTCGGTCAGGACGCCGAAGACGTCTCGGCCGGTCGCCTCGGTGAGCCATACACCGCGGAAGCCGAGCTCCTCTGCCCGCACGGCGAGGGCGACGAGCTCGGTCCGCAGAAGGGAGTCCGTCCCGAGTGCGACCGAGACCCCCTCCGTCCCGCTCACCGCGCGCGGTGGGACAGCAGTCCTTCGACCAGCTCGCGCAGCGTCACGATGTGCCGCAGGTACACGTGCACACCCATCTCCCAAGTGAAGCCCATGCCGCCGTGGATCTGGATACAGCTCTCCACCACCTCCTGGCTCGTGGACAGCGAGTGCAGCAGGAGACGGCGGGTGTCGATCGACTCCGCACCCTCGGCATAGCCGTCGGCCGCGGCCCAGAGCACGGCAGTCTCGGCGCGCTCGACCAACTCCAGAGCGTGCGCCGCCCGATGCTTGATCGCCTGGAAACTGCCGATCGGCACACCGAACTGCTTGCGCCCCTTGGCGTAGTCCACGGCGTCGGTCAGGCAGCGGCGGGCTGCTCCCACGCCCTCTGCCGTCCAGAGCACAGCCAGCTCACGCGCCGCCTCGCCCGCGAACGCCGTGGCCGTGTCGACCGAGACCGTCCGCAGCGTGAGCGCGAACGGATCGGTCGGGCCGGCGACCTCGGACAGGAAGCCGTCCGGTCCCGTGCCCAGCCCGGAGAGCACCCGGCACGTCGCCCCGTACGGCGCCATGACGCCCGCGGCGGTCGGGACCGCGACCGTGACCGGCCCTGCCTGGTCGCGCGCGGCGGCGGACCACCGCTTGGCCGCGATCGTCTCGATCAGTGGCGCGGGCGCGCAGAACCGGCCCCAGGCCACGGCCACCTCGGCCAGGTCACGCAGGGTCGCCCCCGCGCCGCCGGCCTCCTCCGGGACACCGAGCTCGTCCCAGCCGCCGTCGCTCAGCACCGACCAGCCGAGTGGGTCCGTCTCGGCGTAGTCCGCGACCGGTGTACCGCCGAGGACACCGCCCAGCAGGTCCCGCACGCCTTCGGCCGCGAGGACCCCGATCTCGCCCGCGCGCATCCGTCTCACCGTCACCGCCGCCCCCTCACTTCGGAAGGCCGAGCACCCGCTCGGCGATGATGTTGCGCTGGATCTCCGACGAACCGGAGTAGATCGACGAGGCGCGCGTCTCGAGGTACTGGTGGCGCCAATGCGCGCGGTGCTCGGGCGGAGCGATCCGCAGTCCGAGCTGCGTCATCTCCTGCCACAGTTCGCTCCACGTCACCTTGAGCACCGACGACGCCCGGACGAACGCCACCGGGTCCGGCTCCAGCTCGACGGCCTTGGCCACCTGCCAGCGCACCAGCTCCAGGCGCACGTCCATGTCCGCGGCCTCGCGCTCGTAGGCGGTGCCCACACAGTGCCGCAGCAGCAGGTCCATGTCGCCGCGCATCTCCACGTACCGGGTGATGCCCTCGACCGCGCCGCGCTCGTTCTGCAACACGGTCATCGCGACCTTCCAGCCCTCGCCGTCGGCGCCCAAGCGGTCCTCATCGCCCACCCAGACGTCCTCGAAGAAGACCTCGGCGAAGTGTGAGGTCCCTGAGATCTGCTTGATCGGGCGGACCACGACGCCGGGCTGGTGCATGTCCAGCAGCAGCATCGACAGGTTCCGGTACCGCGGCGCGTCGGGGTTCGTCCGTGCGATCAGCAGGCACCTGTCAGCCACGTTCGCGAAGCTCGTCCACACCTTCTGCCCGGTCACCCGGTACCCGTTCCCGTCCCGCCGCGCCGTCGTCGAGACGCTCGCCAGGTCCGACCCGGCACCCGGCTCCGAGAAGCCCTGGCACCAGATGTGCTCGCCGGACAGGATGCCCGGCAGGAACCGGGACCGCTGGTCCTCGGTGCCGTGCACGATCAGCGTGGGCGCGGTCAGGATCTTCCCGATCCGACCGAACCCCTCTGGGGCGTGCGCCCGGGCCGCGAGCTCGTGGAACGCCACCTCCTCGGCCAACCCGAGGCCCTGTCCTCCGTGCTCCGCGGGCAGCGAGAGCCCGGCGAAACCGCCTTCGAAGAGCTGCCGGTCCCAGTCCCGCTTGATCTGGGTGGTCTCCTCCTCGGACAACGCCCCACGCTCGGCCTTCCACCGCTCCGGGACCGCTTCACGGAGCCACTGCTCCGCATCCTGGCGGAACAGCGCTAGGTCCGTCCGTCTGGACAGCGTCATCGCCACCTCGACTTCCCACATCTCGACCAACTGGTAGGGAGATTACGAACCAACCGACAGCAGAGTCAACGACAAGCACCACAAAGCCTGCTTAGTATGCATGAGCACCCTTGACTCGACGACCCAACCAGACGGTAGGTTGTGAGTCGCCTGACGCTCGAAGACGAGGAGAAGCAGTGCCGGAAGCAGCCCCGGAGCGCCCAGAGGTGACCCTGGAGCGCGAGGGCCCCATCGCGTACCTCACGTTCGACCGGCCCGAGCGGCTCAACGCGCTCTCCATGCGCATGCTCGACGAGCTGGCCGACCATCTCGCCGCACTGGAGGACTCCGACGCCCGCGTCGTCGTGATCCGCGGGGCGGGCAAGGCTTTCTCCGCGGGCTACGACGTGTCGAGCGACTCCGAGGAGATCGGCGACGCGCACGCACGCAGCTCTGTGGCAGACCGCGACCGGCAGGCCGCGTACATCGACCGCTTCACCCGGATCTGGCGCAGCACCAAGCCGGTGATCGCCCAGATCCACGGCTACTGCATGGCCGGCGCCACCCAGCTCGCCCTGTTCTGCGACCTCACAGTCGTCGCCGAGGACACCCAGATCGCCGCCTCTCCGGCGATCCCCCTCGGCGGCGGCTTCATCTCGCCGCTGTGGTCCTTCCAGGTCGGGCCCCAGCGTGCCAAGGAACTCTCCTTCGTCGCGGGCCGCCGCCTCGACGGACGTACCGCGTACGAATGGGGCTTCGCCAACGCGGCGGTGCCCGCAGCGGACCTCGAACAGCACGTCCGCGAGCTCGCGTTGAGCATCGCGAAGACGCCGGCGTCGATCCTGCGGATGAAGAAGCTGGCGATCAACCGGGTGCAGGAGATGAACGGTTTCCTCACGGTGGCGAGCATGGGCGCGGACACCGACGCGCTGATCCACACCACTCCGGACGTCGCCGAGCTGCAGGAGCTGGTCAAGGAGATCGGCCTGAAGAAGGCGATAGCGCACTTCCGCGACTGAGGCGCCACGAGTCCCCGCACGTGAACGAGGAGGTTCCAGTGCCGAGCCACACCCCTGCCGACAGTGTCGGCGCCGCCGTCGCGGCACTCGCCGAGGGGCGCATGATCGTGGTGGTCGACGACCACGACCGCGAGAACGAGGGCGACTTGATCGCCGCCGCCGAGTCCGTGACACCGGAGCAGATGGCGTTCCTGGTGGCACACACCACCGGGATCGTCTGCGCCCCGATGTCGCACGAGCGGGCCGACGCGCTCGGCCTGCCCGTGATGGTCACGGACAACCAGGACGCGCACGGCACGGCGTTCACGGTGACCGTCGACCACGTGGACTCCGGGACGGGTGTATCGGCTGCGGCAAGGGCCCGGACGTGCCACGCGCTCGCCGACCCCGCGACGACCGCCGGTGAACTGCGCAGGCCGGGGCACGTGTTCCCGCTCCGCGCCCGCGACGGCGGTGTGCTGGTGCGGGCCGGGCACACCGAGGCCGCCGTCGACCTGCTCCGGCTCGCGGGTCGCGAGACCGTCGGGGTGATCAGCGAGCTGGTCGACACCGGCGACCCGGCCGGCGACATGCTCCGCGGCGAGCGACTCACAGCGTTCGCGGCGGAGCACGACCTGCCGGTCCTCGCGATCGCGGACCTCGTCCGCTACCGGCGGGCGACCGAGGAGCTGGTCGAGCAGGTCGCCGAGTCGACCATGCCGACGATCTTCGGTGACTTCCGCGCCGTCGCCTACCGCTCCCGCCTCGACGGCACCGAGCACCTCGCCCTGGTCATGGGCGACATCGCCGCGGCGGGTCGCTCCGAGCGCGGAGTCCTGGTCCGGGTGCACAGCGAGTGCCTCACCGGAGACATCGTCGGCTCGCTGCGCTGCGACTGCGGCACTCAATTGGAGCAGGCGATGCGCGCGGTCGCCGACGAGGGCTGCGGTGCCGTCGTCTACCTGCGAGGCCACGAAGGCCGCGGAATCGGCCTGGCGCACAAGATCCGGGCCTACGCGCTGCAAGAGCAAGGCCTCGACACCGTCGACGCGAACACCGCACAGGGCCTGCCGGTGGACTCCCGCAGCTACGGCGTCGGCGCACAGATCCTCGGACACCTCGGCGTCCGACGGTTGCGCCTGATCACGAACAACCCCGCCAAGTACGGCGGACTCGACGGTTACGCCCTGGAGATCGTCGGGCGCGTTGCCCAGCCCACCGTCGAGACTCCCGAGAACCTGCGCTACCTGCGCACCAAGCGTGACCGCATGGGTCACGCCCTCCCCATCGAAAGGATCTCCTAGTCATGGCCGGAAAGCTCGAGGGCAAGGTCGCCTTCATCACCGGTGTCGCGCGCGGGCAGGGCCGCAGTCACGCCCTGACCCTCGCGCGTGAGGGCTGCGACATCATCGGCGTCGACATCTGTGAGGACATCCCGGGCGTCCCGTACCCCGGCGCCACCCGCGCGCAGCTCGACGAGACCGTGAAGCTCGTCGAGGCGCTCGACCGCCGGATGCTCGCGACCATCGCCGACGTGCGCGACCTCCCGAAGATGACCTCCGTCGTCGACGAGGGCGTGGCCGAGCTGGGCCGACTCGACATCGTGGCCGCAAACGCCGGCATCGCCGCTGCGCCGACCGAAGCCGCGGGCATGGACTACCACATCTGGCAGGACATGATCGACATCAACCTCAACGGCGCTTATCACGCCGCGCGGGCCGGCATTCCCCACATCAAGGCGGGCGGACGCGGCGGGTCGATCGTGATCACCAGCTCGGTGGCAGGGCTGCACCCCTTCGCGAACATCCCGCACTACGTCACCGCCAAGCACGGCACCGTCGGGCTCGCCAAGTCCCTCGCCCTGGAGCTGGGACCAGACTCGATCCGCGTGAACACGATCCATCCCACCCAGGTGGCGACGCCGATGGCGGACAATCTCGCGACGTGGAAGATGTTCCGCCCGGACCTGGAGAACCCCACCCACGAAGACTTCCTCGAGGCCTCCCGCACCCTGCAGGTCCTGCCCACGCCGTGGGTACAGCCGGAGGACATCTCCAACGCGCTGCTGTTCCTGGTCTCCGACGACGCCCGCTACATCACCGGCGCTGCCCTGCCGGTCGACGCCGGTGCGCTCCTGAAATGACCAGTCCGGTCGACCTCTACGGCCTCTACGCCCACTACTACGACGAGGACCGACCGGCGGAGTTCGCCGCCCTGTTCGCCGTGGACGCCACGTTCACGTCGGACGACGTGGAGCGAGCCCGCGGCCGGGCCGCGATCGAGGAGATGGCGCGGACCGGGAGAGCAGCCCTGGCGGGCGTCCGCCACCTCATCTCCAGCGTGGCGGTGGACGTCGACGGTGACACGGCGACCGGCAGTGCCTATGTGCAGGCCGTCCAGGTACACGCGGACACGCTGCAGCTCGTCACGCTCGGCCGCTACGACGACACCTTCGTGCGCGAGGACGGACGGTGGCGGTTCAGGGTGCACCGCTACACACCGTTGACCAGTTCGGCCTTGGCCGGGGCACGGCTCGCCTCCAGCTGAGCGGCGGACGGGACCCATGGGCCCCGTCCCAGCCCTATCGGTTGAGGATGCGGTTGAGCGCGGGGGCCACGTCGCGATGGGTCGCGACGGGGGAGAGTGCCGTGGCCGAGGCAGGCGAGGTCGCGGCCCAGTGGGAGGTCGTGCTCGCCGTCGGTCTCGAGCAGCACGTGCAGCTCGCCGAAACGGCGGGCGAGGGTCGCGGGGGTCGGGGCCTGCGTTGTGCACGGCGTCGGTGAGCAGGATCGCGGTCCGTCTGCGGGCGGCGGAGCGGGCCAGCTCGGCGTGGGCCACCGACCGCCCGAAGCCGACGTTGGTGAGCCCGTGGGCGGGGATCCGCAGCAGGGCGTCCAGCAGCGCGGCCGGGGTGGCGGGTTCGGTCAGCCCCTTGACGACGGCGGCGTCGGACCAGAACGCCACGAGCGCGAGCTGGTCCCCGGCCCGGGACAGGTCCGCACTCAGGGCGGCGACGGTGGCGGCGGCGATGCGGACCTTCTCCCCGCGCATGGAGCCGGACGGCGTCTGACCTGATGTGTCCCGCGGGGACTGCGTGAGGGGCCTTCCCCGCCTTGTGTGTCGCGGTGCTCTTGCGGCCGCGCCGGCGTGACCGGACCTCGGTGGGGACGGTCCATCGCTCGGCGATGATCGCCTTCGCCGGGGCGGGGTCGACGTGGGTGCCGGCGGTGTCGCAGATGACGGAGGGCATGCCGCGACGCAGCACCGCCCAGGCGCGTTCGGCCAGCGCGGCGGCGACCACGCAGAGGGCTTTGGTGTGGGTGGCGCCGCATCCGACGATCTGGGTGTAGTAGATCTTCGCTAGTTGCGGGTCCTGGCGGCGGGCGGTACCCGCGGCCCGGATCAGGGTGGTGCGTAGCAGCGCCGGCCCGGCCTTGGACATGGGCCGGCCCTTGCGGTCGGTGTTCCCGGTCTCGCTGGCGCGCGGGGCCAGCCCGGTGAACGAGCGGAACTGGCGCGCGGTGGGGAACCGGGCGGCGTCGCCGACGATCGCGACCGGTGCCGGTGCGCCGACGCGAGCCAGGCCGGGCAGGCTGCGCGCGAGCTGGCCGGGGTCGGCCCATCGGTAGGCGTGCTCACGGTGTGCGGCGTGCGCGGCCAGTTCGGCCTGCACGGCGCGCAGCAGCCGGACCTCGGTGGCGACCTCGGCGGCCAGGTCGGTGAACGGCATCGCCGGATAGGCCGCGTAGAGCTCGACCGCGGCGGTTGCGGCGGCCCGCCAGGCCGCGGCCCGTGCGGCGCCCTGCCGCCCGTGCGAGGCCTTGCCGATCACGGTGGTGAGCCGGGCCGGGCCAGCGGCGAGCAACGCGCGCGGGTCGGCCCAGCGCTCGAGCACGGCCAGGTCGGCCTGCCCGATCTCGCCGGCCAGCGGGGTGACGGCAGCACGCGTCGGCAAAGCGCAGAACAAGCTGCTGCTGGAGGTGATCAGTCTGACCGGCGGCCTGCGGCGCGACCCAAGTCCGCGTTAGCTGCGCATTCACAGACGCCAGGGGTCCGAGTCGGACCCTCACCCCGCCAGACGCCCCGAGTCTCCGAGATCCTTCGGCGTGTCCGGCTCGCCCCAAAAGTCCAGCGATTCCAGCCACCGCATCAGCAGCTCGCCGGTGCCGCGGAAGTGGGCAGCGGTGTTGGCCCGTGCGACCTCGACATCCCCGGCCGCAAGCGCATCGATCAGTGGGGTGTGCTGGGTGCGGTTGACTTCGGACCAGCCCGGGACGACATGAAAGTTCTCCGGGAACTGCAGCGGAACCAGCCTGCTGGCCGCCCGGGCGAACCAGTCGAGCTTCGGCGCGTCCGCGATCACTGAGACATAGTGGTGCAAGATGGAGTTCAGCTCAGTGGCGAGATGCCCGTCCTCCGGGTCCGCCTCCCGGATGCGCTGATCGATCTCGCGCAGGTAATCGACGTCCCGCGCCGTCGCCCTGGTGGCGGCACGCGCAGCGATTTCGCCCTCCGCGGTCGACCACATCAGGTAGGTGTCCTCGACGTCCTTGCGCCGGATTGCTGCGACGCGGAAGCCGCGGTTCGGCTCATGTCGCACCCACCCGTCATGCGTGAGCAGCAGCAGAGCCTCACGGACAGGGGTCACGCTCACGCCAAGTTGATCCGCCAGCTGGCCGAGTCGGAGGGTGTCCCCTTGGTGCACGGTTCGCGCCATGATCTGGTCGCGGATCGCAGTCGCGACGTTGCGCCGCAGCTGCTCCTTCCCCGCGCGGGCCACGCCCGGATCCTACCGGCGGAAGCAGATCCCGCGGGACCCGTGATCGCCGACGCGGCGATCACGGGCCCGTCCGGCTCGAACGTCGTCACATCGGCCTTTCAGAGATCCAGGACCAGGCGCGGCGACCGGGAGCGGGAGCAGCACGGCATGATGACCTCGCCGGAGGCCTGCTCTTCTGCGCTGAGGTAGGAGTCGCGATGGTCCGGCTCTCCCTCCAGGACGTAGGTCTCACAGGTCCCGCAAATGCCTTCCCGGCAGGAGGTCGGCAGGTCCACCCCTGCCGCCTCGATGGCCTCGGCCAGGGTCTGGTCGGCCGTGACGGTGAGGGTGATGCCCGAGTCGTCGAGCTCGACCTCGAACGCGGTGTTCACCCCGTCGAGCGCTCCCTCCTTGGGCCGGAACCGCTCGAGGTGCAGTGACCCCGCGGGCCACGTGGCGCACTGCTGCTCGACGGCGTCGAGCAGCACCCCAGGGCCGCAGCAGTAGATCGCGGTGCCCGTGGTGGGGGTGCCGAGGATCGTGGCCAGGTCGAGGAGGCCGTGGGTGTCCTGCGGCCAGAACGTGACCCGGTCGCCGTAGGCTATGAGCTCGCCGCGGAACGCCATCGTGGACTCGTGGCGCCCGCCGTAGAACAGCCGCCAGGGCTTCCCGGCGTCCTCGCAGGCCGCGATCATCGGCAGGATCGGGGTGATCCCGATGCCGCCCGCGATGAAGAGGTACTCGCTCGCGTCGACCAGGGCGAAGTTGTTCCGCGGGCCCCGGCACACCACCTGGTCGCCGACGGCGAGGGTTTCGTGCACGTACGCCGAGCCGCCACGGCTCTCGGGCTCGCGCAGGACGCCGAGCCGCCAGCCGGACAGGTCCGTCGGGTCCCCGCACAGCGAGTACTGCCGCTCGAGGTCCGGGCTCAGGACCAGGTCGATGTGCGCGCCCGGCTCCCAGGCCGGCATCTTGTCCCCCACCGCGGGCTCCAGGCGCAGCGAGACGATCCCGTCCGCCTCGGCCTCGATCGCCGCGACGACCACGGTCAGGTCCTCTGTCACGGCCCGAGCACCTTCGCGGCCACGGCCTTGGTCGCCTCGGTGTCACCGGTGAGCACCTGTACGGGGTTGACGACCATCATCTGGGTGATCTGGTCCTCGGTGACCCCGCGCTTGCGCAGCTCGGGCAGCACGTAGTCGGAGATGCGGTGGTGGTGCCAGTTCGGGGTGTGCTTCGCGCGCCAGGACGGCGGGGTGTTGATCGAGAAGAACCCGGCGTCGTGGGAGATCGTGATCTTCTCGGCGTAGCCCTGCTCGAGGAGCTTCGCGAGGGTGTCGACGCGGGACTCGTCGTCGAGCACGAACTCCATGCCGAAGCGGTCCATGCCGATGAAGGAGCCGTTGTCCATCAGCTCCTTGAGGTAGTCGAGGTCGGTGGAGTCGCCGCTGTGCCCGATGACGGTGCGCTCGAGGTCCACCCCGTTGGCCTTGAACCACTTCTGCTGGTCTCGGCCGTTGGCGAAGTGGACGTTGGTGTGGGTGGAGATCGGCACGCCGGTCTCGGCCTGGGCACGGGCGGCGGCGCGGTAGACCCGGTCGAGGTCGGGGGTGATGCCGTGCTCGTCGGTGACGATCTTGATGATCCCGGCCTTGACCCCGTCCGTGCGCGGGATGCCCCTGGTGATGTCCTCGATGAACATCGTCTCCAGCACGTCCGGGCCGCCGAGGGTCTTCCCGACGAGCCCGTCCGGGCCGTGGGTGTGGAAGTAGGTCGGGAGGTCCTTGGCGGTGTAGTAGCCGGTGGCCACGACGATGTTGAGCGGCACGCCCTCGGCGAGGCGCTGCACGGTGGGGATGTCCCGGCCGAGCCCGAGCACGGTCAGGTCGACGAAGGTGTCGATGCCCTTGTCCTCGTGCAGCGAGGTCAGGCTCTTCCGCGCCCGCTCGAAGATCGCCGCCTCGTCGTACTCCGGGTGCACGATGTTCTGCTCGAGCTCCGGGTTGCGGGCCATGATGTGCTCGTGCATCAGCGTGGTGCCGATCTGCGTGCTGTCGATCGGGCCCCGCAGGGTGTTGACGGTGGTCATGCGGTGGCATCTCCTTCGATGTCGCTGGTGGGGTGCGTCAGGGCGTCGCGGCGGGCACGGGCGGCGGCCAGGCCGGCCTTGAGGAAGCCGACGTCGGAGCCCGCGGTAACCAGGCGGAAGCCCCGGTCCGCCTCCGTGGTGGGATCGCCGGTGATCCCGGCGGCGATGCCGGCGGTGGCGCAGGCGGCGACGATCTCGGCGACGGCGGCGCGGTGCCGTTCGTCGCGGGGGCCGGTGACCGGGTCGAGGCCGAGACTCACGGCGAGGTCACCGGGCCCGACGTATACGCCGTGCACGCCGGGGACCGCGGTGATCTCCTTCGCCCGGGCGACTCCCTCCGCGGTCTCGATCATGACCAGGCACAGCACCTGACCGTTGACCGTTGCCGGGTCCGGCCCGAGGCCGTAGGCCGAGCGGGTCGGCCCCCAGCTGCGCACACCCAGCGGCGGATAGTGCGCCGCCGCGGCGGCCCGGCGGGCGTCCTCGGCCGATTCGACGTTCGGCACGATGATCCCCTCGGCGCCGGCGTCGAGCGCCCGGCCGATCAGGACCGGGTCGTTGCTCGCGACCCGGACCAGCGCGGTGGTGCCGGTCCGGGCGGTGGCCCGCAGCATCTCGACCGGGCTGGCGAGCCCGCCCACGCTGTGCTGCTGGTCGAGGTAGAGGTAGTCGAACCCGGCCATCGCCAGGGTCTCCGCGACGTGCGGATCCCCGGTGTGGCAGGCCAGGCCGACGGCCGTCCCGCCCGACTGCAGGATCCCCCGCAGCCGGTTGGGATGGGCCGCGGTGGCGACGGCGTAACTCACGACGCCGTCTTCTGCAGGGCCTTGTCCAGCCGGTACCAGTCCCGCGCGGACTCGTGCATCACCTTGGGCCGCATGGACTCCGGCATCACGCCAAGCACCCGTGCGAGGTCGTTGGTGTGCAGGTGCGGGTAGTCCGTGGCGAACATCAGGATGTCCTCGGAGCCCAGCCACTCGATGATCCGGCGGGCGTGCGCGTCCGGGCCGAGGTCGGCCGGGGCGATCGAGAACCGGAAGTGATCCCGGATGATCTCGGTGGGCAGCCGGTCGACCCAGGGGATCTCGCGGCGCAGGCCCTTCCACTTCTTGTTGATGCTCCAGCTCCAGGTAGGGACCCAGGCGAAGCCGCTCTCGAGCATCGTCACCCGCATCTCGGGGAACTTCTGGAAGATGCCCTCGTAGATCAGGCTGGTCAGCTGCGCGCCGAAGACCTGGATCTCCGCGGCGTACTCCTCGGCGTACCAGGAGGCGTATCCGGTCGGGGACGGCGCGTCCTCCGAGGTCCCGCCCCAGCTCAGGCCCATGACCAGGTCGTGGCGGGTCATCGCTTCGTAGATCGGCCAGAACACCCGCTGCCCGTAGAGCCGCTCCGAACGCACCGGCATGGTGACCTGCACGATCCGTGGGTGCGAGCCGACGCGCTCGATCTCGGCGGCCGCCGCGGCGGGGTCACGGGCCGGGACCACCATCGAGCCGACCAGCCGCGGGTCGCGGTCGAGCCACTCGGCGATCAGCCAGTCATTGACCGCGCGGGCCAGCGCCGGAGCCCAGTCCGGGTGGCGTAGCGAGTCCACACCGTAGGCGGTGTTGACCAGCGCGACCTCCGTCCGCCACGGGTCCAGGACGTGTTGCTGCAAGTCCTCCAGGCGCGACGCCGGGGGCCGGCCCTCGGGGCGCCACTCGTCCCGCGCCGTCGTCGGTGCGTTCGGCGGGTACGCCAGCGCCTGACCGTTCGGGCCCTTCCAGCCACGTTCCTGGGCACCCTGCACCCACACCGGGTCGGTGTAGGGAAACAGCGCCTCCAGCGACGGCGGGGTGGCGTGCACGTCGCAGTCGATCACCGGGCCGGTCCACAACGCCTCACGCGTGGTGCCCTGCAGCAGGGGGGTGGTCATGACGATCCTCCGGGCTGTCGTTCCTGGCGAGCCGGCCGCAGGGACAGCACGATGTAGTCGGACTCGACCGCCACGTCGACGGTCTCGGCGGTGTAGGGGCCGGGGATTCGGCCGAGCTCGCCGCGGTCGAGCGCGGCCTTGACCTCGTCGGCGCCCTCGAGGGCGACGGAGAACGGGCGGGCGCGCAGTCGCGGGTTCCAGTAGGACCGGCCGTCCTCGACGTCGAACTCCCAGTTGTGGTACGGGCAGGTCACGAAGGTCTGGCCCTCGTCGAGGCGGACTTCGCCGGGGACCGGGGACTCGATCTGGTTGACGACACCGCCCTCGCACAGCGGCGCTCCCAGGTGCGGGCAGCGGTTGAGCATCGCGTAGAACGTGCCGCGGATGTTGAACACGCCGATCTCGCGGCCGTTCGCCTCGACGATCCGGCGCTCCCCCGGCGGGATCTCCTCGACCCGGCCGACCACGAAGCGGGTGGTGCGGACCGGACGGGTGGGTGAGGTCGTCACAGGACCTCCACCTCCTTCGTGCGGTGGCCGGGCACCGTCGCGGGGTCCAGCCAGGTCGGGTCCAGGTCGGCGACGCTGCGGCAGCCCATCAGCCGCATCGTGCGGACCATCTCGGTGCGCAGGATCTCCAGGACCCGCTCGACGCCCGCGGTGCCCGCCGCTGCCAGGCCCCAGGCGGGCAGCCGGCCCACGAGCACGGCCCGGGCCCCCAGCGACAGCGCCTTCAGCACGTCGCTGCCCCGGCGGATCCCGCTGTCCAGCAGCACCTCCGCGCTCTCCCCGACCGCGTCGACGATCCGTGGGAGCGCGGTGAGCGTGGCCGGGGAGCCGTCGAGCTGGCGGCCCCCGTGGTTGGACACGATCACCGCGTCCGCGCCGGCCTCGACGGCGCGCCGGGCGTCGTCCGGGGTGATGATCCCCTTGACCACGAGCGGGCCGTGCCAGTTCGCGCGCAGCCAGTCGAGGTCGGTCCAGGTGGGCGAGTGCGAGCCCGCGCCGCCCTTGGTCATCTCGGTGAGCACCATCGGCTTGCCGTCGACGGTCACTTCGGCGGTGTTCGGGATCTCGAAGGGCAGCCCGTCGAGCAGGTATCGCGCCAGCCAGGCCGGCTTCGGCAGCAGCTGCGGGGCGAGCTTCACGGCGTTGCGGGCGTTGACCCGCATCGAGTAGCTGAAGCCGTTCTTGTAGTCCCGGGGCCGGAAGCCCGCCACGGCCGTGTCGACCGTGGCGACCAGCGCGGAGTAGCCCGCCGCCTGCGCCCGGCCGACCAGGTTCTCCATCGTGGCCTGCGAGGAGAAGCGGTAGAGCTGGAACCACTGCGGCCCGTCGACCGCGGCGATGTCCTCGAGCGTGTACCCGGCGGCCGAGCTGGCGACGTGGATCGTGCCCGCCCGCGCCGCACCCGTCGCGAGCCCGAGGTCGCCGTCCGGGTGCACCAGGCGCATCCCGCCGCACGGGGCGGTGAGCACGGGCAGGTCGATCGGCGTGCCGAGGACCTTCGTGGACAGGTCGGGCTGGTCGACCCACGTCGCCATCCGCGGCGCGAAGGCCACGTCCCGGAACGCGCGGGCGTTGCGTTCGAGGGTCACCTCCCCCTCGGAGCCACCGTCCACGTACTCCCGGATCCCGCGCGGCAGCACCCGAGCCGCGGCACGCTGGGCGTCCACGTGGTCGAGCAACCGGGCCGCCCGCCTGCGGCGGGCCTTCTCCACTTGGGCCATGTCAGGCCCCCACTGCCGGGATACCGTGTCCCTGGCGCAGCGGGATCTTGTACAACGCGCTGGCGTTCGTCCCCAGGATCCGGCGGCGCCGCTCCAGCGGGAACGATCGCGGCACCGACTCGTACGGCGAGTCGAAGTCCCAGTGCGGGTAGTCGGAGGAGAACATCAGCCGGTCCGCGAACCCGGACTCCTCGAACATCGCGTAGACGTGCGGGGTCCAGTGCGGGTTCTCGGGCTCCTCGATCGGCTGCGTGGAGAACCAGAAGTGTTCCCGCAGGTACTCCGACGGCTTGCGGGTCAGGTGCGGGAGCTCGTCGCGCAGCTTCTCGAAGGTCGCGTCGAGCCGCCAGGAGAACGGCACCGCCCAGTCCCAGCCCAGCTCCAGCAGCGCGATCTTCAGCTTCGGGAAGCGCTCGAACACACCCTCGAAGATCAGGCTGGGCACCATCGAGATCGGCAGGACCGCGAACGCCGCGTGCATCTCGGCGTAGAAGTTCTGTCGCCCCGCGCCGGTGGGCTGGCGACCCATGCCCGGCACATGGAAGCCCAGCGGGACGTCGTAGTGCTCGCACGCCTCGAAGATGGGCCAGTAGCGCTGTTTGCCCAGCGGGTCCTGCCCGGCCGGCGACATCAGCACCTGCACGTAGGAGTCGCCGTTCGGGCCCTCCTTGCAGCGGACGATCTCGTCGGCGGCGCCCGCGAGGTCGCGGGGCAGGGTGATGCTCGCCTTGAACCGGTCGTCCGCACCCGCCCAGGTGTGGGCCAGGGCGTCGTTGTAGGCGCGGTAGATCGCGAACGCGCACTCGTAGGGCATGTTCGCCCCGCCGTGGGTGATGATGTAGGTCTGCGGGCAGGTCAGCACCACGGCGGACATGTCGTACTTGTCGACCACCTGCTCCACGGCCAGGTGCGGGTCGACACCGACCCGCCCGTGCTCGTCTACTGCGTCGAGCCGGTGGGTGAACTCGCGCTGCGAGGGCGAGACCCCGCCGCCGAAGCTGCCCAGGCCGTAGCGCGCGATGTAGTCGCGCCAACGCTGGGGCAGGTGCTCGGCGACCTGCAGGTCGGTGGGCAGCGGCATCGGGTGGAAGTCGGTGTCGATGATGCCGAGCTTCTCGGTGACCGGCGCCTCGACGGGACGGGTGTCGGTGAGAGTCATGTCGGTACTCCTCCGGTCGCGTGCCTCAGAGCACGGTGCGGTAGGTCTCCTTGGCCAGGAACACCGCGATCACGGTGAGCAGGCAGGTCGCGGCCATGAACAGGGAGATGCCGGCGGTGCCGCCCGACGACGCCAGGATCGAGGCACAGACCAGCGGCGTAAATCCACCGCCGAGGGTGCCGGCGACCTGATAGCCGAGCGAGGCTCCGGTGTAGCGCTGGGTCGTGGGGAACAGCTCACCGAGCCACGCGCCCAGCGGGCTGTAGACGATCGCGTGGGCGAACGCAGCCAGCGAGATTCCGGCGTACATCGCGGCGACGCTGCCGGTGTCCATCAGCGAGAACATCGCCACGATGCTCAGCGCCTGCAGCACCGCGCCGACCCCGACGACGATCCGGCGGCCCCAGAGATCGGAGAGCCCCGCGAAGACTGGCTGGAACACCAGGCCGATGGCGGCGGAGATCAGGACCGCGTTGAGCACGTCGGCCCGGGGGAAGTGCAGCTGGATGCCGTAGGACACGATCCAGGTCCCGTACACCGCACTGGCCGCAAATGGTCCGAGCACGAGGAAGACCGACAGCAGCAGATTCTTCGGCCGCTTGATCACCTCGACAAGTGGAATCCGCGTCTTCTCGACGGCGGCCGCCGCCTGCGCGGCGCGCTCGCGTGCCTGCTTGAACACCGGGCTCTCCTCGACGCCCAGCCGGATCCACAGGCCGATCGCCACGAGGACCGCCGACGCGAGGAACGGGATCCGCCAGCCCCAACTGAGGAAGGCGTCCCCGGTTGCGACGGAGGCCAGCGCGAAGACGCCGTTGGCCAGCAGAATGCCGCCGTAGAGACCCATCTGCGCCACACTGCTGGACAGCCCCCGGCGCTTGGGGGCGTGCTCCATGGACAGCAGCACGGCACCACCCCACTCGCCGCCAGCGGAGATGCCTTGGACCAGCCGCATCACAACGAGGAGGATCGGCGCCCAGACCCCGATCGAGGCGTACGTCGGCAGCACGCCCACGAGGGTGGTCGAGGCACCCATCAGTACGATGGATAGCACGAGCATCCGCTTGCGACCGATCCGGTCACCGAAGTGGCCCCAGATGATGCCGCCCACCGGCCGGGCGATGAAGCCGGCCGCCAGCGTCGCGAACGCAGCCAATGTGCCGGCGGTCGCACTGAAGTCGGGGAAGAAGAGCGTGTTGAACACCGCCGCCGAGGCGACACCAAACAGGTAGAAGTCGTACCACTCGATCACGGACCCGACGAAGCTCGAGACGAGCACGCGGTTCCGCATGCGGCGGCTGGATTGCTGAGGAGGATCACCGACCGGAGCGCCGTCGGCGCTGCGGGCAGCAATCTGCGAGTCGGTCACCGTCGACCTCCGAAGTGGGAGCACGACCTGGCGGAGCGCCAGATCGTATATTCTCGTGAACAAGAATATACGTTTCTCCGCCGACAGTGTCCATAGCCCTCGCGAGCTGCGCGCCCGTGGCGCCCCGGAGTACGAACCCCTCGACCCGCGCGTTGCGGAAGCGCCGGGCAGAAGGGGGTGGCCGAGGACCTCGCGCAGGAGACAGGCTCACGCCGAACCCCGACTCGCACGATCCCGGCGGCGCGCCGGCGCGTAGCAGTCGTCACCCGGTACGGAACGGAGGGCTCCGGCGAGCCCGAGGCGCTTGGTCGCCCCAATGTCCACCACCCGATCACGCTCGGGTAGGGCGCTCGGCGCTCGCTCCCGGTCTGGACCCGACCGGTCAGCCGGCGAGCCGGCCCGGACCCCGCGGGCTCTGCGGCGCGTCCGGCTCCCCCCAGAAGTCCAGAGAGTCCAGCCACTGCATGAGCAGATCGCCCGTACCCATGAAGTGCTCCTTGGCCAGCATGCGTGCCTGGTCGACGGCCCCGGCAGCGATGGCGTCGATCAAGGGGGTGTGCTGGGTGCGATTCACCTCGGACCAACCCGGCACGACGTGGAAGTTCTCCGGGAACTGCAGAGGGACGAGCCTGCTCGCCGCACCGGCGAACCACTCCAACTTGGGCGCGTCCGCAATCACCGACACGTAATGGTGCAGCGCCGAGTTCAGCGAGGTGGCCAGGTGCCCGTCGGACGGGTCCGCGTCGCGGATCTGCGCGTCCAGCTTCCGGAGCTCGTCCACGTCCCGAGAGGTGGCCCGGGTGGCGGCACGTGCCGCGAGCTCGCCCTCGGCGGTGCCCCACATCAGATAGGTGTCCTCGACGTCCTTACGGCGGACCGCCGACACCCGGAAGCCCCGGTTCGGCTCGTGGGTCACCCAGCCGTCCTGGGTCAGCAGCAGCAGCGCCTCTCGAACGGGAGTCACACTCACTCCGAGCTGTTCCGCCAGTTGGCCGAGTCGCAGAGGCTCCCCCGGCTGCACGGTCCGGGCCATGATCTGGTCCCGGATCGCGCTCGCGACATTGCCGCGCAGCTGCTCCTTGCCCGTCCGACCCACGCGCCGATCCTACCGAGCCACCCGGTCGCCGACAGTGACGGTGCGATGACGCAAGCTCGACACTCCTCACGCCCGTCGCCGCCAAGCGTCCGTACGAGAAGGAAGTGGCGACGTCCTCGGACGGGCACGTACGGGGTCTACGCGTTCGCGATCCCCCGCCATACAGACGGCGGGGACCATGCCCGACTCAGCTGGTCAGGACGAGGCGTCAAGGTAGATCGTCTTGAGCATCTGGTAGCCGTGTAGTCCCTCCGGCCCCGGGCTCGCGGCCGATCCCGCTGGCCTTGACCACGCCGAAGGACGCGGTCGGTCGTTGACGTAGCGGTTGATCCCGATCGTGCCGGACACGACGCGCCGGGCCACGGCCTCGCCCCGCTCCCCGTCGGTGGTCCACACCGAGCCACCGAGGCCGAAGTCGCTGTCGTCGGCGAGCGCGACCGCCTGATCCTCGTCGGCGTACGGAATCATCGAGAGCGCCGGACCGAAGATCTCTTCCTGGCCGATCGTGTGCTTGTTCTCCACATCGGCAAACACCGTCGGCTGCACGAATCAGCCGTGGTCGAGGCTGTCCGGCCGCCCCGCCGACGGTCAGCCGCGCGCTCTCGGCCTTGCCCTCGGCGATGGAGCCCTCAACCCGATCCCGCTGCCGCGCGGAGACCAGCGGGCCGACCTGGGTCGTCTCCGCCAGCGGGTTCCCGGCGCCGGTCGCGGCACCCGGGACTGACTCCCCGACTATCCCGCTCGGGCGTGCATGAACGAACGACGTCCCATCCGATGGTGGAGAACGTCTGCGACCGTCAGCTCATCGCTTCGGAGCGAACCAAGACGCATCCGGCACCACGTGCAGGTTGCGCCGTCCGCCAACGGGAACTACAGGGCGGCACACGCGCACTACTCCCTCCCTGGCCGCCTAGAAACGGCAGCGCTGACAGGAGATCCCTCTCCAGCCCCTCACCACGGCACCGTCCTACGCCATTTCGTGTCACGCCCGTGGCATGATTCACTCCAACTGAGCCCGTCGGGTAGGCGTTTGACCTGGCCAAAGGGTGGGCGCGGCAGGGATCGAACCTGCGACCGCTCGGGTGTCAAGCGCGTACTACTCCCCTCTCAAGCCTTCTACCAGCGCCAACGCTGGCACGAGATCCCTCTCCTGCCCCTCCGCAGCGCCCTTCAACGGGATTTCGTGTCATGACTGGTGTCATGACAGCAAGTCGTCAGGGGCGTTCTCCGGCTGCGACCGTTGAGGTGGTGGATGGAGACGACCACCATATGAGCCTTCGTCGGTCAATTTGAGTGCCTACCGCTGCGCGGGTGCCTTGGACGCCCCCGGGCTGATAGTCGGCGGGGCTGGCCGCGCTCACCGGTATCTCACCGACCTGATCGGGCGCGGGCACCGCCGTCGGCACCCTGAGCAGGCGGTGCCGGCGATCCGGTTCGCCCACCAGCTCGGCGACCACCCCGATCCGGCGCCGCCCCGCCTGAGGTTCCGGGGGCGGCCGGTCGGACTCAGGCCGGAGTCAGCCCCCACGGCGGCCGCCCGGCGGCCACGCGAATCCGACCGGACTGTCGCTTCAGGCAATGCACCTTCAAAGGCACGACTCGCTCAGCGCCAGCTCCCGGCCGCGTTAACAGTCTCGGCCATGGTCAGGTGGTCGGCCACCGAACCAAGACCGACCATTCCACTCCCGCGGCCGGTTCGCCGGCCGCGGGGGCGAGCGCGGCGGCGGCCTGGGCGCCGGCCACCCGGTCGCCGGCGGCCGCGGCGGCGCGGGCCGAGAGGCATCAGAGCAGCTCGAGCCGCCTGTCGTCGCGCCTCGTCGCGCACTTCCCGACAACCCTCTCCAGGCCCGATGCTCAGCGTGCTGAGCATCGGGCCTCGGGAGCGAGCGTGCCTCAGATGCTGCCGAAGCGGAAGGCCGAGTGTCGGCCCGGGCGCCGGCTATGCTGCTTGGTTCGCCATCGCCGCCCGACCGGCCCAGCAGGCCCAAGCTCGATCGATCGCCACCGGACTGCGCAGCATCTCGCCCGCGCGCTCGATCTCACCATCGGTCAGGTACGTGACCTGCCCCAGGGCCATCGCCTGCAGCTGTAGGGCAGCGTTCTGCTCCATGTAGATCGCGGTCGTGACGATCTCCCGCAGGCTCCGCCCCGCTACCACGCTCCCGTGTCCACGCATCAAGGCCACCCGAGCAGTGCCCAGCGCCGTCGCCAGTGAGCGCCCGGACGCCATCGAGCGCACCAGCATGTCCGTGTCGCCATCGCCGTCGCGGATGTCCCAAACCGGAACATCCGCCCCGAGCAGTGCGGCCGTGTGCAGTATGGGCCTCAGCGGGACACCGGTGACACCGAACGGGATCACCGAGGGCGAATGGTTGTGGCAGATCGCCGCGACGTCCGGGCGAGCCTCGTATACCGCCCCGTGAATCGCCCGCTCCGCGTAGGGCACGCGGTCGTCGTCATCGGCGCGTTCGCCGTCGAGGAAGAACGCCTGCAGGTCACCCGCGGTCATCTGCTCCGGACTGAGCGAGCGACCGATCACGTAGACGTTCGCGTCGTCCGGATGACGGACACTGACGTGCCCGAACGCGTCGACCACTCCCTCCATGGCCAGGATTCTGTTGGCCGCTACAAGGTCTGCCGCCAGCTCCGACGGCAGCGCCGACACCCCCATGAACCGCCTCCTCCATCGATCCGGTTTCCTTACGTGGCACTGTTCTTTAGACAGTCATACCTGTCAAGTCAGCGGCGTTCGGTCCGGACCGTGCACCGGATGGGCCGCTGCCGGTGGTATTCGACGTTCCGCTTGCCGGTACCTCCGTCCTCCTCGCCCCACAGCAGGGTGACCTCGGCGCCGTCGCGGGCCTCGGCCTCGTCGAGGAGGGCGACGGAGAACCAGCAGCCGAAGTTCACGGTGTAGGCGGCCATGGTCGACATTCCGACCCGGCGATCGCCGATCATCACGGCATCGGCTGGCACACGGGCGTATCTCGGGAGCGGCGTCTCCAGCGACTTCGCTCGGTTCTCCCCGTCGAACAGTGAGCTGCGGTAGGTATCGACGACGTCGTCGTCGTTCCAGATGAGCCACACCTTCTTGCGGTGCGGGCGGTCCACGTCTCTCTCGAGCGCCTCGCGGCCGATGAAGTCGTGGTCGAACCGCACGAGGTGTCCGTATCCGAAGTCGTACGGGGAGACGTAGTAGTCCTCGACGTTCTCGGATGCGTAGCTGCCGCCGATTGACAGCTTCCCCTCGTACCAGTCACCAGGCAGCCACTCCCGGAACGCCTTCGTGCGTTCGCTGGTGTAGATGGCGGGCAGAGGCTGGGCCGGGTAGCCCGTTTCTGTGGCTCCTGTGTAGTAGGCGATGCCACCTGCGCGGACCAGTCCGAACTCCGCGCCCGCCGTGAGCAGCGCGTCCAGCACGGCAGGCCCGTCCTCGGCCGGCCCGAAGATCTCCATGCCCTTCGAGTCGGAGCCAGGCTTCCCGATGACGGTGTGGAACAGACCCTGCACGCGGCGGCCGGCGATCGTCAGCTCCGTCATGGTGAAGAACTTGGGGAAGGGCAGAGCTCCCCCGTTCACCTTCTCGAGGATGTTCCATGCTTCGGGGCCACCGATCTCGTACCGGTAGAGCCGACGGCCGGTGACGTTGTCCTCGGTGCGCTCGTCGCGTAGGACCTCGACGTTATAGCCTCCGGTCTCTGCCTGGAACTGCACCCAGTTGGCGGCTCCTGCAGGTCCGACCAGGCTCGCCTCCTCTTTGCCGAGGCCGAACAGCACGGTCGTGCCGACCATGAGGCCGCCCTCGGTACACACCACGAGATGCTTCGCCTTACCAGGGCCGTAGGTGGCGAAGCTGTTCGTCCCAGTGTCTGTCAACAGCCTGGTGACGTCGGGGCCGCGGAAGCGGACATCGGTCATGTGGTGGGACTGGTCGAACAGGACGGCCGTCTTCGAGATGGCCTCCTGCTCCTCCTGCCAGTTCGAGTGCACGAGCGGGTACTTGGACTTGAACGGCCCGTGCGGAGCATGCCGCAGCATGCGGACGGGGCCACCCAGTCGAGCGATCTTGGCTTCGAGGCTCTCGCCTGCCATCGTTGTGGTCCTCCTCAGGTCAGGATGTGAATCGACTTGAGCTGCGTGTAGCTCAGCAGCTCGTCGAGCGACTCCTCGCGGCCGAGGCCGGAGGACTTGAATCCGCCGAACGGCATGCCGAGGTAGTGCGGGCCCGCGTCGTTGATCCACACCGTCCCCGTCTCGAGCCGCTGAGCGGTGCGGTGCGCGACCCTCAGGTCGTTGGTGTAGACACTGCCGGTGAGCCCGAACCGGACGGAGTTCGCGATCGCCACCGGGTCGTCCGCGTCACCCCATCTGATGACCGAGAGGACCGGGCCGAAGATCTCCTCGGTCGCGACGTGCGACGCCGGGTCGACGTTGTCGAGGATGGTCGGCTCGATGAAGTAGCCGGTGTCGTGCTCGGCGGGCCTTCCGCCTCCGGCGGCAACGACAGCGCCGTCGTCGGTGGCCCGGGCGATGAAGTCCAGGACCTTCTCGTACTGCCTCTTGCTGACCAGCGGGCCCTGGTCCATCTCCGGATCGAGGGGGCTGCCGATCGTGTGGCGGGCCAGTAGCGCTCCGATCTCCTTGAGCACCTGGTCCGCGATGGACTCGTGCACCAGCAGTCGTGAGGTGGACCCACAGGACTGCCCGGACCAGGTGAAGTTCATGCCCTTGACCGCACCCGCCGCGACCTTGGCCGGGTCCGCGTCAGGGAAGGCGATGAGCGCGTTCTTGCCACCGAGCTCGACCGTCACCTCCTTGAAACCGGTGTCGGCGGTGTCGCGCAGGATGCTCTGCCCGGTCGGCTCGCTCCCGGTGAAGCCGATGCGGTTGATCAGCGGGTGCCGGACGAGGGTGCGGGGCACGTCAGGTCCGTTCCCGAGCACGATCTGGAACACACCGGGCGGGAAGACGTCCTTCGCCAGCTCCGCGAGGAGAAGCGCGGACAGCGGCGTGATCTCGGAAGGCTTGAGGATGACGCAGTTACCCGCCACCAGGGGGGCCGCGATGTTCCTTACGGCAAACAGGAGCGGGTGGTTGAAGGGAATGATCTTGGCTACCACGCCCCAGGGCATGCGGGAGGTGAAGTGGACGCCGGTGGGTGTCGCAGGCACCGACTCGCCCTTGATCTCCAGGGCCAGGCCTGCGAAGTACCGCGCGATCGTTGCCGCAGCGCGAACGTCGCCCGCCATCACCCGAATCTGAGCGCCGCCGTCGATCGCGTCGAGCAGGGCGAGGTCGTCGAGGTGCTCTTCGACGACGTCTGCGAGCTTGCGGACGAGCTCGGCGCGTGCGACGGGGCCGCGGTCACGCCACTCCGGGAATGCAGCGTCGGCGCGCTGTACGGCCTCTTCGACCTGGTCGGTCGTCGCGTCCGGCACGGAGGCGATGACCTGCTCGGTGAACGGGCTGGTCACTTCGAGGGTGCGCCCCTCGGGTGCCGGGACGAGCTCGCCGTTGATGAGCATGCGCCACTCTCGGGCGAGCAGCTCGGAGACGCGCTTCTGGTTTTCTGCCTCGGTTCGCATCAGCGAGCACCTGCCTCGACGAGGAGTGGAAGGGTCTGTTCTTGGAACTTGGCCATGTCCTCCAGGTATCGGGGCCAGGAGAGGAGGACGCCGTCGGCGCCGATGTCGGCGAGCTCGATCAGCTTCTCCGCGACGATCTCGCTCGTGCCCACGATGGGACGTCCTGACCAACCGGCGATGAAGTGGTACTTCATCGCCTCCATGACTTCGGCAGGGATCGACTGGTTGTCGCCGATGCCCATGCTGCGCACGAGGTTCTCCGCCCCGGTCCAGTCACCCTTCTCCTGGACGTAGTGGTCGAGGAAGCGTCTGGCCTCCGTCTCCGTGTCCTCCTGGACGACGTAGGCGAGTGTCCAGACGAGGATCTCGCGGCCGTACTCGTCGCGCGCGAGCTTCTTGAACGTGTCGATCTTCGCCTTCACCTCCTCGATCGGCTGTTCACCGAGGCCGGGCTGCACGAAGATCACGTCGCAGTTGCGGGCGCCGAAGTGCATCCCTGCGCCCGAGCCTCCGGCGTTCATGAGCACCGGGCGGGGTCGCTGAACGGGGCCGGGAGAGATCTCGGCCTTCTTCAGGTCGAAGTACTTGCCCTGGAAGTCGATCGGTCCGTCGTGCTCCCACAGCTTGATCATCACGTCGACCCACTCCTGGGCGACGTCGTACCGCTCGTCGTGGGGGCGCTGCTCGATGCCGAACATAGCCATCTCGTCGGAGTTCCATCCGGCGACGATGTTCAGCGCGGCACGACCGTGGGAGATGTGGTCGATGGTCGTGAGCTGCTTCGCGGCGAAGAGCGGGTGCACGGTAGGCACGTGCGAGGTGACGAAGACCCCCGCCTTCTCCGTCGCTGCGCCCACTCCGGCGGCCCAGGCGTAGGGCTCCTGCTGCTCTCCGTTGAAGTTGGTCTCGCCTCCGAACCCGCGCCAGCGGCCGACGGGCACGATGGCCTCGAAGTCCATGTCGTCGGCGAGCCGAGCCAGGCTGAGGCCAGCATCCCAGCTGCCGTCGAACACACCGTCGACCGTGGACATCGCACAGCCGCCGCTGACGTTCGTCCCGAACGTTCCCAGGCGTACTTTCCGTTCGCTGAATACCGGGTGCCGGGCGTCGCGCAGTTCGTCTGCGCGAGTGGACAAGCCGTTGGCCACTGCTGACTCCTTTGTGAGGTGGGGCCGCCCGGAGGCGGTCGTGTGAGGGGGACGGACCCGCCGGCATCAGATGACGAACGTCTCGAGCGTCTCGGGGGCGAAGAGATGTGCAGGCTCGGGGGCTTGGACGGCGAGCCCCTGGCTGCGGGAGTAGCGCGTGAACGTCTCGAGCGTCGCGGCGTTGGCCTCGTAGCCGTAGGACCACCAGTCGGCGCCCAGATGCTGCTGCATGAAGGCGTCCTGCGGGTAGGGCCAGGGCAGCATCGAGGTGAGTGCGGCCAGCTCGGACAGCTTCGCGCGGGCGATCTCCTTGCTCAGAGAACACGCCCGGTAGAGCTCTTGCGCGAGCCACGGCTGGCGCTCGTACACGTCGCGCCGGATCACCACGACATGCATGATCGGGAAGATCCCCGTGTCGGCCAGATACTGCTGTTCGACGCTCTCCGGGTCGTGGAACAGCCTGCGCAGCGGACCGGCGGGCCCCATCGCGCTCGGTGTCCGCGCTGAGTACAGCGCGTCGATCTCACCGTCGATCAGCGCCTGGGTGAGGGTACGGTCCGCCGAGAGCGGAACGACGTCGAACTCGGCCGGTAGCGAGAGCTCCACCTTCTCGGTGCGGCCGGGGCTCTCCAAACCCCCGGTCCGGTAGCTCACCTTCGTCATGGGCAAGCCGTGGCGTTCCTCGAAGATGCCGCGGATCCAGACCGCGGCCGTCATCTGGAACTCCGGGACACCGATCCGGCCGCCCGTCAGGTCACCCGGGGTCCGCGCCGTCGAGTCCTCGCGGACGTACACGCCGCTGTGGCGGAAGGAGCGTGACGGGAACACCGGGATCGCGACGAACGGCCCGTCGGGTGCCGTCATGAGGAAGCTGGAGAGGGACATCTCCGCGGCGTCGAACTCGCGGAAACGCATCATCCGGTAGAAGGTCTCCTCGACCGGCAGCGGCAGGAAGTTCAGGTCGACGCCGCGCACCTCCACGGTGCCGTCCGCCAGGGCCTGCATCCGGTCGTACTGCTGGCACGCGAACGTGACACCCAGCCGACTCACTGAGCCGCCTCCATCGCCTTGCGGACGTCGACCGGCGTCCACCAGGGCGTGAGGCCGAGGTCCTCGGCGATGATCCCGGACACGATGTAGGAGGCACCACCGGAGATCCCGCCGCCGGGATGCGTCGCCGAACCCGCCATGTAGAGGTTGGGGATGGGGGTCCGGTACCCGAAGTGGTTCCACATGGTCTGGTCGCCGGCGAGTGAGCCGACGAAGATGTCACCGTCGACCATATTGACGATTTCCTTGGTGTAGTCGTTCGGCGTGTAGCACCATGCGTCGACGATGGTGTCGTCGGTGAGGTTGGGCGCGTACTCGCGCCACTTGGCGATGATCTTCTGCGTGATCTCGGCCTTGAGCGGCTCGATGTTCTCAGGATCGCCGCCCGGGGCGTAGGGAACCGCGTACCAGGCGTAGGCGGTGCTGCCACCGTTCGGCGCCTGGGAGGGGTCGAACTGCGTGATGCTTCCGGAGCCGAACGACACCAGGTCCGGGACTCGTCCCTCCGCGACCTGCTGGTGCAGCGTGAACAGCTCCTCCATCGTCTCCGCACCGATGTTGTACTTCAGTGCGTGGTTGATGTTGGGGTTGAACTCTGATCCCACGTACCGCGGCGCCTCGGTCAGCGCGAGGTGGACCCCGAAGAGCCCCCAGGCCGTGTGCTTGAAGCCGTCGACCTTGCGGAGGAACTCGGCGGGCAGCTGCTCCCGTCCCACGAGCTTGTTCCAGGTCTGCGGGACGTCGACACAGCTCGCGACGAACTGCTCAGCACCGACCGTCGTACCATCGGTCAGCTGGACACCCGTGGCCCGACCGCCGTCGACGATGATGCGCTCGACCTCGGCCTTGTTCGCGAAGTGGCCACCGGAGCGGATGAACTCCTCCATCAACCCTCGGGCGAGGTTCCAGCTCCCGCCGACGCAGACCTGGTAGCCCGCCGAGAGGTCGAAGCCGCGCACCGCGGCGCCCATCGGGCTCCGCTTCGTCACCGCGTCGTAGAGGACGGTGCCGAACAGCGAGAGCTTGAACAGCATGAGCAGCTGTACCTTCTCGTGCTCGAACAGGTCCTTGACCAGCTCGAGCGGCTGACGCTCGACGATCTCCAAGAAGTCCCGGCCGAGCGCACTCTGCGACAGCAGCGCATCCCGCTCCTTCTCCGGGAGCGGCTCCGAGTAGCGCTCCGCCAGAAAGATGGCGTCGCTGATCCGCTCGGCGCGGAGGTTCCACTCCCGGAACGTCTCCGCGTCCTTCTTCGAGAACCTCGCGATCGACGCGATCGTCTCCTCCACGTCGCGGGAGATGACGAGCGAAGTGCCGTCCAGGTGAGGCTGCGCGAACTCGTACTGCGGCGTCACGTAACGCACCGACTCCCACAGGCCCAGATCGCGATACCACGGCGACTCGGTGATGTTGAAGTGGTTGATCGAATGCGGGTTCTGGTAGAAGCCGGGAGGCCCGGGCTCGGTCGTGCTCAGCCCCCCGCCGTACTGGAGCCGCCGCTCGACGATCGCGATCCGGAGACCGAGCTTGGCGAGATAGGTCCCCAGGATCAAACCGTGGTGTCCCGCTCCGACGATCACACCGTCGTAGCTAGTCGGCATCGCCACACTCCCTCAGTGAGCTGACTGTTCGGACTTGCGGAACTCTTGTCCATCCTGTCGAACAGATGGCACAGTAGGCACCCGAGCGGGGCAGGTCAACAGAGCCCCGCCGACAGACATCAAGGAAGGCACCATTCATGGCGAGTGAGGTTCTGACGGGCAAGACCGCGATCATCACGGGGTCGGGCCAGGGCATCGGCAGCGAGTTCGCCCGCTCGTTCGCCGAGGCAGGCGCTCAGGTGGTGGTCGCCGACCTGAACGAGGCGAACGCGAAGAACGTCGCCACCGAGCTCTGCGATGGGGGCGGAGTCGCACTGGGCGTCGGGGTGGACGTCACGGACGAGGGCGCCGTGCAGAGCATGATGGAGGCCGCCGTGGGCGAGTTCGGTCGCATCGACGTACTGGTCAACGGGGCGGCCGTGTTCTCTTCGCTCATCATGCGACCGTTCGAGGAAATCGACTCCGCGGAATGGAGGACCGTCATGGACGTGAACGTGACCGGGGTGTTCCTGTGCTGTCAGGCCGTCGCCCCGGTCATGCGCCGACAGCAGGCCGGAAGGATCATCAACATCTCCTCGGCGACGGTCCTAGGTGGGCGACCGAACTACCTCCACTACGTCACGTCGAAGGCCGCCCTGGTCGGCATGACGCGCTCGCTGGCGCGCGAGCTCGGCTCGTCCGGGGTGACGGTCAACGCGATCATGCCCGGCTCGGTCGAGACGGGGATTCCACGAGACTCGGCACGCCCGGAGGCGGTCGAGAAGACCATCGCGAGCCAATCCATCCCACGAAGGATCACCTCAGCAGACATCTGTGGCTCAGCGGTCTTCCTCGCGTCCGATGCGTCTCGCATGATCACCGGCCAGACGGTCGTCGTCGACGGAGGGACCGAGTTCGTCTGAGCACCTGAGTGACCATGGACTAGCTTCACCATGATGGACGGGAGAATTGCTGAAGTGGCCGAAGCCGACTCCCCCGTCGCCGGCTCCACCAACGGATCGGCGGACAACGCCCTCAAGCTCGTATCGATGCTGGGAGACCAGCAGCAACTCCGGGTGACCGATGTCAGTCGGCACCTCGGCGTCGCACGATCGACCGCTCATCGCCTCCTCCAGATCCTGCAGGCCCATGGCTTCGTCGAGCAGGACAGGGAGACGCGGACGTACCGGGTCGGACCTGCGCTCGTGGCCCTGTCGATCTCGCTCGCCCGGGGTCACGATCTCGCGACCTTGGCCAGGCCCGTCATGACCGACCTGGTCGCTGAGCTGGGCGAGACCGTTCACCTCAGCGTCCTGCGCGGTACCGACATCGTCTTCCTCGAGTCGGTGGTCACCGAGCGGGCGGTGCGAGTCGGGGGGCGTGCCGGCATGACGCGCCCGGCCTACGCCACCGCGGCCGGGCGTGTCCTGCTCTCCGAGGTCGATCTCGAGGAGGTCCACCGCCTCTACCCACACACCCGACTGGAACCGTTGACCCCCCGGACGGTCTCCACACGCGCACAGCTCGACGAGTTGCTCGCCGCCGCGCGGACTGCGGGGTACGCCGCGAGCATGGGAGAGAGCGAGCCAGAGGTCGCCACCGTGGCCGCCCCCGTACGCAGCAGCACCGGGAAGATCGTGAGTGCGATCGCCATCGCCGCCCCTCTGGCCCGCTTCGACGAGCACCAGATTCCCGATATCGCCGCGTCCCTCGTGCGGGCCGCCGGTCGGCTCTCCCGTCTGCTCCCCCTCTGAGACCCTTCGTCGTCCGGGTCCCGGCTGTCGCGGGGGCCCGCGTCGCGCTCGGCGGCAGCGAGTCGTCAGGGTCGTGCGTCCGCCGCGCAGATCCCCCGAACCATGGTGGCGGCTGCAACGGTCAGCACTTCTCGATCTCCGCGACGTGCAGGCCGCCGTCGTGCCTCGTGGAGGGGAACTGGTCCCACAGCCGCGCCTCGTGCATCGGGAGAACCCGGCGGACGTTCTCGCCGACGAGCTCGAGCATCTCCTCGGTCACCCGGAGGCAGCGCTCGACGCTGCCCTGGACGCGACCGATCGGCACCAGGGGTTGCGTGCCGTCGAGCCCGCCGAGGTTCTCGTACACATAGGCGACGTCGCCCGCGACGACCCACGGGCGCCCGTCTGCGCCGGTCAGGACGACGTACTGCGATCCCTCAGTGTGACTGGTGAACGCGGGGCGCACGGCGACGCGCGGGGTGACCTGCGCGGCGCCGTCGACCAGCCGAAGCCTGCCCGCGGCGCGTAGGCGGGCCAAGGTGGGCCCGGTGTCGGGGTCGAGACCCGCGCGCAGCCATTCGAGGCGCGGGGAAGCGGTCCACTTCACCGTCCAGTCCTCGACCTCCCGCTCCTGGATCCACACCGTGGCCGAAGGCAGCATCTCGACGGCGCCTGCGTGGTCGAAGTGGTGGTGGGTGAGAACGACGTCGGTGACGTCGGACGGGGCGAGGCCGATCCGGGCAAGCACCACGTCCACGGGCTGGAAGCCGCTGATCCCCAGGTCGGCCATCAGGCCCCGGGTGTAGGCGTTGTCGTCGAACCCGCAGTCGACCATGACCACGCGGTCCCCGTCCCGGACGACGTAGTAGCAGAACGGGAACTCGCGCGAGCCGCCCTCGGCCCCGTAGAGGATGGACATGTCGGAGTGCGCACGGGTCACCGCGTACTCGAGCGCCCAGATCACGGCGCGAGCCGCTTCACCAGGGCCGGCAGCTCGCGGGCGCCCGCGCTCGCGCGCCGGGTGACGTCGTCGGCCGCCACCCCGGCGTCGCGCATCGCCTCGTCGAAGATCTCCATGTCGAAGGCCTCGACGGCCGCGAGGTGTTCGACGGTCTCCGGGGTCACCATGGTGTTGAGCAGAGTCAGCGCGACGCTCGACGCGCTGCCGAGCTTCAGCACCTCGACGAGGCGCCGCGGTTGCAGCCCCATTCGGTCCGCGATCTCGACGAGCTCGGCGATGTTCGCCTGGTTCATCATCAGGAGGGTGTTGTTGAACAACTTGGCGGTCTGTCCGGCCCCGGCCCCGCCCAGGTGGACCACATGCCGGGAGAAGGACCTGAAGACCGGTTCGCAGCGCGCAGCGACATCCGGGGGCCCGCCGACCATCGTCGTGAGCCGGTGCTCGCGGGCGGCGGCACGGCCGCCGCTCACCGGGGCGTCGAGGACGTGCACACCGGCCGCCGCACAGGACTCGGTGAGCCGGACGGCATTGGCGGGCGTCCCGGTGCCGTGGTTCACCAGCACCGACCCCGCCCGCAGGCCCGGCAGGAGGAGGCCTGCCACCTCGAGCACGTCCTCGTCGGTGCTGACGCACAGCCCGACCACCTCCGACGCGGCAGCGAGCTCGCCCGCCGAGCCGTGTCGGACGTGGGGGACGTCGCGAAGCCCGTCGAGCGCCTCCGGCCGCCGGTCCCAGGTGTGGAGCGTGAACCCGGCCTCGGCGACGGCAACGGCCATCGGCAGCCCCTGGTCGCCGAGACCGACGAATCCGACGTGTATTCCTCCGAAAGTCACTGCGCTGCCCTCCCTGCGGCGAGCTACACGGAACCGGTCGGGGAATCGGTTCGCAAACTGCGGATGAGCGCCGCGGAGACAAGGGTGACCAACGCGAGTACAGCTGCATAGATCGACAATGGGATGGAGGTCGCGAAACCGCCGTAGAGGGCCGTCGCGATGATCGGCGCGAAAGCGCCGCCGAAGATTCCGCCGAGCCCGTAGGTGACGGAGGCGCCACTGAAGCGGACCGCGACCGGAAAGGTCTCGGCGACGAGTGCGGGAACGGGCCCGTTGCCCACGCCGATGAGGATTCCGAGAACCACGCAGGACACGCCGATGAGCACCACCGAGCCCGTGTCGATCAGGGCGTAGAAGACGAACGCCCACACGACCCAGATCGCGCTCGCGGTCATCACCACGCGCTTCCGCCCGACCCGCTCGGCCAGCGACGCACCCGCATAGACCGCCGCCGCCCAGGCGACGGAGGTGATCACCACGATGGCGAGCATCGCGCTCGGCGAGGCCAGCTTCTTGAGGGCCACGTAGCTCACGCTGAAGACGAGCAGGATGTTGCCGAGCCCCGAGCAGCCGATGTTGACGCCGGTGGCGAGCAGCAGCGAGCCCGGGTGCCTGCGCACCACATCGACCAGCGGCATCTTGCGTACCTCGCCGCGCTCCTTGACCTCCGCGAACTCCGGGCTCTCCCCGATGCGAACGCGGATGAACAGGCCCACCCCGACGAGCACCACGCTGAGCAGGAAGGGAATCCGCCACGCCCAGGCGGCGAACGCCTCAGCGCTCGTCGAGAGCCGGACGATGAGGAAGACCCCGCTCGAGAGGAAGATGCCGATCGGTAGCCCGATCTGGGGGAAGGCGGCGTAGAGCGTCCGGCGGTTCGGCGGCGCGTGCTCGAGCGACATGAGGACCGCACCGCCCCACTCGCCGCCCACCGCGAAACCCTGCAGGAAGCGCAGCACGACCAGGATGAGCGGGGCGGCGATGCCGATCGTGGCGTAGGTGGGCAGCAAGCCGATCGCGAAGGTGGCCAGCCCCATCATCAGCACGGACAGCAGCAGGATCCGCTTGCGCCCGATGCGGTCTCCGACGTGACCCATCACCGCCGCTCCGATGGGACGGGCGACGAAGCCGACGGCGAAGGTGGAGAAGGCGGCCAGGGTGCCGACCGTCGGCGATACGCTCGGAAAGAACTGTGGCGCGAACACCAGGCCGGCGGCGGTCCCGTAGATGAAGAAGTCGTACCACTCGATCGAGGTGCCGATGAGGCCGGCGAAAGCCACCTTCGACGCCTTGGCGGAGTC
Source organism: Pseudonocardia kujensis (assembly GCF_021283305.1). Lineage (GTDB taxonomy): Bacteria > Actinomycetota > Actinomycetes > Mycobacteriales > Pseudonocardiaceae > Pseudonocardia > Pseudonocardia kujensis. The sequence goes on from NZ_JAJSOK010000003.1 coordinate 155,898, forward strand.
GGCGGTGTCGGCCGCCCGCGTCTCACCCGCCGAGCCGGAAACGGTGTCCATCGAATCTCCTTTGATCGGTCAAGACAGGGCCAGCGGGCCATCTTCCTTCGGCGAGCTCGATCCGCCGAACCCGTGACCGACGCCCACTCCGGCGCCATACGGTGATCACTCTCCGCTAGGTACTCAGCGTACTGAGCATCTGCCGGATGAAGTGTGCCTCAGATCGCTCCAAAGGGAAAGAGCGGAATGGAACATCGCCGGCAGCGCCCGGACGCCAGTGGGCGGGCCGAGGTGTCGACACCCGGTTCGAACGTCCAGGCCCGGTCGACCGCCAGCGGCTGCGCAGCAGTGGTCTGAGGCGGTCATCTGCTCTGGACCCAGGTCGTCGGGCAGCGCGCAGCCTCTCACGCGGGCGCCTCCTCAGTTGTCGTCATCGAGTCGCTTCGACTGGCACGGGAAGAGACTTGCGACAGGTAAGCCTGTCTGTCAAGGTTCTCCGGCGGTCTCTTTCGACCGCGGTGCGAGAGCAGGTCCCCGCAGCACCACGGCCCCCGCACGCACCTTCTACGCCGTGCACCGAACGTCCCCCGCGCGGTCCCACCGCCGCCACGAGTGCCCCGAGGTGAGCAGATGACGAGCAACGGATTCGGCAAGGGTGTGCACGCGCTCGCTCCCGCGCTACCGGGATCGGCGGAGGTGCGCACCGTCTTCGGCCGCTACGCGGCGGCCGTCGGCGCCCTCTGTGCCGTGGTCGACGGACGGCCGATCGGCCTGGTGGCGACGTCGCTGGCGGTGGGGGCGTCCTTCGACCCGCCGATGATCACATTCTCGTGCCGGAAGGAATCGACCACCTGGCCGATGCTGCGCACGGCGCCCCGGATCGGGGTATCCGTGCTCGGGCAGGGGCAGGCGGCGGTGTGCACCCGGATCGCCGGGCCCGCGGCCGACCGGTTCCGCGGTCTGGACCTGTACGAGACCGCCGAGGGTGCGCTGTTCGTGAAGTACGCGATGACCTGGCTGGACTGTCGGATCTCGGCGGAGATGGAGGTCGGCGACCACGCCGTGGTGGTGCTGGAGCTCATCGAGGTCGGCCACGACCTCGCGACCGAGCCCCTGATCTTCCTCGACGGCGAGTTCCCGGCCCTGCGGCGGCGGTCTACGGCCGTCTGACGGCTGTACGGTCGCGGTGCGGCACCCCCGTCCACGCCGCGGACTCCTACACTGCGCAGTGTGCTGGGGGATGCCGCGGGGACCGCTCGAGACGAGGGTCGGGTCGAACCGCTGCAGCTGGGCGACCACCCGGGCCACCTCATCCGCAGGCTCCAGCAGGCCCACAAGCTCCTCTGGTCGAAGAACGTCGAGGCGGACCTGACGTCCTCGCAGTTCGCGGTGCTCAATGTCCTGCAGCTGCGGCCGAACATCGACCAGAAGACCCTCGGCGACCACATCGGGATGGACCGCACCACGATCGGCCAGATCGTGAACCGGCTCGTCCGCGCCGGGCTCGTGGTGAAGATGCGGGACTTCGAGGACACCCGGCGGAACGTCCTGCGGCTCAGCCCGCGCGGGCGCGACCTGCTCTTCGCCACACTCCCCGCCGCCTCGACGGTGAGCGAGCAGCTCATCGCGGACCTCGACGAGCGGGATCGCCGGGAGCTGCTCAGGATCCTCAACATCCTCGTGCGGGCGCACCACGACCCCGTCGATCCCTGACCGGCGCCCGCCGGGGCTCGACCCGCGCCGGGCACGCGCCGCGCAGCGAGGTGAGCAGGACCACTGCTTCGGCGGACGTGAGGTCCGGGGGGGTCAGGACCCGTTCGTGCAGCAGGCCGGCGGCGATCCGCCGGGCCCGCTCCGTGCCGGGCAGGCACCCGCTGCGCAGCGGGGGCGTCCACCACCGCCCGTCGCGGCGCACGGCGACCGTTGCGCGGGTCGCCCCGACGACCTCCCCGGCGCGGTCGACGACGACGACGTCGTCGACGTCGGGCCGGCGCAGACGTCGGCGCCGGTACTCCTCGCGCCAGGAGGTCGAGTGACGGAACCACCAGGCGGTCGGGTCCACCGGGTCGTCGTCGACGGCCACGGTGAGCGGCGTCCCACAGGTCGGCGCCGGGGCGAGGTCGATGCCGACATGGCCGTCCCGGAACAGCCGCAGCCGCACACGCCGCGGCTCGTCACCCTCGCCGCGCAGGCCCTCGACCAGGCGGGTCTCGACGTGCTCGCGGTCGAAGGCGAAGCCGAGCTCCTCAGCCGAGGCGGCCAGCCGCCGCAGGTGCAGCTCCCGGTTGCGCAACCCGCGGCCGGGTACCAGTCGCATCGTCTCGATCAGGTGCAGCTCTTCGCGCCCGGACAGGATGGAGGTCTTGGTGAGCACCTCGCGGTGTTCGGCGGCGGGGCTCGAGCTCCAGGTGACGCCGCTGCCCGTGCCGTACTCGGCCGCTCCGGTCAGCGTGTCGACGACGGCGGTGCGGATCGCGACGCCGAAACGCGCCCTGACGGGTTCCGACGCGGGGCCGACCCAGCCGATCGCGCCACAGTAGACCCCGCGCGGGGTGTCCTCGAGCTCGGCGATCAGGGCCATGGTCGACGGCTTCGGCGCGCCCGTCACCGAGCCGCAGGGGAACAGGGCGGTGAACAGCTCGACCAGCCCGGTACCGGGGCGCACGGTGGCGGTGACGTCCGAGGTCATCTGCAGCACGGTCCCGTACCGCTCGACCGTGAGCAGCCGCGGGACCCGGACGGTACCCACCTCGGCGACCTGCGAGACGTCGTTGCGCAGCAGGTCGACGATCATGACGTTCTCGGCACGCTCCTTGGGGTCCGCCCGTAGCCAACGGGTCCGGGCCAGGTCCTCCGCGGCGCTCTGGCCGCGAGCCGCCGTGCCCTTCATCGGCCGCATCAGCACGTCGTCGCCGCGGCGCTCGAAGAACAGCTCAGGGCTCGCGCTCACCACGGCGAACCGCCCGAGGTCGAGGTGGGCGTTGTAGGAGCCGCGCTGGGCGAGCGCGAGGTCGCGGTAGAGCGCCGCCGGGTCCCCGGCGACCTGTCCGCGCATACGTACGGTGAGGTTGGTCTGATAGGTCTCGCCCGCGGCGATGCGGCTGCGGACGGCGTCGACCGCCCGGCGGTGGCCGGCCGAGGTCCAGTCCGGGGTCCAGGCCGCGCGGTACCCGTCGCCCAGGCGGCCCGCGACGACCGGGACGGACTCCGGGGGCCCGGTCACGCCGAAGAACACCAGCGGCGGTCCTGCGGGATCCGGCGGGGTCACCGCGAGCCCGGTACCCAGCCCCGCCGCCGCCTCGTAGGCGACGTACCCGTAGGCCCAGGCCCCGCGCTCCGTCGCCTCGGCGACGGCGGCCAGCACCGGCACGACCTCCTCAGGCCGCCGGGCGACCAGACACCGCTCGGGTGCGCCGAACCGCAGCCCGCGGCCCGCCTGCAGGTCGTCGAACCGCGCGCCGGTCACCCGGTGCTCGCCGCGGCAGGCTCCGTGACGTCGTGGAGCGCCGAGAGCAGGTGGAACGACCCGCCCGCCACCAGCGGCACCTCGGGCGCGGTCGCGGCGCACGCCCGAGCGAGAGCGACGACCGGGTCCCGCTCCACGACGGCGCGCAGCCCGGCGGCCCGGGCCGCGGCCGCGACCTCGTCGGCCGGACGGGAGCGGACGGGCGGGTGGTCGCCGCCCTCGGTCGCGAACTCGGTCGCGACCACGAGACCGGCGGCAGGCGCCATCGCCCGCACCGCCTCGTCGAGCCGCTTGTCCGGTTTGAGCGCGAGCACCCAGGTCGCGCGCCGCCCGGGGTCCACCTGCGCCAGAGTTTCGGCGACGGCGGCGAGCTTCATCGCGTTGTGGGCGCAGTCGACGACGATCGTCCGGCCGGCGTAGCTGCGGCGCTCGAACCGGCCCGGTAGCGCAGCGCGCGCAAGGCCCTGGCGCACGGCGTCGGCATCGATCCACCACCCGTCGCGGCAGGCGAGCTCCTCCACCGCCCGCAGCGCGAGCAGGGCGTTTCCGGCCTGGTGTCGGCCGGTCAGGCCGAGCGGGAGGCGGCCGCCGTCCGCGGTCCGCAGGACGGTCGTGTGCCGCTCGGTCACGGCTGCGCCCACGGCCGCCGCGGTGTCGACGACCGCGAGGCCCGCCCGCCGCCGGGCCGCGGTACCGGCGACGACCTCGTCGATCTCGGGCCCGTTTCTTGCGCTGACGACTCGACCGCCGTGGGCGATGATGCCCGCTTTCTGCGCGGCGATTCCCGGCAGGTCCTCCCCCAGCACCTCGGTGTGGTCGAGGCCGATCGCGGTGAGGACGGCGAGCTTGTCCCGGCGCCCGATGACGTTCGTCGAGTCGTGCCGCCCGCCGATGCCGGTCTCGATGACGCTGTAGTCGACGCGGTCCGCGAACAGCCCGAACGCCACCGCGTTGGTGACCTCGAAGAAGCTCGGCCGCCCGTGGCCCGACCGCTCCAGCGCCGCGACCGCGGGGCGGACCCGGTCGAGCTCGGCGACGAGGAGCTCGCGCGAGGCCGGTCGGCCGTCGATGCGAAAGCGCTCCCGCAGGCTGTAGGCGTGGGGGGACAGGTGGCTGCCGACCGTGAACCCGTGAGCGCGCAGGAGCTCCGCGACGAAGGTGCACACCGACCCCTTGCCCGCCGTGCCCGCCACGTGGACCGCCGGGGCGGCCTCCTGGGGGTCGCCGAGCAGACGCAGGAGCCGGCGGGCCCGGGCGGTCCCCACCGGCCTGCCCGCGCCGCCGGCGGGTGCTGCGGGGGTGAGGGCGTAGAGGTAGCGAACGGCGTCGCGGTAGCGCTGCGCCGTCTCGTCCGTGCGGGTGCCGCCTGCCGCCGGGACCCCGCCAGTCCCGTCGAGCATCGCGTTGCTCAGATCCGGAACAGGTCGTCGACGGCCGACGCGAACATGTCCGCCGCGTCGAGGGGCGCGCCGAGCACCCCCTGCTCGAGACCGAACTGCAGAAAGGCGTCCAGGGTCCGGCGGTTGGCCTCGATCCCGTAGGGCCACAGCTCCTCGGTGCCCATGACGCGCTCGACCTCGCGGACGTGCGAGGCCGCCCACGGGAGCGGCCAGAACGACACCGAGCTCTCCCGCGCCCGTGCGAGGCTCCGGTCGCGGGCCTCGATGAACGCCTTGTACAGCGAGCTCAGCAGCCACGGGTTCGCCTCGACCAGGTCGCGTCGCACGGCCACGGCGTGCATGATCGGGAAGATTCCGGTGCCCGCGAAGTACTCCTGCTCCACCTCGCGGGAGTCCTCGAACATCCGGGTGATCACGTCGGGCCGGTCGAAGAAGCAGTCCGGGGCGTGCGCGGAGAGCACGGCGTCGACCTCGCCGTCGACCAGCAGGCCGGTGAGCGTGTCGCCTGGGCGGCGCTCGACGACGATGCCCCCGGGCAGGGACAGCGCCACCTTCTCGCGGCGCCCGGGCTGGTTCACCCCGGCCTGCACCCAGGTGATCGACGACAGGTCCACGCCGTAGCGGTGCTGCAGAAGCCCGCGGCTGTACACCGCGGCCGTCTGCGCCCACTCCGGGATCCCCACCCGCAGGCCGGCGAGCCGGGCCGGGTCGGTCAGCCCGGAGTCGCGCCGCACATAGATCGACGAGTGCCGGAACATCCGCGACGGGAACACCGGCAGCCCGACCAGGCTGTCGTCCCCGGCCGCGCGCAGCGCCGAGAACTTGCCCATCGACACCTCGGACACGTCGAACTGCCGGTGGGCGATGAAGCGGTGGAAGATCTCCTCCACCGGCATCTCCAGGACGTTGAGGTCCACGCCCTCGCAGCGCACGGCCCCGGTGGCGAGGTCGCGGACGTGGTCGTAGGCGCCGATCGCCATCGTCAGGCGCAGTCGGGTCATCGGGATGCTCCTTGCGTCGTGCGCCGACCGGGGTCGAGCGCGTCGTGGTGTCGCTCCAGCGCGGACACCAGCCGGAGGGCGTCGGCGGTAGCGCCGATGTTGTGGACCCGCACACCCCAGACTCCCGCCCGCGCGGCGAGCACGGAGGTCGCGAGCGTCGCCGCGTCCCGGGCGGCGGGCGGGGGCGGCTCCCGGCCCGGTTCGGCCAGCACGCTGCCCAGGAAGCGCTTGCGGGAGGCGCCGAGCAGCACCGGCGGACCGAGCGCGACGATCCGGTGCAGGCCGCGCAGCACGGCCAGGTCGTGCTCGGTGCGCTTGGCGAACCCGAGGCCGGGGTCGACGAGCAGCTGCTCGGCCGCCACGCCCGCGGCGCTCGCCGCGTCGAGGCGGGCGGAGAGCTCGTCGAGGACGTCGCCGACGACGTCGGCGGAGTAGCGGGCGCGGGCGGCCATGGTCCGGCTCGGCCCGCGCCAGTGCATCAGCACCCAACGCACCCCGGTCTCGGCGACGACCCGGGCCATCGCCGGGTCCGCGAGCCCGCCGCTGACGTCGTTGACCAGCCGCGCCCCGGCGTCGACCGCCGTCCGCGCGACGCTCGCCCGGGTCGTGTCGATGCTCGTGGGCACCCCGGCCGCGGTCAGGCCGGCGACCACCGGCAGGACGCGGCGGAGCTCCTCCTCGGGCGACACGCGCCCGGCGCCCGGCCGGGTGGACTCGCCCCCGACGTCGACGACGTCGGCGCCCTGCTCGGCCAACGCGATGCCCGTGGCGACGGCCTGCTCGGCGGTGGCGAAGCGGCCGCCGTCGGAGAAGGAGTCCGGCGTGACGTTGAGGATCCCCATGACCCGGCAGCCGCCGTCGGCGCGCACGGCTCAGCCGCCGAACTGTCGGCGGGCGGCGAGCGCGGTGTTGGCCAGCAGCATCGCGATGGTCATCGGACCGACGCCGCCGGGCACGGGCGAGATGTGGCCCGCCCGCTCCGCGACAGGACCGAAGTCGACGTCCCCGCACAGGCCGCCCGCCTCGCGGTGGATGCCGACGTCGATGACGACGGCACCAGGCCGCACGGCGTCGGCCCCGATCAGCCGAGGCACCCCCACGGCCGCGACGACCACGTCCGCCCGGCGGCACGTCGCCGCCAGGTCCACGGTGCGGGAGTGGCAGAGGGTGACGGTGGCGTCCCGGGCCGTCAGCAGCTGCGCCAGGGGCCGCCCGACCAGCTCCGACCGGCCGACGACGACCACTTCGGCACCGCGCAGCGGGATCGCGTGGTCGTCGAGCAGCCGGAGCACCCCGGCGGGGGTGCAGGGGCGCAGCCCGTCGCGCCCCAGCGCGAGCAGGCCCGCGCTCTGCACGGTCAGCCCGTCGACGTCCTTCTCGGCCGGGATCCGGTCCAGCAGCGCCCGCCGGTCCAGGTGGTTCGGGAGCGGCAGCTGCAGCAGGATCCCGCTCACGTTGTCGTCGGCGGCGAGCTCGTCGAGGACCTTCTTCGCCACCTCCTGCGAGACGTCGGCGGGCAGGTGGCGGTGGAGGTCCTCCATCCCGGCGGCCCGGCAGGCGGTGCGCTTGTTCCGTACGTAGACCTCGGACGCGGGGTCGGCGCCGATGAGCACCGTGGCGAGCCCCGGCCGTCGGCCGGTCTCGGCGACCAGTGCCGCGACGTCGCGCGCCACCTCCTCGCGCACCTGGGCCGCGGAGGCCTTGCCGTCGATGACGACGGCGCCGGTGGAACCGTGCGGGCCGGTCATGCGCGGCCTCCCTTCCGTCGTGGGGCGGGGCTCACCGGAGCACGACCGTGCGGCCGCCGTTGAGCAGGACCCGGTTCTCGGTGTGCCAGCGGACGGCGTGCAGGAGCGCCCGCGCCTCGGTTCCCCGGCCCCGCGCGACGAGCGCCGCCGGACTCATCGCGTGGTTCACCTCGGCGATCTGCTGCTCGATGATGGGGCCCTCGTCGAGGTCGGAGGTGACGTAGTGCGCGGTCGCCCCGATGACCTTGACCCCCCGCTGGTGGGCCTGGTGGTAGGGCCGGGCGCCCTTGAAGCTCGGCAGCATCGAGTGGTGGATGTTGATGGCCCGCCCCTCGAGCTGCTTGCAGAGGTCGTCGCTGAGGATCTGCATGTAGCGGGCGAGGACGACCAGCTCGACGCCCAGGTCCGCCACCAGGTCGAGCAGGGCCGCCTCGGCCTCCCGCTTGGTCGCGGCAGTGACGGGGATGTGGTGGAACGGCACCTCGAAGCGCTCCGCGACGTGGCGCAGGTCGGTGTGGTTCGACACGACAGCCGCAACGTCCAGGTTGAGATCGCCGACGCTGTTGCGGAACAGCAGCTCGTTGAGGCAGTGCGCCTCCCGGCTGACCATGACCAGCACGCGCGTCGGCTCGTCCGCGGACACGATCTTCCAGGTCATCGCGTACTCGGTCGCCACGTCGGCGAACGCGGCACGCAGCGGCTCGACCTCGGCTCCCCCGCCGTCCGCGGGCGCGAACCCGACGCGCAGGAAGAACGTCCCGCTCTCGGGGTCGCTGAACTGTTGGCTCTCGAGGATCGTATGACCCTGGTCGAACAGGAACCCGGAGACCGAGCGGACGATGCCCGGGACGTCCGGGCAGGACAGGGTCAGCACGCACGGCCCGGTCGGCCGGTCGGTGGTGGACGGGTTCACTGGATCCCCTCGGACGGTCGGTGACGGACGGACGCGGTGGCCGGGGGCAGCTCCGCCAGACGGGACTGCCGCCAGGCCTCGGTCTTCGCGAGCTCGTTGAAGGTGAAGAAGTGGAAGCCCTTGATCCCGTTGTCCGACCGGCCGATGGCGGGCGCGAGGCCCGACACGAGCCGGTCCGGCGAGTAGCCGCCCGGCAGGAAGAACCGCCACAGCATGCTCTGCTGCTTGCGCAGGAAGCGGGCGGACTGCCCGAGGCCGAGCCCGGCGGAGATCCGGACGAGCTTCTGCCGGCTCACCGGACCCGGCACGCCGACCCGGATCGGCAGCTCGATGCCGCGCTCGTGCAGCGACCGCGCCCAGCGGACGGTCGTCGCGGGTGCGAAGCACAGCTGTGAGATCAGGAGGTTCGCGTGGCGGGCCTTGTCCCCCAGCGCTCGCTCGATCGCCTCCGCGGGGATGTGCCCGTGGCCCTCCGGATAGCCGCCGATCCCGATCCGGGTGAACGGGTGGTCGCGCGCCTCCAGGGCCTCGAGCAGGGCGAGGGCGTCGGGGTAGGTGCTGGTCGGCCGGTCGGCGTCGCCACCGACGACGAACACGCCCTCCACCCCGGCCTCGGCGAGCCGACCTACGATCGCGTCGAGGTGGGCGGCATCCTCCACCAGGCGCGCCACCAGGTGCGGCGCCGTGCGGTAGCCGCGGGCCGCGAGGCGCGCCGCCAGCTCGATGGTCGGTTCGAGGCCTTTGGCCTCGGTGGCGGTCACCGTCAGTCGCACGCTCGTCGGGACGTGCTCGAGCACCTGTTCCTCGGTGCCCTTGAACGGAAGGATCTCGTAGCTCGCGTCGGTCAGCGCCTGCGCGAGCGCGTCGTCGGACCGTCGGGCCCGAGGCCTGCGCCCGGTGCCGACCACGGCGCCGCCCCGGCCACTCTCGTCGGCCATCGTCTTCCTTTCCGTCGGATGCGCGCTGCCGGAGGAACGAGGCCGGCACAGCTGCGTGTCGAAGAGGGTCCGGCCGGCGCGCTGGTGAGCGGCGGTCCCGAGCGGACCACCCGACCATAAGTTAGACAGGCGTACCTGTCAATAATCGTGGGGCCGCGCCGTATGGTGCCGGGGCGACGACGGCCCGGACGGTGCACTGTCGGTGTTCCTCGACGCGCGGCTTGCGCGAGCCGCCGTCGGGCTCGCCCCACGTGATCGTCACCTCGGTGCCGGGCTCGGCGTGCTCGGCGTCGACCACGGCCAGCGACAGCACCGCCCGCGTGTTCGCCGTGTAGCCGCAGAACGTCGACTGCCCGACGAGCCTGCCGTCCGCAGCGCGCACCTCGTCGCGTTGCATGAGCACGCCGTAGTCGGCGATCGGCAGATCGAGGAACTTGTACGGCAGCCCCGGCTCGAAGAGCGACCGCATGACGCGGAGTACGTCCTCGGTGTCCCACACGAGCGTCACGCGCTTCTTGGGCGGGGCGGCCGCCACGGCCTCCAGTGCCGCCCGCCCGACGAAGTCGTGGTCGAAGGACACGAGGTGGCCGTAGCCGAGGTCGTAGGGCGTGAGGTAGTAGTCCTCGATCCGGTCCCGACGCAGGCTGCCTGCGAGCTGGAACCGGCCCTCCCAGCCGTCGGCGGGGAGCCACTCGCGGTAACCGCGCAACTCCTCCCCCGTGTAGACCGCCGGCAGCGGGTAGGCGATCCATCCGGTTTCGTAGACAGTGGTGAAGTAGGCCTTGAGGCCGCCCTGGCGCAGGCCGCGCGGGGCGCCCGCCGCCAGGATCGCGGCCCGCACCGCCTCCCGGTGCTCGTAGGGCCCGGAGATCTCGACGCCCCGGTTGCGCCCTGCCATGCCGTGCCGCAGCACGAGGACCTCGACGCCGGCAACCACGGCCGTCGCCGTCCGGAAGAACGGGATGTCCGGAGTCTCCCCCTCGACGACCTCGTCGAAGATCGCGCCGGCCTCCGGGCCGTCGAGCTGGAAGCGGAAGCGGACCCGCCGCCCGGTGGGGTTGTCGGCGGTGTTGTGGTCCCGCACGACCGTCACATCCCACCCGCCGACGTGGGCCTGGTACTCGACCCAGTTCAGCAGGGGCATGCTGCTGACCAGCTCGTAGACCCCGCCGGGCAGCGGGTAGAGGATGCAGTCGCCGATGATGCTCCCGTCGGGAGCGCAGCCGATGAACTGCTTGGCCCGACCGGGCGCCAGGTTCGCCAGTCTGTTGACCCCGACCCCGGACAGCAGGGCGAGGGCGTCCGGTCCGGAGAGGAACAGCTCAGGCATGTGGTGGGACTGGTCGAAGAGGATCGCCGTCTCGTGCCAGGCCCGCTGCTCGGACCGCCAGTTCGAGAACTCGGCGGGGACGGGGATCTGGTCGGTGCGGGTGCGGATCGCCGGCCCGGGGGTGTCGTTGCGGAGGTGCTCGACGAGGTCCGGGACGGCGTCGACGACGTCCTGCAGCGAGCGCCGACCCCCCGTCACCGCGGCTCCGTCCCCGGCGTCGGGTAGCCCTTGCGGAGCTTGAACGCCTTGACGGCCTCCTTGACCAGCCCGCCGACCGGCATGGCGAAGCGCAGCTTGTCGGCCTCCTGCTGCGCGATGACCATGTCCTTCTCCGCCCACGGCACCGGACGCTCGTCCGCGCGCTCGATCAGGGCGAAGTTCGCCGCGCTGCTGACCACGAGCGCCTCCCGCAGGCGGTCCGGGTCGACGCCGAGTTCCTCGGCGAGGCGCAGGCCCTCGTCGTTGGCGGCGACGCACGCCCAGAGGATCATGTTGTTGACCATCTTGGCGACCTGGCCGCTGCCGAACTCCCCGAGCGCGAACACGTCGGTGGCGAAGGTGGCCAGCACAGGCCGACAGGCGTCGAGGACCGCCGGGTCGCCGCCCGCGAGCACCAGCGCGGTCCCGCTCTCGACCGCCCGGTCGCTGCGGGTCACCGGCATGTCGAGCAGGTCGATGCCGCTGCCCTGGAGCCGGGCGGCCAGGTCGCGCGCGTAGGTGGGCGAGACGGTGGACCCGAGGCCCAGCACCAGACCCGGCCGCGCACCCGCCAGCAGGCCGTCGTCGCCGAACACGGCGGACTCGACCTGCTCCTCGAACCCGACGACGATCAGGACGACGTCGCTCTCCTGCGCCACCTCCTTGGGTGAGGCCAGCCCGCGCACACCCACCTCCTCGGCGCGCCGCACGCTCTCCGCCGACGGGTCGTACCCGACGACGTCGAAACCGCCCGTCACGAGGTGGCGCCCCATCGGCCGTCCCATCGCGCCGAGGCCGAGCACTCCCACCGTTCGGATTGTCATGCCCGCTCCTCCGCCGCCCGGCCGGCGAACGGCGCGCGCAGGCCGAGCCGTTCGAGGCGCGGGAGGATCTCGTCGCGCAGCACGGGGAACTCGTCGATGTAGTTGACGAGCCCCACAGCGACCCCGTCCAGGCCCGCCGCGTGCAGCGCCGCGAGCTTGTCGGCGACCTCGTCGTAGCTGCCAAGCAGGGGGAGGCTCCCGATGCCCGCCATGTGCCGCTCCTTGAGCTCCTGCATGCGGTCGGCCGGGAAGGAGCGCGTGCCCTGCGTCCGGATGGCCACGATGTGCTCGGCCCCCTCCCAGTCGCCGTTCTCGTGGACGACGTAGTGGTAGTACTCCGCGGCCTCCTTCGCGGTCGGCCGGGTGAGCATGTGTGCGCTCGTGTAGCAGCCGATGGGCCGCGGTGCCGCAGCCGCACGCAGGCCCGCGACCTCGCCCGCCACCTTGCTCTCGTCGACGACCGCCATGAACAGGCAGTCGGCGTTGCGCGTGGCGAAGTCCCGCCCCGCCGGGCTCGACCCGGCGCTCATGAGCAGCGGCCGCCGCGCGCCGAAGGGCTTCGGCTTGCTGAGCACGCCCTTGAGCCGGAAGTAGCGGCCGTCGAAGTCGAAGGGCTCCTCCTCGCCCCATATCCGCTGGGCGATCCTCACCCATTCCTCGGTGTAGGCGTAGCGCTCGTCGTGCTCGAGCATCGGCACGTCGAACATGCCGTACTCGCCCTCGTTCCAGCCCGACACGACGTTGAGCCCGAAGCGGCCCGCCCCGATGTGGTGCGCGGTGACCATCTGCTTGGCCGCGAACACGGGGTTGATCAGTCCGACGTGGACCGTGCCGAACACGGTGAGCCCACGGGTGGCCGCGAGCAGGCCCGACGCCCAGGTCAGCGTCTCGAACGACGTGCCCTCGGTGTCCGTCTCACCGCGGTAGCCGAGCCAGCGCCCGATGGGCAGGACGAATTCCAGACCCGCCTCGTCCGCGAGCCGGGCGGCGGTCAGGTTGTTCGCCCAGGAGGGGTCCCAGCGCTCGGGGGCCTTGGTCATCGTGAGACCGCCCGAGCAGTTCATGCCGAACAGGCCGAGCTTGAACGTGTTGTCACCGCGCATCGCGCCGGGCCGGAGTGGAGTGTTCATCGTGGTCCCTTCGTTTCTTCTTGCTCCCGAACGGGGCTGCGGTCAGCCGACGAGCTCGCGTTCGGGCACACCGTCGGTCGAGTCCGCCTCCGCACCGCTCGGGAGGACGATGCAGTCCCCCGGGGTGAAGCGGACGAGGACCCGGTCCCCGGGCGCGTGGCGGTTGTCGGGGGCGTGTCGAACACGCAGCTCGACCCGCCCGGCCTCCAGCACGGACTCCGCGGCGTCGCCGGTGAAGATGCTGCTCTTCACCACGGCCTCCACGGCGTTGCGCGACCGCGGGGCCGCGGTCTCGATGTCCTCGATCGCCATCTGTTCGGGCCGACAGGCCAGTACCGCCGGGCCGCCCCGCCGCACGCCGTCCGCGCCCACGACCCCGCGGAGGGGACCGAGCGGCGTGCCCACCGTCACCAGTCCGTCCACGCCGGGCTCGTCGAGCACGTCGCCGTCCCACAGGTTGGTCCGGCCGATGAACGACGCGACGAAGCGCGACGCCGGGCGCCGGTACAGCTCCGTCGGGGTGCCCACCTGGGCGATCACGCCGTCGTTCATCAGCACGATGGCGTCGCTGAGCGCCAGTGCCTCGGCCTGGTCGTGGGTCACGAACACGGTGGTGATCCCGAGCTCGGACTGCAGTCGGAGCAGCTCGAACCGCATCTCGTCCCGCAGCCGCGCGTCCAGGTTGGACAGAGGCTCGTCGAGAAGCAGCAGGGGCGGGCGGCCGACCAGCGCCCGGGCCAGCGCGAGCCGCTGCTGCTGCCCGCCGGACAGGTCCGTCGCACGGCGCGCAGCGAACCGCCCGAGCTGCACGAGGTCGAGTGCCTCCTCGACCCGGCGGGTCTGCTCCGCGCGCGAGACCCGCTCGGAGCGGGGCAGCGTCTGCAGCGGGAAGCGGACGTTGTCGAGGACCGACATGTGCGGCCAGATCGCGTAGGACTGGAACACCATGCCGAGCCCGCGCCGGTGGACCGGGACGGAGACCCCTCGGCTGACCGAGTCGAGGACCCGGTCGGCGAGCACGATCTCGCCGGAGTCCGGCGTCTCGAGGCCGGCGACGCAGCGCAGGGTGGTGGTCTTGCCACAGCCGGAGGGCCCCAGCAGGCTGACCATCGCGCCGCGCGGCACCTCGAACGACACACCGCGGACGGCGGGGCTCGCCGCGCCCCGGTAGGTCTTGTAGAGGTCGGTGATGGTCAGCATGAACGTCTCCAGCTCGGCAGCGACGGGGACAGGACGGGCGGGAGGGCCGGTCTCACAGCCGCACCCCGCCGGAGCGACGCAGCGGCACCGCAGCGACGGCACCGACCACCAGCAGGAACAGGACGAGCATCATGCCCATCGTCGCCGCCTCGCTCAGCGCCCCGTTCTGCCACTTCTCGAAGACCAGCACCGGGAACACCTTGCTGTCGGAGGAGTACAGCAGGACCGGGGTCGACAGGTCTCGGAACGAGACGATCGCGATGAAGATCCAGCCGGCGACTAGTCCGGGCCTCATCAGGGGCACGAGCACCCGCACGAAGGCCTGCCACCGCGATGCGCCGCTGACCCGCGCCGACTCCTCCAGGTGGTCGTCGATCTGGTAGATCGCGTTCTGCGCGTACCGCACCCCGAAAGGCATGTACCGCGTCATGTAGGCGATGACAAGGATGCCGAGGCCGCCGTAGACGCCGATGTCGGCGTTCACGTACACGGTCAGCAGCGCCACGCCGAGGATCAGCCCCGGCACCACCAGCGGCACGGTGGCGATGGACTCGACCACCCAGGCGAGCCGCAGACCGGACCGGACCCGGATCCAGGCCACGACCGACATCAGGAACATCAGCGCACTCGCGACGACGACCGACAGCAGGACGGAGTTGATCGCCGCGTCGGCGAAGTCGCGGGTGCCCGCCGCAGCGCCGTAGGAGTCCAGGCCCGCCGTGGCAAGAGACTCCCACGACGGCGGCCGGTAGAAGCTCTGGGTCGAGGCGTACGCCAGCATCACCAACGGCGCCACGACCGTCACCCCGACGTACAGCCAGGTCAGCGCGCACACCGGCCACCGCCACGAGCCGAGCGCGAGCCGGCGCGCGCTGTGGCCCTTCGCGGAGATCGTCTGGAAGGAGCGAGTGGCCCGCATGGCGCGGTTCTGCGCGAGGATGACCAGCGCGAGCGCCACCACCAGCATCGTCGAGATCGCCCCGGCCACGCCGTAGTCCGGCGGGTACTCGCCGAGGGCCTGGTAGATGAGGGTGGTCAGGGTGAACTGCTTGTTCGGCAGGCCGAGCAGGATCGGGATCTCGAAGCCCTCCACGGCGAGTGTGAAGCACAGCACGGTCGTGGACAGCAGAGCGGGCCGGGCGAGCGGGAGCGTGACCCGGCGGAACGTCCGTGCCGCGGACGCCCCGCCCACCCGGGCCGCCTCTTCCAGCGAGGGGTCCATCGACGTGAACGTCCCGGCGAAGGCGAGGTGGGCCAGCGGAGCCATCGCCAGCCCCTGCACGAGTGCCATCCCGCCGACCGAGTAGACGTTCAACGCGGTCCAGCCGAGGAAGTGCTCGAGGAGACCGATCCGCGGCGAGGCCAGGAACACCCAGGCCATCGCGTAGAGCACGCTCGGCAGGATCAGGGGCACCAGCACGACGAGCGAGAGGGCCCGACGCCCCGGGACGTCGGTCCGCACGAGGACGAACGCCGTGACGCTGCCGGTCACCAGGGCGATGACCGTGGCCAGCACGGCGAACACCACGGTCGTCCACAGCGCGGCCCCGAAACCGGGGTATTTCACGGTGTCGGCGAACGCGGCCAGGCTGAAGGAGCCGCCCACCGTGAACGTCTTGACCAGCAGGAAGCCCAGCGGGACCAGCACCAGGACAGCTACGACGACGAACGTCAGCAGCGTGACCCCGGGCAGCACCAGGTCGGAGCGCCGGGCGGTCGGCGGCGGACCGCTGGGTGCGGGACCCGCGTCGAGGAGCGTCGACTGCGCCATCAGCCGGTGACCTTGCCGCTCGTCCCGCGCACGACCTGGGCGTACAGGTCCTTCCAGCGCCCCTCGTCCACCGTCAGCGTCTTCTCGTCGACGGTGAGGACCTGGCCAGGGTACTGCGCGAGCACGCCGCCGTACTGCGGGTTGGTCGGGCTGAGCGCGAACTCGTCCGCCATGAGCTTCTGGGTGTCGCCGAGCCGCCACTCGACGTAGAGGACCGCGGAGGCCGGGTTGTCGGTGGTGTGCGGGATCCCGAGGCCGAGCGGCAGAGCGACGACAGGCGTGACAGCGGGCTGCCAGTCGACCGGCGCACCGCCCTTCTTCAGCACGTCGATGCGGTAGCCGAAGGCCGACGTGACGACGGGGTACTGGCCCGCGGCGAGCAGGTTGGCGCCGAGCGTGTGCTGGTCGACCAGCTGCGAGCCCCGGGCGGCCTGCCGAAAGAGGTCGACGGCGGCGTCCTCGCTCATCCCCTGGCGCACCATGTCCTGCACCAGTGTCGCGAACCAGTCGTAGTCGACGTCGAAGATCGCGAGCCTGCCCTTGAACTGCGTCAGCAGCTCGGGCCACGACCGCGGCGGGGTGCTCACCTGGTCGGCGTTCCATGCGGCGACGTAGGCGTACATGGTGGCCCCGATCCAGTCGGGCCGCACGAACGCGGGGTCGATGCCCTCCGCGGCGGGCGTGGGCAGCGGCTGCAGCAGGCCCTGCGCGCTGTAGATCAGCATCTGTTTGTAGTCGTTGAACAGCACGTCTGCGCCGTCGGCGTAGCGGGCCTGGTTCTCGGTCAGCACCCGCTGGGTCAGGTCGGTCGCCGAGGCCCGGTAGCTTTCCACGCGCACCCCGGTGGCGTTGGTGAACGCCTCGACCTCGGCGTCGACCACGTCGCCGGAGCTCGCGCTGTAGAGCCGGAACGGCCGGTCCTCGGCCTCCGCCAGCTCGACCAGCTTCTGCCTCCGGGCCTCGCCTTGCAGCCCGTCGACCGCGGCAAGGACCTCGGCGACGGTCTTCGGCCCCTCCGCGCCCGAGCCCTGCCCACCGCCCGAGCCGCAGGCGAGCGTCAACGACGCCACCATCGCCGTGCTGGCCGCCATACGGACAACCCCTGTGGTTCTCATCGTTGCCTCTCGTCGTTGAGATCGTGGATCGGTCGGCGTCCGGCGACGTCGCCTGCCCGCTTGTCAGGTCACGTGCGACGGGCTCCGCCGAAGGCGCCTGCCCGAGGGAGGAGCGCCGGGACGCGGTAGTCGAGCAGCTCCGAGAGGAGGTCGGCGATCGGCAGCAGGGCGCCGAGGTCCAAGCCGGTGTCGACGCCCATGCGGTCGAGCAGGGCGACCAGGTCCTCGGTCGCGATGTTGCCCGTCGCGTTCGGTGCGAAGGGGCAGCCCCCGATGCCGCCGAACGACGAGTCCAGGCTGCCCACGCCCCACTCGTACGCGGTGACCGCGTTGGCGTAGCCGGTGTTGCGAGTGTTGTGGAAGTGTGCGCGGGTCGCGACCCCCGGCGCAGCCGATCGCACACCCTCGAGGAGCTCACGCACCTGGGTGGGCACGCCCACGCCGATGGTGTCCGCGACGGCGATCTCTCTGGCGCCGGCCCGGGCGGCGCGCTCGGCGATGGCGAAAACCCGGGCCGGGTCGACCTCGCCGTCGAACGGGCACCCGAAGGCGGTCGCCACGGTGACGGTGGTGAACAGCCCGGCCGTGGATGCCTCGGCGACCACCTCCTCGGCGACCGCGGTCAGCGCGGCGGTCGTGGAGTTCTGGTTCGCCTTCGCGAACCCGTCCGACGCCGGGACGACGACGTTGACCTCGTCGATCCCCGCCGCCACCGCGCGCCGGTAGCCGCGCGGGTTGAGCACCAGCCCGATGAAGGACACCCCGGGCGAACGCGGCACCCGCTCCATGACGGCCTCGGCGTCCGCCATCGCCGGCACCGCGTCGGGCCGCACGAACGACACCGCCTCGATGCGCCGCGCGCCCGCGGCGAGGGCCAGCCGGATCAGCTCGACCTTCGCGTCGGTGTCGAGCAGTGCGCGTTCGTTCTGCAGGCCGTCCCGCGGCCCCACCTCGACGATTCCCAGCACGGTCGGAGCTCCTCAGATCACGTGGTCGGACGCGAGCGCGTCGAGGTCGGCGGCGGTGAGCCCGAGCTCGCCGTAGACCTCGTCGTTGTGGTGCCCGGGGCGCGGCGGACCGGCCCACCGGACGCGTCCCGGGGTCGCGGAGAAGACGGGGACCACACCCGGGCCCAGCACGTCGTCGTCGACCCGCTCGTCGTGATGCGGGACGAGCATGCCCCGCGCCCGCAGCTGCGGGTCGGTGACGAGTTCGGCGGCTGTACTGATCGGACCGCAGACGACCCCCGCCGCGTCGAGGATCGCGGCGACCTCCGCCGCGGGCCGCTCGGACACCCACTTCCCGACCAGCTCGTCGAGCTCGTCCTGGTGCTCACCGCGCGCGACGTGGGTGGCGTAGCGAGGGTCGTCGGCAAGCTCGGGGGTGCCCATCGCGATCGCGAGCCTGCGGAACACGGTGTCCTGGTTCGCGGCCACGACCAGCCACCGCCCGTCCCCGGTGCGGTAGACGTTCGAGGGCGCGATCCCGTCGAGGCGCGTCCCGCCCGGCTGCCGCACGCGGCCGAGCCGGTCGTACTCGGCGACCGTCGACTCCAGCAGCGCGAAGCAGGACTCGGTCAGCGCCACGTCGACGATCTGGCCCTCGCCGGTGCGGTGGCGGTGGTGCAGGGCCGCGAGCACGCCCTGCGCCGCGAACATCCCGGCCAGCGAGTCACCGAGGCTGATGGCCTGCCGTGGCGGTGCCTGCCCGGGGTAGCCGTTGATCGAGCGCAGACCGGAGAGCGCCTCCGCGACCGAGGCGTAGCCGGGCTTGTGCGCGTAGGGCCCGGTCTGCCCGTAGCCCGACACCCGCGCCAGGATCACCCGCGGGTTCCGCGCGCTGAGCTCCTCCCAGCCGAGGTTCCACCGTTCCAGGGTCCCCGGCCGGAAGTTCTCGATCACGACGTCGGCGGACTCGACCATGCGCAGGAGCAGCTCCCGCCCGCGTTCGCTGCGCAGGTCAAGGGTGATGCAGCGCTTGTTGCGCGCGTGGCTCGTCCACCACAGACGGTGGCCCCGGTAGGCGGCCTGCCCCCAGTCCCGCAGCGGGTCCGGCCGCTCGGGCGACTCGATCTTCACCACGTCGGCGCCGTAGTCGGCCAGCAGCCGGGCGGCGAACGGACCGGCGACGATCGAACCCAGCTCGATGACGCGCAGGCCGACCAGCGGCCCGGCGGGCGCAGGCCGCTCCTCTGGCCGGGCGGTCCCGGTCACCGAGCACCGCCGCGGTCCCCCGGCGGCGGGGTCGGGCCGGAGTGGTGCCCCCGCGTGGGGCTCGGCGTCGTCGACGAGCCGTCGACCCGGACGGTCAGCGTGCCGATCCCGTCGGCGCGCATGCTGACCACGTCGCCGTCGAGCAGGGGGCTGACGCCCGCGGGCGTGCCCGTGCTGAGGATGTCGCCCGGGCGCAGGGTCAGGACGGTCGACACGTAGGCCACGAACCGGGCGACACCCCAGATCAGGCCGCTCGTGCTCGCCTTCTGCCGCAGCTCCCCGTTGTTGGTGAGCGAGAAGGCGACGTCGGTGGGATCGGCGAGCTCGTCGGGCGTCGCGATCCACGGGCCGCAAGGTGTGAACGTGTCGAACGACTTGCGGATCGAGCGGTCCTCACCGCCCCGCATCGTGATGTCGAGCAGGCCGGTGTAGCCGAACACGTGGTCGAGGGCGTCCGCCTCGCGCACGTGCCGGGTCTCCCTGCCGATCACGACGGCGATCTCCGCCTCGTGGTCGAACCTGCGGTCGCCATAGGGCAGGCGCACTGTCCCGCCGTCCCCGAGCAGCGACGATGGCGCCTTGAGGAAGAAGCCGAGCGCCCCCACGTCCGCCGACTCTCGCATCTCCTGCTGGTGGTCGAGGTAGTTGACCGGGGCCGCGACGATGACGCGGGGGTCGGGCACGGGGGCGCGCAGCGTCACCTCCGCCAGCGGGCGGCCGGGGCGCGCCCTCGCCGCGGCCGCGACCTCCTCGGGCCGCGGGTCCGCGATGTAGCGGCGCATGCGGCCGGCGCCGAGGCCACCACCACCGGTGCCCCGAGTGTCGTCGGTGCCGTCCACGACGTCGCTGACATCCACGATGCGGTCGTCGAGGACGACGCCCAGCCGGTCGTCGTCGAACGTGGCGAGATGCACGATGTCTCCTGCGTTGCGGTTCGGTTGGTCCTCGTCAGCGGTGGCCGTGCAGCCAGTCCGACTCCGAGTAGTCGTCGTGTGCCCGCGCCTCGAGCAGGCGGTTGCGCACGGTCGCGCCCATGCCCTCGAGGTGCAGCAGCTCGCCGAAGCTCCGGGCGGTCCGCTGCACCCGGCCGGCCCGGGGGACGCGCAGGCGCTGGTACTCCACCAGGGCAGCGTCGATGTCAGGCTGCGCGCCCAGCACGCTCCCCAGGACCTGGGCGTCCTCGAGCGCCTGACAGGCACCCTGGGCCACGTACTGGAACATCGGGTGCGCCGCGTCGCCGAGCAGGGCCAACCGTCCCCGCACCCAGTTCTCGACCGGGTCCCGGTCGACCATCTTCCAGTGCCGGTCGCGGGAGATGAGTTCGACGCTCGCCCGCACGGGCGCACAGGCCTCGGCGTAGTGCTCGTCGATCTCGTCGGGTAGGCCCCAGTCCGAGTGCCCCGTGTCGAAGCGGTCGCTGCGGAAGCAGACGACCTGGTTGTACAACTCGCCGCGGCGGATCGGGTACTGCACGAGGTGCATGCCCGGCCCCGCCCAGACGAGCACGTCGCGCCCGCCGGCCAGCTCCGCCACGTGGTCGAACGGCAGGGTCCCGCGGTAGCTCACATAGCCGGACGGGACGGGGGCCGGGTCGCCGACCACCTGTTCGCGCACGGTGGACCTCAGCCCGTCGGCACCGATCACGAGGTCGGCAACGTGGTCGACCCCCTGCTCGGTGCGGGCGACGGCACGGGTGCCCTCGTCTTGGACGCCGGAGACCGTCTGCCCGACGCACAGCTCGACGTTCGCGCGTTGCTTGGCCGCGTCGACGAGGAGGTCGAGCAGGTCCCGCCGGTGCATCACGATGTAGGGCTTCCCGTACCGGCGTTCGTACTCCGCACCGAGGTCCAGCGCGGTGATCACCTCACCGGACAACGCGTCCAACATGACCAGGCGGCCCGGGCGGAAGGCATAGCGGTCGAGCTCGGCCGCGCCGATCCCCAACGCCTCCAGGGCGTGCTGGGCGTTCGGCGCGAGCTGCAGCCCCGCTCCGATCTCGCCGAACTCGTCCGACCTCTCGAGCACTCGAATGGTCTCGAAGTCCGCGGAGTGTGAGAGCGCCAATGCTGCGGACACGCCCCCGATCCCCCCGCCGACGATCACTGCGTCCCGGCTATCCGGCATCGTCGCTTCTCCCTTTCGCCGCGATCATGTGGGTCAGTCCGCCAGGGCTTCCTCGCGCAACAGCTCCAGCGCCCGCAGAGCGGGGCGGTTGCTGTAGGCGAAGAGGACGGCGTCCTCGGACGTCGAGGCGCAGTCGAGCCGGTAGCGCGCCCAGCCGGGCACGGCGAGGATGTCCTTCGGTTCGAGGTCGAACGTGGTGTCGCCGACCTCGACCGTCGCCCGGCCCCGTACCGCGTGCAGGATCGTGCTCGCGGTCGTCCTCGCGGGCCGACCGACGAAGCCGGGTCGCAGCCGCAGGATCCGGCAGTCGATCGTCGGCATCACCGGACCGCCGGTCCACGGGTTGGTGTACTCGAGCACGACACCCTCGGACTCGCTGCCGTCCACGTCGTCACCGATTGCCGCCAAGGCCCGCTCGGTCTCCGACCACGGGTAGTTGCCCACCGGGGAGGACGCGGTCTGCGGGGTCTCCCAGACCGGGTTGAGCCGGCCGTGGATATAGACGCGGCTGGAGAAGTCGTCGGGGACCCTGCTCTTCTGGGTGCGGTCGCCGAACAGCTCGAAGAAGCCCGCCTCGAAGCTGTTGGTCAGCGGGAAGTCGAGCCCGTCGAGCCACATCATGGGGCCCGACCCCTCGTGGTAGTGGTCATGCCAGTGCCAACCGGGGGTCAACAGGAGGTCACCAGGGCGCATGTGGACGCGCTCGCCGTTCACCGTCGTGTAGGCGGACTCGCCCTCGATGATGAAGCGGAAGGCGTTGGCGGTGTGCCGGTGGGCCTGCGCGGTCTCCCCCGGCATGATGATCTGGATCCCGGCGAACAGGCTGTTCACGGTGGCGGGCGGGTCGGCCAACCCCGGGTTCACCAGCATCAACACCCGGCGCTCCGCCTCCTCGAGGGAGAGCGTCTCGGTGAAGTGCAGCATGTACGGCCGCAGGTCGGAGAAGGACCAGCGGTGCGGAACCGCCGCGCTGCGCGGCTCGGGGTGGAACAAGTCGCCGTAGTGCCGCCAGAGCGGCTCTGCGCCGAGCTTCGTGATCTGCGAGTAGGCGTGGTCGGTCGTTATCTCGGCCATTGAGAGCCAACCTTCCCATCGGACGAGCCGACGATCTGTCAGATGCTCAGTGTACTGAGCATCTTGCGTGAACAGTTTCCGTGAACGGACGAGCCAGCACAAGCCCCGTGCGAGGGCGGACCCCGCCCGGCGGGTCAGAGCACCTCGCGCAACCGTTCCAGCAGCGGGATGGCGGCGGCCAGGCGCCGCTGCTCCGCCGCCGAGAGCTCGGTGGCGATGACGGCGGCGAAGCGCCCGTTCCAGGCCTCCCGCGTGTCGGTGACCCAGTCGCTTCCCTTGGACGTGACCTCCACGATCAGGCGCCGAGAGTCGTCGGGGTCGGTCCTCCGGTCGACATAGCCTTTCGCCTCCAGGGCCTGGACGACCTGGGCGGCCGACTGCGGCCGGATCATCTCGATGGCGGCCAGCGACGCCACCGTCGTCGGCCCTTTCTGCGCCACGCGCGCCAGCATGGAGGCCTGGCCGAGAGTCAGGTCCCCGTCCTCGCGCAGCCCCCTCACCTTCCGGACGAGCGGGCCGAGACAGGCCCGCAGCCGGGCGGCGACGTCCAGTGCGTCAGGAGTTGCCATCGCCTTCGTCTTTCCTCTTCTGCCGGGCGTTCCGACCGCTGTCGGACCACGGATCAGGACGACGGTACCGCCCGGGGAGCCCCACCCCTTCCCAACGGGTCATGGCGTTGACGTGCACGAACTTTGGCTGGGTGTAACTGAACAGCTCGTCGATCCCCTCCTCGCGCCCGATCCCGCTGTTCTTCACGCCGCCGAACGACGTCCCGGGGAAGTGTGCGGACACGCCATTCACCCAGACATAGCCGGCGTCGATGGCGTGGACGGTGTTGAGCGCGGTGGCGAGGTCGCGCGTCCACACCGAGGCGGTCAGCCCGTACTCCACGTCGTTCGCCATCGCGACCACCTCGTCCGGTGTGGACCACCGCACGATCGACAGGACGGGACCGAACACCTCCTCACGGAAGATCCGCATGTCCGGTGTGACGTCGGCAAACACGGTGGGGGCGACCCAGTAGCCCGCCGGGAAGCGCTCGCCGCGCAGGCTGCGGCCGCCCGCGACCAGCCGCGCCCCGTCCTCGAGTGCGGTGTCGATGTGGCGCAGCACCTTCTCGTACTGCGCCCGGGAGTTCACCGGCCCCATGTCCGAGGCCGGGTCCCGCGGGTCGCCCACGGCCAGCCCGTCGACGAGCTCCGCCACCCGGGCGACGCCCTCGTCGTAGATGCTCTCGTGCAGGAAGAGCCTGCTCTGCGAGCCGCAGGACTGCCCCGCCCAGCTGAAGTTCATCCCCGCGACCGCCGCGGGCAGGGCCGCCTCCAGGTCCGCATCCGGGAACACGACCATCGGGTTCTTGCCACCGAGCTCGAGGCTGAGTGTCTTCACGTTCACCTCGGCGGCCGCCCGCTGCAGGGCCAGCCCGGTCGCGACGGAGCCGGTGAACGCGATGCGGCGGATCCGCGGGTCGCGCACAAGGGCGTCCCCCGCCACCGCTCCCATGCCGGTCACGATGTTCACCACGCCGCTCGGCAGGACCTGCCCGCAGATCTCCCCGAGAACGCACGCGGAGAGCGAGGTCTGCTCGCTCGGCTTGATCACCATCGTGTTGCCGGCGGCCAACGGTGCCGCCATCTTCCCCGCGGCGAAGAAGATCGGGTGGTTGAAGGGCGTGATCCGACCGACGACGCCGTACGGCTCCCGCGTCGAGAAGTGCAGGCCGCGGGCGGTCGCCGGCACGGTCTCGCCCTTCAGCTCACCGGCAAGCCCGGCGTAGTACTCCAGGCTCTCGGCGGCGCGGGCGATGTCGAGACGCAGCTTGCGGACCGTGCTGCCCGAGTCGCGGACCTCGAGGTCGACGATCCGGTCCCGTTCGGCGCGCAGGGCGGCCGCCACCTCCACCAGCGCCGTGGCGCGATCGCGCGGGGGCAGCCCGGCCCACGCGGGGGCGGCCCGCTCCGCGGCGGCCGCGGCGAGCCGGACGTCCTCGGTGGTGCCGGCGGGCACCCGCCCGATGACCTCCTCGGTCGCCGGGTCGACCGCGTCGAGGAACGCCCCGTCCGAGGCGTCCGCCTGTTTCCCGTCGATCAGCATCCGGCCGTCGAGGAACTCCCCCGCGCTCACGGCGCGGACCGCAGTCCGGCCTCGACCATCAGCGGCACGACCTTCTCGTTGAACTCGGCCAGCCCCTGGGCCATGTCGACCCAGCCGAGGGCGATACCGTCGTAGCCGAGCTCCTTGTACGCGACGAGCCGCTCCACGATCTGCTCGGCGGTCCCGACAAGCGGCATGCCGCCCCAGCCCGCCACCTTGTAACGCGCCATCTGGAGGTGCACCTCGGGCGAGAAGCTCTGGCTACCACCGGCCATGGACCCGCGGATCTGGTTCTGCGCGGCCTCGAGGTCGCCGAGCTCGTCGACGTACCATTCGAAGTAGCGCCAGGCCTCGGCCTCGGTGTCCGCCAGCACGACGGGCGCGAACGTGATCCGTCCGCCGCGCACGCCGAGCTCTTGCGCCCTCGCCTCCGTCCGACGGGCGATGCCCCCGACAATGTCGAGGTCCGGCCCGCCCTGGAAGGAGTAGTCGGAGTGCTTGAGGGCGAAGTCGAGACCCGCGCCTGAAGTTCCGGCGGACACGATGAGCGGACGCGGACGCTGCACCGGCTTCGGCTGGAGGTAGCCGCGCCGCACCGTGTAGTACTTCCCCTCCCATTCCACCTCGTCCTGCTCTGTCCACAACCGCTCGACCAGCATCAGCCACTCCTCGGCGGCTGCGTACCGGTCCTCGTGCTCGCGCTGGTCGATCCCGAACATCCCGAACTCGAGGGCGTTGTTCCCCGCCACGAGGTTGAGGCCGACCCGGCCCGCGCTGATCGCGTCGATGGTGGCGGCCATCTTCGCGGCAAGCATCGGGTGGAAGACCGGGATGTGGCAGGTGACGAACAGGTGGATCCGCTGCGTCACCGCGGCCATGCCCGCGGCCCACGTGAAGGTCTCGTACTGCTCGGCGTTGGCGTTCATCCGCCCGCCGTGCCCCCTCCACCGCCCGAGCGAGAGCAGGAACTCCCACCCGGCGGCATCGGCGGCCTGTGCGACCGCCACGGTGTCCGGCCACGACAGCACGTTGGGTGCCGCCTCGGACATCACCATCCCGCCACTGATGTTGAGGCAGAAGATGCCGAGCTTCATCGCATTGTCGCCGTACATCGCCGAGGTCGGCTGTGCGGCCGCGGCCGGGGTCTGAGTCTGGGTCGCGACGTCCATGTCGTTCTCCTCGTTCCTCGTGACGACGAACCGGTCAGCGGATCGGAGCGGAGGTGTGCACCGTAGCCCGGATCTCGGTCTGGACGTGGCGCTCGACCCCGAGCTTGGCGGTCCCACCGTTCTCCTCGCCCCAGACCACGCTGACCTCCTTGCCGTCGACCGCCGCGTCGGCGTCGAGCATGCCGAGGGAGAAGAAGCCGCCGACGTTGACGGTGTAGCCGCACATCGCCGAGATACCGACGAGCTCGTCCTGCGCACGGACCTGGTCGAACTGCACCCGTGCGTACCGACCCAGGGGCATGTCGAGGAACTTCGCCCCGGTGCCCCGCGGGGAGAACAGGCTGCTGGTGATGACCCGGGTGGCGTCCTCGTCGTTCCACCGCAGCCAGACCTTGCGCTTGCGCGGCTCGTCCTTGGTCGCCTCGAGCGCCTCCCGGCCGATGAAGTCGTGGTCGAACTTCATGATGTGGCCGTAGTCCATGTCCCACGGGGTCCGGTAGTAGTCCTCGATGTCGTCAGAGGCGAAGCTGCCCGCGATCGAGATCTTGGCCTCGTACCCGTCGCCCGGCAGCCACTCCCGGTAGGCGCGCATCCGCTCGTCGGTGTAGATCCCCGGGACCGGCTGCGAGAGATAGCCGGACTCGATCCCGGAGCTGTAGTAGGCGAGCGCGCCGCCGCGCACCAGGCCGAACTCCTCGCCCGCGGAGAGGAGCGCGTCGAGGACCCGCGGGCCGTCCTCGGACGGACCCCAGATCTCCAGGCCCATGTTGTCGTCACCGGGCGCGCCGGCCATCGTGTGCTTGAGCGCGCGCACCTGCGCGCCGCCCAGATCGAACTCGGTCATGCCGAAGAAGCGGACCTCGGGCAGCGCCCCGTCTGTGGCCTTCTCGAGGATGCTCTTCGCGAGCGGACCCTCGATCTCGTACCGGAACAGCCGCCGGCGGGCGTCACTGTCCGCGGTCCGCCGGTCCCAGGTGACCTCGACGTCGTACCCGCCGATCTCCGCCTGGTACTGGACCCAGTTCGCGCAGGCGCTCGGACCGACGAGGCTGACCTCGTCGTCCTCCAGGCCGAACAGCACCGACGTCCCGATCAGGTTGCCGTCGTACCCGCAGACCATGAACTGCTTGGACTTGTTGCGACCGAAGTTCTTGAAGCTGTTGATCCCGGTGTCCGACATCAGCCGGACGACGTCGGGACCCTTGAAGTACGCGTCGTTCATGTGGTTGGACTGGTCGAACAGCACCGCGCTCGACATCCACGCCGCCTGCTCGTCGCGCCAGTTGGAGTGCTGCGGGGCGTAGGCGAGGCTGAACAGCTTGAGCGGGGCGTTACGGAGCATGTCGACCGGCTTCGAGTACGTCGCCAGCTTCGCCTGCAAGCTCTCGTTGACCATCGTCTGCCTTTCCGTCGTTGGCGTGCAAGACACGGGTTCCGGGCTCGGACAGCGGGCCCGGCGAAGTCACCTCGGCTGTTCCGCGCGCCGCCGACCTGCGGCCGCCGCGCTCCCAACCGGCTTGCCGACCCTAGATTTTCGCAGGCTTGCCTGTCAATAAGGCAGCCGGGCGACGGCAGGCGGGACTGTCGGTACCGCCGCGCCCGGACGCCGCACGGTCTGCATGATCATCCGGTCGGCGCGGGTCCAGCCGATGGCGAACTCGCAGGTCCGTCCGTCGGCCAGCACGGTCACCTGCTCCTGGCGGATGACCGGGTCGCCCTCGGTGATGGCCAGGCTCAGTGCGACCGACGGCCCGGCGAGCGCGGCCGCGAGGGCCGTCCTGATCTCGCCGACCTCGCACCCGGCCACCGCCACGACCGCCTGGTGCAGCGATCCGCAGGTGTCGATGTGGCCCGGCACGGCGTCGAGGTCGGGCGGGAGGTAGGAGGTCCAGAAGCCCGTCGGCTCGTCGTTGACGACGGTGACGTGCTCGACCATCACGCAGCCCGAGCCGCCCGGCAGGCCGAGCCGCTCGCGGACGATCGGCGGGGCCGTCATGGACCTGGCCTCCAGCACCTCGCGACGGGTCTGGACCTGCGCACCCTGAGGATGGAAGCCGCCGAGGCGGTCGACCCGATGGTCGAAGCGCTCCCCGACGACGAAGGTCCCGGTCCCGGGGCTGCGGCGGATCAGCCCTTCGCCGCGGAGGCTGTCGAGCGCGTCCCGCACGACGTTGCGGCTCACCTCGAAGTGGCGCTGTAGATCGTCCTCGGACGGAAGCCGTCCGCCGTCGCCGGTCAGCAGGGCCGCTCGGACGAGGTCCGCGACCCGCCGCACGGCGGTCTCGCGCGCCCGTCTGGTGAGGGACTGCGCCCGGCGCCGCCGGAGCGCGATCAGTCGGCGGCGGCTCTCGTCGGGGATGGCCATGGCGCCAGTCTCGACCACGAGGACTCCGGACGACGAGCGTCCGGTGACGCGCGCCGCGGTCGCGGACCGCCTCAAAGCCGGAGCACCCCACCGTCGACGACGAGGACCTGGCCGGTCACGAAGCTCGCGGAGAGCAGCGTCGCCGCCCCTTCCGCGACCTCCACCGGGGTGGCCAGCCGGCCGAGCGGCGTGATCGTCGCTTGTGCGGCGAACCCGGCGTCATCGACCGCCGCCCGCGACTGGTCGGACGGCACGAGCCCGGGGACGAGGGTGTTGACCCGCAGCCCGAGCGGCCCCCACTCGAGGGCGAGGACCCGCCCGAGGTTGACGAGCCCGGCCTTGGCCGCGGCGTAGTGGGCGCCGCCCGCGAGGGGCCGGAACGCCTGGCCCGACGCCACGTTGACCACGGCGCCGGAGCCGGAGGCCTGCCGGGCGAACGCCTGGCACATCAGGAATGCGCCGGTGAGATTCACCGCGAGGACCTGCTGCCACTCCGCGAGGCCGATCTCGAGGGCGGCGCCGCGTGGGAAGACCGCGGCGTTGTTGACCAGCCCGGAGACCGGACCTGCCACGGCCAGTCGGTCCCACAGCGCGGTCACCGAGCCCG
Source organism: Pseudonocardia kujensis (assembly GCF_021283305.1). GTDB lineage: Bacteria > Actinomycetota > Actinomycetes > Mycobacteriales > Pseudonocardiaceae > Pseudonocardia > Pseudonocardia kujensis. Next base: position 184,569 of record NZ_JAJSOK010000003.1, read on the forward strand.
GGTCGCCGACATCGCAGTGGGCCCCCGTGGCCTCGCCCCCGGCCTCGCGCAGGGCCCGGGCCGTCTCCTCCGCCTGGTCCGCCAGGACGTCCACGCACCAGACGTGTCGCCCGTCGGCGGCCAAACGGTGGGCGATCGCCGTACCGATGCCCTTACCCGCCCCGGTGACGACCACGGTGTCGGCCGGGCTCATCGCCGGGCCACCGCCGGGTCGCGCGCCAGGACCGACGCCAGCCGGGGCAGCGCGTCGGGCTCCGGCACGTACTTGCAGAGCACGAGGTCCACACCGATCTCCGCATACGCCGCGACCCGCTCGCCGATCAGCTCGGCGGGACCCACAAGCTGCGCTCCCACCGCGCCGAGCTTCGGGATGACGAGCTCGGGCGACCGGGCGGTGGCCTCGGCTCGCAGCCGCGCCACCTCGTCCCAGCCGGCACGCTCGGTCTCCGCAGGCACCACGAAGGCGCTTAGCCCGAACCCGACGGTCCGGTTGTACCGCGCGGCGCGCTCCCGCATCCGTTCCACCGAGACCCGCGCAGTCTCCAGCACCTCGGCGAAGGGGCGCTCGGGGTCGGTGCCATAGTCGACGAACCAATGGTCGGCACAGCGTGCGACCATCTCGAGCCCGCGCCGGGAGCGGCTCACCGTGTAGAACGGCGGGGGCCCGCCCGCGGGGACCAGTGGCATCGGCGCCGCCGTGAACTCCTCACCCTCCTCGAGGTGCGCAGCGAGGTCGGCGTCCGCGGCCCACGTGGCGCGCATCGTCTCGATGTAGCGCTCGGCACGGGAGTACTTCTCCTCCTCCCCCGTGGGTCGCACAGTGCTGAAGAAGGTGTTCTCGGCGGTGTTCCAACCGGTGACGAAGTTGATCGCACTCCGGCCGGGGGCGACGCGGTCCAAGGTGGCGGCCATCTTGGCCGCGATGTTCGGGTGCCAGAAGTCCGGGTTCATCGCGGGCATGACCGTGATGCGGTGCGTGTGCGAGGCCACCGCCGCAGCCAGCACCCAGGACTCCAGGTCCGTGCCCAGATGACGCTCGGCGAACAGCGCGATGTCGAACCCCAGCGATTCCGCCTCGGTGACGCTGTCGAGCGCGAGCCGGTACCCAGGATCGACCGTGCCGGGGTCGAGCCCCCGCCGCCCGGCCGCGTCCACCTCGCCGAGCCGCGCGGAGTGCGCGGTCACGTGCGGGATCGGTACGTAGATGCCGGTCTTCACCGCTGTGTCTCCTTCCGGTAATGGCGGGCCAGGGTCGCCCCGTCGGTCCACCACACGTCGTCGTGGTCCCTGATGTGCCCCAGCAGCCGGCGCAGCGCGTCGATCCGGTGCGGCACGCCGATGAGGTAGGGGTGCAGCGCGATGGCCATCACCCGCGGTTCCTGCGCACCCTCGCGGTGGAGCACCTCGAAAGTACGGATCGCCAGGTCGGCGAACTGCTCGGGAGTGAGCAGGCGCTGGTCGAACGCGGGCTTGTCGTTCACCTCGAGGGTGTACGGCACAGTGACGAGCCCGGAGCGGGTGAGGTCCGGGCGGTCGTCGGTGGCCCAGTCGGCCACGTAGTCGTAGCCGTTCTCGATGAGCCGGGCCTCCGTCGTCGAGCGCTCGGCGAGTCCGGCGCCGAGCCACCCCGCGGGCCGGGCGCCGAAGGCCGCGCCCAGGGTGTCGGTGACCCGGGCGATCTCCTCCCGCTCCTCCTGCTCGGAGAGCTGGTCGAGCCGGCGCGCGTTCGTCCACGAGTGGCCCATCACGTCCCAGGAGGCCTCCCGCATCGCGGCGACGAGCTCCGGGTACGCCTCGACGACCGACGCGTTGACCGCGGCGGTGCCCCGGGCCCCGGCCTCGGTGAGCGCGTCGAGCACCCGGAAGAAGCCCACGCGCGTCCCGTAGTCGCGGACGGCGAACGCGAGCGTGTCGTGCGCGGCGCCGGTGCCTCCCGGGACCGGGCGGTCCAGCGGGAAGAACTCCACGTTGGGCACGACCCACACGGCGAGCCGCGCGCCGCCCGGCAGGGTCCAGCCCGTGCGAGCCCGTGCGGACCGGAACGGGACCGGCCCGGTCGCAGCGAACCCCGCGGTCATCGCGGGGCCGCCGCGGGGAGGCGCTCCAGCAGGCCGATCACCGTGGCCGAGTCGAGGACGTCGGCGTACTTGTGGTGGAGGTCGAACAGGTTGACCTGGTGGTTCAGCCACGAACGGTCGAACACGCCGTCCTCCACCACCACGGTGTGGAAGCCGTTCGAGCAAGCGTCGACGACGGTCGCCCGCACGCAGCCGGACGTGCTCTCGCCGACCACGAGGACGGTCGAGATCCCGCGCGAGACGAGCTCGGCCACCAGCTGCGTGCCGTAGAAGGCGCTCGCCCGCTCCTTCACCACGATCACCTCACCAGGTGCCGGGGCCAGGGCGGGGTGGAAGTCCCACTGGTCCGCGGGGCCCGCGGGGTCCAGGCCACCGACTCGCCGGTTCGTCGCCGTGATCGGGCCCGCCGCCGCGTTCGCCGTGACGTGGATGACCGGGACGGCGGTGCGGCGGGCCGCCGCGAAGACCCGGGTGATGGGTTCGACGGCCGTGTGCGCGTATTTCCCGCAGCTGGAGGGGTAGGTGTTCTGGAGCTCGCGGGGCGGCAGCGGCCCGCCCTCGAACGCCTTGTTGTAGAGGTCGACGGCGACGAGGGCGACGCGGCCCTTGAGCCCGAGCGTGCGGCGGTAAGCCTGGTAGATCGTCCGCATGTCGGGGTCGGCGACGTCGTCCCAGACGTGCCGCAGGGTGTCCCACTCGACGGAGGCCGCGAACTCCGCGCCGCTCACCGCCCCACCGCCGACGCGGCGACGAAAGTCCTCATCGACGGCGCCCAGTACTGGTCGGTCGAGACCACGGCGGGCAGCGCGCCCTGCGACACCAGGATCTCCACGTTGTGCGCCCAGGCCTTCTCGTCCACGTTGTAGGACCAGTTGTTCAGCGGCATGTTCGCCAGCAGCGCCGGGTCCAGCTTGGTGAAGGCCGCGACGGTCTGCCGGGCCCGCCCCTCGTCCTCGTAAAGCCAGTCGATCGCGGCGCGCAGGGACTGCTGGAACTTCTCGACGCGATCCGGGTTGCCCTCCACCCACGCCCGGGTCGCCCACCAGGCGGACAGCGGGGCCCCGGGGTTGGCCAGCAGGTTCGGGTAGGCGACAACGGTCCCCGAACCGGACTGCTCGATCGAGGTGGAGAACGGGTCGATGGTCATCACGGCGTCGACCTGGCCCGAGCGCAGCAGGTCGAGGTGGCTGGCGAACGGGGCCTCGACGAACTCGATGCCGGAGGTGTCGATGCCCTGGCCCTGCATGAACCACAGCGCGCCGGCGTTCATCTGGCTCCGGACCCCGCCGAAGATCGCCACCCGCTTGCCCGGCAGATCCCGCAGAGTGCTGATCCCGCTCGTCGGCGCCGCGATCACGGTGCCCGAGTCGGGGGGCTCGTACTTGGCGGCCTCGTTCTGAATGATGGCCTGGACGTCCAGCCCGGCGGCGCGGGCGGCGAGCGGCGGGCCGGGGATGGAGGACATCAGGTCGATGTCCCCGCGCTGCAGCGCCGCCGTCATCGCGGACGGGTCCTGGAACTCCACGCGCTCCACGTCGAGCCCGTGCTCGTGGAACATCCCCTCGGTGAGGGCCACGTACGTCGGGGTCTGGCCGCCGTTGGTGAAGAAGCCGATCCGGAGCCCGTCCAGGCCGGTGTTCACCTCCGACCCGCCCGAGCCGCACCCTGCGACGACCGCCAGTGCCGCGGCGACGACCGCCGCCACGAACGTCCTTCTCATCGGTCCGACTCCTTGTTCTCGTGTGTCACGCGGTCCGCCACCGCAGGAGGTGGCTCTCGACGCGGACGAAGGCGAGGTTGAGCAGATAGCCCACGAGGGCGAGCGTGATGATGCCCGCGAACATCAGCGGGACCTGGAAGATCCGCTGGCTCTCCAGGATCAGGTAGCCGATCCCGGTGTCACCCGCCAGCATCTCGGACACGATGCCGACGATCAGGGCGATGCCGAGCGCGACCCGCATCCCGGTGAGGGTCTCCGGCAGGGCGCTGGGCAGCACGATGCGCCGCAGCCGCCCGAGCGGCCCGTAGCCCAGCGTGCGCCCGGTGTCGACGAGGATCGGGTCCACCGAGCGCACCCCACCGCAGGTGCTCAGCACCACCGGGAAGAAGCTGGTCAGGGCGATCACGGCGATCTTCATCTCGCTGCCCACCCCCAACAGCAGGATGGCGATCGGGATGTAGGCGGCCGACGGAATCGGCCGCAGCAGCTCCGTGACCGGCTCAAGCAGGTAGTAGACGAACCGGCTCGTGCCCATCAGCGCCCCGACGACCACGGCCGCGACGACCGCGACGACGTAGCCGACCAGCACCCGGGAGAGCGTTTCCCCCATCGCCACCGGCAGTGTGCCGTCGGTGATCCCCCCGACCAGGGCCGCGACCGACGCCGAGAAGCTCGGGATGCTCGGCGAGTCCACGAGCTGGAGCCGAACGGCGAGCTCCCAGGCGACCACCAGAAGCACGATCAGCCCGATGCCGGTGGCCCGCAGGCTCAGCCGCCGGATCACCGGGCGCCGTCCTCGTAGCTCAGGCCCTCCTGGCGGTAGATGCTGTCGAGCAGCTGCCGGCGCATCGCCAGAAAGCGCGGGTCCTCGCCGAGAGTCACGGGGTTGCGGGGATGGGCGAAGTCGACGCGCAGGTCGATGTCCACCGTGGCCGGCGACTTTCGCAGGGCGACCACCCGCGTGGACAGCAGCAGGGCCTCCTCGATGTCGTGGGTCACGAACACCACGGTGATCCCCAGGCTGCGCCACAGGTCGAGCACCAGCTTCTGCAGCTTCGCCCTGGTCAACGCGTCGAGGGCGCTGAAGGGCTCGTCCATGAGCAGCACGCGAGGGCTGGTTGCGAGCGCCCGGGCGATGGCCAGCCGCTGCTGCATCCCGCCGGAGAGCTGGCCGGGGTAGTGGCGCTCGTAGGCCTCCAGGCCGACCCGCCCCAGCATCTCGCGTCCGATCTCGGTCCGCCGCCTGCGGTCGATGCCGCGGTCGCGTTCGAGACCGAATACGACGTTGTCGAGCACGGTGCGCCAGGGGAAGATCGACTTCGCGAACTGCTGGAACACGTACACCACACCGGGCGGTGGGCTCTCGACCACGGTGCCGGCGAATCGCACGGAGCCGGACGTGACCGGCGAGAGCCCGGCGAGCAGCTGCAGCATCGTCGTCTTCCCGCAGCCGGACGGCCCGACGATCGTGAGGAAGTCGCCGTCCGCCACGTCGAGGTCCACGTGGTCGAGGACCACGGACTCCCCGCCCCGCGCCAAGTAGGACTTCACCACGTCGCGTGCCGCGAGCACGGGGTGCCCCGCCTGCTCGTCCGCCCGGGTCGCCCGGTCGGACGCCACGGTCTCCGGGAGCATCACGTCTCCTCCTCGCTCGTCGTGCCTTCCTGCCGCGGCGGCGCCGCAGCCCGACGAGGGGGAATCCTGGAGGGCTCGTCGACCGTCTTGGGTTGCGCTGGAGTTACGCCGGTATTTTCGAGGGGAGTCCTGGTGCCGGCCGCCGCTCCGCCACCGGTCGCGGCGCCCGACGGGGCGAGCTCGGCCCGCGCGGCGGTTGCGACCCTGCGGTAGGTGTTCATGACGAGCAGCGCGTCGACGTCGAAGACGAGGACCTGCGACCCGCGTCCGGCGGCGACCGCCACCCCGCCCGGCTCGTCGAACACGAGCTCCATGACGGGCCGGCCGGCCGTCGCCGCCGCGGCCCGCACCCGACCGAGCTGCTCAGCGATGACCGGGTGCAGCCCGGAGGGCTGCCGCAGCCCCTGCACCAGTGCCAGGTCGCCCGCCCCGGGCAGCACCCCGCTCAGGCCGGGCACCGCGAGGATCTCGGAGATCGTGGCGACGGCGGCCGGGTGCTCGATGATCACGAACAGCACCACCTCGTCGTTCGCCCGGCGGACGTGCTCCATCGCCCCGCCGCGGCCGACGGCGTGGATCCAGCGGCCGTAGCTGATGCCGCGTTCGCCCCGGGGCGGGTAGTGGGCCCTCCGGATCGCCGACGCCACGTCGGCCGGGCCGGTCACGTGGGCCAGGACGGCACCTGCGGCGCCGGCGTCGAGGAAGCGGGGCAGCAGGTTCACGTCCGCGGCGTTCAGCCGGACCAGCGTGGGGACGTCCCGGGCGCGCGCGGCGAGGATCATCCGCTCGACGGTCTCCAGGTCGAGCAGGCCGTGCTCGTACTCGACCACCACGAGGTCGAACCCCTGCGCGACGGCGATCTCCACGACGGCGGGGTCGCCGAGCGCGTGGAAGGAACCGAGGAGCCGTTCCCCGGCCCGGAGGCGCTCGGCCAAGGTCTTCGCGCAGAGCGCCAGGAGGATCTTGATCGGTGTTCTCAATGCCCGGTGCCGTTCTCGGTCGTCGGCGACCGGACCCTCGGCAGCGCACGCCGAGGATCCGGGCCATGTGGAGGTGGGGGGTGCCGACCGACCTGTCCGCCGCTCGTTCGTGGCGCGACAGCCGATCCGGAACTCGTGGTCGCCGTGTGGTTCGACAGCCCTGTCAGCGACCGCCGCAACGGTAGAAATCGACAATCTTGCCTGGCAATCAATCGGCTACCTGTTTACAAGGACGACACCGCAAGATTGACAGGTACGCCTGTCGAAACCTACCGTCGGGTCACGGCCCGCCGCGGTGCCAGGTCGCCCATCGAACTCCAGGCCAGAGGAGCCCTCACCGTGATCCCGCAGGTCGACGAGCGGGACCGGCTGGTCGTGTCGATCGCCGGTCTCGTCACCGCCACCCAGCTCGTGTGGTCCATCCTGACACCCGTCCTGCCCGCCTTCGCCCAGGAGCTGGGGATCGACCCGGTCGGCCTCGGCCTGCTCGTCGGCGGGTTCGGGCTTGGCCGCATCGTGGCCAACATCCCGGCCGGGTACGCCGGGACCAGGGTCAACCGGCTCCATCTCCTGGTCGGCGGCGCGACGGGCGTCGTCGTCCTCTCCTCCCTGACCGGACTGGCCACCTCGTTCGGTGGGGTCCTGGCCCTGCGCATCCTCACCGGCGCCGCCGCCGGGGTGGCGATGACGAGCGGCCAGACCCTGGTCGCGGACTCCGTCCGCAGCGAGTCGCTCACCCGCGCGATGGCGACCATGCAGGGCCTGCAGCTCACCGGCGCGGCCGTCGGCCCCGCGATTGGCGGGGTCACCGCGTCCCTGCTCGGTCTGCGCGCGCCGTTCGTCGTGGCGGGCGCAGCGTGCGCGGTGTTCGTGCTGTGGATCGTGCTGAGCCCGCGGCTGCGCCGCCGCCTCGTCGACGCCGGCGCGGTAGCGCCGTCCGAGCCCGCGACCGTCGCCGCGCCCCCGCGCCGGACGGGGGGTCTGGTCGCGGCGTGCCTCGTCGGCTTCTCGGCCTTCTTCTGCCGGTTCGGCGTGCAGCAGGCGCTGCTCCCGCTCGTCGCGCTGCAGACGGTGGGCCTTTCGGTCGGGGTGCTCGGGCTGGTCTTCTCCGGGATCGCCGTCGCCAACGTGCTCTGCCTCCTGACGGTGGGCAGGCTCACCGACCGCCTCGGGCACCGGCGGACGATCGTCGGCTCCTCCCTCGGTTCGGCCGTCGTCATCGCCCTGTTCGTACTCCCCATCGGGCCCACGGCATTCGTCGGACTGTGTCTCCTGTTCGGCGTTGCGACGGGGGTCGGGGGCCCGATCCCCGCCGCCTACCTCGCGCGGATCACCCAGGACGTCCGGCGGGGGCCCGCGATCGGCCTGTACCGCACCTGCGGGGACCTCGGAGGCGTCCTCGGCCCACTCATGGTGGGGGTCGTCGGCTCGTTGTGGGGGCTGCCCGGGGCGGCTCTCGTCTCGGCGGCCGTACCGACACTGGCTGCGGTGGGCTTCGGGCTTCTGACAACCCGCGCACGACCCAAGCGCGGGTGAGTCACGCCGCGGCACTCCGGACGCCGCTACTCCGGGGTGCGGCCCGGCAGGTTCGCGAGGGCCTGCGACCGGGCCTCGAGCAGCTCCGCGTAGTTGCCGTTCTTCTCCGCCCAACGCAGCCGCTGCGCGGCCTCGACCACGACCTCGCGCGGGGTCGGGTCCGCGGACAGGAGCGAGAGAGCCTCGTCGAGGAACGGTCCCAGGTCCAGCGCCGCCGGGTTGAGCCGCTTGGCGTCCTCGGTCGTGGCGACCGCGGGCGGGACCAGCTCCGTGACCTCGACGCCAGTGCCCTCGAGCTGGGCTCGCAGCGACTCGGTGTAGGAGTGCACACCGGCCTTGGTCGCCCCGTAGGTCGGCCACAGCGGGAACGGCAGGAACCCGATCCCCGAGCTGACGGTCATGATCGTGCCTGTTCCGCGGCCGACGAGGTGCGGAGTGAAGGCGTCGATCACCCGGATCGTGCCCAGCAGGTTGACCGCGACGGTCGTCTCCGCCTGCTCGATGTGACCGGGGTCGCGCAGGTCCTCGGCGAGCATGACCCCGGACATGGTGACCACCGTGTCGAGCTCGGGGTGGCGGGCGAGCACCTCGTCGCGGGCCCGGGCGACCGACTCCGCATCGGTGACGTCGACGGCGACCGTCTCCAGGTCCTCGACGCGGGCGGTGCTCCGGCCGCCGACGACGACCGTGGCCCCCGCCTCGACGAAGCGGCGGGCGAGCCCGAGGCCGATCCCCGACGTCCCGCCGACGACGAACGCGGTGCGGTTCTTGATGTCCATCTGTGTCTCCTCCTCAGTGACGATGTCGAGGATCGTCCGGAGCGCGATCGGGTCGGTAGACCCCGTCGATCCGTAGGAGTGGCAGGGCCCCCCATCGGTCGTCCGCCCGCGGCTACCTTGAGCCGATGGTCAGTGATCGGGATGCGAACAGCCTCGGCGAGTACCTCCGCGCCCGGCGAGACGCAGTCACCCCGGACCAAGTGGGCCTGCCCGTGCAGGCGACGCGGCGGGCTCCGGGGCTGCGCCGCGAGGAGGTCGCGATGCTGGCCGGGATCAGCTCCGACTACTACCTGCGACTGGAGCGCGGGCGCGACAGGAACCCTTCGCCGCAGGTCCTGCAGGCGCTCGCCCGGGCGCTCCGGCTGGACGAGGTGGAGTCGGAGTACCTTCTCGGCTTCACCAGTCCGCGCCCCCGCCGACTCCGCCGCCGGCGCACCGAGCCCGTACCTTCCCGCCTGCACCACCTGCTGGCCGCCGTCGGCGTCCCTGCCTTCGTCGAGAGCCGATACTTCGACGTGCTGGCGTCGAACCCCCTCGCCATGGCGTTGTCGCCACGCCTGCGCCCCGGGGAGAACCGGCTGCGCTCGCTTCTGCTCGATCCCGAGGAACGCGAGTTCCACAGCGACTGGGAGGCCGCGGTCGCGGACTCGGTCGCCTGGTTCCGCCAGGCCATCGGAACCGACGTGGAGGACGCCCGCGCCGTGGAGCTCGTCGGGGAGCTGTCCCTCGCCAGCGCCCGCTTCCGGTCCCTCTGGGCGCGCCATGACGTGCGGCGCCTCGAAGGCGGAACCGCGGTGGTGGAGCACCCACTGGTCGGGCCGCTACGACTGCACCGGGACAAGCTCCCGGTGGGTGAGCACCTCTTGGTGCTCTACTACCCGAGCGAGCGCGATGAGGACGCCGAGAAGCTGCGGCTCCTCGCCGCCCTCAGCGCCCCGGGCGAGGTCGACACAGGGTGAACCGTCGCCGAGCGCCGATCCGCGTGTGGCGGGTGACGGCAAAGAGCTCGTCGCGACGTCAGTGTGGCGTCTCTTCATGGCACCGGAGGTGCACGCCGCGCTCGGCCGGTCCGTGCAGGTCCGCCACATCACCGGCGCCCTCGAAGTCGCCGAGGACCTCGACGACGAAGTCTCCGGGCCGATGCTCACCAGTCCCCCGCGCACCGCGCCGTCTAGGAGTCTCGCCGAGCGCCGCGGCGAATCGTCAGGAGCACGAGCCCTGCGACGACGGCGAGGGACCCCATCACCACGGCAATCTCCGTCCGATCACCGCCGGCGGCGAACAGCGCTCCGGCGAGCGCGGGCGCGGCGGCACTGCCGATACGGCCGATTCCGAGCACCACGCCGGTGCCGGTCGCCCGGATCGGCGCGGCGAATGCGTCCGCCGTGGTGATCATGAGCCCCAGGGTGCCAGCGGCGACGGAGCTCGCGGCGAGCACGCCCGTCAGGACGACGAGGACGGGCACCGAGGGCACCAGGCCGAACGCGATCACGAGGATCCCGAGCCCGAAAATGCCGACGGCCGCCAGTAGACGCCCGTCGACCCGTCGGGAGAGCAGACCGAACACCGCGCAGACGAAGGCGCCCAGGAAGCTGCCCGCGCTCGCGACCGAGGCGGCTGCGGAGGCGTCGAAGCCCGCGCTCACCAGCATCGTCGGCTGCCAGCTCAGGAAGAAGTAGATCGTCATGTACAGCAGGAGGCTGATCACGCACACCTGCACGGTCGTCAGGAGCTGCCGGCCCCGGACGATCTCCCGGTAAGGGGTCCGCCGCCGCTGCTCGACCGGCGGTAGGGCGGCGAGCGCGGTGTGCCCGAACCTGCGCAGCAGGGAGTTGACGCGCCCGAGGCTGTCCGCGCGCCTTCGGGCCAACAGGAAGGCGAGCGACTCGGGCAGTGCCTTGGCAGCGAAGGGCACGACCAGCATGGTGAGCACGGCGCCGAGCAGGAACACGGAGTGCCAGCTGACGTGTCGCAGCAGGAACGCCGAAGCCAGGCCGCCGAGTGCGCCGCCGAGCGGGTAGCCGACGGCCAACATCGCGATGGCCAGCGAGCGCGTGCGCCGGTTCGCCACCTCGACCGCGACCGGGTTGACCACGACCATCATCGCGCCGATGCCAACGCCGGTCAGGACCCGCACGATGGCCAGCAGGAAGACCGAGTCGCACAACGCGGACAGAAGCATGCCCACGACCATGACCGTGAGGCTCGCCAGCACGATCGGGCGGCGGCCGACGAGGTCGGCCAGGGGCGCGAGGGTGATCGAGCCGAGGAGGGCGCCGACCAGGCCGGCCGACAGCAGGATCCCGATCGCGGCGCTGTCGACCTGGAAGGCCCTCGCCAACGCCGGGGCCACGAACGTGACGGACAGCAGGTCGAACCCGTCCAGCGCGGAAATCACCGCCGCGAGCGCGACGGCCCGCTTCTGGGCGGCCGACATGGGCGAGTCGAGGATGAGGTCGCGCGGATGGACGGGCCGATCGCCCTGGGTACCCGCGGCATTGTGCGCATGCTCGGTCAAGTCGCTCTCCGTTGGGCGTGACGAGGGGATGTCCATGTCCTGACGGGACCGCGGACGCGGGATGCTCAGTACACTGAGCATCACCTGGGCGCCACTATCGTCAGCCGTCGCCCGGTGCACAAGTCTTGACTTTGCGGGGCTGAGCCGAGACCTTGCGGTCGCGCTCTGCCCTCGCTGGACGCGCGACGACGTGCGGCCCAGAAGACACGGCTGCAGTGGTGCAGCACCGACGGTCGGGCCGCTACGACGCCAACCGGGAGTGCGCGGCCTCGGTAGCAGCGGCTCCACCAGCTCCCACAGCTCGTCGAAGCGTGGACGGACGGGCCGGCCGCGGGTCCCGGACCGGGCCGCGCTGGCCGGGATCGTGTTCGTGCTCAAGACCAGGATCAGCTGGAACGCATCGTCCCCCGCCATAGACGAACATGACCAACGACCAGAACAGCTTCACACGGGACTGACACGCCGACTTCTGAAACGACTTCTCAGCTTGATCTTTAACCTGCTCCTGTCGGGCTCGTGACGCTGGCGGGGTGTTTGCCGACGTCGTGGCGGGTGGCGCGTGCTCGGTTGCGGGAGCCGGGTGGACGTCCGGGGCCGGGTCGGCCCGGTTTCGGTGCTCTGGTCGGATGGCTGGTGTTCGGGCGGAGGTGGCGAAACCCGCGTCGGACCCTCGCCGGGGTCGGCCGGCCGGGGTCGGCAGGTCTTTCCCAGGGACGTCGCAGGTCGACCGCGAGGGGTCGGGCCAGACGCAGCTGGGTGTAGGCGGTGATGATCAGCCAGGTCCAGCGGTCCGCCGCGGCCGGGGGGCGGATCTTCGGCGCGGTCCAGCCCAGGGTCTGTTTGAACAGCCGGAAGGTGTGCTCGAGGTCGAACCGGCGCAGGAACGCCTGCCACCACCGGTCGACATCCGCTGCCGTGGCGCCGACGACCGAGGACCACAGCCACGCCGGTTTCGGAGCGTGATCACCGAGCAGATGCTCGACCTGCAGACGGATCAGGGCGCCGGCGACGACCGGCAACTCACCGGGGTGCTCGACGCAGACGCCGCCCACACGCCGCGGTGGGTCAGGCGCGGGTAGAGCCCGTCCCAGGCGGTGGCAACGGTCCGGCCGTAGCGGGTGGTGTCGGTGGTGGTGATGTGCACCGGTGTCCACCAGGTCTCGGGCTTGGACAAGGCGAAGTCCGGGCCGTGGCGCGGCGGGCGCCCCGTTGCTCGGGCGCGCGGCGGGTGCGGGGCCCGCGCAGGACCCGGTCCGAACGCAGCCGGCCGAGCAGCTCCACCGGCAGGTCCGCCAGCACGTGGGCGAGGCGGGTGATGTCGTAGCCGGCATCGGCGACGATCAGGATCGGCGGGTCCCCCGCCCGCCACTGACCCGCCGCCCGGAGCCGGTCGACGACCTCACGCAGCTGGATGGCGGTGACCGCGGCGGCGTCTTGCCCCGGCCCGATCCGAACCACGTCGAGCATCGCCGTCCACGAGGTGCGACCCGGTTCCAGGGCCGCGACGAACGAGTAGGGCCAGCCCGGAATCATCTGCGCGTTGCCCCGGCCACGGCCGTAGACGTGACAGAACAGCCGCTCCGCGCTGGTCGGGGCATCCGAGCGCAGCCACGGCGACACGTCCACCGCCAGCACGATCCGCCCGTCGACCGCTTTGGGCACCGGCAGCGCGGCCAGCGCCCCGTGGCAGCGCCTGTGGCTCGATCCGACCGCAGGCCAGCGCGTCGTACATCGCGCCGTGCCCACGCCGGTGCTCACCCACCAAGCTCAGCTCCGGCAGGGAACGTACCGGGCCGTCCGTGCACAGGACCGCGTCACACAGCTCGAACAGCGCATCCGCCCGAGCGGTGATCGCGTCGTAGAACTCCAGCCGGAACCGGGCGAGTTCACCCCGCCAAGCCAGGGTGTCGCCCGGCTGCCCACTCGGTCGATGAGTCACACTCGGCACCGCGGCCACCGCCTTCGTCTTCGAGCTCTGTGAGAGGAACCCGAAGAGGATCAAGCGGTGGCCGCACCCATGCCCAGTCGACACGCCGCACGACCAGCAGCGACCCGACCACGACAGCGCGCCAAGGTTAAAGATCAAGCTCAGACGAGTTCAACGATGCAGCCATCGCCGCGACGCCGTTCGGGCGTCGCGGCGAGCCAGCCGAGATCGCCGACGCTGTCTGCTTCCTGATCTCGTCTGAAAGCCGTTTCGTAACCGGCGCTGAGCTGGTTGTCGATGGAGGGCTGGCCGCCTAGCGCGTGGCCCGGCCGGCCCGGTCCCGCAGCGGGGCCGGGCCGGGCTCCGGCCATACCGACCTTGCAATCGGCCGCCGCCTTTCGCCCTGTTGCTGCCCGAAGATTCGGACATGAAGGACGACCCTCTCAGCCGCCAGCTTGGCATGACGGGGCGGGCGTGGATCCGGCATCGGTCGGCCACAGGACCCGCCCCGCCCCCGGAGTGCGCAGGAACGTGTTCTCGGCGGACGACGATCACGAACCCGCGAGGATACGTCCCCAGCAACGGAAACTAGCCCATCACCGCGGGCTCGCAGCCCATGGTGCAAGAACGGCCTACCCATACGTGCTCCCCCGAAAGGCCCCTGTTCCGGACGGTCACCGGATGCCCGACCGGCCACGGCTCGGGATCTGTGCGTCGCCAGCGTTGAGGTGCGCTCCGCTGTGCTTGTTGAGGCGGTAGTGCGGAGGGGACGGGGACAGCAGACACCTTCACAGCATACCGACTAGCTGGTATGTATACGGTGTCATCGCTGACCCGCTGCCCGCTGCTAAGGGCAGCCGCTCACGCTGCAAGGAGGCATTCCGTGAGGACACGAGCTGCAATCATCCGTGAGGCTCCGGGGAAGTTCGAGGTCGTCGACATCGACCTCGACGATCCGCGCCAGGGCGAGATCCGGGTGAAGCTCACCGCGACCGGGCTCTGCCACTCCGACGACCATCTGCAGACCGGCGACCTGCCCGTGGAGCACTACCCGATGGTCGCCGGGCACGAGGGCGCCGGGGTGGTCGAGTCGGTGGGACCGAACACGCCGGGCTGGGAGGTTGGCGATCACGTCATCTTCTCGTTCCTGCCCAGCTGCGGGCGGTGCCGCTGGTGCGCGGAGGGGATGACGAACCTGTGCAACTTCGGCGCTTACACCCTCCGGGGTGCGCGCTGGGACGACCTCGACAGCTTCCGGTTCAGCCTCGACGGGCAGCCTGTCGGCCAGCTCTGCGGGCTCGGAACGTTCGCCGAGCACACCCTGGTCTCAACCCTGTCGGCCATCAAGGTGGACAAAGACCTGCCGCTGGACAAGGCCTGCCTGCTCGGCTGCGGGGTCGGCACCGGCTGGGGATCAGCGGTGTATGCCGGCGAGGTCAAGCCCGGTGAGGTCGTCATCGTGATGGGTACCGGCGGCATCGGGATCAACGCCGTGCAGGGCGCCGCCCACGCCGGCGCCAGCACAGTGATCGCCGTGGATCCGGTCCCGCTCAAGCGCGAGATCGCCGAGCAGGTCGGCGCCACACACTCGTTCGCCACCATCGAGGAGGCCGACGAGTTCGCCAAGTCGATCACCGAGTGGCAGGGGGCCGACAAGGCGATCGTCACGGTCGGGGTCACCACCGGGGAGCACGTCGCCCAGGCCTTTCAGGCGATCCGGAAGGCCGGCACCGTTGTCATCACCGGCATCGGCGACATGAACGACACGAAGGGCATCCCGATCAACCCCTGGCAGATCACGATGCTGCAGAAGCGCATCCAGGGCGCGCTGTTCGGGGCGAGTAACCCCGCCGCGGACATCCCGCGTCAGGTGCGGATGTACCGCGACGGGCAGCTCAAGCTCGACGAGCTGATCACCAAGACCTACCGGCTCGACGACATCGTGACCGCCTACGAGGACATGCACGCTGGCAAGAACATGCGCGGCGTCATCCTCTTCGACTGAGCAGGACGGCCATATGTACCAGCTGACCGCCGTATACGCCCACCCGGGCGACCCCGAGGCGTTCGTCGCGCACTACCGCGACAAGCACGCCAAGATCGCAGCTCAGCTTCCCGATGTCCGGTTCTACGACTGGCACGTCTGCGAGAGCCTCGACGGATCCACCCCGGCGTACTTCCTCGCCGCCATCGTCCAGTGGGACAGCAAGGAGGCCGCGGTCGCGTCCCTAGGTTCCGGGGTCGGTCAGCAAGCGGTCGCCGACATGGCGAACTTCGCCGAGGCCGGGTGCGAGATGCACTTCGGCGAAGTCACGGTCGTTGTGCCGGCGACGAACGCCTGATAGGGCTGCCGGCCGGCGCATCTCGGGCCCGGACCGGGGTGGGGCGCCTTCTGGCGGCTCCACCCCGGTGTGCCTCCGGTCGGCCACGGCTTGTCTGTCCACCGCCGAGCCGAGGCAAGCAGCGGAGCAGGCCCTCGGCTGGAGCCCACGATCGACTCAACCATCAGCCAACGCGCAGGAGGTTCGACTGTGACATCCATCCTCAAGCTCGATCAGGAGCTGGATCGACACCAGTTCTTCATCAACGGCGAGTGGGCGGAGCCCAGCGCGGGGAAGATCCATCAGGTCGTCGAGGCGGCCACCGGCGAGGTGCTCGCGAGCGCCTCTCTGGGGACGTCGGAGGACATCGACCGGGCGGTACGGGCGGCTCGCCACGCTCTCGACCACGGTCCATGGGGACGCACGGAGCCGGCCGAGCGGGCTGCCGCCATGCGTCGTTTCGCCACCGCTCTCGAGGCCCGCGCGGATGCCACCTCCACCCTCGTCAGCCGAGAGAACGGGATGCCGATCACGCTGTCCCACGCGTTCAACGGCGCAGCACCCGCCGCACTGCTACGGATGTACGCCGATCTCGCCGAGACGCTCGCGGTGGAGGCACCCAGGCCCAGTGCCTCGGGAACGACTTTCGTCAGGCGCGAGCCCGTAGGCGTCGTCGGAGCGATCACCCCGTGGAACTACCCCCAGGCCGTCGCGATCTACAAGATCGGACCGGCCCTGGCAGCGGGTTGCACGGTCGTCCTCAAGCACTCGCCGGACACCGCGCTGGATTCGTACGTGCTCGGCGAGGCAGCGGCGGAAGCAGAGCTTCCGCCCGGGGTGCTCAACATCGTGCTCGCCGACCGGGACGAGGGCCATTCCCTGGTCACGCACCCACTCGTCGACAAGATCGCCTTCACCGGCTCGACGGCCGCGGGGCGGATCATCGGCGCGGAATGCGGCAGGCTCGTCCGCCGCTGCACATTGGAGCTTGGTGGCAAGTCGGCGGCGATCTTCTGCGACGACGGAGACATCGACACCCTCCTCGCCGGTATCGGCAACGCGTCGTTTATGAACAACAGCCAGACCTGCACGACCCAGTCCCGCATCCTCGTGTCGCGGCAGCGCTACGACGAGGTCGTCGAGGCTGTCGCGGAGTATGCGCGTGACCTCGTCGTCGGCGACCCCCTCGACGAGAACACGGCCTGTGGGCCGATGGCGACCCAGCACCATCTCGCGCGCGTCATGGGGTACATCGAGATCGGCAAGAGCTCCGCAGCCCGACTAGTCGCCGGCGGCGGGCGCCCCAAGGACGCGGATCGCGGATGGTTCGTCGAGCCGACCGTGTTCGCCGACGTCGACAACGACGATCAGCTCGCCCGCGAGGAGATCTTCGGTCCGGTCATGGCGATCATCCCCTTCCAGGACGACGCCGACGCGGTACGGATCGCCAACGACTCCAACTACGGCCTCGGCGGCTCCGTCTGGTCACAGGACGCCGACCGCGCATTGGCGATTGCGCGGCAGGTGCGGACCGGGACCGTCGGCGTCAACAGCTACAACATCGACCTGGGAGCCCCGTTCGGCGGCATGAAGGACTCAGGTATTGGCCGAGAGCTAGGGCCTGAGGCAATCGACGCGTACCTCGAGTACAAGTCGATCTACACCACGCTCCCCTCCTGACCCGCAGGCCGGCTCGAGCGGCCGTTCCGACCCGAGACCGGGTGATTCACTGTTGAACCGCCCGTTCAGCATCGCAGATCCGTAGCAAACTGAGCGGGGAGTTGGCGTACTCCGGCGCTTGCCGTCACCAGGTAAGCAGGCACCTGAGTCGGGCTGCTTCGACGGGAGTTGCGGCCCGTGCTGCCGCAACAGAAGATCGGGACCGACAGTAGTGACCCTTGGCGCGGGGACAACAACCAGATCTCGCTCGCCTGTGCAGCACTGACACCAAGAGCAATTGCGCGGTCTGGCCTTGGTTCACCTACTGTCAGTTCCCTCGCGCACCAAGGAAAGAGTTAAGAATGAGCGACAGGGTAACCGCAACCCTCACTAGTAGCTACGAGCGCGGGTACGAGTCATTCGCGGAGTTTTCCGCAGTAGCCGGAAGTGAAGGCTCTATGAGCTATGCGGAGCTCGGAGAGGCTGCCCGACACTTTGCGGGTGGCCTCTCCGAGCTCGGAGCCCGCCCGGGCGACCGGGTCATTGTCCTGTCCGCGAACCGCCCTGAAACATTCGTGGTTGATCACGGAATTGCGGCAGGCGGTTTTGTTCGTGTGCCGCTGTCGACTCGATTACACGCTCGGGAGATCGCCGGTATCGCCCGCGACTGTGAGCCCAGCGTTCTCGTCGTCGACGCCGAACGTCAGGCCGAGGTCGTCAATGCGCTGAAAGACGTCGACCTTAGGACGACGGTAGTTGCACTCGACCCTGGCGCGGGTGATGCGCACGCCTCCTACAGCGACCTTCTCGGAGCGTCGGCCGTCGAACCGGTCCGCCCGAAGCCCGAGGATCTGGCGTGGCTTCCATACACTTCGGGAACGACGGGGGAGCCGAAGGGTGTGATGCTCAGCCACCGCGCCGTTCTGGCCTGCGCACGCAACTTGATGGCGGAGCTCCCGGCAATCGAGACTGACGATGTCGTGCTGCACGTGGCCCCACTCAGCCACCTGTCCGGCTACACCGGTGTTGCGTACACCCTGCGAGGCGCTAGCCAGGTGGCAATGCGCTCGTTCAAGCCCGAGGCGACCCTCGCTGCGATCGCCGAGCACAGGGTCACTGTCCTGCCGATGGTGCCCACCATGCTCAACATGTTGCTTCCGGCCCTGGATAAGGGCCACTGGGACACCAGCTCGCTGCACACGATTGTCTACGCAGGATCGGCGATCGCTCCCGCCCGTCTCGCTCGCCTGGTGGGGCACCTGGGTGAGGTCTTCGTGCAAGCCTACGGCCTATCTGAGATCCCGTTCCCGATCGCGTCACTGTCCAAGCACTCTCACCGGTTCGACATCCAACAGGCTCTGCCAGCGCGGCTCGGATCAGCCGGCCGCGTCAGCCCCTTTGTTGAGATCCGAATCGTCGGACCGGACAATGAGGCAGTCCCGCCTGGCGAGCGGGGCGAGATTCACGCGCGAAGTGACACCGCCATGTCCGGTTACTGGAATCGCGCTAAAGCCACTGCAGATACCCTTCTCGAGGGCGGCTGGGTCGCCACTGGCGACGTCGGCCGACTCGAGGATGGATATCTACACATCGTCGATCGAAAGAAGGACATGATCGTCTCGGGTGGGTTCAACGTCTTCCCGGCCGAGATCGAGAGCGCCATTTCTACGCTCGACTCAGTAGCCGAGGTCGCAGTCATCGGAGTTCCGGACCCACGTTGGGGCGAGACCGTGAAGGCCCTCGTCGTGCCCGAGAAGGGTAAGAGCGTCACAATCGAGGATGTAGACCGCGTCTGCCGTGAACGTATTGCTGCTTACAAACGGCCACGGTCAATTGAGTTTATCGACCAGCTTCCGAAGACGGGGTCCGGAAAGATTCAACGGCATGAGCTGCGCCGCCAGTATTGGGAGGGTAGTGACCGCCTCGTCGGCGGATGAGGACGTCTGGCAGGGGCCCGGGTCCCGGCAGCTTGCACGAACGATCGGCCTTCTCTTCCCGCCATGCTTTTCACGTGCCTGGTCGGGCTGTGGGGCGATCGTGGCCTCCAGCCCGGCCGGCTCCGGATGGGAGAACAGGCCATTGGGCGAATGGGTGAACGACGTCTGAGCTGCCTTGCGCAAGGGGCCCACTGCCGTCCACTGACCAAGGTGGTGTGCCACAGCCCGGTGACGGGCGAGACGTCGTGTAGGGCGGCCACCGCGTGATCTGTAGGTGTGCCCCGGCAGCGGTCTCCGGCGGGGAGCGCAGGCTCGGCGGCGGCGCCTAGGACTGATTCTTGCGTGGCCTGGCCGCCGCGCGGTCCAGTAGGACACCGGTGCCGGGGACCCCGCAAGTCGGCATCCCGTCGCAGGGACCAGATACCATCTGGTCGGAAGGCCTGAGGGAGGCTGACCATCTGACCCCTAGGAGTGCGTTGTGCCGCGCAAGCCGCCTCAACGGAGCTACGCCCCGGAGGAGACCCGGCGTCTCCTGGTCGAGGCTGCGCTGGACCTCTTCGCGGAGAAGGGCTTCAGCCGTGCGTCGATGCAGGAGGTGGTGCAGCGGGCCGGCGTGACGAAGGGCGCGTTCTATCACCACTTCGCCACTAAGGACGACGTGCTGCACCTGATCCACGACGAGTTCATCGACCGAGCTCTCGAGGCGCAGGAACGGGCGCTGGCCAGCCACGACTCGCCGACCGAGCAACTGGCGAGGATGGCGTTCGACACCACGATGATCTGCATCACCTACCAGAAGCACGTGATGGTGTTCTTCCGCGAGCTACATGTCCTCACCGGCGAGGTGCGGGCGGCGATCCTGGAGAAGCGTCGGCGGTCGACCTCGCTGTTCGAGGACACGGTGCGACGCGGTATCGACAGTGGAGAGTTCGACCGGGACCTCGATCCGACTGTCACGGCGTTGGGGCTGCTCGGCATGTGGGTGTGGTCGTATCAGTGGTACCGCCCCGAAGGCCAGCGCACCCCGACAGAGATCGCCAAGCAGTTCGCCACGATGACCTTGCAGAGCGTCGGCGTGACACAGGTCGCATCCGCCGTCCTGTCGAGCTGATCGGCACTCCCCTCTGGCGGTCGAAGGGGAAGTGCGGTAACTATTGCATTCCGACCGGATGGAATGGAGCGGACAACGATGACCACTCTGAACGGAAAAGTTGCCCTCGTAACCGGGGCTGTGGGCGGCATCGGTCAGGCCATCTGCGCTGCCCTGCGAGACACAGGAGCGCGCCTGGCCCTCGCCGACCTGGACAAGACTGCCCTCGATGAGACCGTAGACGGCCTCGGGCCGGGCGCCGACGCCGCCGCCTTCGACGTCGACCTAGCCGACGACGAGCAGACCACCGCGCTGCCCGACCGGGTCCGCCGACACTTCGGCGGTCTGGACGTCGTGGTCAACAACGCTGGTGTGCGCCCGATCGCCCCACTGCTCGAGCTCTCGCCGGCGGAGTGGCGCAAGACCCTCGACATCGACCTCACAGCCCCCTTCGTCCTGGCCAGGGCCGCGATCCCGGGCATGCTGGAGCAGGGGCGCGGCAAGATCATCAACATCGCGTCGATGGCCGGGCAGCTCGCCTTCCAGGATCGCGCCGCGTACTGCGCGGCGAAAGCCGGGCTGATCATGCTGACGAAAACGATCACGCTCGAGTACGGCGCGCGTGGCATCTGGTGCAACGCGGTGGCGCCCGGTGTCGTGGAGACCCCCATGACCAGGGCCTACTTCCGGTCCGAGCAGATGAGGGCGTCTATTCGCGCGAACGCCCCGATGGAGCGCTGGGCACAGCCGGAGGAGATCGCTCGGCCGGTCGTGTTTCTCAGTGGCACCGACTCCGACTACGTCAACGGGACGACCCTGTTCGTCGACGGCGGATGGACCGCGGGGAAGGGTTACTGAGCACTATGGGATGCCCGGACCCCCTCGCGGCTGTCGCCGCTCAGCTTGGAGTGCCACTGCCGGAGGGTGCCGATCACGTGCACCGGTTGCGGCTGGCCGGCGCCGTCCTGGGCGTGGTCGAGACGATCGCCATGGGGCATGCTGCGGCCCTGGCCGGCCGCGGCCAGCACGATTCGGTAGGCGAGCTCGACGCGGCGGCATTCGCGACCGCCCAGATCGGGCCCGACGCCGCGACCGGTGAGCTGTGGAGCATCTGGTCATTGAGCCGCTCGCGGGCACACGTGACCGCGATGCTGCAAGCTGGGACCAGCGCCGATGTTCTGGCGGCAGCAGCCCTGCTCGACGCCGGACATGCGGCACTCTCGGCGGCCGCGCACGAACATCTCGGAGATCAGGACGCGGCCAGCGCCTGCCGGCAGCGCGCTCTGGAACACACACAGGTCGCTCATTCCACGCTCACGCCCTGAGTAGGGAGTTGCGAAGGCACGGTTCGGTCAGACCTCGGCGAGGTCATGGGCTCGTCGCCGGTCCCCAACACAGCCCTGGCACGACGTCGTTGCGACCGGAGGGCGCCATCAGGAACACCGGCGCCGAGCAGACAGACCCAACCCTTGCCTCATCGCAAACCACGGATTACATTCCAACTGGTCGGATTGTCATAGGCGACGATACCGCTGTGAGGAGACCCGGATGACGGTGACGATGGACGGTGCAACTCCCGGATCGGGCATCACGTCCGGCTGGCTGGCCGCGGTGCCGTTCGAGGAGCGGACGGTGGGCCGGGTGCTGGAGCGGGCCGCGGCGGCTCGTCCGGACGAGGTGCTGTTCCTCTTCGAGCGGCGCGCGTACACCGTCCGCGAGGTCGACGCGCAGGTCGACTTGCTCGCGCGGAACCTGCACGCCGCCGGCGTCGGCCCGGGCACCCGGGTCGCCCTGTTGATGGCGACTAGCCCGGAGTACCTCTACGGATGGCTGGCGTTGGCGAAGATCGGCGCGGTCGAGGTGCCGATCAACACCGCCTACCGCGGCGAGCTGCTCCGCTACCAGTTGGATAAGGCGAAGGTGTCGCTGGCGATCGTCGACCGGGGTGCGCTGCTCGACGCCGTCGAGGCCGTGCGCGGCGACGTCCCTTCACTGACGGGGGTGCTGAGCTTCCCGGGAACGTACTCCGACCTATTGGGTACGCCCGACGACGCTCACCTCGCAACCGACGAGGCCCCCGCGTGGGGGGATGGTCCCGCGCCCGGGGACATCGCCTGCGTGCTGTATACCTCGGGCACCACCGGGCCGTCCAAGGGTGTGCTGCTCAGCCACCACCAGCAGGTCGCCTTCGGGCACTTCTTCGCCGAGATCACCGGCCTGGGCCCCGACGACGTGCTGCTGAACTACTCCCCGTTCTTCCACATCTCGGGCAAGTTCGCCACGCTCGGCTGTCTGCTCACCGGAGCCCGGATGGTGCTGCGGTCGCGGCTGTCGATCGAGCGGTTCTGGGACGAGACGCGTGAGTTCGGTATCACTGTCTTCGTCGCGATCGGCGGTGTGTGCCACATGCTCAGCGGCTGTGCACCGCGCGAGGACGACGCGGACAACCCCGTCCGCGTGGTGTACGCGGTGCCCGCGCCGGCGGAGATCTACCACGACTTCGAGAAGCGCTTCGGACTCAAGATCGTAGAGGCCTACGGGTCGACCGAGACCAACCTCATCGTGAACTCCTCGCTGGAGGAGTCGCTGCCGGGAGCATGTGGCCGGCCGAATCCGATCTTCGATGTGCGGATCGTGGACGACGAGGGCCATGAGGTCCCCGACGGGGTCTCCGGCGAGGTGGTGGTGAGCTCCCCGGACCCGCTGCTTCTGTCGGCCGGCTACGACGGCATGCCGGAGGCGACCGCGGAGGCGTGGCGAGGCGGTCGGTTCCACACCGGCGACCGGGCCGTGCGGGACGAGACCGGAGCGCTGTGGTTCAAGGATCGGATCAAGGACTCCATCCGCCGCCGCGGCGAGAACATCTCCTCCTACGAAGTCGAACGCCTGGTCAACAGCCACCCCGCCGTCGCCGAGTCCGCCGCGGTGGGGGCACCCTCCGAACTCGGCGAGGAAGAAGTCCGGGTGGTGGTCGTGCTCCGGGACGGCGCCGCGGTGACCCCGGAGGACTTGTTCCTGCACTACGCCGAGTCGATGCCCTACCACATGGTCCCGCGCTTCATCGACATCGTCCACGAGCTACCGCGCACTCCGACCGACAAGGTCGAGAAGTACAAGCTGCGCACTGCCGGGGTCGGCCCGAACACGTGGGACAGCACCTCCGCCGGGTGGCGGATGACCCGCACCGGGCCGACCAGAACGGCCTGACCCGCCAAGACCTACACGGGAACGGCGCCTCCCCGTGGCGCTGCTCCGCGACCCGACGATCGCCGTCCGCGCCCGACGCGGCAACCACCGCGAGCCGCTCGCTCGCCCCGGAGGAATGACGTGCACCTGATGTCCACCCCCCGACGTCCGCTCGACGAGCACCGGCTGCGGCAGGCCGTGCACGCTGCCAATCTGCCGACACTGGCCATGGTCACCTTCCAGCTGACTGGTGACCACCGCTGGCTCGACGCGCCGTACCGGCCGGTGCGCAGCAGCGGGCTCGGGCCCAATGACTCCGGTGGGTTGGACGCGGCCGCGGCCACCGAGCTGCGCGCCGCCGCGGTCGAGGCGATCACGCACTGGTCCCGCGGGGCGGAGCCCGCCGTGCCCAACCCCGAACGGGACTTGCTGCGGCGGATGCTCTCCACCGCCATGGGCGAGGCGGTACCCGACGAGTACGAGCAGCTCATGCGCGAGGAGATGGGCTTCGAACCCGACCCCGGACCCGCCGCTGTGGCGCCAGCCGTGATCGCCGAGCGCGATCTCTCCGTCGTCATCATCGGCGCCGGGATCTCCGGGCTCATCGCCGGCC
Organism: Pseudonocardia kujensis; assembly: GCF_021283305.1. Classification (GTDB taxonomy): domain Bacteria; phylum Actinomycetota; class Actinomycetes; order Mycobacteriales; family Pseudonocardiaceae; genus Pseudonocardia; species Pseudonocardia kujensis. The sequence continues at coordinate 208,548 of NZ_JAJSOK010000003.1, forward strand.
TGCGCCTGCAACAAGCCGGCGTGCCCTTCACCATCCTCGAACGCAATAATGAGGTCGGGGGTGTGTGGCTGACCAACACCTATCCCGGGGCCGGGGTCGACACCCCCAGCTACCTTTACTCGTTTTCGTTCTTCCCGCGGAACTGGTCCACCCACTTCGGCAAGCGCGACGAGATGGCCGCCTACACCGCCGAGATGGCCGATCACTTCGACCTGCGCCGGCACATCGAGTTCGGGGTGTCGGTCGACTCCGCGACCTGGGACGAGCACCTGCAGCGCTGGACGGTCGCGGCGGGCTCGCGGTCCTGGAGCGCCTCGGCCGTGATCAGCGCCGTCGGGCTGTTCAACACCCCCAAGATCCCCAACCTGCCGGGCATGGGCTCCTTCGCGGGACCGATCTTCCACACCGCGCAGTGGCCCGCCGACTTGGACGTCACCGGCAAGCGGGTCGCCGTCGTCGGCACCGGCGCCAGCGCCATGCAGGTCGTGCCGGCGATCGCCGAGCGCACCGCCCACCTGGCCGTGTTCCAGCGCTCCCCGCAGTGGATCGCCCCGAACGCGGAGTACTTCAAGACGGTCGACGAGGACGTGCACTGGCTGATGGAGCACGTGCCCTACTACCACGCCTGGTACCGGTTCCGGCTGGCCTGGGTGTTCAACGACCGGGTGCACGCCGCGCTGCAGATCGACGAGAACTGGGAGCACCCGGAGCGCTCGCTCAACGCCGTCAACGACGGCCACCGGCGCTTCTTCACCCGCTATCTGCAGGAGCAGCTCGACGGCCGGCCCGACCTGGTGGAGAAGTGCCTGCCGGACTACCCGCCTTTCGGCAAGCGGATGCTTCTGGACAACGGCTGGTTCGCCGCGCTGCGTCGGGACGACGTCGAGCTGGTCACCGACGGCGTCGCCCGGATCACCGAGACCGGGGTGGTGACCGATGCGGGCGAGCACTACGACGCCGACGTCGTCGTGCTCTCCACGGGCTTCGACGCCCAGCGTTACCTGCCTGGCATCGAGGTCCGCGGCCGCGGCGAGCAGTGCTTGCGCGAGGTCTGGGGCGAGGACGACGCCGCCGCGCACCTGGGCATCACGGTGCCGGGCTTCCCGAACCTGTTCCTGATGTACGGTCCGAACACCAACTCCGGCGCCGGCGGCAGCTTCATCTTCGTGGCTGAGGCCCAGGGCCGCTACATCGTCGACCTCATCACGACCATGGCCCGCGATGGCATCGGCGCACTCGAGTGCCGGCCCGAGGCGCTGCAGCGTTGGGTGGCCGAGGTCGACACCCGCCACCAACGGATGGTGTGGAGTCACCCGGGCATGACAACTTATTACCGCAACTCCCGTGGTCGTGTCGTCACCAACTCCCCCTACCGGGTCGTCGACTACTGGGCCATGACCCACGACCCGGACCTCGCCGACTTTCACGCCACGCCGGTCCGGGCCCGGGCAGCATGAACATGACCGCTCCGCTGGTCAGCGCGCGAACCTGCACTTTGTCGGGGAGACGCCTACACCGCCGAGGCCCGGCAGGGAACGTGGCGATGGACCATCTAACAATCAAGGAGGCGGCCGTGTCGCGCCGTGACGGAATCATGATGACCCCCGCCGAGATCGCGGCCTTTCTCGACACGGAGAAGACCGTCATTCTTGGGGTCCCGGGCCCCGAGGTGCCCCACCTGACCGCGATGTGGTTTGTCCGACGTGGATCCGACCTGCTCCTGTGGACCCATGCTCGCAGCCAGAAGGCCGTCTCCGCCAGGCGCCACGGCCGCGCGAGCGTCCTCGTCGAGAGCGGGACGACCTACGAGACGCTGCGTGGGATATCCGCCGACTGCGACGTGAAGATCGTCGACGACGCGGACGAGGTGCTCGCGATCGGCGCTGCGCTCGCCGACCGGTACGGGTCGGCCATGCTCACCGCCGACACTGCCGACGGCAAAGCCGCGCAGCTACGAGCGACCGGTCGCCGCCGGATCGGGCTGGTCCTGCACCCGACCCGCTACCGCACCTGGGACCACCACAAACTCGGCGCCGCGAGTTCGGGATAGGCACGAACCATCAGGACGGGAGCCCGCGACCCGACCGACGCTGGCGCGCGGATGTGCCCGGCGGGGAAACCACCACCAGCGTCTTGTCTACGCCCAAGTGCGCTGCCGCCCCACGTCCGTCGGCGGGCGGTAACCCGGCGCTGGCCCGCGCGGCCAGACCGCACGCACGATCAGCGACGATCACCCACCTGGAGACCCGAGACCCATGTCCCTGCGGAAGATCCTGCTCGTCGCCGGCACCGGCTCGGCGATCGACTGGTACGACTTCTTCATCTACGGCACCGCGGCCGCGTTGGTGTTCAACAAGCTGTTCTTTCCGGCCAGTGACCCGCTGGTGGGCACGCTGCTGGCGTTCACCACTTTCGCCGTCGGGTTCGCCGCCCGCCCCGTCGGTGGCGCGATCTTCGGGCACGTCGGTGACAAGATCGGACGCAAGCCCGCCCTGGTCACCACGCTGTTCATGATGGGGATCTCAACGACCCTCATCGGCGTGCTGCCCAGCTACGACACCATCGGCGTCGCCGCCCCGATCACCTTGGTGGTGCTGCGGCTGCTGCAGGGCATCGCCGTGGGTGGCCAGTGGGCGGGCGGCGCACTCATCGCCACCGAGAACGCCCCGCCGGACAAGCGCGGCCTCTATGGCAGCTTCGCGCAGATCGGCGTGTCCGCCGGGCTGTTTCTGTCCACCGGCGTGTTTCTCCTCGTCGGGGCCGTCATGAGCGAGGAGGCGTTCGGGTCCTGGGGCTGGCGGCTGCCGTTCCTGTTCAGCGTCGTCCTGGTCGGCATCGCCTTCTACGCCCAGTTCACCCTCGAAGAGACCGCGCCGATGAAGAAGGTCCAGGACGAGGGCAAGCAGTCCCGCTCCCCGGTCCTGGACGTGCTGGCGCACAACTGGCGCACCGTGCTGCTCGGCACCGGCTCCATCGTGGTGATCGGCACCAGCTTCTACTTGTTCGGCACCTACTTCCTCTCCTACGGCACCACCGTGCTCAAGCTGCCGCGCGCCCTGCTGCTAAACGGAGTGCTGATCGGCGCCGCCCTGCAGTTCGTCGCGATCCCGCTGTGCGGCGCTCTGTCCGACCGCGTCGGCCGGCGCACCGTCTACCTGGTCGGCGCTGCCGCTCTCGCGGTGTGGGTGTGGCCGGCGTTCCTGCTGCTCGGCAGCAGCAACCCCGCTGGCGTGATCGCCGCGATCGCTGTGGGCGAGGTCTTGGTCGCGCTGGTCTACGGACCCCAGGCCGCACTGTTCGCCGAGCTGTTCACCGCACGGGTGCGCTACTCGGGAGCGTCTCTGGGTTACCAGATCGGAACCCTCGTCGGCGGCGCGCTGACCCCGCTGATCGCGACGGCCCTCTACGCGCAGTGGCGCAGCTTCGTGCCCGTTGCCGGCTGGGTGGTCCTTACCGCCGTAGCCTCGTTCGTCTCGGTCGTCGTCATGTCTGAGACGGCTCGAAGCCAACTCGACGACGGCGCCCCGACCATAGACGTCCCTACGACCGGCCCCGCGGACCAGACCCTCGACAAGGCCGCTGCTGCAGCGGACGTGCGCAACACGGAGCCCGCATGACCCCCCGGCAGAGCTCTCGGCAGGGCCCCCTGGCCGGGTTGAGGGTGGTCGAGCTCGGCGGTATCGGGCCCGTGCCGCATGCAGCCATGGTGCTCGGTGATCTCGGTGCCGACGTCGTGCGCATCCAGCGACCGGACGGCTTCCAGCTGACCGACCCGACCCGTGACCATTTGCTGCGCAGCCGCCGCAACCACGCCTTGGACCTGAAGAACCCGGCCGATTGCGACAGCGTCCGCAAGCTCGTGGCCCACGCTGACGTCCTCCTCGAGGGGTTCCGTCCCGGCGTCGCCGAACGTCTCGGGCTCGGCCCCGACGAGCTGACCGTACACAACCCGCGGCTGATCTATGGGCGGATGACCGGCTGGGGCCAGGACGGTCCGCTGGCCGCCGCGGCCGGCCACGACATCAACTACATCGCCCTCAACGGCACCCTGCACGCTATGGGCCCGCACGACGGCCCCCCGGCAGCTCCGCTGAACCTGGTCGGAGACTTCGGCGGCGGCTCGATGCTGCTGCTCACCGGGGTGCTGGCCGCCCTGTGGGAACGGGAGCGCTCCGGGCGCGGACAGGTCATCGACGCCGCCATGCTCGACGGGTCCGCGCTGCTGATGCAGTCGATCTGGGCCTGGCGCGGGATCGGGAGCTGGAGCGACGAGCGGGGCCAGAACCTGCTCGACGGGGGTGCCCCGTTCTACCGCAGCTACCGCTGCGCCGACGGCGGCTACGTCGCGGTCGGCGCAATCGAGCCCCAGTTTTACGCCGAGCTGCTCAAAGGACTCGGCCTGCTCGGCGAAGAGCTGCCCGACCAAAACGACTGCACCGGCTGGCCCACCCTGACCGACCGCTTCGCCCGCGAGTTCGCTTCGCGCTCGCGCGACGATTGGGCGGCAGTGTTTGCTGAGCTCGACGCCTGCGTGACCCCCGTGCTCTCCTTCGCCGAAGCGGCCCAGCATCCCCATGCCCGGGCCCGCGGGACCTTCCTCGATCTACACGGCGTCACCCAGCCCGCCCCCGCGCCCCGCTTCTCCCGCAGCGCAGCCGCGACGCCCGCGCCCCCACAGCACCCCAGCCCCGTCGAGGAGACGCTGCGGCGCTGGACCCGATCCTCACGGGGAACTGTATGAGCACAAGCCCGCTCCCCGATCGGCAGGAACGGTCGGGCCCGAGCGAAGACGGCACCGGGTCGCCGTGCGACGCCGGGTTCGTCCGGCCCCGCCCTCCCTCCACGCTCAGCGCAGCGCTCGACGAGCGCGGCCACGCCGTGGGGACCTGGGTACAGATGAACTCCCCGGAAACCGGGGAGCTCGCCGCCGCGGCCGGCTTCGACTTCGTCATCATCGACATGGAGCACGGCACCCTCGATCTGCCAGACGCCGCACATGCCGTACGCGCGGTCCAGGGCCGCGGCGCCGACGCGATCGTGCGCGTCCCGTCCACCGACCCGACGATGATCGCCCGAGTGCTCGACGTGGGCACCCGAGGCGTGCTGATACCCGGCATCCACTCCGCGCAGGCCGCAGCCCGTGGCGCCGCCGCAGCCCACTACGCCCCCCGCGGGGAGCGCGGGGCCTGCCCCTGCGTACCCGGCTTCGACCACGGCCTGTTGCCCTGGGACCGGGCACGACAGCACGCCGACGCCACCCACGTCTGGCTGTTGATCGAACACCCCGACGCTATCGCCGACATCGACCTTCTGGCCGCCGCCTCCGCCGCGGCCGGGGCGACCGCGCTGGTCCTCGGTCCCTTTGACCTCGCCGTCGCCATGGGGTACGAGGGGGACCACTGCCATCCGGCCGTACGCGGCGCGCTCGAGCAGACCATCAAAGCCGCTCACCGCGCCGGGCTCGACTGCGTCGCCGTAACGCTTGAAGACCACGCGCACGCCAGCGCCGCAGCGGTAGCGAGCTGGCGGGCGGCCGGGTGTCGCATCGCCACCGCGCTGCTCGACCGCTACGCCCTCGGCCACGCCTACCGCACGACCCTTCGGGAGATCTCCCGACTTGATTGACCAGCGCGCCCCGCAGTATCCGATCAGGAGTATCCGGTCAGGCGGGGGACCGCACCGGGGCGGAGCCGGATCGGACACAGCTCTTGCGCTAACGCTGCAAGGCGCTAAGGTCATCGACATTCCAACCGGTCGGAACCTAGTCCGGATCGTCACCATCGTTGCCGACGAAGGAGTTGTGCATGCCCCCGTTCCCACGGCCGCAGGAGCCGACCGTCTCACTGGTCAAGGAGTCCGTCGAGGGCTCGTGCCCGAAGTGTGGCGCACAGGAGCTGCGCCGCTACCCGGTGAACTCCGAGGGCGGCTGGTTCCAGGTCGTCAAGTGCCAGCACTGCCTGCACTCGTTGAGCCGCGAGCGGTGGAACCTTCTCGGTTCGCTGCAGCTGCTCTCGGACACCATCTGACTAAGGGGCCTGAATCATGATCGCAGTTGACGTGGGCGGCACCTTCACCGATGTCGTCTCCCTGGAGAACGGCCGAATCCGCACCGCCAAGGTCTCCACCGACCCGACCACGGCCTACAAGCCGGTCCTTGTCGGCGCTGAGGAGCTCGACGTGGCCCGCTCCGCGGTGTTCAACCACGCGAGCACCCACGGGCTCAACGCCGTGATCACCCGCAACCTGCCCAAGATCGGATTCCTGACCACGGACGGGCATCGGGACATGCTCGACCAGGGCCGCACTTGGCGCCCGGCCGAAGCCCTCCTCGACCCACGGTGGCGGCGCAGCTTCGGTGACGCCGCGCGCCCGCTGGTCCCGCGCTACCTGCGCCGCGGGATCCGCGAACGGATCCTCGCCTCGGGCGAGGTACTGTTCGAGCTCGACGAAGACCAGGCCCGCGCCCAGCTCGCCGTGCTGCGCCGTTGTGGGGTGACCGGGGTAGCGATCTGCCTGCTCAACGCCTACGTCAACCGCGCCCACGAGGAGCGATTGCGGGAGCTGGTCCGCGAGGAGCTCGGCGAGGTCGCCTGCTCGATCTCCAGCGAGGTCTCCCCGCTCGCCAAGGAGTACGCCCGGGCGTCGACCACGGTGATCGACACCTTCATGAAGATCATCTACTCGGACTACTCCGAGCAGCTCGGCAAGGGCCTGGCCGACCTCGGGTTCACCGGGCAGCTCAACTACGCCGACTGCGCCGCGACCCTAGTTCCGGCCGAGCGGGCCATGGAACAGCCCTTCCGGATCGTGTTCTCCGGCCCTGCCGCGGGCACCGTGGCCAGTGCCCACTTCGGCGAGCTCATCGGCGAGCGGAACCTGCTCTGCGCGGACGTCGGCGGCACCTCCTGTGACATCAGCGTCGTGACCGAGGGCGAGCCGTTCGTCAACACCACCTTCGAGCTCGAGCACGACCTGGTCGTCAACTCCCTCGCGATCGACATCTCCAGCATCGGCGCCGGCGGCGGCAGCCTCGTCACCATCGGCAAGGCCGGCGAGATCCAGGTCGGGCCCGGCAGCGCCGGTGCCGACCCCGGGCCCGCCTGCTACGGCCGCGGCGGCACCCAGCCGACCACCACCGACACCTGCCTGATGGCCGGCATCCTCGACGGCGACCACTTCGCCGGCGGCCGGTTCAGCCTCGACGTCGAGAAGTCGAAGGCGGCGTTCGAGGCCCTCGACTGCGACTTCACCCTCGCCCAGCGCGTGCGTTACGCCTACGAGATGGGCGTGAACAACATCGCCGAGGGTGTGTTCAACATCGCCATCAAGAACGGCGTCGACCCTCGCGACTACAGCCTCGTCGCCTACGGCGCTGCCGGGCCGATGCTGCTGCCCGCCGTCCTCGACCTGATCAAGTGCAAGCAGGTCGTCGTGCCCCCGTACCCGGGGCTGTTCTCCGCGCTCGGGCTGCTGTCCACAGACCAGGTGTTCACCGCCAACCGCAGCGCCTACACGGTGCTTTCCGACGAGGTCGCCGCGGACGTCGATGCGCTGTTCACCGACATGGAGAACCAGCTGCGGGCACGCATCGCCCCCGGCCGCGAGGTCACCTTCGCGCGCAGCTTCGACGGACGGCTCGTCGGTCAGAGCTGGGAGACCCCCTTCGTCGCCGTGCCCGAGGGCACCCTGGACACCGCCGCGCTTGCCACGATGATCGGCAACTTCCACGACACCTACGAGCAGCGCACCGGGAACCGCTTCGACGCCTTCCCGGTCGAGGGCGTGACCTTCCGTGTGCGGGCGATCCTCGACACCGACAAGGTCGAGTACCCGGTCGTGCCGCCCCGCACGGACGCCGACGGACCAGTCTCCCCAGTACGCACCACCGTGCTGCGCTACCTGACCGACCACGAGCAGCAGGCTCCGGTCTTCGACCGCACCCAGCTCCGCGCGGGCGACACCATCGCCGGCCCCGCGATCATCGACGAAAGCCTGTCCACCACCCACATCGGCGCCGGCCAGACCGCCACCGTCGGCGGCTACGGCGAACTCGTCATCACGAGGAAGTGAGCAACGACCGATGACCACCACCGATCTTCCCACCGTGTCGCTGCGCGACATGAGCGACGACGAGTTCACCGCGCGCTACGGCACCGACCGCTTCACCGCCTCGGTGATCACCAACCGGCTGCACTACGTCGTCGAGCACATGTCGACCGGCTTCCTGCGCGAGGCCTTCTCCCCCATCATCCGCGACTGGTACGACTTCGCCTGCACCATCAGCGGCCCACCCGAGCAGGACTACCCGATGTCGGTGGTCAGCAACAGCCTCGTGGTGTTCCTCGGGACCATGGGCGACGCCGTGCGCAACACCGTCATCGAGTACGGGCCGGAGAACCTCCGCCCCGGGGACGTTCTTATTTGCAACGACCCCTACCGCACCGGCACCCACGTCAACGACGTCCTGTTCATCCACCCGGTGTTCCGCGACGACAAGATCGTCTCGTTCGTCAACATCCGCGCCCACCAGCTCGATATGGGCGGTACCGTGCCCGGCGGATTCTCCGGTACCAAGGCCAACATCTACGAGAACGGCCTGGTCATCCCGCCGGTCCTGCTCTACCGCCAGGGCGAGCCGGTCCGCTCGACCTTCAGTCTGATCTTCGACAACTCCCGCTTCGGCGACATCCTGCTGCCGGACTTCAAGTCGATCTACCAGCAGCTGCACCTCGGCGCCCGGCTCATCAGCGAGAACATCGACCGCTACGGCACCGACGCCTACCTCGGCACCCTGCAGTACGCCGTCGACACCTCCGCCGAGCGGATGCGCGACGCTATCGCGCGTATCCCCGACGGCGACTACGTTGGCACTGGGCTCTTCGACGCCGACGGCATGGATGACTCCGAGGAGTACTTGATCAAGATCACCTTGATCAAGCGAGGGGAGAACGTCGAGGCCGAGCTCTCAGGCACCTCCCGACAGGCGCGGACATCAATCAACGCGAGCATGCTCGACGCGAAGACGGCTGTTGGTGCGGCGATGACCATGCTGCTTGATCCGGACACTCCGTTCACGTCGGGCACGTGGCGCAACATCGACATGGCCTGCCCTCCCGGGGCGCTGTTGAACTCGCTGCCGCCCGACGGGGCGAGCATGATGTTTTGGGAGACCACAACGATCTTGGTGACGGCGGTGTTCGACGCGCTCAACCCGATTCTGGGCGAGCGCGGGATCGCGGGCGACTATGGGTCGATCAACCTCCACAACGCGAGCGGGGTCTTGTCTGATGGCACCCCGTGGGCGACTGCAGCCCAGTGCGGGGGCGAGCATGGGCCCTGGGGCGCGACAAGCGACGGAGACGGCGACAGCTACACAGTGCTGTTCATGCTCAACAATCTCGATCCGGCCACAGAGGCGATCGAGCACGACGTACCCGTTGTGCTACTGCGCAAGGAGGCGGCAGCTGACACCGCTGGTGCTGGGTTCAACCGGGGCGGTGCGGCCACTATCCGCGATAGCCTTTGGCTCACTGACGCCTCCGCGTACAGCTCGCCATTCCGCACCAAGGTCCCCAGTGGGATCGGTGCGAACGGGGGCGGTACGGGCAAGCTCGGCGCGGTCTGGATCTTTCCGCCCGAGGTCACCGACATCCGCCGCCGCGGACAGCTCATCCCGCACTCCCATGACGCCTACGCGGACACCATCCCCGTCGGCGGTATGCTCGACCCGATCACCAAGGCGCTCGACCCGGCCGGGAAGTATTTCTACTTCGCCTCCCAGCCGTCGTGGGACACCAAGGCCGGCGCAATGTTCCGCTACCTGACCAACGGCGGCGGCGGATGGGGCAAGGCCTTCGAGCGCGACCCCGAACGCGTTCTGCGCGACGTCCGGGACGGCTACGTCACCGTCGAGGGCGCGGCCCGCGACTACGGCGTCGTCGTCCTCGGCGACCCCGACAACGACCCCGAAGGCATTTCGGTCGACGAGGACGCCACGAGAGTTCTCCGGCAGAGCTGACCTGACCGAACGGCCAGCCGCTCGTCGGCACGCCACCCAGGACAGCCCCCGACGGCGGGGACGGCACTACCCGCCGCCGGGGGCATCCAGCGGCACCTCCACCTCCTGGTCGATCCGTCCCTTTAGGGTTGTTGCCAGCGCAGGGAGGCGAGACTCTGCCCAGCAAGTCGTGGACGCCACGAAGATGGGCGGGTGGTCTCCACTTTTGGCGCCTTATTGCGGGAAAGCGGTGGCTGCGGACCTCTCAGACCACCGGTCGATTTCGGAGAGCAATTCCTGCGTGCGCCGACGGGTGCGGTCCATGGCGTCGGCGCCGAGAACCAGGTGCACCGGCGGGTCGCCGGCCGTGATCGCGTCGATAATCAGACGCGCGGCGCGATCCGGGTCGCCCGGCTGACAGCCTGCCCTGCGGGCAAAGTGCGCGCGGCTGTCGGCCTTGGCCTGCTCGTAGGGGGTAAGCGCTCGTGTGGTGTACCGCACGGAGTGCTCGGAGAGGAACTGGGTGCGGAACGCCCCAGGTTCCACTGAGGTGACAGTGATGTTGAAGGGCGCGAGCTCTGTCGCCAGGGCTTCGGACATCGCCGTCAATGCAGCCTTCGCGGCCGCATAGACGCCGGATCCGGGGAGGGGGTCGAGTGCTGCGATGGACGACACATTGATCAGGTGACCTCGTCCTCTTGCCCGAAGATGTGGCAGCATCTCCCGGAGCACCTGGAATGCGCCAAAGAAGTTGACCCGGAATAGGTGACCGGCCTCTACATCAGAGACCTCCTCGACCGGTCCGAGCAGGCCGTAGCCAGCGTTGTTGACGACGACGTCGATGTCTCGGTCCATCGCCAAGACGCGCTGAGCCACCATCGCCGGTTGATCCGGATCGGCGAGGTCCAGAGGTAGGACGTGGAGCCTACCGCTCGGATCTTCAATGTCGGATGTGCCGGAGCGAGTCGTTCCGACAACCGTGTGGCCCCTGTCGAGCGCCGCAAGAGCGAGGCTTCGGCCGAGGCCGCGGGAAACGCCAGTGATGAACCAGTCCATGGTGAGGTCCGTTCGGGCTGTTGGGTCAGTGCGCGGTGAGGCCGCCATCGACGACGAGCTCTGCGCCGGTGACGAACGACGACTCATCGCTGGCGAGGAAGAGCACCGCGGGAGCTACTTCCTCCGGTCGTGCCGCGCGACGCATGGGTGTCCGGACGATGTCGGGTTGCTGGTCGCCCTGCTCATCGAGAAGCTCCTGGATCATCGGTGTAGCGATGACTCCTGGGTGCAGGGAGTTCACACGCACGCCCTTGGTGCCGAACTCGACTGCTGCGGTCTTGCTCAGCAGCCGTACTGCCCCCTTGGACGCCTGGTAGGCCGCGGCCGCACCGCTTCCCACTAGACCGAGAACCGAGGACACATTGACAACGGAGGCGTTGCCGCTCTCACGAAGCATCGGCATAGCCGCACGCATACCGAGCCATGTACCAGTCTGGTTGACCGCGATCACATGATTCCAGGCATCCTCAGTGGTGTCCTCGATTCCGGGCCACGACAGCACGCCGGCGAGGTTGACCAACACATGCAGGTCGCCGAATCTGGTCTTCACGGCTTCGATAGCCGAGGCCCACGAGGCGGCGGAAGACACGTCGAGCGTGATCCCGTCGACCTCCGCGCCGCTGCGGCGCAGGCGGTCGGTCAACGCCTTGAGCTGCGGTTGGTTGATGTCGGTGAGCATGACGCGCGCGCCTTCGCGGGCGAATAGCTCTGCGGTCGCCGTGCCGATCCCACCGGTCGCTCCCGTGATCAGCGCGACCTTGTTCGCCAAGCGGGCCATGAGCTTCTCCTGTTCAGTTGGGGGCGGACTCAGCCGGCGGTGAAGCCGCCGTCAGCGGCCACGACGGCGCCTGTGACAAAGCTGGATCGGGACGAGGCGAGGAAGCCGATGACCTCGGCGATCTCCTCCGGCTCAGCGACTCTCCCCAGCGGGTGCGCAGCCGCGAAGGAGCGCAGGTATTCACGGCTGTCGTCTCGGAAGCTGTCGAGCAGGTCGGTCTCGATCACCCCCGGTGCGACCACGTTGGCGCGGATGCCGTGCTGGCCGCCCTCCAAAGCGATGACCTTGGTCAGCTGCGCCAGCGCACCCTTCGATGCGCTGTAGGCAGAACCCTCGGGAAGTCCCACGGTGCAGGTGTAGGAACCGACGTTGACGATCGAGCCGCCGCTCCCCTGCTCGATCATGGCGCGGAACGCTTCTCGCGAGTGCAGGAACGCGCCGCGGGCATTGACCGCCATCAGCACGTCCCAGTCGTCCGAGCCGGTCTCGCTGAAGGGCTTGTTCACGGTGCGACCAGCGTTGTTGATCAGAATGTGCACAGCTCCGAACCGCTCCCGTGCAACGCCTACAGCTCGTGCTGCAGTGTCCTCGAGCGCGACGTCGCCGACGAGCGGTATCACGCCCGCGAATTCGGCTGCAAGATCAAGGACCGCGTCCCGGAGGTCCTCCGCCACGACGAGTGCGCCCCGGGCGTGCAGCCAGGACACGGTGGCCCGGCCAACCCCGCGAGCCGCCCCGGTAACGATGGCGACTTTGCCCTCGATGCCTTCATCGTTACCGCCGGACGCCCCAGCGCCGGCCGGCGCTGAGCCGCTCATCGAAGGGCCTCGCCGTCATCGAATCGGCCAAGATCCGTGACCCCTCGCCTGGACGCGGTACCGAGGGTGAAGAGGGTGTCGCAGATACTGCCGGCCGTCTGAGCGGGCGGTTGCACGCGCGAGCGAGGAGCCGGCTCGTCCTCCCGTCGCCGCCATCGAGGGAAATCACGGTGAGGGCTCGGTGTGTCCTGTCCCTCTTGCGTCATCTGCCATTTCCGAGCGTGTCGTGCCATGTCCCCAGAGTGCGGACAGTTCTGTGCAGAAACCAGGACGCGCTCAACCTGGACGTGCTGCACCCAGGCACGGGCCTGGGCGTCCGCCTAACCTTGCGGGGTGACTGCCAACGCCCTCGGCGAGTACCTGCGCGCCCGACGCGCCGACCTGACCCCGGCTCAAGCGGGAATCATCACGCACGGCCGCCGCCGCGTCGCGGGGTTGCGTCGTGAGGAGGTCGCCGTGCTCGCGGGCGTCAACGCCGACTACTACGCCCGGCTGGAACAGGGGCGCGAGCGCCACCCGACCCAGCAGGTCCTCGAAGCTCTCGCCACCGCCCTACAGCTCGACCGCGACGCTCGGGAGCATCTGTACAGGGTCAGCGGCACGGCCCCGCCCGCGGCGCCACTCCCCCGCCGTGATCAGGTCAGTGACGACCTGCGACAACTCATTGACGCCTATACGCACACGCCGGCGTTCGTCCTCAACCCGACTCTGGACGTACTGGCCTCGAACGCTCTCGCCGATGCCCTCTATGCATCATTCGCGTTCTTCGACAACCTCGCGCGGATGACGTTCCTCGATGACGCAGCCCCCGTCTTCTACCGTGATTGGGAGCGCACCGCGCACGCGAGCGTGGCCAACCTTCGCCGCGCGCAGGGCCTCGACCCACGGAACCCGCGGCTCGTCGATCTCGTCGCGTCACTCACCGCATCCAGCTGTGACTTCCGTCGACTCTGGGACAGCCATGCCGTCCAGGGGAAGCGCCGTGAAGCTAAGCGCTTCGCCCACCCCGAGGTCGGCCCCCTGGAGCTTACCTACCAGGCCTTCGACGTCCGCGACGCTCCTGGCCAGCAACTGGTCATCTATCACGCGGAACCAGGCAGCCGCAGCGCCGATGCCCTCGCGCTACTCGGGACACTCCACGTCACACATCAGCAGGAGGCATCTCAGGCATGAAGGACACGAGCCCCGTCGCACCAGACCTGACCGTAGATTTTGGGTCAAATATCTGTAAGCTGGGGAGGTCGCCTGTCGAGGCGAGAGCTCCAACGGAGGTGCACAGCAATGTCATCGAGCACGACCGGGCCCCGCGCCACGCGCCGAAGTGATCCCCCGGGCGGCCGGGTGGCCGGATGAACGGGATCGACTTCCTCGACCGGGGCTGGCGCCTCAACCCCGCAGGTCCGTGCATGATCGACGCCGAGACCGGGGACGAGTACAGCTACACCTGGGTACGCGAGCAGACCTTCATCATCGCCAACGCACTGCGTGCCGAGGGCTACGGCATCGGATCGGTGGTCGGCGTGCTCAGCCGCAACCATCCCCTCGCCTTCCTCGCGGTCCTGTCCGTGATGCGAGCCGGAGCCACCTATCTGCCGGTCAACGCGCGCAACAGCATCCGCGAGAACGCAGAGATCTTCCGCGACTTCGGCTGCGAGGTCCTCTTCCTGCACGGCGAGTTCGTCGATGCCGCCGAGGAGATTCAGCGCATCGCTCCCGGCATCAAGAGGGTGGTGCTGATCGAGGGCGACCGATCCGGCCTGCCGGACCTCGCAAGGTTCACCTCGGGTTTCGACGCCACACCGTTCGACCTTCCCCACGACCACGAACGGCCGTACGAGTACCTGACGACCGGAGGTACCACCGGCCGACCGAAGGGCGTCGTCTTCCCCAACCGGCAGCTCGAGAGCATCGTTGCGAACTTCAGTGCTGTCGCGCCGTGTGACGTCCCGCCGGTGTTCTTGGCAGCGGCGCCCCTGACGCACTTGTCGGGGAAGTTCATGCAGTACGTGATGTCGAGGGGCGGCACCGGGATCGTCATGGGCCGGGTAGACCGCGCGCAGATTCTTCGGCTCATCCCCGAACACCGGGTGACCCATCTCTTCCTACCTCCGACGGTGATCTACGACCTACTCGCCCAGCCGGGCGTGCGTGAGGTCGACTACTCCTCGCTGCGCTACTTTCTCTACAGCGCCGCTCCCATGGCGCCGGAGAAAGTTCGTGAGGCCATCACCGTCTTCGGCCCGGTGATATGCCAGGTGTGGGGACAGAGCGAGGCCGCCTGGAACACGATCTTGTTGCCCGAGGACCACTTCGCCGACGGGGTTCTCGGCGGCGAGATCGCCGACAACGACAGGCTCGCCAGCTGTGGCCGTCCCCTGCCCTTCGTCAACGTCGAGGTGATGGACGAGGCCGGGAACCTCCTCGCCGACGGCGAACGCGGAGAGCTGGTCGTCCGAGGCATGTGCGTCATGCAGGGCTACTACGGGCAGCCCGAACTCACCAAGGCAGTCTCGGAGCACGGCTGGCACCACACCGGTGACATCGGGTACCGCGACGCGCAGGGCTACTTCCACATCGTGGACCGCAAGAAGGACATGATCATCTCGGGCGGGTTCAACATCTTCTCCGCCGAGGTCGAGCGCGCGATCCTCGACCATCCAGAGGTCGCCGAGTGCGCTGTCATCGGCGTCCCGCACGAGAAGTGGGGCGAGGCCGTACTGGCCATCGTCGAGATGAGGCCCGGCCGGCAAGCTGACGCCGAGTCGATCCTCGCCTTCTGCCGAGAGCGCATCGGCGCAATGAAAACACCCAAGTCGATCGAATTTGTGGCGCAACTGCCGCGCAACGCCAACGGCAAGATTCTCAAGCACACCCTGCGCGAGAAGCACTGGAGCGGCGCGGATCGACGGGTCTCCTGACGCGATGACGAACACCGATCTTGTCCTGCTCGACGTCCGCGACTCGATCGCATGGGTCACCCTGAACCGGCCGCAGCAGCTCAACGCCCTGTCCCAGGCGCTCATGCAGAGATTGCTGGAGGTTATAGATGCCGTCGAAAAGCACCCGGACGTGCGCGTGGTCGTCGTCACCGGCGCTGGGCGCGCGTTCAGCGCCGGTGGAGACCTGAGCGACTTCCAGGACCATCTAGATGCGGGTCGGTACGGCGCCGTGGCCAACGGGATCGCATTCGGCTCCCTCGTCCTGTCCCGTTTGGAACGCTTGCCACAACCCGTCATCGCCGCGGTCAACGGAGTGGCCGTCGCCGGCGGCCTCGAGCTCATCCTTTGCTGCGACCTCGTCATCGCAGCCGAAGGCGTCAAGATCGGCGATGGGCACCTCAAGTACGGGATCCTGCCGGGCGGCGGCGGAGCAGTCCGCTCCGTGCGCAGGCTCCCGCCGGCCGTGGCCAAGCAGCTGCTCTTCACCGGCGGCCTCGAGCGTGCAGAGCGCTTCGAGGCGTGGGGGCTGGTCAACCGCGTCGTGCCGGCAGATCACCTGCTGTCGAGCGTCCAGGAACTTGCCAACCAGATCAGCAAGCTCAGCCCTCTGGCTCTCGGACACGTCAAGCGAGTCGCCAGCGCCGCGAGCGAGTTGAGCACCGAACAGGGCCTCGCGCTCGAGCAGGAGGCGCTGGCCGAGTACGTCCGCAGCCACGACTTTCGCGAAGGAATCGCGGCATTCGCGCAGAAGCGCACCCCGACGTTCACCGGTGAATGAGCAGCAGGTGCCGGAGGCCAGCTCGGCCTCCGGCACCTCGCCGATCAGCAGCGCGGCACGCTCCGCAGCGACGCGCCACCGAACAAGCTGAACGGCAAGGTAGGCCTTGGTGGTGCCGTCGCCGGCGTCGACCACGATCTCGACGCGGTCGTCCTTCATGGCGTGCTGTTCGAGCGAAGTAGGGGTGGGAAGGCCCGGACGGCCGGTCGCCTCTCCGCGCGTGGCCGCTCGCAGCGGCAGAGGCTGAGACCCGGGGCCACGGTGTCCGCCCGATCCGGACGCTCCCTTCAACCCACGCGGGTAAGCGGGCGTGCGAGGGCATGAGGAGGCCGTGCCAACCCACGCTCAGCCGCGATATGGGTCAGCTCTTGTCAAGTAGGCGGGGCGGATGGCCGTGATGCGCAGCATGGTGGCGGCTCAGAGGGCTTGGCCCGATGAGGGCCGGGGGTGGAGAGGTTGTCGCGGTCAACGCACGGTCAGGCTGTTATGCGCGGGTTGATTACCGCCGGGTGTTCGTCGGGAACGGCCGCGTCGCTAGGGTCGAGCGGGCCGCCGCAGTCGTGCCGCGCGGGCGGCTGCTTACAGCGGTTCCGGCACGCCCTGCCCGTTGGATCAAGGCTTGCGGGGCTCCGTCGGTGTTGTCGTAGAACGCGCCGAGTGGGTGGTAGTCGACGGTCTTCTACGAATACACCCCGACCGAGGCGTCCACGTCGACGATCAGCAACTTCCAGATCTTGGCCGGCGACCCGTTTCTGTGGGAACGCCCGCTCCCTTCGCGAGCGCGGTGTCGAGCTGGTCCAGCAGACGCCGGCGGGTCGGGTCCGACGTGACCGGCCCGAGCAGGGCGTGCTGGTTGTCCAGTACCGCGACCTCGTAGCCTAGGCCCTGCTGGTCGTGGCCTACCTGCGCAGGCGCGAGACCTATGCCGGCTTGGCCTGCGGATTCGAGACCGGCGCCTCCACGGTGTACCGCCACATACGCGAGGCCCTCGACCTGCTCATCGTCATGACCCCGACGCTCGAGCGGGCCATCGAGGTCGTGAAGCGGAAGGCGTTCGTGGGCCTCGACGGCACCGTGGTGCGCATCGACCCGGTCGGCATGGCGTCGGACTACGACCGCGCCTTCTACTCGGGCAAGCACAAGACCCACGGTCTCATCGTGTAGGCCATGGCGGACCCGATCGGCCGGCTGGTGTGGATCTCCCGGCCGCTGCCCGGGTCCGCCATGACATGGGCTCGGCTCGCGGGCAGAGGATCATCGGCGCGTTGGCAGAACATGAGATCCCCGCGGCGGCCGACACCGACACCGCCGACCAGGGGCCGGCCCGACGATCGCGCAGCGGCGTCGGCGTAAGGACCCGACACCGACCGGGTTCTGGAAGCTCGCGCTTCCAGAAGAATGTGAACCAGGCCCACGCTCGCCGCCGCGGGCGCGGTGAACGGGCCAACGCCGAGTTGGAGAACTGGCGCGTCCAGCGCAAGATCCGCTCCAGCCCGCCACCACCGACAATTTCATCGCCGCAGTCAGACCCTCATGATCGTCAGCACATGATCACATTGGCAAACGCGGTGAGAGCTGGAGCGCCCTTCTTGAGACAGTGGAAACAGCCACGACTGCCGTGAGCGAGCTGCCCAGCTTGGCGCTGCCCTCGACTAGACCGCTGCTCTTCAGTAGCTCGTGGCTGTTCGCCTCGCACTGCGTCAGACTGTCGCGCTGGATCCCAGCAAGAGAGTGGATTCGGCAGCGAGCAGACCGCCGTTTCCCTGGCAGAGGGCGATCTCCGCGTCCTCGATCTGGCGTGCCCCGGCTTGGCCTCGGAGCTGTTCGACGGCTTCGATGATGGTGAAGATTCCGTACATTCCGGGCTGCACACACGACAAGCCGCCACCGTTGGTGTTCACCGGTAGCTCACCACCGGGTCCGATCCGGTCGATGGTGGCGAAGGCCCCGCCTTCCCCCTTTTTGCAGAAGCCAAGATCTTCGAGAAACAGCACCACGTTGATCGTGAAGGCGTCGTAGAGCTGCAGGACGTCGACGTCGCCTGGTGCGAGCCCCGCCATCGCGAAGGCTCGCCGCCCGGATTCCGCCGCAGGCGTGGTGGTCAGGTCCGGCATCCGGCTGATCTGCCGGTGGGACAGCGCGGTGGCGACGCCCAGTACATGTACCGGTGGCCGGGCGAGATCGGCGGCGCGGTCCTTCCGGGTCAGAACGACTGCGCCAGCGCCGTCTGTGACCAGGCAGCAGTCGAGGACGCTGAGAGGGTCGCAGACCATGCGGCTGGCCAGCACATCTTCGACGGTGAGCGGGTCGCGTGCGAAGGCCACCGGATTGAGCTGTGCCCAGCGCCGGGCCGCGACAGCCACGCCGGCGAGCTGTTCACGAGTGGTGCCGAAATCGTGCATGTGCCGGGCAGCAGCGAAGGCGTAAGACGAGATCGGCTCCCTCGGCTCCCAAGGTGCGTCGAAAGGGGGAGCGTCGGGAGGCATGATCGGAAGCCCCCCGGTTCGCTGGTTGCTCCCGTAGCAGACGACAGCGACCTCGCACAGTCCGGCATCCAGGGCGAGTGTGGCCCACTGCACGTGGTCGAGAAACACGTTCCCGCCGGTGTTGCTGCCGACGTTGACGGACGGCTGGATCCCGAGATACTCGGCGACCGAGAGCGTCGGCATCATGTTGACCATGTTCGCTGTGAAGAGGCCGTCGACCTCGGACAGTTGCAGGCCGGCATCATCGAGGGCGCGGCGCACGGCGAGCGCGGTTAAGTCTAGATGGCTGTATCCGGGCGCGGCTCCGATGCCGGCCAGACCGATTCCCGCGATCGCGGTCTTGCCTCGCAGCGTGTCGCTCATCAGTGGTCCTCCGGCTCGTGGGCGGGAACGAAGCCGATTGCGGGGCCGCTAGCCAGCTCGACGATCCGCGGTTCGACCCGCTGCCCGATGCGGACATCAGCGGGGGCGACGCCCTCGACTCGGCTCAGCATCCGGGCACCGCCGTCGAGATCGATCAGGCTCAGGTCGTAGTCGCCGCCACGATCCGAGCGCCGTCGGACGGTGGTGGTCGAGGCGACCACACCGCCGCCGGTGATGGGACGCCACGCTAGCTCAGTGGATCCGCAGCACGGGCAGGTGACTTGGGGCGGGAACACTTGACCGTGGCAGCTCGCGCAGACCTGGAGCTGCAGGTCGCCCTGCTCGAGTCGGCGGCGGAACTCTCCGGCAGGGGCATGCCCGGCATATTCATCGGGAGTTGTCATCGTTACATCCAGTGCGAACAGGTTGCGTTGCAGGGCGTTCGGGCGGGAGATCCAGGCGCGCGGCTCCCGGGCTCGGCTGCGGGTAGTCGGCGAACACGCGAGGGTCGTGGCCGGGCACGACATGGTCGTCGTCGTCAACCAGCTCAAGGAAGCGGTCGTAGGCCGACATCAGCTCGGCCACGTTGTACACCTCGGGAAAGGCTCTGCGTTGGGAATAGTTCGCGTAGTAATGGCACGCGTCGGACGCCAACAGGATCGGGCCACGTGCGGTCTGCACCCGCACCACTTGAAGCCCCATCGTGTGCCCGCCTACGTGGTGGAGTTCGATGCCGGGGAAGGGATGCGCGTACCCGTCGTGGAAGCGAACTCGCCGGTCGAAGACGCGCCGGACCATGGTAGCGACGTTGTCCGGGCTGAACGCCGCCGCGCAAGCGCGATGAGTCATCGCGGGCCCTGTCGCGTAGCGCATCTCCCGTTCCTGCAGGTGAAAGCGGGCGTTCGGGAACAGGTCGGTATTGCCGGCGTGGTCGTAGTGCAGATGCGTGATGATGACGTCGGTAACCGCTTCGTGGTCGACGCCGACGGCGTGAAGGGCCTCGTCGACGGGCGTAACCAGTGTTCGGCCCCGGAGTTCGGCCTCAAGCTGGTCGAAGCCCGTGTCCACCACCACTGTGCCGAGGTCGCCGCGGATGACCCACACTGCGTAGTCCATGGGCATCGGAACGTCGTGGCTGTCCCCGCCGATGAAGTTCTGCGGCGAGCGCCGCTCGACATGGGCGTATCGGACCGCGAGTACCTCGTACTGGGTCTCGGTCACTCGCCTGCCCTGCGCAGGCTTCGGACTTCGACGCCCGACCACTGCTCCAATGGGCGCACGATCGTGGTGAAGTCCGCGTCGGCGCCCATCTGGTCGCGGGCGAACTGCCAGAGCTGCCGGACAGCGGACCCGGTGAACAGGGGAACGCCGAGTGTGTCGGCCTGCTCGGCGAACAGGGCGAGGTCCTTGTACATGAGGCCGATGGCGAAGCCGAAGTCGAAGGTGCCCGGCAGGATCGCCCGGGGGAACTTGTCCTGCGTCGCGCTGTTGCGGCCCGACCCCGCATTGACGACCTCGACCATGGTGTCGGCGTCGAGTCCGGCCTTTGCACCGAATACGAAGGCCTCGGCAGTCACCGCCAGAGCGGTGGCCGACAGATAGTTGTTGAGCAGCTTCATCGCCTGGCCCAGTCCGGGTGTGGCGCCGACGTGGAACACGCGACCGAGCTGGGCCAGGATCGGCTCGACGAGAGCGAACTGTGAATCCGGGCACGCGGTCATCACCGCAAGGGTGCCCTTGGCCGCGCCGGTCACCCCACCGGACACCGGCGAGTCGACGAGACACACATCTTGAGTGGCCAGGGCTTCGGCTACGCGGGCCGAGGTAGGGCTTCCGGTGGTCGACAGGTCCACCACGTGTCGTACCTGAGTGCCGTGTACGAGGCCGTCCTCACCTAGAGCGACCTCCAGGACGACGGCCGGGGTCGGCAGGCTCATGAACACGGTGTCGGCGGTGTCGGCGACCTCACGTGGCGACCGAGCGGTAGCTGCGCCCAGATCGGCGAGCGCTCGCATCGCGTCGGCGTTGACGTCGAAGACGACCAGGTCGTGGCCGGAGTCGAGGAGCCGGCCGGCCATCGGAGCTCCCATGTTTCCCAGGCCGACGAAACCGAGTCTCATGCCGCTCCCTCGTTGGTCCCCGCGACGGGACGCTCATCGGTGACGTCGTTCGAGGTCTCGGCGGCGTACTCGGCGATGGCCTCGCGGGCGACGCGGAAGGCATCGACGCCGGCGGGGATCCCGCAGTAGACGGCGACCTGGAGCAGGACCTCACGGATGTCGGCGGGTGTCAGGCCGTTGCGCAACGCCCCACGAGTGTGGATCTTCAGCTCGTGTGGTCGGTTGAGCGCGGACAGCATGGCCAGGTTGAGCATGCTGCGGGTCTTTCGATCGAGCTCCGGACGGCCCCATACAGCGCCCCAGCAGTACTCGGTCACCAGGTCCTGCAACGGGCCGCCGAACTCGTCGGCGGTCGCCAGAGCCCGTTCGACGTAGGCCTTCCCGACCACCTCCTTACGGATCGACAGTCCCGTGTCGTAGCGCGCCTCGGACATGTTCCTCCTTGAACTGAGAGCTACAGCAGGCCCAAGATATTTGACCCAAAACCTGTCGTCAATGCCCCCGCTCCTCGCGCCAGGCCGGTAGGCTAGAGCCGTGCACACGGTCAAATACCTCAGGTCAAGCGATGAGCGCTGAGCCGATCCAGCTTCCCGACCCTCCGACGTTCGGCCGCGAGCGCATGGCGGACGGAGTCACCGAGTACCTGCGCGAGCTCATCATGTCCGGCGCCCTTCGTGCCGGTGATCGTCTACGGGTCGAGCATCTGGCGGCGCAGTTCAAGCTCAGCGTCACTCCGGTCCGGGAGAGCTTGATCGAGCTGTTCAACCAGGGGTTCGTCGAGCGTGAGCCGCGCCGTGGGTACGTGGTCGCCAAACTCACCCGCCAGGGCTTCCTGGATCAGGTCCTCATCCTGGCCATGGTCACCGGCGAGCTCGCAGCGAGGGCTGCAGAGCGCGTCGAGGCAATGCAGCTCACGACGCTTCGCTCTCTTCAGCGGGCGCTGGACCACGCCGTCGAGACCCATGATCATGACGGGGCGGAGATTGCGAACTACCGGCTCCATCGCGAGATCAACCTGCTCGCGGACTCGCCCACCTTTGCCCGGTACGCGCAGGGGGCCTCGCACTACATCCCCCGCTTCACCTGGCAGTCCCTCGCAAGCCGGCCCACTGCGTGCTCCTATGAGCACGCCGACATCCTCTCCGCAATCGAAGCTCACGACTCCGCAGCTGCTCGCGCCGCAATGATGGAGCACATGACGAGCAGCGGGGCGCGCCTGGCGGACGAGTTGGGCCGCGCCGGACTCTGGGACTGACGCACCCGGCCCCACGGGGAGCCCCGTGGGGACTTGACGCCGGAGATTTTGGGTCAAATACTTCGTACCTGCCCGGGCTTGCGTGAAGGAGCGAGCCCCGGTGAGGATCTCTGCACCTCCGCTCCCGACGAGACGAGGCCCGAACAATGTCGTTCTCCACTCCGCCCGCTCCTCCACAGGGCCATCCTGAGCCGGCTGAAGACCCGGCACCGGCAGCCGCGCTCGAAGAGGTCAAGGCACCTCGCGCAATCAGCCGACGCGTGGTGGTCGCATCCACTCTGGGCACGGTCACCGAGTATTACGAGCTGACCGTCTACGCCTACTTGACGACGGTCATCGCGGTGGTGTTCTTCCCGGCGGCTGATCCGACTGCGGCGTTGCTGGCGGCGCTGGCGGTGTTCGCGGCGACGTTCATTGTGCGTCCGCTCGGAGGGATCTTGTTTGGCTGGATCGGTGACCGGTTCGGTCGGCGTAAGGCTCTGGTGCTCGCGCTGCTCGGTATGGCACTGGCCACCTTTGCGATGGGGGTGCTGCCGAGCTACGCCGCATTCGGCATCGGGGCGACGGTGTTGCTGGTGATCGCCCGGATCGCGCAGGGCCTGTCGGCGGGTGGCGAGATCGGTGGCGCGGCGGCATACCTGGCCGAGCAGGCTCCGGTGCATCGGCGGGGTTTCTACACCAGCCTGGTCAACTTCGGTGTGCTGTGTGGCACGGTCAGCGCGTCGCTGGCCGTGGTGCTGCTCAACGCGATGCTCAGCAAGGAGCAGATGCTGAGCTGGGGTTGGCGGCTGCCGTTCCTGATCGCGCTCCCGCTGGGTCTGGTCGGGATCTACATCCGTCGCAAGCTCGAGGACTCGCCCCAGTTCATCGCCGCCCGCGAAGAGGGCGCGGTGGTGAAGGTGCCGGTGCTGGAGCTGTTGAAGAACCACCGCAAGGCGCTGCTCTACGGCTTCGTCATCTCCTCACTCACCTACGGCGCCTTCTACGTGATCTTCTCCTACACCCAAATCTACCTCGTCCAAGTCGCCAAACTCTCCTCGACCATCGCCTCTCTGAGCCCCACCGTCGGGCTGCTCGTTGCGCTCATTCTGCAGCCCACCTTCGGCTTCCTGGGCGATCGTCTCGGCCGGAAGCGGCTGCTGCTGCTCGCGATCGTGTGCTTGGTCGTGCTGCCGTTCCCGATGTTCCTGCTGCTCAACTCGGGTGCTCCCGCGCTGGTCTTCCTCGCGAACGCGCTGCTCGGCATCCCGGTCACGCTCGTCCAGGCCGTCAACCTGGCGGCCCTGTGCGAGCTGTTCCCGACTACCGTCCGTTACAGCGGTGTTGCCCTGGTGTTCAACGTGGCCGCCATCGTCTTCGGAGGTACCACCCCACTGCTGTGCACGTGGCTGATCGAGGCCACCGGGAACCCGGTCGCTCCCGCCTTCTATCTGATCGCGTTGGCCGTGGTCTGCCTACCGTTCCTCGTCACTCTGCCCGAGACGGCGCGCCGGCCGATGCGGCTTCGCTGACAGCCCCTATGAAGGAGAGAACGTGAACAACACCTGCAGTGAGCCGGTCGTCGTCGTCACCGGCGCCGGCTCCGGAATCGGCGCCGCCACGGCTCTGCGCCTAGGCGGCCAGGGATATCAGGTGGTCTGCGCCGACGTCTCGCCCGATCGCTCAGCCGAGGTCGCCGAGAAACTGATAGCGAACGGCGGCCGTGCCGACGCGGTCCCGACCGACGTCACCGAC
The DNA here is from genome assembly GCF_021283305.1 of Pseudonocardia kujensis. Taxonomy (GTDB): domain Bacteria; phylum Actinomycetota; class Actinomycetes; order Mycobacteriales; family Pseudonocardiaceae; genus Pseudonocardia; species Pseudonocardia kujensis. Next base: position 232,872 of record NZ_JAJSOK010000003.1, read on the forward strand.
GGCAAGCAGGTGCAGCAGCTTGTCGGCCGGACCATCGGCCGCTTCGGTCGGATCGACGCTCTGATCAACAACGCGGGCGTGGGTAGCGTCGGTTCGGCGGTCGAAGTAGACGAGGCCGAATGGAACCGGGTGCTGAGCACCAACCTGACCGGGGCTTGGCTCTGCGCACGCGCCGTGCTACCGCACATGACTCAGGCTAGGCGGGGCTCCATCGTCAACCTCTCCAGCATCACAGCCTTGCACGGTTACCCGCGCATCGCGGCCTACAGTGCGGCGAAGGGCGGGATCATCGCTCTGACTAGGCAGATGGCGCGAGATGTCGCCGAGCACGGTGTGCGTGTCAACGCCGTGGTCCCGGGGACCGTCCACACCCCGCTCACCCAGGGGCTGTGGGACGGTGGCGGCGGGTTCGGCGGATCTGCAGCCACCGTCGACGAACAGGTCAGCGCAGCCGGCGCGGGCTATCCGCTGGGTCGCCTTGGCACCGCCGACGAGATCTCTTCAATGATCGCCTTCCTCACCAGTGACGCTGCGGCCTGGATTACCGGCCAGGTCCACGTGGTCGACGGTGGCAGAACGGCGATCGGCTAGCTGGCACCCACTGGAAGGAAATCGCATGACCACCATCGATCACACGCTCGACGTCGCGGCGGCCCTACCTGCAGGCCGTGACTTCGGGATCAGCGGCCGCTCGATCATCATCACCGGCAGCGGACAGGGCATCGGCGCGGAGTATGCACGCCAGTTCGCAGCTGCCGGGGCGCTGTGCACCGTCGTCGACCTGAACGCCGAAAAGGCGCACGCGGTCGCCGAGGAGATCGAGCAGGCCGGCGGTACCGCAGCTGCGGCCGCCGCTGACGTCACCGACGCTGCTGCGATGGAAGACCTTGCGCGCAGTGTCGTCGACAGACACGGCCACATTCACGCACTGGTCAACAACGCAGCGGTCTTCGCCGGGCTCACCCTCAAGGGCCTCGAGGAGATTCCCCTCGAGGAATGGGACACAGTGCTGCGCGTCAACATCACCGGCTCCTACCTGCCCGCGCGAGCTGTGGCGCCGTACATGCGGGCGGCCGGGAGCGGGCGCATCGTCAACATCAGCAGCGCCGCCGTCGCGCAGGGACTCGTCAACTGCCTGCACTATGTCACGTCGAAGAGCGCGATCGTCGGCATGACCTACTCCATGGCGCGCGAACTCGGCCCCCACGGCATCACCGTCAACGCCATCCAACCCGGCGGGACCCGCACCGAGATCGAGCGCAAGACGCAGACGGCTGAAGGCCGGGCCCTGATGATGTCGCGCCAGTGCCTAAACCGTCATGAGGTCCCAATGGACCTCGTCGGCCTCGCTGTGTTCTTGTGCAGTCCGGCCTCGGCGTTCCTCACCGGCCAGGTGATCGCCTGCGACGGCGGCAGCACGCACCGGTGAGCGCACCACTCGACGGGATCACCGTCGTCAGCATCGAGCGGGCCGTCGCCGCCCCCTTCGCAACCCGACAGCTCGCTGACCTCGGAGCCCGCGTCATCAAGATCGAGCGCCCCGGAGAGGGCGACTTCGCCCGGGGCTACGACACCGCCGTCCACGGGGAGTCCAGCTACTTCGTCTGGCTCAACCGCGGGAAGGAGTCCGTTGAGCTCGACCTGAAGTCGCCCGACGGACAAGCGGCGGTCGAGGCCCTGCTCGGCCGCGCCGACGTGTTCGTCCAGAACCTAGCCCCAGGAGCAGCGGCCCGACTCGGCTGGGATACCAAGACGCTGCACCAGCGTCACCCGCAGCTGATCACCTGCGCCATCAGCGGCTACGGAACGGGAAGCTCGTGGTCAAACCGGAAGGCCTACGACCTGCTGATCCAGTGCGAGACCGGCCTGGTCTCGATCACCGGCACACCTGAGGAGACTGCCCGGGTCGGAGTGTCGATCGCCGACATCGCCACCGGGATGTACGCCTACTCCGGAATCCTCGCAGCGCTCTACACCCGTTCAACGACCGGCCGGGCGCACGCCGTCGAGGTGTCGTTGTTCGACGCGCTCACCGAGTGGATGAGCCAACCCGCGTACTACACCCGTTACGGCGGCGCACCACCGCGTCGCCTGGGCGTTCGGCACGCCACGATCGCCCCGTACGGGGCCTACACCGCCCGCGACGGGCGACAGGTTCTGCTGACCGTGCAGAGCGAACGCGAGTGGGCGCTCCTCTGCGAGGAGATCCTCGCCATGCCCGAGCTGGCCACCGACGGGCGGTTCACCAGCAGCGCACGCCGCGTCGCACACAGGGACGAACTCGACGGGATCATCGCGCGTCAGCTCCGCGACATCGACTCTGCTGATCTTGTGGACAAGCTCGAACGGGCCGGCATCGCCTACGCCCGAATCAACGACGTCCCGGCCTTCCTGGTCCATCCTGTGCTCGCGGAGCGGGAGCGCTGGCAACCGATCGGCACCCCCGCCGGCCGCGTCGAGGCATTCTTGCCCCCCGTCCAGCTCGACGGAGTCGCACCGCGGATGGGCGATGTCCCTCGCCTCGGACAACACACCCAATCAGTCCTTGACGAGCTGGAGCTCGCTCAGAGCCGAGGAAGAACATGACCGAGCGGTTCGAGATGCTGATCGGCGGTGCACGCCGCGGCGCCGCCAACGGCACAACCTTCTCCTGCGAAAATCCCTATACCGGACGAACATGGGCAGAGGTCCCCGACGCCACTCCGGCTGACGTCGACGCCGCCGTCACGGCAGCCCGAGCAGCACTCGACGGACCCTGGGGCCAGACCACAGGGTTCGACCGTGCCCGCCTGCTGCGCAACCTCGCTGCCCAGATCGCACGTGACACGCAACGGCTCGCCGCCTTCGAGGTCAACGACTCCGGAAAGCTCCATCGCGAGATGCTCGGCCAGATGACCGGACTAGCATCTTGGTACGACTACTTCGCAGGGATCGCGGACAAGCTCGAAGGCCGCCAGATCCCCACCCCGAACCCCAACTTCCTCGTCTACACACGCCGCATGCCAGTTGGTGTGGTCGCAGCCATCACGCCCTGGAACTCGCCACTGCTGCTATTGACCTGGAAACTCGCACCCGCCTTGGCCGCGGGCTGCACCGTCGTCATCAAACCCTCCGAACATGCGCCAGTCTCCACCCTCGCCTTTGGCAAGCTCTTCGAGGACGCCGGATTCCCGCCCGGTGTAGTCAACATCGTTACCGGCAGTACCGGCGCGACAGGCGCAGCGCTGGCCGGGCATCCCGGGGTCGACAAGGTGGCCTTTACCGGAGCCACAGAAACCGGACGCGGTGTCGCCCGCGCCGCGGCGGAAAACCTCAACGCCAGCACTCTGGAACTCGGCGGCAAATCCGCGCAGATCGTCTTCGACGACGCCGACCTCGACGCAGCCGCCAACGGCGTCATCGCTGGCATCTTCGCTGCCGCGGGGCAGACCTGCATGGCAGGATCCCGGCTCCTCGTCCACACCAAAGTCCATGATCAGCTCGTAGACCTCGTCGTAAAGCGGGCCACGACCATCCGGCTGGGCGATCCCCACGACCCAACCACCGAGATGGGGCCGATCGCGAACGGCCCACAATTCACCAAGGTTATGAAGCTCCTCGATCAAGCCCTCACGGAGGGGGCGACCATCGCCTGCGGCGGCCGACCCGACGAGGAGCTCGGTGGCTACTTCATCCGCCCGACGGTGCTCACCGGCCTCGTCCCCGACGCCACCATTCTCCGAGATGAGGTCTTTGGTCCCGTGCTTGCCGTCAGCACCTTCACCGACGAGGACGACGCTGTGACCCAGGCGAACGGCACTCCTTACGGTCTCGCCGGCTCGGTCTGGACCAGGGACGTCCACCGTGCCCACCGGGTGGCCGGACGTCTCCGGGCCGGCAGCGTCTGGATCAATGCCTACCGGGCAGTGGCGCCCAGCGTCCCCTTCGGCGGCTACGGGCTGTCCGGGATCGGCAGGGAGAACGGGGTAGAGGCCGTCGATGCTTACCTCGAAACAACATCCGTCTGGGTCGAGCTGAGCGGCGCCACGCGGGATCCCTTCGTGCTCGGCTGAGAACTACAGGAGTCCACATGCCTCGATCACGTCGGCGTGGTCTGATCTGCGCCCTCGCAGGTGCAGTGGCGATTCTTACAGCCGGATGCGCCTCGTCAACACCGGGCGCTGGCGACTACCGGCCTCCGCCGGCAGTCGTCAACGCCGAGCTCATCGCGAACGTCACCCCGCTCTACCCCTACACCGGGCCGGAGTCCGGGCGCGCCAACCACCACACCACCGTGGAAGGCCCCGCGTTCGGCCCGGACGGGCAGCTCTACTTCACCGACGCCACTGCCCCACCCCGTGCACCGAAGATCCTCCGCCTGGACCCTTCTACGAAACAGGTCACGCCGATCTACACGGACGAGACCAGTTTCTACAGCTCCGCGCAATTCAGCCCCCGAGACGGACGCCTCTACGCCACCGATCTACTCGGCGGCAAGATCGACTCGATGAACGCCGATGGCTCAGACGTTCGAACCGTGCTCAGTGGCGCAGTGGCCGGACACCCGATGCGCCCCGACGACCTCACGTTCGACCTCGACGGCTCCATGTTCATCGCCGACATGGCCGGCACTCCCTGGGCACCGACCGGACGAATCATTAGAACCGACGCCAACGGGGCGGATCCCACAGTCCTCGCCGACAACATGCCGTCACCAAACGGTATTTCCTTCGACCCCCAGCACAGCGCCCTCTGGGTAAGCCAATTCGGTGGGAACCGCGTCGACCACCTCGTCCTTGCCTCCGACCATCGTAGCGTCACCGACGGCCACACCGCCCTGACACACGATGGCGGCCTCGGCCGGTTCGACTCCAACGCTGTCGACGCCGACGGGAACCTCTACCAGGCCAACTACGGGGCCGGCGAAATGCTGGTGTACGACGACATGGGAGCTGTCATTCTCACGGTTCGCGTCCCCCAGACGCTCCCGGAGCCGCAGCTACTGGTTACCAACGTCGCAATCCAACCGGGAACACGCAACGCCTACATGACTGTCGGCGGAAAGAAGGGCATGCGGTTTTGAATGCGGCATCTTTGCGATGGCCGGCTGCACCGCGAGCCGCTCGGCCAGCCATCCCCGCGACAGAGATGCCAGCTTCACATCCGTCGCAGCTCGAATGTCCCACGGCCAGCGGCCGTGCTCGGAGGGGGTGACCGTGGCCGCCTCCGCGCGGATCGTCAAGCGTTCACGACGCCCTCGACCGCGGACGGCGACACTGACTACGCCGTGTCTTTCGCTCTGCCGACCGACACCCGGGGGTTGGAGCTGTACGTCTCCCGGTACGCCGCGGGCGAGCGCGACGAGTTCAGCTTCGCACTGTCGTCGAAGTACAAGCTGCCGGAGTCGCTGACCGTTTCCGACGACGTTCGCGTACCCCGCGACCGGGGGTCCCTCGACCGCAAGCCAAAGCTGGTGGTAGTCGACGAACGCGACGGCCAACGGCCCGGCGTCGGCGCGGCGCACTTTGTGGCCGGTTCCAACGGCATCAGCCGTGCCGTTCGCGACAAGCTCGCGCGGATGATCGCGCGGGCGGAGACCGTCCGCGGGCTCGCCGAGCTACCGGCGTTGCGTCGCCGCCATGTGATTGCTGGCGAACGAGAATCCTCCGACCGCGACCGAAGAGGCCTCGGACAGCCGCACGCACCCCTTCCTGAGCGACGGACTCCGGATCCCCCGTTCAGCGTGCAGACATCCGTAGGGCACCGTCCATCCGGATGGTTTCGCCGTTGAGATAGTCGTGCTCGGCGATCATCGACACCAGCCGGGCGTACTCGGCCGGATCGGCGAGGCGCTGCGGAAAGGTCACCGACGTCGCCAGGCTCGCTTGCACCTCCTCCGGCAGGCCCGCGAGCATCGGGGTGCCGACGAGGCCCGGGGCGATCGTGCACACCCGGATCCCGAACTGAGCCAGATCCCGCGCCGCGGTGATCGTCATCCCCGCAACGCCGGCCTTGGACGCGGTGTAGGCGATCTGCCCGATCTGCCCTTCGAACGCCGCCACGGACGCGGTATTGACGACGACGCCGCGCTGGCCGTGCTCGTCCGCCTCGGAGGTGGCGATCCGCTCCGCCGCGAGCCGCATGACGTTGAACGTGCCGAGCAGATTGACCTTCAGCACCGTGTGGAACAGCTCCAGGTCGTGCACGCCCCTTTTCGAGAGGATGCGTCCGTTCGGGGCGATGCCGGCGCAGTTCACGACCAGCCTCAGTGGGCCCGGACCGTCCGCAGCGCGCGACGGCCTCTCGCACCGAGGTCTCGTCCGTGACGTCCGCGGCGAGCAGGGTCACCCCGTCCGGCACGGTCGAGGCGACCGTGACCGCCTTCTCGAGGTCCAGGCCGTACACCGACGCACCGTGCTTGGCCAAGTGTGCGGCCGTCGCGGCGCCGAGACCGGACGCAGCACCGGTGACCAGCGCGGAGATTCCGTCGAGTTGCATGAAGTCACTTCTCCTCGATCAGCGATGGCCTGCGGTCACGCGGCGTACTGGTGGAAGCCTCGCCCGCTCTTGCGTCCGAGTAGGCCCGCCTCGACCATGCGGTTCAGCAGTGGCGGCGGCGAGTAGAGCGGCTCCTTGAACTCCAGGTACATCGACTCGGCGATGGCCTTGACGGTGTCCAGACCGATGAGGTCGGCCAGCTGCAGCGGGCCCAGGGGGTGCGCGCAGCCCTGCACCATGCCTGTGTCGACGTCCTCCGCCCGCGCGTATCCCGACTCGACCATCCGGACGGCCGAGAGCAGGTACGGCACCAGCAGCGCGTTGACGATAAAACCGGCGCGGTCCTGACACCGCACGGATTGCTTGCCGAGGGTGGCCTCGACGAAGTACTCGACACGCTTGGTCGTCTCGTCCCCGGTCAGCAGCGAGGGCACGAGCTCGACGAGGGAGAGCACCGGGACCGGGTTGAAGAAGTGGACCCCGATAACCTGCTCCGGCCGCGACGTGGCAATCCCAAGTTTCATGATCGGGATGGAGGACGTGTTCGAGGCGAGCACGGCGTCCGGGTCGGTGACGATGCTGTCGAGCGCACGGAACACCTCGACCTTGGCTGCCTCGTCCTCGAGCACGGCCTCGATGACCAACGACCGGTCGTGTAGTGAGGCCAGGTCCCCTGCAGCGGAGATCCGCTCGCTCGCCGCGGTGGCGGCCTCGGGCTCGAGCTTGCTCTTGCGGACGGCCCGCTCCAAGGACGAGTCGACCCGCTCCTTCGCCCGCGCAGCCGCGGCGTCGTTCGCCTCGGCGATGATCACCTCGCAGCCGGCGAGTGCGCAGACCTCGGCGATCCCGGATCCCATCACACCGCCGCCGACGACCCCGATCCGCCCGAACTCCGCGGGAACGGCGTTCATCGACAACCCCTCCCCCGGCCGGGACGGAGCAGTGCCGCCGATTCCCGGGCACCTCTCTCGACGCTGCGCGACAGATGAACTCCGATTTCCATGTTGGACCTCCAACCGAGAGCGGATAGGGATCGACGACCGGTTAGCGAGGCGCGCGCTTCTCCCGGAACGCGCGCACCCCCCTCCAGCCGGCCGGCACAGCAGCGTGGGCCAGGCCCTCGCCGAGGCCGAGGGCGCGACAAGACCGAACTGGACCGCTGTCGTCATCGCGTTCCGGCCCGAGGGTCGGTCGATGGCCAGCGGGCAGATCCCGTTCACCCGTTCGACTGGCAACCGTCCGTCATCGACGCCATCCCTCCCTCCATCAGCGCCCACGCCTTCCTCGACGCCCATGGGTAAGTCTTACTATAATAACCACTAAACAGGCGCCGCTAGGCCACCGGATCCTTCCGCGCGCGAGGAACTCACGCGAGCTCGGACCCGGTCGGAGACCCGCGAACGAGGCCCCGGTCCGTGCAAGTCAACCCGGTACCTCTTCCGTTCGTTCGGCTCCTTCGGTGTCCGGACCGGAAGGGCCACTCAGGGCCAGCAGCCGACCGATCCAGTCCTGGCGAGCCATCTTGACGGCCTGCGACACGGCCGTGTCCGGCGCCGGGGTGTCGAAACCGTGGAACCCTCCCGGCCCGGACCTGCAGCTCCGCCCTGCCGTCCGTCGCCCAAATCTGCCTCACACACGCCACGGCCTCGTCCCGGAAGGCCTCGACCGATCCGACGTCGACGACGGTGGGTCGAGGGCCGGCCAGGTCGGTGGCGCGAGCCGCCGCCGCGTACGGCGACACGTCCGGACCGCCCCGGCCGAAACCCAGGAGTGAGTCCCAACAGGCCTGGTTCGCACGTGGTCCCAGACCCCGACCCTTCATCTGCAGGCTCGAGACGGTGTCGTTCCGGTCGTCGATCATCGGGCAGGCGAGCAGCTGACCGATGACAACTCGCCCCCTCGATCACCGGCCAGCAGCTCGAGGCCCACGCTGAGACCGCCGCCCGCGCTCGCACCGGCGATCACGATCCGGTCGGGGTCCATGCCGACGACTGCCGATTGGCGGAGATCATTCCGCTACCATGAGTGTGATAGATCGCGGGGACGGGACGCCTACAGGTTCCTGGGCACTCCGGACCGAGCGGCGGGGACGAGACCCTCCGCAAGGCCCTGGGTCAACTTGCTCTGCTTGTCGTCGGGACGGTTCCACCCGTGGCCGGCCGGCAGGGCGCGACCGGTCCGCCGGCGGGCCCGGGACCGGTCGGCACGGATCAGAGCGTGCCCTCCGGTTCCTTGACCGTGGCGACCTCGGCGCAAGCCGGGAACACCTTCTCGATGAGGACGCGGAGGACCTCGGGATCGGCGTTGCCGCAGGCGTCGGACTGCACGGCGATCTCGACGTGCGAATCGCTGGAGTGATGCACGGCCGACAGCACGACGCCACTGGTCACGAAGCCGGCCATGGGGAGCGGGGCGACGCCGAACTCGCTCATCAGCAGTGCCTGGTCGCTCACGAACGCGCTGACCCGACACTGAACGGGACCGGCGAGACGAACGATCTCCACGCCGCGTCTCCGTCCGGTACGCCACCCAACTCGTCACGAGTGGTCGTGGCCACGATTCTGGGGATGGTCCTCGACCATGTCAACAGGTAGCCTGTTCAAATGGCCTGGAGGAATGCCCGGGACCGCCACGCGCGTGCAAGCCTTGTCGACCCCCGTCAAGGCTAGTAAGAGCTTCGGGTCGAGACGGGCGGGACGGCCGTGCACCACCGCGGCCACCAGCAGACGAAGGAGAACAATGAGGATCGGCATCGTCGGGCTCGGGAACATGGGCAAGCTCATCGCGGCCGCCATCGTCCGCGCCGGGTTCGACACCTACGTCTACGACCTCCGCCCCGAGGCCGTCGCCGAACTGGTCGAGCAGGGCGCCACCGGCACCACCTCGGTCAAAGAACTCGCCCAAACGGCCGACGTGATCAGCGTCGTGGTACTCAACGAACCCCAGGTACAGAGCGTGGCCGACGAAATCGTCGCCGTCGGCCTACCCCGCACCCTGATCGTGCACAGCACCGTCACCCCCGCCTTCGTCCAAACCCTCGCCGACAACCTCGCCCCCGCCGCCATCTCCGTGCTCGACGCACCCGTGGCCGGCGGCCTCGCCCGCGCCCGCACCGGCGAGCTCACCATCATGATCGGCGGCACCGACACCGACACCCACAAACTCGCCCCCCTGTTCGACGCCTTCGGCCGCGAGATCTTCCACGTCGGCCCCCCCGGCGCCGGGTCCGCCGCCAAACTCTCGGTCAACTTCATGACCATCGCCGGCTACGCCCTACAGATCGAAGCCATGAACTTCGCCCGCGCCCACGGCCTCACCGAAGACGCCCTCTCCAGCGTGCTCACCACCAGCAACGCCGACTCCCGCGCCGTACGAACCTGGGGCCTGCAAGACCGACTCCGCGCCAACGTCCCCCCCGGCACCACCCCCGCCCAGCTGGTCATGAAAAAAGACCTCACCTCCTTCACCACCGCCGCCGGCCGCGCCGGACTCGTCTCCCCCCTCGCCGCCGTCGCCGCCGAAACCCTGGTCAACCGGATCGAAGAACGCGACGCCTACCTCAACAGCATCGGCGGACGCCCCGACATCCCCCAATGCACCACCTGCGGCCAAGAACTCATCCCACCCTTCCGCGAGACCGGCATACACCCCGAGTGCACCCGTGCCTGACCCACCAGACCCCCGCCCACAGTTCGACATCACCAACCGGACCATCCTCCTCACCGGCGGCACCGGCGGACTGGGGTCCGCCATCGCGCGAGGGCTCGCTGCATGCGGCGCGCACCTCGTCATCGTCGCCAGGGCCGCGGACCGGCTGAAGGAGATCGTCGTCGGGATTCAGGACGCGGGCGGCTCGGCCGTCGGGGTCCCCGCGGACATCACCCTCGCCGAGGACCGTGCCGCGGTCGTCGACACGGCGATCGCCGAGTTCGGCGGCATCGACGTCCTGATCAACAACGCCGGCGTGACCCACCGGGTGCCGGTCGCCGAGCTGGACGTCGAGACCTACCGCCGCATCAACGGCGTCAACGCCGAGGCCGCGCTGTTCCTCGCCCAGGCCGCTTACCCGCACCTGAAGGCGCACGGCAACGGGAGCGTCGTGAACGTGCTGTCCATTGGCATGTGGAACAGCGGGGCGAACTCCGTGCTGTACCGCTCCACGAAGTCCGCACTGCACGGGATGACGATGGTCCTCGCCCAGGAGTGGGCGCAGGACGGGATCCGGGTCAATGCGGTAGCGCCCGGCACCTTCGAGGCGGGAATGGGCACCGCCCTCTCCGCCGACCGGGTCGCCGCGCAGGTCGCACGGACCCCGATGCGACGCCGGGGTCGACCCGACGAGATCGTCCCGACCATGCTCTACCTGGCCAGCGACGCGTCGTCCTACGTCACGGGGACCACGCTGCGCGTCGACGGCGGCACCGTCTCGCTCTGACGATGCCGCCACCTCTGCAAACGAAGGAGGCCCGGATGTCCGAGGGCTCCCCGCCCCCGCCCGGCTTCAAGTCCGGCCTCGAAGGACACGTCGCCTTCCGGACCGAGATCGCCGAACCCGACAAGGACGGCGGCGCGCTGCGGTACCGGGGCGTCGACATCGAGGACCTGGTCGG
>NZ_JAJSOK010000040.1 GCF_021283305.1 Pseudonocardia kujensis
CTGAGCGAACTGCTGGTGATCAATCCGAGCCCGCGGCATGGGCTCGATCGTGTCGGTCATCGCTGGTCCTTCCCCCGGGACACGCCCGGAGCTACAGACCAGTTACACCGAAGATCGGACACTCCCGTCGGTGTTGATCGTCTCGGCCTGGGTGGTCGGCATGCCGTGCGGGAAGCCCGCGTAGGTCTTCAGGGTGCCGTTCTGCACGAGCTCCGCCGACAGCGGTCCGGAGTCGGCGTAGGGGACGATCTGGTCGTCGTCGCCGTGCATCACCAGCACGGGCACCGTGATCCTCTTGAGGTCATCGGTGAAGTCGGTCTGCGAGAAGGCGACGATGCCGTCGTAGTGCGCCTTCGCGCTGCCCATCATCCCCTGCCGCCACCAGTTGGCGATGATCGCCTCCGAGGGCTCCACCCCGGGACGGTTGAAGCCGTAGAAGGGCCCGGACGGCAGCGCCCGGTAGAACTCGGAGCGGTTGGCGGCCACCTGGGACTGGAAACCATCGAACACGCTCTTGGGCAGCCCGCCGGGGTTGGCCTCGGTCTGCACCATCAGCGGCGGCACGGCGCTGACCAGCACCGCCTTCGCCACGCGGCGCTCCCCGTGCCGAGCGATGTAGCGCACCACCTCGCCACCACCCGTGGAGTGCCCCACGTGCACGGCGTCCCGCAGATCGAGGTGCGAGGTCAGGGCCGCCAGGTCGTCGGCGTAGTGATCCATGTCGTGACCGTCGGCAGTCTGCGTCGAGCGCCCGTGGCCGCGGCGGTCGTGGGCGATGACGCGGGAGCCCTGCTGGAGGAAGAACAACATCTGGGTGTCCCAGTCGTCGCTCGACAGCGGCCAGCCGTGGCTGAAGACGATGGGCTGTCCCGTCCCCCAGTCCTTGTAGAAGATCTCGGTACCGTCGATCGTGGTGATCATGGCCATGTTCGTCTTCCTCTCTATCGATCACGTACAGCGGCCCGGTCGGGATGTTCGAGATGGCCTCCTTGACGATCACTGGGGGCTCGTCCTTTCGCCACGAATAGCTGGTGCCGAAGTCATCCGACCTGTTCATCGGTTACAGCCTGGTTGACGCTGCCGGCAGGCCCCCGATCCACGTCAAGGCGGACAGGGAAGGCATGAAGAAGTACTCGCCGCCGCGCAGTACGTTGAACGTCTGGATGCCGTGGATGCGACGCCTCACCGGATCCCGGGGGATCGTGAAGGTCGCGCCCTCCTCCTGGAGGCCGATGTTCGGATCACGTTCGTCGCCCAGGTCCATGAAGTTCCCATTGTTGATCCACTCCTGCTGCAGGAACTCCATCGTCTCCATCGCCTTGGCGCTGAGGAAAAGAAAGTAGAGTCCGCGGGGGACCTCGTCGGCTTCGGTCGAGGTCGCGTCGGGGTCGTAGGGCGCCCCGAAGGTGGTGCTGCGCCGGATGATGCGATGCACATTGACGTCGGCGAGTCGGGTCATGACCGTGTCGCGAGGGTTCATCCGCCGCATGTGCGAGCCGAGCGGCACCTGGTGGCCGTGCGGGTCGTCGGCGTAGGTGAAGTCGTTGTTGCGACGTGGGTCGGCACCCAGCGCCGGATCGTCCTGGCTGGGTGCAAGCGTCAAGGGCGCGCCGCTGCGCCAGCGGCCGACCAGCTTCGCCGCGAGCAACTCGCGCTCCTGCTCGGTTCGGGCGTGTTCGCGCAGGAAGCGGTTGAAGGTTCCGACTCGGGACTGGTACTTGCGTAACCCGACAAAGGTGCCGTTGCGGCCCAGGACGTCCGGGTGCGGCATCGGCAGCGGCGCGCCGCCCTCCCCCGGATATCCGAGGATGAACTCGCCGGCTTTGATCGGCCGACCCTGGCCGGGCAGCGGCTCGACGCCGCTCCCCTCGATGGCCGGTTGGCCGATCGAGTCCCGGTACCCGAGCGGGTTGAGGTCGCCCGGCTGGGCGCCGAAATCCTGCGCCGACAGCTCGGTGATCCCGGCGAACCGGCGATAGTGGTGACGTGCCATTTCCATGGTCTCGCCCCAGGCCTGCGCGGAGTCACTGAATACGCTGACCCCCATGTGGACCTGCCCGGTACCGAAGGGCGCATCCCAGTTCTTCGGATCGTTGGGCCCGTAGTCGCGCAGCTCGTCGGACTGTGCCGCCATTCCCGACCGGAAGGCCTCGGGGAACGACCGCAGCGAGTCCGCCGGCAGACCCAGAGCGACCATCCCGGTGAAGCTGACGGCGACCGAGATCCAGGCCTCTCCTGCTCGCCACCATTCGGCAGCGGAGGCGACGTAGGGCGTGAGGTTTCTGAGCAGTTCGCGGCCCGCCCGCTGATCGTCGATACGGAGCATGACGTGCGTGCCGTAGTAGGGCTCGGGCCGATACCGCAGCACCGTTGCCTGGATGTCGTCGAGCGCGAGAGTGGCGGGACTGCGCGGAAGCTCGCCGCCGAGGCGGTCGACGAGGTGCATGACGTTCTCCTCCAGAACGGTACGGGCAGGCTCACCGGGGCGGCCTGTGGGACGGGCACTGCTATGGCCGCTCCCACAGAACCGCCGGAGGTGCTTCAGTCGCCGACCTTGTCCAGGAACTCGTCTACCGCCTGACCGACGCGCTTGAGCCGGCTGATGTCCGCCACGGTCAGATCCGGGTGGGCGACGTACCAGCCTTCTGCGGTGATCTGGTGGCGGGCGAGGTAGTCCTTGACCTCCGGGCTGCGAATGCCCGGCCAGCCCTCCAGCCCACAACTGAGAATGTCCAGGTAGTCGGGAATCTGGGTGACGAAATCGTCGATGTAGGGGTCCCAGTCGCCGTCGAAGGCGGTGCAGAAGAGCAGTTTCGTGTCGTTGTCCAGGAACACGAAGCGCATGTCGTGGAGGCTGCCGACCTTGTTCGCGCCGTCGAAGTTGCCGTCCAGCAGCTGCAGGAACGCGCGCAACCGTTCGGCTCCGCCGGGTGCGAAGGGGGCAATGATGGTCAACTCCGAGACGTTGCCCTGGCGGCTGCCGACCCGCCCGGCGCTCTCCATCCGGGTGCGCGGCTCCGACACCTGCGTCTTCAGCTCGGTGAGCACATTCTCCAGTGCTTTCCTCCCGACCTCGGGCGCGTCGGCGAACAAGTCGCGTAACTGCTCGAGTTTCTGCTGGACAGTCCGAACTTGCTCCGATCCGGTGGCGGTCGGCGTTGACGTTGACATGACATCCCCCTCAATTCATTCGACTCTTCCGCTTTGCACTACAGTCGACCATTAATACCCTTGCTGACCCGCGGGTGCCGTTCTGACAGGCCGGCCATTCGTTTCAATCGACACCAGCCGGCCGATCACGGCAGTACCGACTCCACGCTGGAAGGCTCGGCCAGCGACTGGTGGTTGAGTGTGCGGCGCACCTTGGCCGAGGCGCTGTAGATCCGTCGCACGTTCATGATCTCGCCCAACGGCCTGTGGACGGCCGTGACACGCCACTGGTTGAACGCGAGCGCGTCTCCCTTCTCGAAATTCTCGGGGCCCGAGATGTCCTGAAGCGGCAGCCGAACGCGGCCGACGGTGACGAAGGGCGAGAGCTTCTCGGGCCATTCCACCGTCAACACGTTGACTGGCATCGCTGTGAGGTCCGTACACAACTGCACCTGGAGATCGAAAGCGAAGGCGCTCGCTTTCAACTCGTCGACCAGCGTCGGATGGAAAACGTCCGCGGCGGCGGCGAGGTCGAGGTCGGGGTGGATAGCATGCGCAGCGTTGTCCGCCGCAGGCGCTATCCGTATTTTGGCGACGTAGTCGCCATGACGCATCGCGCCCATGGTCCAGTACGTGGTGAGCAAGGGGTTGCGTAGCGACGTCTGGGTGGCCGTCCGCACGAGGGCGAACATCTCCTCCCAGGCCCAGTCCGGCTGCTTCAGCGCACCCCTGCCCGTGAGCACGTCGGCCAGGAGTTGGTGGAACCCGGCCCGTCCGCGCGCCAGGTATGCGTGGATGTTGTTGGCGATGTCCTCGATGAACAGGTAGTGCTTGGCGGTGTTGCTGATGAAGATCGGGTTGTTCTTCAGCACCAGATCGAACGTGTTCGAGGTCGGCTCGTCCTCGACCAACTTCTCGCCGGCCACATCGAATATCTTGACCGCAAGACCGAGTCCAGGGCCGAGTTGAGCGTCCGTCCCCAGATGGCCCGATGTGCTCGAGAAGCGCATCAGTGCGCCGTGTCGTCCCGGCTCGGCATAGAATCCCTGCGCGTACGCTTCCGGAACATCTGCCAGTATCTCGACCTCCGCCTTGACCAGGCCGAACGATTTCGCATGCGCACCACGGACGGCTCGCCCGGTGCCCTCGGTCCTGGGCGATTCGCGGCCCTTCTTCTCCCAGAAGTTGATGATCTGTTCCAGTAGCACGTCGATGTTCGGATCGATCGTCTCGATCTCCGGCGTGTACCGGACGAACTCAGGTGACATCTGATCTCCAGGGCCGGCCCCCGCCGGTCCGGCCGTCTTCCGCGGCTTCTGAGCACCCCGACTGCAGTTCGGCCCTTCCGGCGCAGGCCATCACGCCGGCCGGACCGAATACTCCTCACTCGCCAGCAGGGCGCTCCCGGTCTTCGTCTACACGCGTTGCACGCATTTCTCCCGCGGAGTGCGGACAGTCACCGCTGGCGGATCGACGGTCGCGGCCCTCAGACACTCAGCCCTCTGTCGGGCGCTGCGCTTACCCGCCGCACCCCCGGGGACGACGACGTCGCACTCGGTCACCTCGGCAGGTCGGCTCCCGTCGCCTCCGCGACCATGTAGGCGGCGTACCACTTGGGCCATTCCTCGTCGCGCTCCCCGATGCGCTTCTCGTGTTCACCGTGCGCGAGTGCCGCCCGCACCAGTGCGGACTCCAGGCCCGCGGTCGACGCGAACGTGGTCTCGGTGCCCTCGACCCGACCGGGCAGCCGGGTGGTGATCTCCTGCAGCACCCAGACGTTGCCGTCGGGATCGCTGAATGTGGCCCGCGAGAAGTAGCTGCGCCGCTCCGGGTCCGGGCCGTCGACCGGCCCGTCGGGCCCGAGGTGGAAGATCGGGCTCACCTCGACACCGGCACCCACCAAGGCCTCTCGGGTGGCCTCGAGGTCGTCGACGACCAGGTACTCCTTGCCCGACCCGGGTGCGGCCGAGGTGAGGGTCGCGCCGAACTGCACCGAGCAGGCCGAGCCGTGCGGCGTCAGCTGGACGACCCCGGGCGGTGTGCGGTCCATCCGCCACCCGAGCCTGCCGTAGAACTCCTTCGCCCCGTCCACGTCCGCAACCGGAAGGACCACCACCTCGAGCTTCATGTCGATCGTCGTGAGGTCCTCGATCGCCGCGGCTTTCGTGCCCTGGACGTTCGTCGTACTCATCACACCCCCATTCGTTGACAGAGCGGTCGTCCGGCGCGAGCGAATCGTCATCACGCGTTTCGCGCATCTCGCGCGTCGGGGCCCTGACAGCGGCAGCCACCGTCCGCGCGGCGGTGGCCGTCAGCTAGGGCCATCAGGCTCACACCGCGCGGGACCGTTGCGCCTGGCAAGGGCACCTGGGCGCGTGGCGCTCGGGTCGGCGCGGTCTTACCGGGCCTGCCGGCCGGCGCCTCACCTGCGCGGGAGGAGGCAGCCGAGGTCGAGTGTGACGACGGTGCGTTCGTCCGGACACCGGCATCGGGGAATGCCTGGCGCGAGTGCGACGGGTCGTTCTCCGCTCTAGTGCGAAAGGGGTGGGCGCGCGTGGCTGAGGGTATCGAGGGTCCCGGCGTCGGCAGCCACGCAGCTGCCCGCGGCCGGGTCGACGACGGCGATGAAGACTCCCGATTCTCCGCGCCCGGGCGGTCCCCGATCCTGGACACGGACCAGCTCGAAGTGCTGCGCAGATACGGCACCGAGCGCGACGTGACCGCGGGCCAGGTGCTGTTCACCGACGGGGACGAGACGTACGACCTGATCGTGATGTTGGATGGCACCGCCGAGATCGTTCAGGGATACGGCCGGCCCGGCGCGACGCGCATCGCCCACTACGGCCGGTCCCAGTTCCTGGGCGAGATCGGGATGCTCACCGGGCAGCGTGCCTACCTGAGCGCGGTAGCCACCTCCGCCGGGCGGGTCTTGTCGGTCCCCGTCGAGCGGCTCCGTGTCGTCATGGCCCACGAACCCGACCTCAGCGACCTGATCTTGCGCACCTTCCTGCTCCGGCACTCGATCCTCATGCGCCGCGGCGCGGGCCTGACGCTGATCGGCTCACGGTTCGATCCCGACACCAGACGGCTGCTGGAGGTGCTGGCGCGCAACCGGTTGGTGTCGACGTGGCTGGACCTGGAAGCCTCACCGGAGGCCGAGGCGATCATGCAGGGCCTGGACCTCCGCGTCGCCGATCTGCCGATCGTGATCACCCCTGGCGGTCCGCTGCTGAGGAACCCGGGCGGGCGCGCCCTGCTCGACACGCTGGGCTTGTCCGGCGCAGAAGGCCCCTATCCCGCTGGGGTGTGCGACCTGCTGGTGGTGGGTGGGGGCCCGGCCGGGCTGGCCGCTGCGGTCTACGGCTCGTCCGAGGGGCTCGCCACGATCCTGGCCGAGGAGACCGCGCTGGGCGGTCAGGCGGGCACCTCGTCTCGGATCGAGAACCTCCTGGGCTTTCCCGCCGGCCTGTCCGGCGAGGAGCTCGCCACCCGCGCGGCATTGCAGGCGCAGAAGTTCGGCGTCCGCATCAAGCAGGCGGCCAGGGCCACGTCCCTGGCGTGGGCGGACGGCGTGCACCAGGTCGGCTTCGACGACGGCGACACCGTGCAGTCCCGCTCGGTCATCATCGCCACCGGAGCCCACTACAACCGGCTACCCCTGGAGCGGCTCGCGGAGTTCGAGGGCGTCGGGGTGTACTACGCGGCCACCCAGGCCGAGGCCCAGGCCTGCGGTACCGGCCCGGTCGCCGTCGTCGGCGGCGGCAACTCCGCCGGGCAGGCCGCGCTCTTCCTCAGCCGCAGCAGCGCACGGGTCCACCTCATCATCCGGGGGAAGGCGCTGCGCGCCTCCATGTCGCGATACCTGATCGACCGGATCGAGCGGAACCCACGCATCATCGTCCGGCCCCGAACGCAGGTCATCTCGCTGACCGGCACGGGCCGGCTGCAGGGCGTGCGGATCGGCCACGCCGATCAGGAAGGCGAGGCCGAACTGTCCGTCTGCGGCTTGTTCGTCTTCATCGGTGCCCAGCCCCGGACCGCCTGGCTGGCCGGCCAACTCGCCGAAGACACCCACGGATTCCTGCTCACCGGCACCGACGTCCCCGCAGCCGAGCCCGTCGGTGGGACCACGGTTCCGCTGTTTCTGGAGACCAGCAGACCGGGCATCTTCGCCGTGGGAGACGTCCGTAGCGGCTCGATCAAGCGTGCTGCAGCCGCCATCGGCGAAGGCTCCATGGCGGTACGGCTGGTGTTCAACCGCCTCGAGACCACCGGGAGCGCAGCCTCCCTCGAGCTCGGCACCACCTCACCGCAGGGGCCGTCGCGATGACGGCGCTTGTGACGGCCTGACCTCGCGTGCCGCCCATCGCCGGGGAGCAGGGACCGGAACCGGCTCCTGCTCGCCGGCGACGGGGTGGGCAGGAGGCGTTTGCTCATGGGGCCCGCGCTCTGGTGGGTGCGCGACCATGTCCTCGTCGACGGCAACGAGCGGCTCGGCTGGCTCGCGACCCGAGGTGTTCTGCTTCCTCAACGGCTGGGTGGTCGTCGCTGCCGACGACCAAGTCGATCTGGTCATCGACGTGGCCGCGGGAGGGCGGCGAGGCGGCGCCGGCCTCCTTCTCGGCGCGGACCGCGGCCACACGGGCCCGGCGCTCGGGCTGCGGAACTGCGGACTGTGAACTGCAGGAACCGCCGCATCGGCGCCCCTTCGCCCCCTTCTTCACAGCGACAGAATTCGGAACGTGCAGGAGCTACGTACTCTCTGAAGGTGAGACATGCTCAACCGGTCGGGACGAGCTGCTGCCCACCGTCGACGTCGTAGGTGGCGCCGGTCACGGCTGAGTTGGTCATCAGGTGCACGATGAGGTCGGCCAGGTCGGCCGGGCCCACGACGCGCCTGATCGGCAGCGTGGCCCCCAGTTCGGCCCGGCGGCGCTCCAGGTCATCACCCAGGATCCGGGCCGACAGCGGGGTGTCGACGTAGCCGGCGGCAACGACATTGGCACGGATCGGCGCAAGTTCCAAGGCGATGTTCGCCGCGATCGTCGGCAGGGCGGCTGCCAGGATTGCGGCGACACCCGACCCGACACCGGGACGGCGGGCGTCCGTCCCGGTGATGAAGGTGAGCGAGCCACCGGGGCGCACCCGGGACGCGCTCGCCCGAGCGATCCGCAGTGCACCGAGCAGATGTTCGTCGAGCACCCGTAGCGCCTGGTCGAGGTCGAGCTCCAGAATCGGGGTGTAGACGGGTCCACCCCCGGTCACGAGGACGTGATCGATCGGCGTGGACAGGCCGCCGAAGAACTCTTCGGGCGCGGCAGGCTCGCCCAGGTCGAGGCGCGCCGATCCGAGCGCCCCGACCTCGGCGGCCGCCTCCTCGAGGCGGCCGGGGTCGCGCCCGGTCACGATGACCTCGGCACCGGCGATCCGAGCCAGCCGGGCGGTGGCCAGCCCTATCCCGGAGCTGCCGCCGATGACCACGACGGTCTGGCCACGCAGCCGCTCGGCCGTCCGGCCGGGTGTCGTCTGCATCTCGGTCATGTCGGTCTCCTTCGTCGTCGAGTACGGATCAGTTCGAGACGGCCGCTGCGCAGCCGTGCAGGCGGGGGTGAGCCGCCGGCCTTCCCCGGGCGGCCCTTCCGACCGGGACGAACGCCGCGCTGATCAAGGCGGCGACCACGCTCAGGCGGGCCATCACCAGCATCGCGGTGTGGTAGTGGGCGGCGGGCGACTGGGCAAGGCCGTCCGATCGACCGGCACCGAGCAGGAAGACGGAGCGCCACGACGCGTGGTGGGCCAGCCAGCCGGCGGCATTGCTCTCACTGCTGTCTGGTCGGACCGGACGTCCAAGCCGCCCGTGATGGCACGGTCACACCGCAGCGCGGCCGTCCCGCGGGCCGCTCTCACTCCGGCGTCGCGCGAGGGTCGTCGCGAGAATCGGGAACGCGATCACCGACACGACCGCGGCGGCGACGAGTGCGACCTCGTTGTCCGGCGTGATCAGGCGGAGGTCGACGCCGATCGCGCCGCCGACGACAGGGATGGTGAGCGTCGTGGCCTGCAGCAGCGCGGCCCGCGCGATCTCGCGCCTGCCGTTCAGCAACCGCCGGTAGAGCAGGGCCGGCAGTCCGCGCACGAGCAGGATGGCGGCCAGGAAGACCGGGATCCTGACGAGCGTGGCGGGCTGGGTGAAGCTCTCGACGTCCAGTGACATCCCGGTGGACACGAAGAAGAACGGAATGAGCGCACCGAAGCCCACTGCCTGCACCTTCGGCCGGAACTGCGGATGGGTGTGTGCGCGGTCCGGGTCGAGAACGGAGATCGCCGCGCCGGCGAGAAACGACCCGAGGATCGCCTCGAGACCGAACCCGGCCGCGAGGGCCGCGAAGCCCACCAGCAGGGCGACCGCGCCGCGCACCCGGATCTCCGCCGTGGTGTCCTGCAGCGCCGCCAATGCCCGGGTCAGCCAGCCCAGGTGCGCTAACCGCAGGACGACCACTGCCACGGCACAGCTCAGGGCGGCGAAGGCGGCGAGCAGTGCCACCCGGGAACCCAGGCTCCCGCCGTCGCCCGCGAACAGCAGGGACAGCAGCACGACCGGCACCACCTCGGCGATCGCGGCACCGGCGATGACGAGACCACCCAGCGGAGCAGCGGCGTCCCCGCTGTCCTGCAGCACCGGGAGCACGACGCCGGCGGCGGTGGCCGACAGGATGACCGCGATCAGCACGGGCGACCCGACGATGCCGACGACGCCGAGCAGGGTGCCCACTGCGAGAGCCAGCGCGAAGGACACGACGAAGGCCGAGGCGGCGATCCGGGCGACGCGACCCCGCAGCCGCGCGATGTCGATCTCCAGGCCGGCGAGGAACAGCAGGAACGACAACCCGACGACCGACAGCACGCGGACCGGCTCGTCGACGCGTGCGAGCCCGAGGACGCCCGGGCCGACGAGCACACCCAGCACGATCTGCACGACGACATCGGGCACCGGGAGCCGCACCAGGCGGACGAGCAGCGGCGAGAGCAGCGCCAGGACGCCGACCAGGGCCACCGAGGTCAGAGAGATCATGGTCGCTCCCGGGTGACGCCGACGTGGCGTCGGCGTCGAGAGGGGTGCCGGCTCAGACCGGGTAGACGTTCGGGACGCCGAGGTACGGGAACTCGGCCAGCAGGTCGTCGTGCGGCTTGAGCCCCTGGGAGTCGATACTCCCGTTGCTCATCCACGCGAACCGGGCGCTGAAGGCGTCCCCGGTGAGGCTGCGGCCGTTCGGGTACGCCACCGGGCGGCTGCGGTCGTAGCGCAGGATGTCCGGGAGCACGACGAGTGCGGCCTCGCGTGCCTCCTCCGGTGCGTAGCCGCCGTTGTCCTGCAGGAACTTCGCCCAGATGTCCAGGTAGTTCGCGACGTCGTCGACCGGTTGCCGGCGGTTGTACTCGTTCTTGGTGTGGTTGGGGCTGACGAACGGGTTGATCGTCGGGTGGCCGCCGCGGTCGACCTGGACGATCGCGCCGTCGCGGCGCACGCCGACCGTCGCCCAGACCCCGATCCTGGGCCCGGGACCGAGCATGTCGTTCGGCACCTCCAGCACGACGGACTGGACGTTCCGGTCGGCGAAGGCGTCCTGACCGGTCCACCGGAAGCCGTGGAAGGAGCCGTCGGCGTCGGCGAAGAACGGGTCGCTGCGCACGCCGAGGAACAGCCGGACCGGGCCGGCCTCCACCGGCCGGGCCGAGTCGTCGAAGCCGACCGGTGTGTCGGCGACGAGCACGTCGCCGGAGGGTTCGGGGTCGCGCGCCCCCGCGCCGGTGGCGTAGCGGACGGTCCCGGTCTGCCTGCCGTCGCTGAGGTCGGAGAAGACGAACGAGAACGCGACGTCCGTCTGCGCGTCCCCGTCGGTGTCGACGTTGAGGCGGTAGATCCCGTCCGGATGGAACTCCGCCTTCATGAGGAACGGGGGCATCGCGCTCATACCGGTCGTGAAGGGGTTGGCGTTCATGACCAGGACCGTCTTCCCGGGGTCGTCGGGTGAGGCGAACACATAGAGGTCGGTGAGGTCCAGGCGGGCGTCGTCACCGGGGAACCGGAGGTTGGCCGCGCTGTAGTGGTTGGACACGAGATCTCCTCGGAGGTGGTGGTCATCGAGAGCGGTCGCGTTGCAGGAGGGCGGCGGGGACGGAGAGGCCCAGGAGCACCACCGACAGCCAGAGGCCGAGCGTGATCCCTCCGGGGGTGTCGGAGAGCAGCCCCGCCGCCAGGGGGCCGATGGCCTGTCCCGCGCTGAACGCCGAGGTGAGCAGGGCGATGCCCAGCGTCCAGCCCGCGGCGGGGAGGCTGCGGCGGGCGATCACCGTGGCGGCGGTCGGGCCCGCCATGAACGAGCTGCCGAACACGATCCCCGACGCGATGGCGGCCACCGGCCCCGACCACACCAGTACGGGCAGAACGCCGACCAGCACCACGAGACTCGCCAGCGCCGGTCCCCGTCCGCGGGGCAGCCGACCGGCCAGCGGACCCCAGACGACCAGCGTCCCCACCGCGGACGCGACGCCCAGGACGACGAAGTAGACCGCCTGGAACCCGCCGCCGAGGCCGCGGCCCGCCAGCAGCGCGATGACGAAGGTCAGATAGGCGACGTAGCCGGCGCCGAACAGGACGTACCAGACGAAGGTCGGGGTGAGGGCGCCGAACCGGACGCGGCCGTTCGCCGCCGGTCCGGCCGCCTGCTCGGCCACTCGGCGGACCGCGAGCGTGGCGGGGGCGAGGGCGGCCAGTGACAGCACCCCCATCACCAGCCAGCCGAGCCGCCATCCCACGCCGCCGCCGAGCTCCAGCACGATCGGCACCAGGACACCGGCGACCACGATCCCGATCCCGACCCCGGCCATGTAGACGGCGACGAGCAGCGCGGAGCGACGTGGGTCGCTGCCGGTGTGCACGCGGGCGGCCAGCGCGGAGCCGAGTACGAACGCGATCGCGGTGCTCACCCCGCCGACCGCCCGCACGACCGTCAGCAGGACGTAGTCGCCGGTCGCCGCCGAGAGCAGGAGCATCAGCGCGCTGACCCCGAGGGCCGCCACGAACGCGACCCCGATGCCGAAGCGCCGGGCCCACCAGGTGGCGGAGAGGCAACCCGCGATGTAGCCCAGCGCGTTCGCCGTGTTGATGCCGCCCGCGGCGGCGAAGCTCCAGGACAGGTCCTCGCGCATCGCGGGCAGCAGCAGCGCGTAGGCGAACCGGGTGAAACCCAGCGCCACCACCGGCCCGGACGCCAGCCCGAGCGCGACGAGGACCTCGGCCTGCAGCGCCCGTCGTTGCGTTGTGGTGTTGATCGACGCCATCGCCGGCCTCCGTCTGCAGGGATGGCTCGACTCTCGCCCGGTGCGACCGTGATAGCCCCCGTCGGCGGCCCTGGTCGGTCCCCCGGTGCGAGACCAGGGCACGGGCCCGTGGGTGGCCAGGGGTGTCGACGGGCGCGCCCGGCCTAGGCCGGGCAGGACGATGAGGCACCTCGGAAGTCCTGGAAGGGAGCGCCGTGTCCCACCGAACCGAGGCGGCCGCCGCGCCGTCGATCCGCGAACGTGAGCTGGTCGCGGCGACCGCGGTCGGCGACCCGGACGCCTGCCGCGAGCTGGTCGACCTGTTCCTGCCCGCGATCGGGGCGATGACCCGCCGCTTCCTGCGGGCCGGGGGTGTCAGCCGTCAGGAGCTCCTCCAGGAGGGAGTCGCCGGCCTGCTGCACGCCGCGCGCCGCTACGACCCGGGCCGGGGCACCCCGTTCTGGGGCTACGCGGTCCACTGGGTGCGCAAGGCGATGCAGGACGTCGCCGCGGAGCTGACGATGCCGGTCGTCCTGTCCGATCGCGCGGTCCGCGGGCTCGCCGCCGTGCGCGCCGCGCACGACGACCACGTCCGCACCCACCGGGTCGAGCCCACGGCGACGCAGCTCGCGGGCGCGACCGGGTTCAGCCGTACCCAGGTGGAGCTACTGAGCGAGGCCGCTCGGGCCCCGCACAGTCTCCAGGCACCGGCGGGCCCCGGGACGACCGTCGGCGAGCACGTCCGCGACCACGGCGCCGAGCTGGCCTTCGACCGGGTACTCGACGCCATCGAGCTCCGGGAGGTCCGCGAGCTCACCGCACTGCTCGGCGACCGGGAGCGGACCGTGCTGCACGCCCACTTCGGGCTCGGCACGCCCCCGCGGACACTCGAGCAGATCGGCGAGGCCCTCGGGGTGACCGCCGAACGTGCCCGGCAGATCGAGTCGGGTGCCCTCGGCAAGCTGCGGGCCTCGCTGGTCACTCCGCCTTCTCGAGCGGGTACTCCGCTCCCCGCAGCGCGGTCCGGAGCTCCCGGCGGGAGGCGATGTCGAGCTTCGCGAACACCTTCCGCAGGTGCCATTCGACCGTCCGGGGGCTGAGGAACAGCCGGCTGCCCACCTCGGAGTTGGACAGGCCGTCCCGGGCCATCAGGGCGATCTGTCGCTCCTGCTGGGTCAGCTCGTCGTGGTGCTCCACGGTGCGCTTGCGGACGGTCGCGCCGGTGGCCAGCAGCTCGCGTCTGGCCCGTTCGGCGAACGCCTCCATGCCGATCTGTGTGCACAGGTCGTGGGCCTTGCGCAGCTGTGGGCGGGCGTCGGTGCGGCGTCCCTCCCGGCGCAGCCACTCGCCGTAGAGCAGGTGGGCGCGGGCGAGCTCGGGACGGACACCGCTGACCGCCAGCCGCTCGACCGCCTCGAGGTAGCAGCTCTCGGCGGCCGGGCCCTCGACCAGCAGAGCACGGGCGCGGACCTCCAGGCCCCGGGCCCAGCCGCTGTCGGAGCCCGCCGTCTGCCCGGTGAGCCGCCGGCTCGCGAGGGCGGCGTGCTCGGCGTCCCCGCTGCGGACCGCGGCCTCGACACGCTCGCTCAACGCCCACGCCGCGATCCAGAACTGCGGGATGTCCTCACTGGCCTCGACCGCCGCGGCCAGGGCCTCCTCGTAGCGGCCGAGACCGTTGAGCACCACCGCGGACGCCCATCGGGCGTACTGCACCGCCGTGCCCTGCCCCTCGGCGACGGCGCTCTCGACGGTGGCCTCGATCAGCGGGAAAGCGTCGTCCTCCCGCCCTTTCAGCGCCGTGTGGACCAGGGTCCCGTACGGGGCGATGTGGGTCCCCGTCGCCTCCGTCACCGCCCGCGCCTCGGTGATCGACGACGCCGCCAGTGCCAGGTCACCGGCCATGGCCGCCGCCTGCGCCAGGACGTTGACCCCGACCGTCAGCACGGCGAGCGCACCCGCGGTGCGGGCCACCTCGACCTGTCGGGTCGCGATGGTCAGGCACGCGTCGAAGTCCCACACGATCGCGGCGGCCACCACCCCGAGCCATCCCCACCGCAGCACCTCCTCGACCGGCGCTTCGGGGTCGGAGAAGGCGGCCGTCGCCTCGGCCAGAACGGGAACACCCGCCTCGCGGCCGTCGGTGAACAGCAACGCCAGGCCGTCGAGCAGCACGTCGGAGGCCCGGGCGGGCCCGGGTGCCAAGGGCGCGGACCTGACCGCTCGGGACACCTCCAGCAGGCTGCTACCGGGTGTCGCGAGCCGCCCGGCGAACAGGGCCGCACTCCAGGCGTCCAGGTAGGTCTCCCGCGCGAGCCGGGCGTCGAGGGACTCCAAGGCGTGAGCCGCCCGGAGGAGCAGCGGCGGGGCGTCACTGCCGCGGTTGAGGGAGTACGCAGCCTCGGCCCGCAGCAGGTCGACGCGGGCCCGGCCCAGGTCGTCGAGCGGGCCCGCCTCGGCGACCGCCAGCATCGTCAGAGCGGTCTCGAAGGCACCGGTGCGCAGGCTGGCGTGCGCGGCGGCGAGGGCCCGCTCGGCACGCCGCGCGGGCTCGCGGGTGAGGGCGACACTGCGGTGCAGGAACGCGGCCTCGGCCGCGAACCCACCGCGGGCCTGGGCACGCTGCGCGGACCGCTCGAGCTCCAGCGCCACGTTCTCGTCGGGCCCGGACGTCGCGGTGGCCAGGTGCCAGGCGCGCCGGTCCGGGTCGGACGCCCGGTCGGTCACCTCGGCCAGGGCCAGATGGGCGGATCGCCGCTCCCGCGACGACGCCGAGCGATAGAGCGCCGACCGGACCAGCGGATGCCGGAAGGTCACCCGGTCGCTGATCGTCAGCAGATCGTCCATCTCCGCGACCGCCGCCGCGGCGCCGTCGATGCCGAGCCGCTCCGCGGCCCGCCAGACCAGGAGGGGATCACCGACGGGTTCCGCGGCGGCGACCAGCAGCAGCGACCGGGTCTCCGGCGGCAGCTGCTCGGCCTGTCGGACGAAGCTCCGCTCGATCCCGCCCGGCAGCGCATGGGGGCCCGAGAGCCCGAAACCGTCGGCGAGCTGGGTGGCGGTCAGCCCGCGGGGCAGCTCGAGCAGCGCGAGCGGATTCCCCTTCGTCTCGGCCACGATTCTTTCGCGAATCCGGTCATCGAGCATGAATCGGACGACCGATCCGAGCAACTCCCGCGCATCGGCATCTGCCAATCCCTGCACGTCCAAATACGGTATGCCACGGAATTCCTCACCGGTCTCACGCGCACCGAACACCAGGCCGACCGCTTCCGCGCGCAGGCGCCGCGCGACCAGCGTCAGGGTCTGTGCCGTCGCCCGGTCCAGCCACTGGGCATCGTCCACGATGCACAGAACGGGCCGCTCCGCCACGGCCTCCGAGAGCAGGCTCAGGACCGCCAGGCCCACCATGAAGGGGTCCGGCCGGGGCCCGGCGCTGCGGCCGAACACGATGTCCAGGGCCTCCTGCTGCGGGCCGGGAAGGGCGTCCAGGTGCGCGAGGAGGGGGGCGCAGAGCTGATGGAGCGCGGCGAAGGCCAGCTCCATCTCCGACTCGACCCCTGCGGCCCGCAACACCCGCAGGTCGGCGGCCGGCCGCAGCATGTACTCCAACAGCGCCGTCTTGCCGACGCCCGGGTCGCCACGGAGCACCAGGGCTCGGCTCTCACCCTGCCGGACCGCGATGATCAGCTCGTCCAACAGAGCGGACTCGGGCCGACGTCCGCGCAGTTCGCCGGTCGCCGACCCGTAGGCCTTTCCACGCTTCTGCGCCATCCTCAGCCCCAATCGGCTTGGAGATTAGTCCGATGCACAGTTTTCTGGCTACGAAATCGGTCGTCCGCTTGCGTCGCTGCGCCGGCGGCTTACCGCAACGGTCGTAGCCCCCACCCCCTTCCGCGGAGGACGACCCATGAGCGACCTGCAGACGACCCCCGAGGGCGGGGACGCCGACAGCCGGCCGCCCACGGCCCTGGGCCTGGAGGTCGTGGTCGTCCCGGTCGCGGACGTCGACCGGGCCCTGGCCTTCTACCGCGAGCTGGGCCGGCGGCTCGACGCCGACGTCACCACCGACGCGGAGTACACCGGGACCACCGCGCTGGGACCCGCGGTCGGGCTGGCCCTGCCCGGTGCGCTGAGCGCCGCGCTGTCGGCGCTCACCGCGAACCTGGCGCTCGAGCTCGCCCCGATCCGGGTCGACCTGATCGCAGCGGGGTTCGTCGACACGCCCCTGTCCGCGCGGCTCCTCGGCTCGGATCTCGACGAACGCCGCATCCAGCTCAGCACCGCGCTGCCCCCTCGACGCGTCGTCGGGCCGGCCGACGTCGCCGCCCTCGCCCTGCACCTGATGACGAACACCGAGCTGACCGGCGCCGTCCACGACGTCGGCGGCGGCGAGCAGCTCGTGGGGGTGTGACGTGCAGGAGTACCTGGTCGAGTTCACGATCGACGTCCCCGCCGGCGCTTCGCCCGACGAGCTCGACCGGCGGAAGGCCGGCGAAGCGGCCGCGGCCGCCGACCTCGCGGCGCGCGGCCACCTGCTCCGGGTGTGGACGCGGGCCGCACGCGGAACCGTGCTCGGGCTCTACCGCGCGCACGACCGCGCCGAGCTCGACACCCTCCTCGCCGGGCTACCGCTGGCCGACTGGATGCAGGTCGCCGTCGACCCACTCGACCCCCACCCCAACGACCCTGCGACCGGTGATCTCCCGAGCCCGCTGCTCGCACCGGTCTTCCGGCTGGAGGCGAGCCTCGGCGAGCCGGTCGAGCTCGGGACCTTCGGCACGGACCGGCACCGGATCGTCGCCCTGACCGCGGGCACCGTCACCGGGCCCGCCCTGAAGGGACGGCTGGTCCCCGAAGGAAGCGCCGACCGCCAGACGGTCCTCGCCGACGGCACCGCCCTCGGCGACATCCACTACACGATCGAGACGGACGGCGGGGAGCTGCTCGCCGTCGAGTCGCGGTCGGTGCGCCACGGCAGCGCCGAGGTCCTCGCGCGGCTGGCTCGCGGCGAGAACGTGAACCCCGCCGACTACGTCTTCCGCGCCACCACCCGCATCGAGGCCGCCGCAGAGCATCTCGACTGGCTCACCAAAGGGGTCTTCGTCACCGTCGGGGCCCGCCGACCCGACACCGTCGTCTACGACACCTACCTGGTGCGCTGATGTTCTGCCCCGGCGAGATCCCGACCCAGCCGTGGCGGCACACCCTGCGGTTCCTGCGCCGCGTCCTGACCCACCGACGACGAGGAGCGTCCGATGCGCGCTGACATCCGGCCCGGCGCCACCTTCCCGGACTACTCGCTGCCCGACCACACCGGCACGGTCCGCACCCTCGGCGAGCTGCAGGGTGACGACCCGATGATCCTCACGCTCGCCCGGGGCCACTACTGCCCCAAGGAGCACCAGCAGCATCTCGAGCTCGCCGCTCTCCAGCCGAAGCTCGCGGTGGCCTACACCCGCCTGGTCACCATCGCGACCGACGAGCACCACACCCTGCAAGAGTTCCGGGCGTCGGTGGGCGCTCACTGGCCCTTCCTCTCCGACCCCGGCCGCACCGTCCAGCAGGACCTGGACATCCAGGAGTACACGGACCCGGAGAACGACCCGATGATCCCGCACACCCTCGTGCTCGAACCCGGCCTGGTCGTCCGCTCGGTCTACAACGGCTACTGGTTCTGGGGGCGGCCCTCGATCGCCGACCTCTGGCACGACCTGAGGGCCGTGCTCGCCGCCACCCGCCAGGACTTCGACCTGAGCGCCCCCGGTCTGCGCGAGCGCTGGGACGCCGGCGACCTGGCACCCTTCCACGGGTGGGACAAGCGGTGACGCTCGCGCGGCTGGTCTCGGTGAACGTCGGCCTTCCGGAGGAGGTGCGCTGGCGGGAGGAGACCGTCCGCACCGGGATCTGGAAGCGGCCCGTCGGCGGCGCGGCGATGGTGCGCCGGCTCGACATCGACGGGGTCGGCCAGGGCGACCTCGCCGGCCACGGCGGCGAACAGCGGGCCGTTCTCGTCTACCGGACCCAGGCCCTCGACCACTGGGCGGAGCACCTCGCGCGCGACGACCTGGAACCCGGCTGCTTCGGCGAGAACCTGACGGTCGACGGCCTGTCCGACGCCGAGGTACGGATCGGCGACCGCCACCGGATCGGCGAGGCGGAGTTCGAGGTCACGCAGCGTCGATTGCGAAGATCCGTCCGCCCGCGCGGTCGAGCAGACCGGCTGTGGACACCGGCGAGCCGGCGGCGCTCGTGAAGAGCTCCCGCGTCCGGTCACCGTGGACGAACGATCAGCGTGACGAACAGATACCTTGTGTCGTGATCGACAGCCGGGAGTAGGACGGGATCACGCGTGGCGGCGGCCTGACCGATCACCTCGGGACCCGCAGAAGCTGAGCCACCCCGCCCTGTGGCTCAGAACCGGACCTCACCACTCAGAAGGCTTCTCTCAGCCGATCAGATCCCTCGACGAGCAGTCCCGCGTCGGTCCCCACCGCTACGAACGTGGCGCCCGCGTCGATGTAGCGCGCGGCGGACTCCGGGACGCGGGTGAGGACGCCTGCGGCCTTGCCGGTGGCACGCACGTTCCCGATGGCGTCTTCGATGGCCTGTCGGACCTCGGGGGCTTCGGGCCGTCCGAGGAGACCGAGGGATGCGGCGAGATCGGAGGGGCCGAAGAAGACGCCGTCGACCCCGCCCACGGCGACGATCTCGTCGAGCGACCTGAGCCCCTCGACCGTCTCGACCTGGACCAGGACGCAGACGTCGGTGTTCGCCCGCGAGAAGTACTCCCGGTCCCGGCCCCAGGCCGCGGCCCGCGCTCCGGCCACGCCCCGGCTGCCGTCGACGCCGGGTTGCGGGTAGCGGCAGTGCCGCACGACCTCCCGGGCCTCGTCGGCCGAGGAGATCATGGGCACCAGCACGGTCCGGGCCCCGAGGTCGAGACAGCGCTTGAGCTCGGCCTCGCCGTAGCCGCCGAGACCGGTCGGGACCCGCACGACCGGCTCGACGCCCGGGTACGCGGCGATGGCCAGCAGCTGGGACTTGACCACGGCGAGGTCGAACGGGCCGTGCTCGCCGTCGACGACGAGCCAGTCGAACCCGGCCGCCGCGACGATCTCGGTGGACTCGGTCGAGGGCAGGGCCAGCCAGAGCCCGATCTGCGGACGCCCCTCGGCCAGGGCCTGCTTGAAGCTCACAGCCCGTACACCCGGCGCGCGGTGCCCGCGAACAGAGCGCCGCGCTCCGCGGCCGTCATCGACTCGGTGATGCGCTTGAAGGTGTTCCACAGCGTCGCGTAGGGAACCCCGACCTTGTCCACGGGATAGTTGCTCTCGAACATGCACCGGTCCGGGCCGAAGGCCTCGATGCAGGTCTCGATCCAGGGCCGCCACAGCGCGGCCAGCTCGGTCGAGGAGGCGGGCCGCTCCGCGGTGCGGTAGTCGAAGGCGGCCAGCCGGGCGACCAGGCCGCCGATCTTGCAGGTGACGTTCGGTCGCTCGGCCACCGCCTGGACGCCGCGGCGCCAGGTGGCGAAGTCCTCGTCCCGGTGACCCGTGTAGTGGCCGTAGCCGAGCGGACCGCCGCAGTGGTCGAGCACGACGGAGAGGTCGGGCAGGGCGTCGGCGAGGTCGGCGACGTCCAGGATCTGGGGGAAGAACACCCAGGTGTCGAGCACGAGCCCGAGGTCGCGCAGCACGGCCGCGCCCTTGCGGACCTCGGGATCGGCGAGGAGGTGCGGGGCGCTTCCAGTGTGGCTGTTCTCGATCTCGGGGTCGGCGTCCCAGCTCGTCGCGAACCGGACCCCCTTGAACCGTCCACGACCCGCCGCCAGGTGAGCCTGCAGTACCTCCTCGACGGCCGCGCCGAGCCGAAGGTCGGCAAACCCGGTGATGCCGTCGCCGACCGCGACCGGAGATGCGCCGCTCTCGGCCGACGCGGCCACGCCGGCGACGAAGTCGGTCTCCCCGACGGGCCGCAAGGCCTCCGGACCCTCGGTGCGGTACATCGAGAGGCACTCGGCGAACACCGTCGCGACGACGTTGTGCCCGGTGTCGGCGTCCGCGATGAACTCATCGAGCAGGTAGCGGTAGCCGGGGTGGTCCCAGAGGTGGTGGTGGGGATCGACGATGGAGAGGTCGGGAAACAGCACCTCCTCCACCGGGGCCTTCGCGAGCCACTCGTGGTCGGGCGGGTAGATGCGGCCGAACTCGGTCGGCCGTCCCTCGGCCGTGCGCATCAGCGGGGAGCTCATGCTGTCTCCTTTCCGGTGGCGTCGATCTCGTCGAAGGTCGATGTCGAGGTCTCCCGGGCGAGCCGGACCCCGACCAGGCTGATCGCGGCCGCCACGACGAGGTAACCGAGCACGAGACCGTAGTGCGGCGCCCCGCCCGCCGCCGCGGAGAGCCCCGTGGCGATCAGGGGGAAGAAGCCTGCACCGAGGGTCGCGGCGAGCTGGAAGCCGATCGAAGCGCCGCCGTAGCGGAAGCGGGTGGGGAAGAGCTCGGCGATCCAGGCGCCGAGCGGGCCGAAGGCCATGCTGTGGGCGATGGCGGGCAGGATCGCAGCGAGGATCGCGAGCCCCCATCTGCCGCTGCCCAGCGCCTCGAAGGCCGCCCACGCCGTGACCGGGATGAGGACGATCCCGCCGACGGCGAGTCGCTTGCGTCCCCACCGGTCCGACAGCCCGGCGAAGAGGGGCACGAACAGCAGCCCCGTCGCGGTGCCCAGCAGCGTGATGGTGAGGGCCTGGGACGAGGTGAAGCCCAGCTGGATCGCGTACGCGGGGTTGAACGAGCTGTTGAGGGCCGACGCGGTCGTGACGACGAAGGCCGCGAGGACGACGATGCCGAGGGCCCGCCACTGCGTCCGGAACAGGTCGGTCAGCGGCCGTTTCGCGAGCTCGTGGGCCCGCTTGGCCTTCTCGAAGACGGGGGTCTCGTCCACCCCGGCGCGGACCCACAGGGTGAGGGCGACGAGCACGAGCGAGAAGAAGAACGGCAGCCGCCATCCCCAGCCGAGGAAGTCCTCCCGAGGCAGCAGGGTGACCAGCAGCAGGCTGGCGTTGGCCAGGATGATCCCGGCGTAGAGCCCCACCTGCGGCGCGCTGCTCGCCAGCCCGCGGCGACGGTCGCGCGCGTACTCCACGGACATCAGCAGTCCGCCGCCGAACTCGCCGCCCGCCGCGAGCCCCTGCACCACGCGCAGGGCGACGAGCAGGATCGGCGCCCACACCCCCATGGTCGAGTAGGGGGGCAGCAGCCCGATCAGCAAGGACGCGATCCCCATCGCGAGCACGGTGACGAGCAGGACCCTCCGGCGCCCGAGACGGTCTCCCACCGCCGTCATCAGCAGCGCCCCGAGGGGTCGGGCGACGAACCCGACGGCGAGGGTCGCGAACGAGGCGAGCAGCGCCGCGGCGGGGTCTGCGCCCGGGAAGAACAGCGGGCCGATGGCGACGGCCGCCAGCAGGCTGTAGAGGTAGAAGTCGTAGTACTCCACCAGCGTGCCGAGCAGCGCGGACCACATCGCGCGCCTGCGCTGTCGCGTCGCGTGGGCGGTCCTGGGGGGCTGTTCGGAAGTGCGGTCCAGCGTCATTGCTCCACCTGTTCCGGGGGTGTGGGACTCAGCTCGCGCCGAGCGGGGCGAAGGGTTCGCGCAGGCCGCGCTGTTCGAGGACGGGCAGCAGGTCCTTGCCGAGCCTGCCCAGCCCGTCCTCGAAGTCGACGTAGCCGATCAGCAGGCCGTCGATGCCGACGTCGGAGATGGTCTGGAGCTGCTCGGCGATCCGCTCGGCGTCGCCGCAGAAGATCGAGCCGCCCGCGCCGGCCGCGGCCCGCAGGTGCAGGACCTCGCGGGTCTCCGTCGACAGGGCCTGCGAGTTGATCGCGCGCTCGTCCATCCACGCCTGGATGGACTCGTGGTCGGCGTTGTCGACGGCGATCCGCCGCAGGGCGGCGTCCGCCTCGGCGTTGGTGTCGCGCTGGACGATCGTGGACATGATCCACACCTGGGTCTCGCGGCCGAACTCCTCGCGCGCGGCGGTCTTGTAGGCCTCGACCTGGGCCCGCCAGTCGTCGGGGTCCGAGGAGGTCAGGCTGATGAAGCACATGTCCGCGTTGCGCAGGGCGAACGCGCGGCCCGCCTGCGAGCTGCCCGCGCTCATGATCGCCGGACGCGGGCGCTGGACCGGTCGCGGGCGCGAGGCCGCGGCGGCGACCTGGAAGAACGGTCCGTCGTGGTCGAACTCGTGGTCCTCGGTCCACAGCCGCGTGATGATGTCGAGCCACTCGGCGAGGTGCGCGTAGCGCTCGTCGTGCTCCTTGAGCGGCGCGCCGAACATCTCGAGCTCCGGTCGGCTCCAGCCGGCGACGACGTTGAGCCCGAAACGGCCGCCGGAGATGATGTCCACCGTGGCCGCCATCTTCGCCGCGGCGATCGGGTGGACCGTGGGGGCGTGCGAGGTCGCGAACACCGCGGCGTGCCGGGTCGCCTGGGCGATGCCCGCCGCCCAGGTGAAGGGCTCCAGGACCACGCCCGACGGATGGTCGGGATGCCCGACCCGGTGGCCCTTCCAGCGGGCGTAGGCGACGATCGCCTCGAGCCCCGCGGCGTCGGCCAGCTGGGCGGCGCGCAGGTTCTTCTCCCAGGTCGGCGTGTGCACCTCGGGGACGAGCGTGTTCGCCGTGCCCTTGCCGTTGAGGCCGAAGACGCCCATCTTCAGCCGGTTCGGCCCGAAGATCGGGTTGGTGGAGGGGGTGGTCATCGTGGATCTTCTCCTCTCGTGCCGGTTCTCACCGGTGGAAGGTCGCGAACGTCTCGACCGGAACCCGGGAGGTGCGCAGCGTGTTGGCGGGTTCGTCCGGGTCGATCCGGCCGAGCCCCACGCCGCACACCAGCATCTCCGTCTCTGGGATCGCCAGCCTGCGCCGCACGACGTCCGGATAGGACACCACCGCCACCTGCGGACACGACTCGAGGCCGTGGGCCCGCGCGGCGATCAGCAGGTTCTGGACGAACATGCCCGCGTCGAGCAGGCTCCCGCGGCCCATGTCCCGGTCGATGCTGACGAACACGGCGACCGGGGCACCGTAGAAGGTGTGGTTGCGGGCGCGCTGGCGGTGCGCCGCCGCCCGGTCGCCGCGGGCGACGCCCACCGTCGAGTAGAGCCCCCACCCGCACTCCCGCCGCCGGTCCAGGTAGGGACTGCGCCAACGGGCGGGGTAGTAGTCGTAGTCCGGTCGCGGGTCGGCCTCCCGGTCGTGCTCGGCGAGCAGGTCCGCGCTGAGGGCCCGCAGGGCCTCGCCCGTGACGACGGCGACCCGCCAGGGCTGGATGTTGCTGCCGCTGGGCGCCCGCGAGGCGATCTCCAGCAGCCGCCGGACGAGGTCCTCGGGGACCGGGTCGGGGAGGAATCCCCGCACGGTGCGTCGTCCGACGATCGCCTCCTCGACGATCACGACGCGGCCCGCACCCGGCGCAGGTCGTCGATCTCCTCGCCGCTGAAGTCGAACCGAGCGAGGATCTCGTCCGTATGCTCCCCCGCCAGCGGGGCCCGGGTCAGCACCGCGTCGCCCGCACCCATCTTCACCGCCGTGGTCCCAGCGCGGTAGCGGCCGACCTCGGGATGGTCGTACTCGGCCACGAGCCCCTCCGCGAGGACCTGCGGGTGCTCGAACATCTCGCCGATGTCCCGCAGCGCGACGACCGGGACGCGCCCGACCATCTCCTGCTCCCACTCGAGGGCGGTCCGGGCCAGCAGCGCCTGCTTGATCTGCGGCATCAGCGCGGCCCCCTGCTGCGCGCGCTTGACGAGGGTGTCGTAGCGGGGATCGTCCGCCAGCTCGGGCAGGCCGATGATCTCGCAGAGCGCCGTCCAGAACTTCGCCGTGCCCGCCTGGAAGTACAGGTGGCCCTCCTTCGTGGGGACGGCTCCGCTGATCTGGCTCGAGTCCGGCTCCCGCTGCACGTCCCTGGGCTCGGAGTCCGCCCAGACGAACCGCCCGACCTGCAGCGCGAGGGCGGACCGCAGCAGGGAGACCTCCACGTGCTGGCCCTCCCCCGTCCGCGCTCGGTGCAACAGCGCCGCCAGCACGCCCTGGGCGAGCAGCGCGGAGGCGTAGAAGTCCACGATGGAGCCGCGCAGGATCTGCGGTGCGCCGACGGTCAGCCCCTGGGCCAGGGCCATCCCGGTGAAGCACTGCAGCATCTGGTCGTAGCCCGGGTGCGACCGCATCGGGCCGTCGCCGTTGCCGTAGCCGGTCAGGGAGCAGTAGACGAGGTCCCCGCGGATCGCGCGGAGTGCCTCGTAGCCGATCCCGAGCGACTCCGCGACGCCGGGCCGGAAGTTGTGCACGACGACGTCGGCCCGCGCCACCATGCGCAGGAACGCCGCGGCACCCGCCTCGGACTTGAGGTCGAGCCGGATCGAGCGCTTGTTGCGGTTGGCCCCGAGCACGGCGCGGTTCTCCCCCTTCAGCGTGGAGGGGTAGCGCCGCATCATGTCGCCCTCGGGTGCCTCGATCTTGACGACCTCGGCCCCGTGGTCGCCGAGCAGCGCGCAGCCGTAGGGACCCGCGAGGTAGCTGGTCAGGTCGAGGACCACTATGCCGTCGAGTGCCGATGCCATCAGTCGTGTCCTTCCGTGGTGGCCGAGGTGAGCAGGTCGCGGGCGCGCGCCACGACCGGGTCGTCGATCATGCGGCCGTCGAGCAGGAACGCCCCGGCCCCGTCGGCCGCGTGCCGGGCGGCCGCGTCCACGACCTCACGTGCCCAGTCCAGCTGCCGTGGGGTGGGCCGGTAGACCTCCCGGATGATCGGGATCTGCGCGGGGTGGATCGCCGCCTTGCCCGCATAGCCGAGCGCCTTCCCGCGGGCGGCACTGGCGCGCAGCCCCTCGACGTCCCCGACGTCGGCGAACACGGTGTCCCGCGGCCTGCCGAGACCGGCCGCGCGGCAGGCGACGGGCAGCAGCGCCCGCGGGGTGTCGAAGACCGACTCGTCGGCCCCCCACTCGATGCCGAGGTCGGTGGTGAGGTCGCCCGCACCGAACGACAGCTCGACCCGCCGGGTCGCCGCCGCCCCCGCCCGGGCGATCGCGTCCATGCCGACCACCCCGCGCGCGGTCTCGATCACCACGCCGAGCGGTGTCGCCCCCGCCGCGACACCGGCGCGTCGTTCGGCCTCGGTCAGCCGCTCGTCGACGGTACGCAGGGCGTCCGCGTCGTCGATCTTGGGCGCGACGATCCCCGCGATCCCGGGCCGCAGCACGGCGAGCAGGTCCTCCCCGCCCTCGGCGACACCGAAGTCCCGCGCCACCGCGAGGGGGTTGATCCGCACCGAGCACCGCCCCGGCAGCCGCTCGATCAGCTCGGCCGCGCCGCGCCGCGCCGCGTGCTTCTCGGCGGCGGGCACGGCGTCCTCGAGATCCAGGATGATCGACACCTCGAGTGCCGCGGCCTTGTCCCGCAGCCGCCCGACGTGGGCGGGCACGAACAGCGGCGCCACCCCGCCCCAGGTCATTCCGGGATCCGATAGGTGGCGGCGGCCGTGCGATAGAGCAACCGGTCGCGCTCGTCGGCGGTGAGGTCCTCGATCGAGGACCGGTAGCGCCGCCACAGTTCCGCATAGGAACAGGCGAGCCGGTCCACCGGGAAATTGCTGGCGAAGAAGGCGCGGTCGACACCGAACAATTCAATGAGCTCCTGCACGATCGGCCGAATGGAATCGGCCGTGAATTCGAGGTCGTAGAGCATGAACGCGGAGAGCTTCATCCGCACGTTCGGCAACGCGGCCAGCGCGGTGACGCCGCGGCGCCAGAGCGCGAGCCCCGCCGGGTCCTTGTGGTCGACGAGTGCGCAGTGGTCGAGGATCACCAGCAGCTCCGGGTTGTCCCGGGCGAGCTCGACGGCCAGGTCCAGTTGTGTCGGGTGGACCTGCAGGTCCAGCGAGAGGTCGTGCTTGGCCAACAGCCCGACGCCTGCGGCCCAGGCCGGATCCACCGAGGGATCGGCGTGCCCGGCCGTGACCACGGTGCTCAGGATCTGCCGGACGCCCCGCAGCCGTTCGCTCAGGGCCGCGTGCCGTTCGAGCCCCTCCTCGACGGAGTCCACCGTGAGGTCGGCGGCCGCGACGATGGCGTGCGGGAACCCGCGGGACCGGTCGGCGTCGTTCGCAATGCCCTCCAGCCAGGAGGTCTCGGCGAACACGTCGGTCGCCCCGGCCGCCAGGTGCACCGATTTCGTGACGCCTGCGCTGTCGACGTCGGCGAGGAAGTCCGCCACGAGGTAATTCCGCCGGATCGCGGCGTAGTCGCCGTAGCTCTTGGGCTGGATGTCGGTCGTGAGCCAGGGATAGGAAAGCGCGCCCAGGTCCCAGAGATGGTGATGGGCGTCGATGATTCGCACGACCGATTCCTCTCCGCTGAGGTTCCGAAGAACTGTCTGGCGGAAACGCTACCCAGGGTTCGTTCCTCCGGTCCAATGGAACGACGTGATACACTCATTCACCAGATTTATGGACCGACGGGGGTCGGCATGAACGGACGCCGCAGGCAGGCGCTCGAACGCCTCACGCTCGCGGAGATCGAGGCCTTCGTCGCGGTCGCCGAGCTCGGCAGCTTCACCACCGCGGCCAAGCGGCTGCACCTCACCCAGCCGGCGACCTCCAACCGCATCCAGCGCCTCGAGGCCACCCTGGGCACCCGCTTGCTGGCCCGGACGACCCGTCGGGTCGAGCTGACCGACGCGGGCGAGCGCCTGCTGGCAGGGGTGGACCCGCTGCTCGACCAGCTCGACATCCTCCTCGGCGGGTTCCTCCCCCACGGCGACGAGGCGACGGGTCGCGTCGTGCTCGCGTCGACGCCCCACCTCGCGACCTCGTTCCTGCACCCTGCCCTGCAGACGTTCCAGGCGCGGCACGCGAGCGTCGAGGTCGTCGTCCTCGATCTCGAGTACGACGACGTGCTCGCCGCGGTGGACGACGGCGAGGCCGACCTGGCGCTGCTCACGGCGCGCGCGACGGAGCGGCCGGGGGCCGTGGAGCTCGGCAGCGACGAGGTCGTGCTCGTCGTCCCCCCGGCCCATCCCCTGCGGGGCACGGCACAGACCGCGGTGGCAGCGTTGGCCGACCTGGAGATCCTCGTGATCCGGCCCTACCGGGAGATCGTCGAGCAGCTCTCCACCGCCACGCGGGCGGCGACGGGCGGGCGGGCGCCCAGGATCCGGTGGATGGGCAGTCTGACGACGCTGTTCGGCCTCATCGACACCGAGGGCGCCCCGGCGGCGTTGATGACCCGCCACGCCGCCGCACGTCACGGCATCGCCGCCGAACGGCAGATCTCGGTAGCCGGGGTGGACATCCGGCGCCACTACAGTCTCTTCTCGTCCCGCTACTCGGCGAAGCGCACCTCCGTGGCGCTCCTCCGGAGGCACCTCGAGGCGAGCCTCCCCTTCCGATCCACATGACAGCCCTGCCGCGCTGGGTGCCCAGTCGATGCGCCTCGCGCCGACGAGACCGACGAGACCGCCGAGACCGCCGAGACCGCCGAGAGGCGACCGGGCGCCTTCCTCGTCAGCCCTCCGTCGCAGGGCGCTAGCGACCACCGGCGGAGACGGATGCGGACTCGATGATCTGGGCGTTGCCGGACGGTGCGTAGAGCAGCTCGACGAGATCCGCCCGGCGCTCCAGGACTGCCCGCTGGTTGATGTAGCCCTTGTCGGTGATCTCGCCCGCGTCGAGGTCGGGCGGTTCGTCGCAGAGCAGGAGCCGGGCCACGCGACCCGCGGACCCGGCCCCTGCTCCGACGTTCGCCAGTGCCGACGCGAGATGCCGCCGCAGCTCCGGGTGCTCGAGCGGGACGTCGGCACCCGCGGGCAGCCCGCAGACCGTGCGGGCCTCGTCGAGGTTGAGCCACGCGAGCGCGGTGACCTCGTCACGGTCGTGGCCGGCGAGGACCGCGTCGGTGAGCACCCTCGCCGCCGAGAGCAGCCGACCGCGGACCGTTGCGACGCTCACCCACGTGCCCGTCGTGAGCTTGAAGTCCTCGGCGATACGGCCGTCGAACAGCAGGCCTCGGTTGGGGTCGGCCGCGTCGACCAGGACGACGGCGTCGCCGGTGCGGTAGAAGCCCTCGTCGTCGAACGCCTCGGCGGTCGCGTCCGGCCGGTCGTGGTAGCCCGGGGTGATCGACGGGCCGGCGATGCGAATCTCCTGCTTGCCGTCGGTCGGGACGAGCTTGAGCCGCACGCCGGGTAGCGGGACCCCGATGCACCCGCAGCGGGAGTCGGGCCAGTGCGCCGACGTCGCGGCGGGAGCGGTCTCGGTTGTGCCCCACGACGCGGTGAGCGGGATCGGGTGGTCCGCGTACTTCTCGACGAGGGCCTCCAGCCGGTCCCACAGGGCCTGTGGGAGCGCGGCGGCGGCGTAGAACAGCAGCCGAAGGTGCGAGAAGAAGTGCCGGGCGAACCCCGGGTCGGCCTCCAGCCGAGGTACGAGCAGCGTGTATCCGGCAGGCACGTTGACAGAGATCGTCGGGGTGATCTCGGCGAGGGCGGCGAGGGTGCGGTCGAACAGTGCCGGAGAGGGCCGTCCGGCGTCGATGTGCAGGGTGCCGCCGTTGCTGAGGACCAGCCCGACGTTGTGGCTGCCGCCGAAGGTGTGGCTCCAGGGCAACCAGTCCACGAGAACAGGTGGCTCGGTCTGCAGGAACGGCCAGACCTGGCGCATCATCTGCTGGTTGCTGGTGAGCATCCGGTGGGTCGTCAGCACGCCCTTCGGCGACCCGGTCGACCCCGACGTGAAGATGATCTTCGCGACGGTGTCGGGCGTGATGACCTCGTAGGCCTGCTGCGCCGCGCGACCGGGTCGCGTCGCGGCGAGCTCGTCGAAGGTGACGATCGAGGGCCCGGCTCGGTTGACCGGTGTGCCGCGCGATACGACGGTCGGGGGGTTCGTACCGGCGGCGCGGGCGACGTCGAGGACAGCGTCGATCGCTGCGGCGAAGGCGGGCGGGTCGTCGACGAAGACCACCGCCGGCCGGACGCGCGCGGCCATGGCGCGCAGTTGCCGATGGTCGGTCGACGACAGCGAGTACGCGACGCTCGCCGGCACCACCGGAACGCCGGCGAGGTAGCAGGCCAGCGTCAGCTCCAGGTGCTCCGGGGAGTTCCCGGACAGCAACAGCACCGGCCGATCGGCTGCGGCACCGAGGTCGAGCAGCCCCTGCGCGAGGCCTTCCGCCGTCGCACGGGCCTGGCCATAGGTGACCGCACGACGGCCGTCCGGCGTGGGCTCCGTGATCAGCAGCCGGTCCGGCGCCGTGTCGGCCCAGCGATGCAACTCCTGCCCGACGTGGTCGCAGTGCACGTCCAGCGGCTCGGTCGACCGCAACAGGACCGCGCCGTCGGGTCGTGTCTCGGCGACGATCCGCGGCTGGGCGAACGTCGCCGAGGTCGTCTCGCCGTTGTCGCGTCCGGCCATGTCAGTCGGTCACCTCGAGCACGAGGGCGCCGCCGGTGTCGCCCGCGGCGCATCCGGTGAAGAGCCCGACGCCTCCCCCGCGCTCCCGCAGCGTCTCGATCAGCTCGGCGATCGACCGCAGCCCGGTCGGTCCCTGCGGATGGCCGAAGATCAGGCTGCAGCCGTGGACGTTCATGTGCTCGACGTCGATGCCGGTCTCACGGCTGAGGTAGAGGTCGTTGACGGCGAACGGGTTGTGCGTGGTCACCCCGGTCACGTCGGCGACGCTGCGGCCGGCAGCCCGGAGGGCGGCGACGGCTGCGGGCACAGGGGCCTGTGGCATGCGGCTCCTGGCGACGCGGGCGAAACCGGTCCCGAGGAGTCGGACGACCCCGGCCCCTCCCGAGAGCTCGCGGGCCCGGTCGACGGTCGTGACCACTGCGCCGGCGCAGCCGTCGGCGGGGTGGGTCTGGGAGGCGAACGTGTGGACGCCGTCCGGGCCCGCGGGCGGGAGCTTGCCGATCGCGTCGCGCTCCTTGGGACGCACACCCTCGTCGGCGTCGAGGACCAGGGAGCCCTTCTTCTTCGCGATCTCGACCGGCACCAGGTACCGCTTCTGGAAGGCTCGGTCGTCGGCGAGGGCGGTGGTGTACTGCTCCCAGCGCAGTGCCGTGAGGTCGTCGAGCTCGTCGCGGGTCGCGCCGATCTCGCCGGCCACAGCCTCCCCGGCCGCGATCATCGAGGTCCCGGCCCAGGGGTCCCGTCCGAAGCTGTCGAGCACCCAGTGCTCCTGAACGGGTGCCCCGCCCTGCCGCGACGGGGCCGGATACGTCAGCGTCGGGCCGTTGGAGGTCCGGTCGGTGGCGACCACCAGCTGCACCCCGCCGGTGCTGTCGACGGTGTGCGCGGCCGCCTGCAGCGCGGCCACGCTCGTCGCGCAGGCCTGACTGATCATCGGCCCGGAGACGCCGGTGGCGCCGAGCCGGGCGGCGAGAGTCGGTGCACCGTAGAAGATCTCGGGCTGCGGCACCGTCCAGCCCAGCGTGAGGCCGGTGACCACGTCGGGGTCGATGTCGCGGTCGGCCATCGCCCGAGAGGTGACGGCGACGGCGAGGTCGAGGCTCGAGACCTCGGCCAGCGATCCCTGCCACTTGGCGAACGGGGACGACCAGGCGTGGCCGAGGGGGATGGCTGCATCGCTGTACTGCATTGAAGGTGTGTCCTTCGTGTCGTCGGTCGCGCGAGGGGCTCGGTGATCCCGGGAGCTCGGACGTCTCCCGGGGTCACCGAGGGTGTGCGCGGGTCTCAGCCGTGCACGCCGGTGACCCAGTCCTGCACCATCGGGACGCCGGTGCCGTCGGGCACCTCCCCGTCCGTGAGGACGAGGCCGCTCTTGACGACCGGCGCCTCGAGCGGGACGGCCTCGGCACCGGGCAGTCCGGAGCTGCCGGCGCCGAGGACGTGGGCCATCGCCCGGTGGAACCGGGTGACGTTGCCGATCGTGCGGGCGTCGGCAGCATCGACGTCGCCCTCGAGGACCACGCCGTCGACGCCCGCGTCGAGGAACGCGCGGACGGTGTCGACCAGCTCCGGCCCCGGCCCGAGGACGGCGAGCAGCACGGCGTTGTCCCCGACGGTGACCCGCAGCCGCCGTGTCGCCTCCAGCGCGGTGCCCAACCGCGCCTCACGGTCCTCGGTGAGGACGCCCGGGAGGGTGACCGGCACGCCGTCGGGCCGCACGGCGTCGAGCAGGTCGCCCAATCCGTTGGCGAGCTGGGTCGGATCGCTCAGGAACGCCTCCCAGGGGCGTTCGGCGATCTTGGCGGCGAGTCGCAGCGCGAGCGGGACGGCCAGCGTGTGCCGGCCGCCCCGCCGCGCCGCGATGGCCTGCGCTCGGGGGCGAGGCGCGAGACTCATCGACGACCTCCGGTCACATCCGCATGAGCGGGTTCACGACCGCCGCGTCCGGCCACGACCCGTAGAGGCCCAGGACCTCCTCGGGAGGCTTGCGCTGCGACCAGCCCTCGTGGAACTCGTCCCACGTCTTGCCTCGGGCCTTGCGCTCGGCGAGCGCCTCGCGCCGAAACGCCGTGGTGGCCTCGGGGTCGACGCGGCCGGTGCGCTCGTTGAAGCGCACGGCATAGACGTTGGTGGCCGACCAGTCCGAGATCAGGCCGTCGG
This sequence comes from Pseudonocardia kujensis, assembly GCF_021283305.1. Lineage (GTDB taxonomy): Bacteria > Actinomycetota > Actinomycetes > Mycobacteriales > Pseudonocardiaceae > Pseudonocardia > Pseudonocardia kujensis. The sequence continues at coordinate 32,107 of NZ_JAJSOK010000040.1, forward strand.
TGACGTCCTTCTCCACGGCCTGCGGGTCCCGGTCGAGCGGGTCACCGTAGCCGGCACCGCCCGTGGAGATGCCCAACGTGATGACCTGGTCGGACATGACGGGACGCGCGGTGCGGGCGTAGGTCTCGGACACGATCTGCCCGCCGTACTTGCCGGCGAGCAGGCTGGCCAGGTCCAACGTGCCCTCGTCGCCGGCCCGCAGCAGCTCGGGGATGTCGACGCCCTCCATCGACAGCCCAGGACACGTGCACATCGTGTACCCGCCGAACAGGGGTTGCGGAGTCTGGACGATCGAGTTGTCCGCGATGGACATGAACACCACGTAGGGCACGTGGTGGGTGACCCACAGCTGGGCGGTGCCGACGCCCCCGCGGTGTTTGCCGGCGCCGCCGGAGTCCGGCCAGTGCTGGGAGAACGGCACGAGCATCGGCAGCTCGTTCTCCATGTTCTCCACGTCCGGCGCCCGCCCGAACGCGCACCACGGGAAGCCGTAGGCGTTGATGCCGTCGGAGTGCGACCGGGCGCCCTGTCCCTCGGTGTTGATCGTGTAGGCGAGCATGTCGGCGAAGGGCATGCCCCACTGCGAGACCCCGGCGAGGACGGAGGCGTTGCCGCCGTTGCCCAGCGAGGCGGTGACCTGCCGCCACTCGGTGGTGCCGAACCGGGCCCGGCCGACGCAGTTGGCGATCGAGCTCATCGCCCCGGTGGCCGCCATGACCGCGCAGCTCGTGGCGGCGTTGGGCGCCGGGGAGAGCATCGAGTTGGGCGGGAACTCGAAGTCGATCGGCTGGAACGTCGCCGAGGAGATCGGCAGGTCGTGGAAGACGTACTCGTAGATGTAGTTCGCCAGGTGGCCGATTACCGCCTGCGGGTGGGCGTTGTAGGACGACCCGTTCTCCGGGCTGGTACCCGTGAAGTCCAGGTGGAGCGTGTCGTCCTTCTTCGTCATGGTCATGAAGCAGTTGCGCATCAGGCCGTGCTCGGTGCCCGCCGAGTCGGAGAACGTCGCGCAGCGGTACACCCCGTCGGGCCAGGAGGCGAGCCGCTTGCGCGCGCCCTGCTCGGCCTCGATCAGCATGCGGCGGAACAGGCCGGTGACGAAGTCCTTGCCCTCGCGGGCGAACATCTCCAGAAGGCGCACCCGCACCCGGTCGGCCGTGGTGCAGCGGGCCCGCAGGTCGACGGTCACGCTCGTCTCCGAGCGCAGCCCGAACGCGGCGAACATCTCGATCACGTCGTGGCGCAGGACGTGGTCGTGCCCGATCTTCATCGGGGGCAGGTTCATGCCCTCGTCGAAGCGGGACTTCGCGGAGACCGGCATACCGCCGGGCTCGCACGCCCCGGTCTCGGTGGTGTGCGACAGCGCTGCCGTCCACGCGACGAGCTCGCCCTCGAAGAACACCGGCATGATCGCGACCTGGTCGGGGTTGTGGATCCCGCCGTAGAGCGCGTCGTTGGTGTACCAGATGTCGCCGTCGGCGATGCCCGGGTTCTCCTGGAAGTTCTTCAGGATGTACTTGATGACGATCGGCGGGATGACCGCGTGCAGGTACGTGCCCGCCGAGGCGTTGACCAGGTCACCCTGGGCGTTGAACATCGCGACGATGGAGTCGCCCGCGACGCCCATCTGCGACCGCGAGCTGCGCATGAACACCTCGTAGCCCTCGTCGAGGATGTCCGCGGTGCGCTGCACGCCGATCTCGTAGTCACCAGGGCTCACTGCGTCCAGGCAGGAGCGCTCGTAGGCGGTGGGCTCGCTGACCTTCAGGGCGGCGAGCTTCTCCTCCAGGCTCGGGTAGCTCATGCGGGAGCTCCTTCCAAGGTCGGCGCGGCGGCACGGGCGGGCTGGGCCGCGTCCGTTCCGGCGACGTCGGTGTTCTGCAGCAGGCCCAGCCCGTGGCTGTCGATCGTCAGGCTCTTCCCGGGCGGGATGACGATGGTCGTGAACTCGGCCTCGACCAGGCCGGGGCCGTCGATCTGGTTGCCGGGACGGAGCTGGTCGAAGGCGAACACCGGTGTGTCGACGCGACCGCCCTGCTCGGGCCAGTACGCGTTGCGGGTGCCCGTGCGCGCGGCGGAGGCGTCGTTGCCGACGAGCTCGTGGACCGGGAGCTCGAGCTTCTCCGTGGGAACGGTCGCCTTCACGATGATGTTCTCGATGTAGGCGCCGCCGGGCTTGTTGACCACGTGCGGGCTGAAGGCCTCGGAGTACTCCTTCTCGAACTCGTCGTAGACCTGCTGGGCCTGTTCCGGCGAGTTGATCGACAGCAGCGGCGAGGCGACCCGCTTGACCTGCACCTGGCCGCCGTAGAGCATGTCGAGCTCGACGGTGAAGACGGCCGAGTCCGGGTCGAGACCCTCGGAGGTCAGGTCGGCCCTGGCCTGCGCGACCATGTCCTTGATCGGCGCGTTGTAGGCCTCGTAGTCGTCGGTGAACTGCTGGGTCATGCCGTTGAGGAACAGGATCCGCTTGGACTGCTCGTAGACGTGCATGATGTCCATGACCGAGCTGCCCAGCGCGGAGAACACCGGCGCCTGCGGGAAGATCACCGACGTCGGGACGTCGGCGCCGTAGCCGGCGACGTGGGTGGGGCCCCCGCCGCCGAAGGCGAACAGGACGAAGTCCTCCGGGTGGTAGCCGCGGAGATGCACCTCGCGCTTGATGGCTGACGCCATGTTCTGCTCGACGATGCGACGGATCAGCGCCGCCGCCTCGTCGACGCCGAGCCCGAGTGGCTTGGCGATCTTCAGCTCGATCGCCTCGACCGCCTTGTCCCGGTTCAGCGGCATCCGGCCGTTGAAGTAGCCGTCCGGGCTGAGGTAGCCCAGGACGACGTCGGCGTCGGTCGTGGTGGGCTCGGTGCCACCCAGGTCGTAACAGACCGGTCCCGGGTAGGAGCCGGCCGAACGCGGCCCGACCTCGAGCCGACCGCCGAGCAGCTCGTTGATCCAGGCGATCGAGCCGCCCCCGGCGCCCATCGTGGTGGACTGCAGCATCGAGATACCGACCATCCACTTGTCGATGATCGGACGGAACTCGTAGGAGCGCACCGAGGCGTCGACGACCATGCCCAGGTCGAAGCTGGTGCCGCCGACGTCGGAGGCGATGACGTTGCGGTACCCGAGGGCCTTGCCGATGTGGTAGCTGCCCATCAGCCCCGAGATCGGGCCGCCGTTGTAGGTGCGCGACGCGGTCGTCTTGAAGATCTCCGCGGAGCCGCCGGTGTTGTGGGTGAGAAGGAAGCTGCCCCGGTAGCCGTGGTCGCGCAGCTGGTCCCACGTGCTCTCCATCTCGGCCTTGATGGAGCTCTGCAGGTACGCGTCGAGGATGGCGGTCATCGTGCGCTCGTACTCGCCGACCTTGCCGACGACCTCGTGCGAGAGCACGACCGGCAGGTAGCCGACGTGGTAGCTGCGGTACTCCTCGCGGATGATCTCGCGGATCCGGCGCTCGTGCTCGGGGTGGGCGAAGCTCCACAGCAGCGACACCGCGATCGCCCGGGCACCGCCGTCGACGAGCTTGCGCAGCTTGCGCCGCACGTCGTCCTCGTCCAGGGGGCGCAGCACGGCGCCGAAGGAGTCGACCCGCTCACGGACGCCCGCGATCATGTCGCGGGTTATCAGCGGGGCCGGCTTGTTCTGCACGGCGACGTTGCGGCGCTCGGAGATCCGGGTGCCGTCGGTCCACTGGGCACCGCGGCCGATGAGGATGGCGTCCTCGTGACCCTCGGTGGTCATCAGCCCCAGCCGTGGCCCCTTGCGCTCGATCAGCCGGTTCATCGCGACCGTCGTCGAGTACCGCACCAGCTCGATCTGCGGCAGCAGCTCGTCGATGGACATCTCGAGCTGGTCGGCGCCGTCGGTCAGGACGTCGAGGAAGCCGACCGACAGGTCGTAGGGCGTGGTCGGCGCCTTGGCGGTGATGCGCCGGTCGTCCCAGGTCAGGACGAGGTCGGTGAACGTACCGCCCACGTCGATGTCGATGGTCCTCCTGCCGGCCTTCACGCTGGGACGACTCATGTGGCTACCTCCAGCTTGCCGTGCTCGTCGATCCGCAGCTCGCCCGCGGCGAGCTTGCGCTTGAGGCTGTCGAGGTCGATCTCGGTGTCGTGGGTGATCGGGTGCCCCGGCGGCAGGTACTCGGTCTCGACCTGGCGGCCACAGCCCGGGCAGTAGAACTCCAGGATCCGGATCCACTCCGGGTTCGGCGCGAAGGTGAACTCGCCGTCGATGAGCGGCGGGTGCACCTCGCCGGGGTCGCGTTCGTGGATCAGCAGCCCCTTCTTGTAGTTGTCCCGCGCGTCACCGACGTCCTGGCCGCAGGAGTGGCAGTGCCAGCGTTCGGAGTCGACGTCGAGGTCGAGGTACTCCGCGACGTGGATCGTGTTGGGCATCAGTTGCCTCCTCGGGTGGCCACGGCGTCGCCGGTAGGGTCCACGGCCAGCGACCAGCCGGCTCCGACGAGCCAGGTGAAGCTGCCGCCGTCGACCAGTGCGGGGCCGGTCACCGTGGAGCCGGCCACCGACGCCCAGTCGCGGGTCGGGATACCGCCGCGCTCCCCCGTGCCACCGGTCGTCGAGCCGCCGGCGACCGCGACCTTCTCCAGGCTGGCCAGGGAGAACCTGGCGGTCAGCCGGACCAGTGACGGGTCGCCGACGACGGACAACGCCGCGTCGACGGATCCGTCGGCCGTGCCTCGTGAGCCGTCGGTACCGCGGACCTCCCACCCCAGCACCGCCTCGTCGGGTGTGAAACCCTCGCCCTCGAGGTCGCGGCGGGCCTCGTCGGCGAGCCGCTCAGCGGCAGCCCGGGCGGCGTCGGCCGAGTTCACGGCCGACTCGTAGACGTGCACGACGTCGGAGATCGCGGAGCCATACGCCGAGAGCACGTTGCCGAACCCGAACAGCCGCACCGTCCGGGCACCGATCCGCTCGGCGACACCCGTCGCGAACAGCGGGCCGTTGCCGCCGAAGGCGTACACGGCCGTGTCGGCGGGGTCCCAGCCCATCTCGGCGGCGGTCTCCCGGGCCAGCTCCGCGGTCATGTCCAACGCGGTGTCGACCATGCGCTGGGCCGCTTCGGCCGGGGAGATGCCCAGCGGGTCCCCGACCGTGCGGGCGATCGCGTCGCGGGCCGCGTCCACGTCGAGGGTCCGCCTGCCGTCGAGGAACGCGTCCGGCGCGAGGTAGCCGAGCAGCACGAACGCATCCGTCGCCGTCGCGTTGCGCCCGCCGAGCCCGTAACAGGCCGGCCCGGGGGCGGCGCCCATGGAGTCCGGGCCGAGCGTGACCGCGCCGTCCGCGGCGCGGGCGACCGAGCCTCCGCCGAGTGCGATGGAGCGCAGCAGCGGCAGGTTGGTGCGGACCGGGATACCGAACAGGTGCCCCTCGTCGCGGTCGACGACGCGCCCGTTCTCCACGGCCGAGGCCTTCGCGGTCGTGCCGCCCACGTCGATCGCGAGGACCTTCGCGTCACCCCGCCGGGCGGCCTCCGCGGCGCTCGCATGGGTGCCGAACAGCGGGCCGGACTCGATGGTGTCGAACGCCGTGGTCTTGCCGATCCGTGCGACGCCGCCGTTGATGTGTCCGACCAGCACGTTGCCGCGCCACGAGTGCTCCTGCTTGAGCGTCTCCTCGGCGCGGTAGAGCGTCGTGGCCAGCGACGGGTGGACGTAGGCGTTGATCAGCGAGACGAACGTCCGAGTGGAGTCGTCCGGGCGCAACAGGATCTCACTCGCCGGCAGCGCGGGGATCGAACCCAGGAAGTGGTCCGGGTACTGTGCATCGATCATCGACACGATCTTGCGTTCGCGGGAGTTGTCCTCGAACGCGCCCTGCAGCGAGATGTTGATCCGGCGAATGCCCTTGTCGAACAGACCCTTCACCGCGGTGCGAACCTCGTCGTCATCGGCGTCGGCGCCGACCCCGGTGATGTTCTCCCGGGTGATGAGCGGTCCGAGTACCGTCGCCGCTTCTTCGGGCGAGGTGTAGAGGTCGTCCTCGTGGCCTGCGCTGACGAGCAGGCCGAGTTTGGGTCCGGACTTCTGGGCGAGCACGTTGGAGGTGATGGTCGACGACCACCGAATCAATGCCACGTCGTCGAGCAGATCACGCAACGACGCGGCACCCACGTGCGCGCGAGCGGCTTCGAGGATCTCGAGGAAGGAGAGGGTCACGTCGTGCGGGGTGGTCTCCACCTTGATGGAGAACACCGTGCCGTCGCCGCTGACCAGTCCGTCGGTCATGGTGCCGCCGGTGTCGATGTCGATGTTCAGCACGCGTTCGTCACCTCCTCGGTCAGCGCTGTCCGGGGCTTCATCCGTGTCCTCTCCTCGGTGCGTCGGTTCGGTTCGTCGGCCTGCGTCGGCCGGAGCTCCTTGTGCGGGGTGTCATCGGCGCCTCTTCACCAGCTGGGCCTTCATCTCCCAGCGGGGAAGCGAGTTCGGCGGGACCAGGTCAACCGTCGTGGCGACGACCAGCTTGTCCCGCAACAAGTTCTCGACGTCGGCGCGCAGCTCGTCGAGGTCCTCGACGTCGAGGCCGTACTCGACCTGCACCCGCATCGGAGGCCTGACGAGCGGCCCCGGTTCGGACAACACGATCTGCATGGCGCCGGTGGTGCGCGGGGCCATGGAGGCGACCACGTCCTTGACCGCGCTCGGCCACACGTTGACCCCGGCGACGAACAGCAGGTCGTCGGTCCGGCCGACGCAGTGCAGGCGCGGGCTGGTCCGCCCGCAGGGACAGCTCGTCGCGGCCACGACGACCCGGTCACGGACCCGGAACCGCACGAGCGGCACGCACTCGCGCTGGAGGTGGGTGACGACGAGCTCGCCTTCCGCGCCCTCGGTCCAGTCGAGCCGCTCCCCGCTCGCGGGGTCGATCAGCTCGGTGAGCAGCTGGTCCTCGGCGCACAGGTGCAGCCCGTCCTGTTCGGGGCAGCTGGCCAGATAGATCGGGAAGACGTCGGCGTTGCCCATCCCGTCGCCGACGACCGCTCCGTAGTCGGCCTCCAGCCGCGCGCGCACCGCCGGGATGGACGCGCCGGGCTCGGCACCGAGCAGGAGCTTCCGCAGGCCCAGCTCGGCGGGCTCCAGGCCGAGCTTGTGGCGGCAGTACTCGGCGAGGTAGGTCGCATACGACGGCGTCGACATCAGCACGGTGCCGCCCAGGTCGCGGATGCTCTGCACGACCCTGTCGCTGCTGCCCGTGCCGATCGGGACGAAGGTCGCACCGATGCGCTCGGTCGCGTCCTTGAGCGGCAGACCCCCGACGAAGAAGCCGAGGCCGAACGCGTGGACGACGACGTCGTCGGGGCGCATGCCCTCGCTGTAGAGGACCCGTGCCACGACCTGCGTCCAGTCCTCGAGGTCACGGAGGGTGATGCCCACATAGGACGGTCGGCCCGTCGTCCCGCTCGACGCATGCACGCGTACGACCTCGGCCATCGCCACGCCGGCGTGCCGGCCCAGCGGCGGAGCCTCGAGCTGGCTGTCGCGCAGCATCTCCTTGGTCGTCAGCGGGGCGTCGAAGTCCTCGAGCGAGTCGACCGAAGTGGGGTCGAACCCGTGCTCGGCCCAGAGGTCGGCGTAGAACGGCGACCGCGGGGCCAGGCCCGCCAGCTGGGCACGGAGGCGGTCGAGCTGCAGCATGCGCATGCGCTCGGGCGGCATCGCCTCGACCGCCCGGTCGAACAGCTGCCCGTCGGGACCGCCGTCGGCGACGCCGTGAAGCGGGCGCGGCACGGGCCCGCCGATCGCACCGGAGCTGGTCATCTGTCCTCCTCCCGCTGGTCCCGGTCGTCCTCGAAGTCGAGCAGGTACTTCCGCATGGCGCGCTCGGCCGCGCCGCCCTCGCCGTCCTCGATCAGGCGCACCACGTGGGCCAAGCCGTCACGGGCGCGCACGGGCCAGTCCGGCTTGCGGACCCGCTGGCCGAGGCTCATCGCCACCGGACCACGCAGGCTCTCGAACACGGCGACGAACACCGGGTTCTGCGAGCCCTCGACCAACGCGACGTGGAAGGAGGCGACGGCCGCGACCGCACGAGCCGGTCGCGCACCCGCCATCTCCAGCATCCGCAGCGCCCGCTCGAGGTCGGCGGTATCGCCGTCCTGGGCATTGAGCCGGGCAGCCATCGGTTCGACCGCCAGCCGCACGTCCATCACGTGCCGCGGCTCGACGTCCATCGTCGAGAGGGGGGCGGCGGTGATCGCGTGGAACTCCTCGGGCTCGGGCATCGCCACGAACCGCCCGCCGCCGTAGCCGCGGCGGACCTCCAGATACCCCGAGACCTCCAGCGCCTTGAGTGCCTCGCGCAGCATCGGCCGCGACACCCCGAGCTGCTGGGCGAGCTCCGGCTCCGACGGAAGCCGTTGCCCGGCCGGCAGGTCGCCCCGCACGATCGCGCCCCTCATGTTGGCGACGATCTTCTCGAAGCCGCGGCCCACCCCGATCGGGGCGAACACGAACTCCGAGTCCTGGGCGGACATCCCGTTCTCCCTCCAGGCCGGCCCGTGCCGACCCGACCGCTGCTCCCGTGGGCGCAGAGCAGACTTCCCCCTGCCGGCGGAAGGCCGATCCCGGACGCCCGGCCAAGGACCGTGGGAAGCGGAGCCAAGTCGTCACTGACGTTCTCCGAGGAGGCAAGCGACCCGATGCGGATAGCGCTGTCTGACATCAGCTAAGTGAGCCCGCTCACTGTAGCAACCGGGTCGAGACTGTCAATAGCTCTTCACTCACCTGAGCATCCGTCCGAGTTCTGTAGAACAATCGTGGCTTCTAGCTGCACCGTCTCAGCCAGTGAAACGGCGCCGCCTGCCCGGTGTGACGTGACTTACCTCCAGGCGCCCAGCACTGTCCCACAGACATCTGACATCAACTGCCTCCTCTGGAGGCCGCCGTGGCCCCTACGTCGCCTCGAAGCACGGCGTGATCGGGTCGACCAAGTCCGCAGCGCCGGAGTCGATTCAAGTGTGCGAAGCCGCCAGGAAGATCACCTGCGCGGTCTCGGCCGACGTCGCGCATGGCCACCAGCGCCGACACCGGCGCCGTCCGCCACGTGCCGCATTCCCGGGGCGCCGGTGAACCCACCCAGCACTGGACTATGCGCGGCGGCGGGCGTGGAGAACCGCGTCGTGGCCGGTCACCGGCTCACCGTTCACCCCGATGAGCTGACGCGGGCGGGTCAGCGCCGCGACGATCTCCCAGTCCGCGGGGTCGAGCCTCGCCGCGATCTCCTCGGCGGTGAACAGCATGTCGCCGACGGCCGGACGGCCGATCTCGGGGTTCTCCAGGTCCTTCGGATGATGCCCGACGACCAGCAGGTGCCCGCCCGGCGCGACCGCCGCCGCGAGCCGCGCGACGAGCGGGGCGAACACCTCCGCGGGCTGGTGCATGAACTGCGAGTTCACCAGTTGGAAGGCGCGCTCGGGCGGCGTCCAGCTGCGGACGTCCGCCTGCTCGGTCGTGACCTGCACCCCCGCCTCCGCGGCGTGCTCGGCCACCCGCTTCAGCGCCGTCGCCGAGAAGTCCACCGCCGTCACCGCCCAGCCCCGCCGGGCCAGCCAGACGGCGTCCGCGCCCTCGCCCGCGCCGACGTCCAGCGCGGCGCCGGGGGCGACGTCGTCGATCTCCGCGACCAGCTGCGGGTTCGGGAACCCGCTCCACACCAGCTCGGCGCCGCCGTAGCGCTCGTCCCAGGCCGGGGCCTCGAGCATGGCCCGGATCTCCTCCTCGGTCATCGGCCGGCCGTGCCCATGTCCGTGGTCCATGGCGCCATCCTGCTAGAGACCGTGGGCGCGTGCGCCGGTGAGGGCCGCCGAGAGCTCGCGCTCGGAGGCCGCCGAGAAGACCCGCCGCCGCTCGACGGCCGCGCGGGTCTCCTCCTGCATCAGCTCGCCGTGGAGCGCGGCGCCGGCCCGCATGCCCGCCGCCGCGGACACGACGACCTGTGCGGACACGTCCGCGACGTTGCCGGCCACGTAGACCCCGGGCACCGCGGTGGCGCCCATCGGGTTCGCCGGGACGCGGTGGCCCACGACCCGCCCCATCATCTCCACGGGCTCCGGGGCCAGACCCAGCCCCGCGAGCAGGTCGGAGTTCGCGGTGAACCGCGGCGCGACCACGAGCGCATCCCGGGCCACGACCCGGCCGGAGGCGAGCCGCACACCGGTGAGCCGGTCGTCGGCCACCTCGAGCCCGGTGACCTCGCCGTCCACCACGGCGATCCCGCGGGCGGCGAGCTGCTCCCACTCCTCGTCGGTCGGCTGGTCCCCGGTGTGCAGGAAGAGCGTGACATCGCTGCTGAGCTGCGAGAACAGCAGCGCCTGGTGCATCCCCGACCCGGTCGAGAGGACGCCGATCGCCTGCCCGCGGACCTCGTATCCGTGGCAGAACGGGCAGTGCAGCACGTCCCGCCCCCAGCGCTCGGCCAGCCCGGGCAGGTCCGGCAGTTCGTCGGTCAGGCCGGTGGTGACCAGCAGCTTGCGGGCGGTCACCACGCGCCCGGTCGAGAAGGTCACCCGGAAACCAGGGGCGAGCGCGGTGACCCGCGCCCGGGCGAACTCCACGCCGTACCCCTCGGCCTCCGCCCTTCCCGCCGCGTACAGCTCGGCGGGCGGGGTGCCCTCCCGGCCGAGGTAGTTGTGCACCCCGGCGGCCGGAGCGTTGCGGGGCTCGCCCGCATCGACCACCAGCACCGACCGCAGGCTGCGCGCCAGGGCCACCGCACCGCTCAGCCCGGCGGCACCGCCGCCGACCACCACCACGTCGTAATCCATGCCACCGAACCTGCGCCCGACCGAGCGGCTCAGGCAAGAACCCTTGCCGGTTCGGCAATTCAGTGCGGCGTGACCGACGGTTCGGGGTCAGCGGGAGCGGTCGGCCCCGAGGTGCGTGCGCAGCCAGTCGACGACGGCACCGTTGTCGGCCACGGCCAGCGCCCGCTCCCCCGCCCCGACGGCGATCGGTCGGGCGGCCTCGCCGATCGCGACCACCACGTCGGCCACGAGCGACAGCCTCACCGGGCCGAGGTGTCGCAGGTCTGCAGATTGAACGAGGGGCGGCCGGCCCGATCCAGCCTCGGATCGAGCACTCGAACGTCGGCGTGCGGGGCGCGGCCGAAGGTCAGCACCGGGCCATCGGTGAGCCCGCGCATCGTGGAAGCGGGGGAATGTCGAACAGTTCAGGTCTGAACAGTGGACGAGCTGCCCAGCGTCGAGTTCGCGGTGTCCTCGCTCCCGAGGGTGTCTCGGGAGGTCTCGCGGGTGATCGCGACGAACGCGAGGCCGACGAGGGCGGCGAAGATCAAGTAGAACGCAGGCGCCAACGTGTTGCCGGTCAACGTGACCAGGGCGGTCGCGATCACCGAGACCAGGCCCGAGCCCAGCACTCCGCCGATGTTGAAGCCGATCGAGACACCGGTGTAGCGAACGCGTGTCGGGAACAGCTCGGGAAGCAGGGTGTAGAGCACACCCTGCTGGACGGCGAAGGGGATGTTCAGGATGATCGCCGCCACCATGGCCCAGACCAGGGAGCCCTGCTGCATCACCCAGTAACAGGGCACCGCCAGGACGATGAACCCGAGCGCCGCCGCTGCCAGCACGGCTCGACGGCCGAACCGGTCGCTCAGCGCGCCGGCCAACGGCACCAGCCCGACCGGCAGCAGCACGATCAACACGATCAACCAGAGCGAACCTGTCAGCGAGTACCCGAGCACCGCCGAGAGGTGCACCAGGATGTACACCGAGGCGAGGCTGCCGGTCGTCAACGTGGCATAGACGATGCCGACGGTCCGCAGCACTGCACTCCCGTGCTTGCGCAGAACCTCGGTGACGGGGGCCTTCACCGGCTCGGAGTCCTGAACCAGCTCCTTGAACACCGGCGAGTCCTCCACCCGCATCCGGTAGAGCACGGCGCCGAGAAGCAGAGGGCCGGCGACGAGGAACGGGATGCGCCAGCCCCACGAGGCGAGCTGCTCGGGAGTCGTGACCGCGGTGACGGTCCCGACAGCGGCCGCAGCACCCGCCAAGCCGAACGCGACACCGACGGAGGTCGCAGAGCCGAACAGGCCGCGGCGTCGCGACGGGGCGGACTCGGTCGCCAACGAGGCGGCCCCGCCGATCTCGCCGCCGGCCGAGATGCCCTGCACGATCCGGAGCACGGCGAGCAGGATCGGGGCGGCGACGCCGACGGTGGCGAAGGTCGGGAGGAGTCCCGTCAACACGGTCGAGGCGCCCATCAGGCTCACCGTCGCCATGAGCACGATGCGCCGGCCACGTCGGTCCCCGATCCGCCCGAAGATCACTCCACCGAGCGGGCGGGCGGCGAACCCGCCGGCCACGACGACCAGCGTCGACAGGACGCCGACGAGCCCGTCCTGGCTCGGGAAGAACAACGGCGCGAGGACGACCGCGAGGTAGCCGTAGATCGCGAAGTCGTAGTACTCGATGGCGGTACCGACGGCGGCGGCGATGCTCGCCCGCCGGCCGGTTCGGGCCGCCTCCTCGGGGGTGACCTGGGACATCGGCGCTCCTTCGCGCTGCGTCGACCCGGGCCGTGGCCCTGAGGTCGTGGACGGTGACTGCTAGCTGGCGTGGTACCCGCCGTCGACAGGCACAGTGAGGCCGGTGATCCACGCGGCCTCGGCGGAGAGCAGGAAGGCCACCACCCCGGCGACGTCCGCGGGCGTGGGCAGCCCGGGGATCGGGGTCTGGGAGGTGACCAGGCGCTCCATCGTGGACGGGTCGGGCGCGTTCTGGATGTGCCGCTCCACCAGCGGTGTACGGACGGCGGTCGGGGCAACGGCATTGACCCGCACCCCGCGGGCCGCGTACTCGATGGCCGCGGAGCGGGTCAGCCCGACGACCCCGGCCTTCGAGAAGCTGTACGGCACCATGTTGGGCTTGCCCGACAACCCGGACGAGGAGGCCATGTTCACCACGGCACCGCCCTCGCCCGCGACCATGGCCCGCAGGGTGGCGCGCAGCACGTGGAACGTGCCGTCGGCGTTGACCCGCATGACGGTCGACCAGATCGCGTCGGTCGTCTCGTGGAGCGGCACCTGCGGGCCGATCACGCCGGCGTTGTTGACCAGGGCGTCGATCCGACCGTGCCGGGCCGCCACCGTGTCGATCACCGTGTCGACGGCGGCCGCGTCGGTCACGTCGACCTCGTGCGCGGTGGCGTGGGGGAGCTCGTCGGCCAGTTCGGCCACGGCCCGCAGGTCGCGGTCGAGCAGCGCGACGGTGGCCCCCTCGGCGGCCAGCCGCTCTGCCGCGGCGGTCCCGAGGCCGGAGCCGGCCCCGGTGACGACGGCGACCGAGCCCTCGAACCGGCGGGCTGCTGTCGTCACGCCGGGGCCCCGTCCCGCAGCTCGCGGGCCAGCCGGGACGCGTCGGCGCGGGAGAGCTTGCCCACCCGGTTCTGCGGCAGCGCCTCCACCCGGAACACGAACTCCGGCCACTTGCCCTTCATCAGGCCGAGCTCGCCGAGATGACGCTGCAGCTCGGCGAGGTCGAGATCGGCCCGCTCGGTGACCAGCAGGACCGCGATCCGCTCCCCCAGCACCTCGTCCGGCACCGGGACCACGCAGACCTGGTCGACCTGCGGGTGACGGGCCACCGCGGTCTCGACCTCGGTGATGTCGATGTTGCGCCCGCCGCGGATGATGATGTCCTTCTCCCGGCCCTTGATCGAGATCGTGCCGTCCGAAGCGGTCTCGACGAGGTCGCCGGTCGAGAAGAACCCGTCCGCGGTCAGCTCGGGCGAGACCACGGCCCCGGCCCGCGCGTAACCCTCGAACAGCGAGGGGCCGCACACCTGGGCCCGTCCGGTCGCCCCGACCGGCAGCGGCGCGCCGCCCTCGTCGACGGCCCGCAGCTCGGTGCCCGGGAAGGGAACGCCGTCGGTCCCGAGTCGCTTCTCGGGAGTGTCGCCGGGGAGCGAGGTGGTGTGGCCCAGGCATTCCGACATCCCGAAGACCCGCAGGAAGCGCGTCCCGAGGTACCGCTCGGCCCGGCCCAGCGCGCCCGCGTCCATCGGACCCCCGCCGACGGTCATCGCCGTCATCGCGGTCAGCAGGCCCGGCTCACGGGCAGCCGCGCCCATCTGCAGCGCCATCGTGGGCACACACATCGTCCAGCGGGCATCGTGCTCGGCCATCAGGTCGACCGCGGCGGCCGGGTCCCAGCGGTCCGCCAGCAGCACGCGCCCGCCGAGCATGAGCGGCAGGTACAGGCCGAAGCAGACGGCGGCGGCGGACGACAGCGGGACGAGTGCGGCGACCGTGTCCCCGGGCCGTAACCCGACCGCGTCGATCGTGGCCTGCCCGGCGTAGCGCAGCGACGCCTCGGACTGCACCACACCCTTGGCGCGGCCGGTCGAGCCCGAGGTCAGGCCGATGACGACCCCACCCCGCCAGCGGTCGCCGTCGCGGGCGGGCCGGGCCGCGAGCCGCCAGCCGTCCAGGACCTCGGCCGCCGCAGGGAGCCCGACCGCCCAGTCCTGGCTGATGCCGGGGGCGGCGACGACGGCGTCCGGGTCGATGTCCTCGCACGCCGCGGCGAACTCCTGCCGAGTCGCGTGCCTACTGATCAGGGCGAGCGTGCCCGCGAGCCTGCCCACTGCCACGGCGGCGACGACGGTGCGCCACGAGTTGTCCGCCTGCACCAGCAGCGTGGGGCGGGGGCCGGTCGCCTCGCGCAGCGCCGCGGCCAGCGCGGCGCCCTGCTCCAGGATCGCGGCGAGCCGGTGCGGGCCGTCGGCGTCGATCGCGACGACGTCGTCCGGCGCCGCCGCGGCGCGCCGGTCCAGGTCCAGAACGAGCTGTCGCATCTCAGGCCCGGAACATCTCGCGCTCGTCGCCGAGCAGGGCGATCCGCTTGCCCCGCATGGCGCCCACGTGCCGGACCGCGGCGGCCCACTCGTCGCTCGCGAGGGCGGCGCGGGCGGCTGCCTCGTCGTCGAAGCTCAGGACGGACAGGCCGTCCCAGCCCTCCGACCGCGGCTCGAGCGCGCTCGACACGGCGGTGTGGCGCCAGGCCCGCAGCCCCGGCAGGGGGTAGGTCACCTCGGCGTGCTCGCCGCGCCACCAGGTGATGAACTGCTCGTGCGTCCAGTCCGAGGGACGGGCGGCGAGCAGGGCGAGGTTGAACATCTCCGGTCTCCTCTTGATTCTCAGGCCTCGATGTCGAACTCCGGGGAGCGGCCGATCATCAGACCGACCACCTGCCCCGAGTCGTCCAGCCGAGCCGCGGCGACGAACGTCGACTCGAACTTCCCGCCGCGCCGCGCCTGACCCAGCACCAGCTCGTCGGATCCGACGGTCGAGGCGGACAGCACGTGATGGGTCAGCACGCCCTTCTCCCGCTGGCGGAGGTACCCCTCCATCGCCTCGCGGCCGCCCGCGAAGTCCCGGGCCGCCTCGCCGCCGGTGCCGAACACGATCGAGAAGCGGAAGTCCGGCGCGATCATGTCGAGGATGTCGTCCGGGGAACCGCCGTCGAGGGTGTCGAACCACTTCGCCAGGAACGGGGCGCTCACGCGGCACCGCCCGTGGGCAGCGGGAACATGCCGAAGGTGGGGTGGAAGAAGGCCTGGTAGCGGACCAGGCGCTTGTCCGGCGACACCAGCGCCACCGAGGAGAACGAGCCGGTCCCCCGGCCGTCGCCCTCGGTGATGATCCCGTAGACCATCTCCAGGTCGCCGTCGGTCCCACGCGAGACGATCCGGTGGCGCCGTCCGACCGCGGGCCGCCCGGCGATGTACGCCTCGAGATCGGCGCGGCCGGAACCTGTGATCTCCTGGCCCGGCAGCGCGATCAGGAACTCGACGTCCGGTTCCACCAGGTCGAGCCCGGCCAGCGGCGTCGCGCCGTCGAGCTGCGCGTAGTAGTCCTCGATGATCATGTCGACCGTCCTCCCTGACGGTGGGCCCCGTGTGGAGGGTCACGACCGACCGGCTCCACCTAACTGAGCTGAGTTCAGTTTGATTGAGTTCAGACTAGGGAGGCCCGGGCCCGGAGGCAAGGGGCTCAGCCGGCGTCCGGCTCCCGGCCCGCCACCATCCGCACGCAGCACCCGGTGATGAAGTCCGAGATGGTCCGCAGCTCGAGCGGGCCGCCGGGCCGGTACCAGCGCCAGACGCCGACAACGAGGCCGAGCAGGCTGCGGGCCATCATCTGCGGGTCGCGGCGGGGGAACTCCCCCGCGGCCATCCCGCGTTCGAGCAGCTCCGCCCAGTTGTGCTCGACCTGTGCCACCAGCTCGCGGCACGCCTGCCGCTCGGTCTCCTCGCGGCGCGAGGCCCGCTCGTTGGCCAGCAGGGCGATGTTGCTCTGCAGGATGCGGTTCTGCTGCACCTCCTGCGGCGAGAGCGCGTACGCGGCCTCGACCGCGGCCCGCAGGGCGTCCGACGAGCTGGACGCCCCCGCCGTGGCCTCGCGGAACGCGGCGTCGGAGTTGCGCAGCCCGAGCCGCATGATCGTGAGCAGGCAGTGCGCCTTGGACTCGAAGTAGTGGTAGAGCGCGGTCTGCCCGATGCCGACCCGGTCCGCCACCTCGGACCACTTGGTGGCCTCGTAGCCGACCTCGCCGAAGCACTCCACGGCCGCGGCCAGGATCGCGGGCCGCTTCGACCGCGGCCCGTCGTCCGCCTCGGTCAGAGCCTCGATGCTCACGTCACCACTCCCTCGTCCGGTGGCTCAGCCTAGCCGCGTGCCCGAACCGGGTTCACTTCGTGCTCACCACGTCGTCCGCCGCGGCGAGGCCGGTCGCGGCCGCGGCGGCGATGCCGCCCGCGTAGGCGCCGGCGTAGATCCCGCCGACGTCCGATCCCGCCGCGTACAGCCCGGGCACCACGTCCCCCGACGCGCCGAGGACACGTCCCCGCGCGTCGATCCGGATCCCGGCGAACGGGAAGGTGAGCGCGGCTGCGACCTCGACGACGTAGTAGGGCGCCTCGGCGAGCGGCCGAGGGTCGATCGTGCGCGGCGGGCTCGGCGGCGCCCCGCCGGCGAGCCGGGCCACCTCCTCGGCGATCCGCTCCCCGTCGTAGCCCCACTCCTCCGGCATGGCGCGGAAGTCGTCCGCGTCGTCGGCGACGACACACCGGCCGCCCTTCCGCCGGGCCAGCGCGAACTTGTCGGTGGCGGGCGCACCCTCCACGTAGGACCCGGTGATGTACTCGCGGTAGCCGCGGGCGTCCGTCACCAGCAGGCCTCGGCCCTCCGGCTGGTCGAGCAGCGCCATGGCGGTCAGGTGGTCGCCCACGGTCTCGTCGACGAAGCGCTCGCCGGCGAGGTTGAACAGCAGCGCGTGCTCGCTGTAGTAGAGGGCGAGGTCCACGAAGTGCTCGGGCTCCAGGTCCACGTGGGCCGGAACCAGGTGCCCGTAGAAGCCGCTCCCCTCGCCGGTCACGGCCCCGCCCGCCTCGGTGGCCAGCCGCAGCCCGTCGCCGCTGCTCCAGGGGTTGGAGCGCAGGGTCACCTCCCGGGCCTGCGCGTGCACGTACCGCGCCCGCAGCTCCGCGTCCGCCTGGAACCCACCGGTCGCCAGGAGGGTCGCCCCGGCCCGCACGGTGCGGGGCGAGCCGTCTGCGAGGAGCAGCTCCGCGCCGGAGACCCGGCCCTCGGCGTCGATCGTGAGCGTCGTGGTTCGCGCGCCGGTGGTGACCGACCCCTGGGCGAGCACGGCTCGCCGGCACGTGTCGATGTAGAGGGTGGTATCGAACGCGTGGCCGCGGCCGAACCGCAGGATCGTGACCGCGTCCGCGACGGGGACCTCCAGGTCCCGGAGGAACGCGACGGCGTCGGCGAACCGGCCGACCACGGCGGCCTTGAGCTCCGGATCCCCGTGCGGGTTGATCTCGTCCATCGTCGCGGTGTCCGGGGCGGTCCAGAGGTAGCCGGCGAACTGCGCCGATCCCCCCAGCTCCGGGGCCCGCTCCACGACGGTCACCCGCAGCCCGGACCGGGCGGCGCGGGCGGCGGCGGTCATGCCCGCCATGCCGCCGCCGAGGACGAGGAGGTCGACCGGGTCGGTCGGGGTCGGTGCTTCCGGCATGCGTCGCCGCCTCTCTGCGTCGAAGTGGTCTCAGATGCCGAGCCGTGCGAGCAGGGCCTCCCGGTGCGCGGCGGGCGCCGCCACCAGGACGGCCGTCGTCGCCGCCCGCCGGACGTGCAGGTGCGCGGGGTGCTCCCAGGTGAAGCCGATACCGCCGTGGACCTGCACGGTCTCGGCCGCGACCCAACGGTAGGCCTCGCCGCACACGAGGGCGGCGGTGGCCGCGGCGGTCGGCAGCTCCGCGGGATCGTCCGCGGCGGTGGCCGCGGCCCAGAGCGACGCCGAGCGGGCCGCCTCCACCCGTACGGCCATGTCGGCGCACCGGTGCTTGATCGCCTGGAAGCTGCCGATCGGGCGGCCGAACTGCAGCCGTTGTGCCGCGTAGGTCGCGGAGAGCTCCAGGGCCGCCGCTGCTCCCCCGGTCTGCTCGCAGGCCAGCGCCGCGGCCGCGCGGTCGTGCACGCGGTCGAGCACCTCCTGCGCGTCGGCGGCGAGCAGCGTCGCCGGGGTCCGGTCGAACACCACGTCCGCCAGCTGCCGGTTGGGGTCCAGCGCCCGCATCGGCGTGCGGGTGAGGCCGTCGGCCTCCGCGTCGACGACGAAGACCGCGGACTGCCCGTCGACCGCGGCGACGGCGAACAGCAGGTCCGCCGTGGCGCCCTCCACGACGAGCGTCTTGCCCCCGGTCAGCCGCCATCCGCCGGCATCCTCCTCCGCCCGGGTGGCCTGCCCGCCGGGCGCCTCGCGCTCGGCGAGGGTCGCGGTCGTCGATCCCGCCGCCAGCTCGGCGAGCAGCTCGTCGTCTCCTCCGGTGTGGAGCAGCACGCCCACGCCGAGGACCGCCGTGGAGAACCACGGCAGTCGGGCCAGGGACCGGCCCAGCTCCTCGGCGACCACGCCGACCTCGCGGAAGGTCGCGCCCGCACCGCCCGCCGCCTCCGGGACGTCGAGGGCCACGACGCCGAGCTCGCCCGCCAGCCGCTTCCAGACCGTCGGATCCCATGGCTGGTCGGGCTCTCGCGCGGGTTCGGTGTGCCGTGCCAGGAAGTCGCGGACGGCCGCGCGCAGGTCCTCGGCGTCGGAGTCCGGGGTGAGCCGGGGGATCATGCGGGCCCACCATCGTCCACGGCAGCCAGCACGTCGGCGAACCGCTCGCGGGCCTCCGCCTGACGGACGGGGATGAGGTACGGCGGGAACAGCCCGTCGTCCGGCTCGGTGCCGCGCAGGAGGAACTGCGCGAGGTTGACCTTGTGCACCTCGGTTGCGCCGTCGGCGAGTCCCATGTGGAAGGACTCCATGACCCACTTCCCGAACGGCAGCTCCTTGCTGATGCCGAGCGAGCCGTGGACCTGGATGGCCCGCCCGGCCACGTCGGCCAGCACCTTCGGCATCGCCGCCTTGACCGCGGAGATGTCCGCGCGGACCTTGCGGTAGTCGTTGTACCGGTCGATCCGCCACGCCGTGCGCAGCACCAGCAGCCGGAACTGCTCGAGCTGGATCCACGAGTCCGCGATCATCTCCTGCACCAGCTGCTTGTCCGCCAGCCGCTCGCCCCTGGTGGTACGCGACACCGCGCGGCGCGTCATCATCTCGAACGCCGACTGCACCAGCCCGACCGTGCGCATCGCGTGGTGGATGCGGCCGCCGCCGAGGCGGGTCTGGGCCACCGCAAAGGCCTGCCCGCGCTCGCCGAGGATGTTCTCCGCCGGCACGCGGACGTCGGTGTAGCGCAGGTAGTTGTGGCTGCCGACCGGCTCGTCGTGCCCCCACACGGACACGTCACGCAGCCGCTCGATCCCCGGGGTGTCCGCGGGCACCACGAACATCGACATCGACTTGTGCGCCGGAGCGTCCGGCTCGGTCACCGCCATCACGATCAGGAACTCCGCCCACAGCGCGTGGGAGGAGAACCACTTCTCCCCGTTGATGACCCACTCGTCGCCCTCGAGGCGGGCGGTGGTGCGGAAGCCCGTCGGGTCCGACCCGCCGTGCGGCTCGGTCATCGAGAAGCACGACACGATCTCGCCCTCGACGAGCGGCTCGAGGTAGGTCTTCTTGAGGTGGTCGGTGCCGTAGTGGGCCAGGATCTCCGCGTTGCCGGAGTCCGGGGCCTGACAGCCGAACACCACCGGCCCGGAGTGGGTGCGGCCCAGCTTCTCGTTCAGCAGCGCCAGCCGCAGCTGCCCGTATCCGGGCCCACCCAGCTCCGGGCCCAGGTGACAGGCCCACAGCTTCTTCTCACGGACCCGCTGTTGCAGGGGCTTGATCAGCGCGTTGCGCACCGGGTCCCGCGGGTTCCAGGCGTGCTCGATCACCTGGTCGACGGGCTCGACCTCGGTCCGGACGAACTTCTCGACCCAGTCGAGCTCCTCCTGGACCTCCGGGTCGTTCTCGAATCCCCAGCTCATCGACTCGCTCCTACCGGGTCAGGACGGTGCAGGCGGAGATGCCCGGCGCCCCGTAGACGTGGGTGAACCCGACTCGCGGGTCCCCCGGGACCTGGTGCTCCCCCGCGCCCCCGCGCAGCTGGAGCACGTTCTCGTGGACCTGCCGCAGGCCGGAGGCGCCGATCGGCTCGCCGTTGGCCAGGCAGCCACCGTCGGTGTTGACCGGCAGCCTGCCCTCGATCGCGGTCGCCCCGGAGGCGATCAGCTCCTCCTGCTCGCCGTGCGCACACAGCCCGGTCTCGGCCATGTGCATCAGCTCGGCGCCGGACTCCGTGTCCTGGATCTGCGCCACGTCGACCTCCGACGGGGCGATCCCCGCCGCCGCGAACGCCGCCGCGGCCGCCTCGGCCGTGGGCGAGTCCGCCCGCTCCGCGGCCGTCCAGGGCGAGAACACCTCGAACGACCCGTACCGGCGGGAGCGGAACGCCGCCCCCTGCAGGAACACCGGGTGCTCGGTGTACTCACGAGCCTTGTCCGCCCGGCACAGGACCAACGCGACCGCACCCTCGGCGGGCGAGCAGTACATGTACTGGGTCAGCGGGTGGGAGATCATCGGTGCCGCCGCGATCTCCGCGGCGTCGATCTCCTTGCGCCGCCACGCCATCGGGTTGCGGGCGCCGTTGCGGAAGGCCTTCTCGGCGATCGTGGCCAGCACGCCCGGCGCGATGCCGTGCTCGTGCAGGTAGCGCTGGATCTTCAGGCCGAAGAACTGCGTGGTGACCATCAGCCCGGTCTCGCCGTACCAGGCCCCGATGCCGTGCTCGGCCGGGTCGGTGTTGAAGGCGCCGCGCGGGTGCTTGTCGAACCCGATCACGATGCCGACGTCGTGCTGCCCGGAGCGGATCGCGGCGTCTGCGGCGATCAGCGCCGACCCGCCCGTCGCACAGCCGTTGGCCACGTTGATGAACGGCAGCCCGGTCAGCCCGAGCTCGGAGACCAGGGTGTCCGCGTCGCCCGCAGAGTGCGAGCCGCCGAACCCGAACTGCATGTCGGAGAAGCGCAGTCCACAGTCGCGCAACGCCTCCCGCGCCGCGTGGACCGCCTGCGCCCGGCCCGAGACGCCCTCGGTGCGCCCGAACCGGTGCATCCCGATCCCGACGATCGCGACCCCGCTCATGCCGTCACCGCCACGAACGCGAACGTGTGCACCGGCCAGCCGAACTCGTCGTCCCGGAAGGGGGCGAGCACCAGCTCCACGGCCATGCCGATCTCCAGCTTCGCCGGGTCGGTCTCCACCAACCGGGTCTCCACGATCAGCTGCCCGGGCAGCTCGACGTACCCGACGCCGTACGGCTCGTAGTTCTCGGTGCCGGTGTAGGGCGGCTTGGGCCGGAACCCCTGCACCGTCCAGGACCACAGCGTGCCCGTCCGGGACAGCGGCACGTCCTCCATCGCCGACCCCGTGCAGCGTGGGCAGCCGCCCTGGCGCGGGAAGGTGTGGGCCGCGCAGTCCGTGCACCGGCTGCCGAGCAGCGCCGGGCCCTCCGCGGTCTCGACGAACAGCGCGTCGTCGACGGTCGTCTTCCCGGCGATCACGGCGCGGCCAGCCGTCCGCCGTCGACGGCGAGCAGGGCGCCGGTCGTGTACGTGGCATGCGGCCCGCAGAGGTACAGCGCCGCACCGACGATCTCGTGCGGCTCGCCGACCCGCTTGGCCGGCCAGTCCTGCGCCATGCGCGCCACCGCCTCCGGGTCCCAGGCCTTGCTGATGTCGGTGGCGAACGGACCCGCCAGGATCGTGTTCACCCGCACCGACGGCCCGTACTCCTGCGCGAACCCCGCCGTCAGCGTGTTCAACGCCGACTTCGCCGCCGTGTAGGGCAGGTCCCCCGCCGTCGGGCGCTGCGACCCCATCGACGAGATGTTGAGGATCGCGCCGCCACCCCGGGCCACCATCCGCTTCCCCGCCGCGGCCATCAGCCGGAACGGGCCGCGGACGTTCACCGCGAAGACCTTGTCGAACAACGCTTCCGACACCTCCTCGAGGGAGGAGTACAGCGGCGCCATGCCCGCGTTGTTCACCAGCACGTCCAGCGGGCCTAGCTCCTGCTCGACCTCGTCGAGCAGCGGGTCGAGCCGGTCCCAGTCGCCGACGTGCGCAGCGTGCGCGGTCACCCGACGCCCGGTCGCCGCCGCCAACTCCTCGGCGAGTTCCTCGCAGGCGTCCTTCTTGCGCGAGGCCACCGCCACGTCCGCACCCGCCGCGGCGAACGCGATGGCGATCTCGCGGCCCAGGCCGCGCGATCCGCCGGTGACCAGCGCCCGTCGACCGGCCAGCGGCGGGTCGACGGCCCGGGCGGCCGCAACCGCCGCGTCGAGAGAGCTCATCTCGGGATGTCCTTCCACGCCACGCCCCGATCGCCTCGGGGCTCCGCGGGCAGCCCTAGCAGGCGCTCCGCGATGATCGTCCGCTGCACCTCGTCGGAACCCCCGGCGATCCGGTAGCCCGGGGCGCCCAGGTAGTGCTCGGTCCAGCGGTAGGTCCCGTCCCCGGCGTCCGCGACCAGCCGCGGGCCGAGCACCAGCGCCGCCGCCTCGGAGACGAGCTTGAGTCGTTGGGCCCAGTCGAGCTTGCGCAGCGAGCCCATGGGACCCGGTTCGCCGCCGGCCAGCCGGCTCTCCCGATCGCGCTGGGCCGACAGCGCCGCGACCTTCTCCGCCGTCCAGACGTCCGCCAGGACCCGCCGGACGTCCGGGTCCCCGGTCCGACCGAGCCGACGGGCGTCGTCCGCGAGCTGGGCGAACCCGCCGCCCAGGTCCATGTTCGCCCCGGACGACCCCCGTTCGAAGCCGAGCGTGGCGAGCGTGACGCTCCAGCCCGCGCCGACCTCGCCCAGGCGCAGCGAGTCCGGGATCCGGACGTCGTCGAGGAAGACCTCGCAGAACGACGAACCCCCGGACATCTGCCGCAGCGGCCGCACGTCCACTCCGGGGGTGTCCATCGGCAGCAGGAAGGCGGTGAGCCCCTTGTGCTTCGGCACGTCCGGGTCGGTGCGGCAGATCAGCTCGCCCCAGCCCGCGAACTGTGCGCCTGAGCTCCACACCTTCTGCCCGTTGACGACCCACTCGTCGCCGTCGCGGACCGCCCGGGTCGCGAGCCCCGCGAGGTCCGACCCCGCCGAGGGCTCGGAGAACAGCTGGCACGCCAGGGCGTCCCCACGGAGTAGCGGCCGAACCAGCATCTCCTTCTGCGCCGGCGTGCCGAACAGCTGCACCGTCGGCGCGATCAGCTCGGTCGACACCGAGGTCAGCTCGTGCTGCCCGGGCGTCTCGAACTCACGCTCGACCTCCGCGAAGGCCTCCTCGTGCAAGGCCGACAGACCAGCGCCGCCGTCCTCGACCGGCCACGAGATCGCGCCGTAGCCGGCGTCGTACCGCGCACCCAGCCAGTCCTGGATACGTCCCAACAGGGCGCGTTCGTCGTCGAAGGGGAGATCGTGGAACACCGCGACCGACTCGCGCGGCGCGTCACCTCGCGGGGTGAGCTGCTCGGCCAGCCAGGTCCGAGCGGTGGCGGCGTAGTCCGCGAGGGCGCTCTCGGTCACCGCGGTCATCGGGCCGTCCACCCGCCGTCGATCGCCAGGACCTGCCCGGTGCAGTAGGTGGAGGCGGCCGAGGCGAGGAACAACAGCGCCCCGTCCAGCTCGCCCGGGTCACCACCCCGACGCAGCAGGGTGTTGCGCTCGATCCAGCGCACCGACGCGTCGTCGGCGAACATCGCGTCGTTCATCTCGGTCCGGAACCAGCCGGGGGCCAGCGCGTTGGCGCGCACCCCGTCGCGGCCCCAGTGGCCGGCGAGCTGCCGGGTCAGGCCGATCAGGCCCGCCTTGCTCGCCGCGTAGCTCGCGCCGCCGCGCGGCGCCGTGGTGACCAGCCCGACGATCGAGCTGACGTTCACGATCGACAAGGGGCGTCCGCCCGCCGCGGCCGCGGCGAGCTGCGCCAGGTGGAAGGGGCCGGTGAGATTGAGCCCCAGGACGTCCGCGAACTCGACACTGGTCTCCCGGTGCGGCTTGGCCGGGCTGCCGGAGCCCGCGTTGTTGACCAGCACGTCGATCGGGCCGGACTCCGCCACCACCCGCTCGACGAGCGCGGCGCGGTCCGCCTCCGACGACACGTCCGCGGCCGCCGTGCGGAGCCCGGGGACCTCGGCGGCCAGCGCGTCGAGGCGCTCCTTGCGCCGCGCCGCCGCCCAGACCGTGGCGCCCGCGGCGACGAGCACACGCACGAACCGCTCCCCCAGCCCGGACGACGCCCCGGTCACCAGCGCGGTGCGGCCCGTCAGGTCGAACAGCGCGGCCGGGGTGGGAACGGTCATCGGGACCCCTCCAGCAGCCGCAGGCCGTCCGTGATCAACGCCGAGACGGTCCCTGGGAGCTGTTCCTGGACGGGATCGTGGTGGGCGCCGGTGCGGTGCCGCACCAGGTTGTGTCCCATGATCGCCGCCATCTTCATCCGGCCGAGCGCGCTGAACCAGACCGCGTCCGCCGAGGTGCCGTCCTCTCCACCGCGGGTCGCGCGGTACGCCTCGGCGAGCTCGGCCTCGCTCGGGAGCCCTTCGACGACCCGGCCGGACCCGGGGAACAGCGCCCCGTCGGTGAACACCCCGAACCAGCCGAGGTCCACCCGCGGGTCGCCGAGGCTCCAGATCTCCCAGTCGACCAGCGCTGTCGGCGTCGCGCCCTCGAACAGCAGGTTCCCGAGACGGAAGTCGCCGTGCACGATCACCGGCGCCACCGGGGCAGGCACCGAGGCGGCCAGCCGCTCGACCAGCTCCGCACCGCCCGGGCGCAGGTCCTCCGGCACGGCGTTCATCGTCTTCGCCCAGCGGGCCACCTCGCCGTCGGCGGTGATCGCCTCGGGCAGGGTCCCGCCGGTGTCGGCCAGGCTCCGCCCCACGACGTCGAGCGGCACGGCGTGCAGCAGGCCGAGGATCCGGGCGGCCTCGAGCATCCGGGTCCGCGCCAGCGCGGGCTCGACCGCCGCGTCGACCTCGAGGATCGGCTCCGCCGCCTGACCCGCGACGAACTCCATCGCGAACCAGGCGGGCTGCTCGGTGTCGCGGGCGAGCACCGCGGGCGCCGGAACCGCGGTGTCGGCCAGGGCCTCCAGGATCGCGGCCTGGTGGAGGACGTCGTCGCGTCCCACCGCCCTGCGGCCCGGGGGTACCGCCTTGACCACGGCCCGGTCCGAACCTGCCCCGATCGTGTAGGTCAGGCCCGACCGGCCGCCCTCGAGGACGGCCAGCGCGTGGGTCTCGCCGAGGCCGAGCCGCGCGCGCACGCGGTTCGCGAGGACCGGGTCCGCATCGACCGCCGTGTCGACTGTCTCCGTCATCTCATCCCTCCACAGGCCCTGACCGGTCGTGGCGCCGGCGGCCCGCGCCCCTCGCGGGACCGCCGACTCGATCACGATGCGGTCAGCGCCCGGTCCACTTGGCGTCGCGCTTCTCCAGGAAGGCCGCGACGCCTTCGGCGGCGTCCTCCGAGTTCAGCGTGACGCCCACGGCCAGGTGCTCGAGGACCATCAGCGAGGCGATGTCGGCGTCGAGGCCGCGGTCGATCGCCATCTTGGTGAGCTTCATCTGGAACGGGCTCTTGTCGGTGAGGTGGCTGATGAACTCCTCCACCGTCTCGTCGAGCTTCTCGGCGGGTGCACTGGCGTTGACCAGGTCGAACTCGTCCGCCTCCCTGCCCGAGAGCAGCTTGCCGGTGAGCATGAGCTCCTTGGTCTTGCGGATGCCCAGCATGCGCGGCAGGCGGTAGATCGGGCCGGCGCCGCCGAACAGTGCACGGCGGATGTGGAAGTCGCCGATCTGCGCGGTCTCGTCCGCGATCGCGAAGTCGCAGGAGATCATCACCTCGAAGCCGCCCGCGGTCACGTAGCCCTCGAGGACCGCCACCGACGGCTTGGTCATGGTGTAGAGCCGGTCGCAGACCTTCGCCGACACGACCGCGACGTCCATCGCGGTGCTGGTACCGATGAAGTCCGACTGCAGGCTGTCGAGGTCGAAGCCCGAGGAGAAGGTGTTCGCCCGGCCACGCACCACCACGACGCGGAGCTCGGGGTCCGCCTCGATCTCGGTGATGTACTCGTCGAGCTTGTGCAGCATCGGCACGGTGATGCAGTTGCGCTTGTGCGGTCGGTTCAGCCAGATCCGCGCCACGTGACCGTCACGCTCGAACTGGATGTCGTCCTCGACTGCCATGGTTCCTCCTGAAACTGAACTGAATTCATCTTAGATCGTGCGGGCCGACGCCGCCCCTGTCAAGGGGCGATCAGCCGGCGCGGACGCCGCCGACGACCGGAGACCCGAAATAGGCCTGCTCGGCCCGGGTGGCGAAGCCCGGATCGTCGGGCGAGCCGGTCGCCCGGACCACGCCCTCGTGCAACACGACCACCTCGTGCGCCACGGCGAGCGCCCGGGTGAGGAGCTGCTCCAGGACCACCACGGTCACCCCGTCCTCGGCGAGGCCGGTGATCCGTCCGTACACCTCGTCGACGAGGGCCGGGGCGAGACCCAGCGCCGGTTCGTCGACGACGACGAGGCGCGGGTCGGCGATCAAGGCGCGAGCGATGGCGAGGAGCTGTTGCTCACCTCCGGACAGCGCCGCGGCCGGGATGGACAGCCGGGTCCGGACGCGTTCGGGAAGCCACTCGACGGTCTGGTCGATCCGGGACCGCAGGTCCCGCCCCGATATGCCTGCGGCGTACCCCGCGACCTCCAGGTTCTCCCGCACCGACAGCGTCCGGAAGAGGGCCCGGCCCTCCGGGACCAGGCTGCTGCGCACCGCGCCGTCGGTGGTCCGTGTCCCCGCGGAGGGACTGAGTGTGCCGTGCAGGACCTGCCCCAACGTGCTCTTGCCCGCACCGTTCGCCCCGACCACCGCGAGGACGACGCCGGGGTGGACGGCCAGGTCGACGGCGTCGAGCGCGGTCACCCCGCCGTACCGATGGCTCACCCCGGACAGCGCGATCGCGGGCGGCCCCTGGACGCGGGTGGACGTGCGGGGTTGCCGCGCGGACGTCGTCCCGAGGTAGGAGCTGCGGACGCGGTCGTCGGCCAGGATCTCGTCCGGCGCGCCGGAGCCGATCGGGCGGCCGAAGTCGAACGCCACCACCCGGTCCGCGACGGCGAACAGGTCCTCCAGGACGTGGTCGATCACGACGACCGACGTCCCCGCCGCGCGCAGGCCCTGGATCTGGGCGGCGAGCAGCCTGCGCTCCTCGGCGTCCAGGCCGCCGAACGGCTCGTCCATGATCAGCAGGCCGGGCTGCTCGGCGACGGCCCGCCCGAGGTCGAGCCGCTTCTGCGGACCGAAGGGCAGCTGGTCGGGATGCACGTCCCCCTGGCCCGCGAGGCCGATCCTGCCGAGCAGGGCGTCGACCGCCCGTCGGCGCGTCGGAGTGGTCCACCGCGTGGTGCAGAGCAGGTTCTCGGCGACCGTCAGCTCGGTGAAGACCTCCGCGTGCTGGAAGGTGCGGCCGATGCCGAGCCGTCGGCGACGGGTCGCGCGCGCCCGCAGCAGGTCGACGCCGCCGAAGGTCGCCGAGCCCGCCGTCCGGCCGCCGGAGACGAGGCCGCACAGGGCGTTGACCAGCGTCGTCTTGCCGGCGCCGTTCGGACCGATGATCGCGAGGACCTCGCCCGGGGGTACCGAGAGCGACACCC
Source organism: Pseudonocardia kujensis (assembly GCF_021283305.1). GTDB lineage: Bacteria > Actinomycetota > Actinomycetes > Mycobacteriales > Pseudonocardiaceae > Pseudonocardia > Pseudonocardia kujensis. Next base: position 60,285 of record NZ_JAJSOK010000040.1, read on the forward strand.
CCTCGAGCGCCTGCAGCCCGCCGAAGGCCACGCCGAGGTCGGCGACCTCGAGCGTCCGTCGCTCCGCGGCCGGCGTCGGGGCCGGCTCGTCCGAGGTCTCGACGACCGACGGCTCGCCCGGCCGGCGCGCCCGCCGCAGGAGCGTGCGCAGCACGCTCCCGAGCGCGGGCACCACCCCGGCGGGCAGGAGCAGCAACGCGAGGATCAACAGTGCACCCTGCAGGATCAGCTGGTCGACGCCCAGCAGCCCGGCCAGGCTCGGCGCGAACGCCAGGAAGATCCCGCCGAACACCCCTCCGCCGACCGCGCCGACGCCCCCGAGCACCGCCGCGGCGACGGTGTTGATCCCCAGGGTCAGCGAGAACGTCTCCGGGCTGACGAAGCCGGTGATCAACCCGAGCAGGGCGCCGGCCAGCCCGGTCGCGGCGCCGCTCACGCCGAACGCGAGGGCGCTCTGCGCCTCCGGTGCGATCCCGACCGAACGGGCCACCACCGGGTGCGACTTCGCCGCGACCATCCGCATCCGCAGGCTCGTCGAGCGGGCCAGCACGGCGACCCCGACGACGATCCCGGCGGTCAGGATGGCCGCCACCACAGCTTCCGAACCGCCGGCGCCGAGCGAGCCCGCGCCCGTCACGCTGGGCAGGTCGGTGACCGGGACGCCCTGGTCCCCGCCGGTCACGTCGACCCAGCGGTTGATGACCTCGAGCGCGACGAGGCTGAAGGCCAGGGTGAGCAGGGCGATGTAGAGCACCGAGAAGCGCGCCCCGGCGAACCCGAGGAACGCACCGCAGCCGCCGGCGAGCAGCATCGCCACGAGCACCGTCGGCTCCAACGCCCAGCCGTGCGCCGAGCCGTAGGCGACCGTGTACGCGCCGATGGCGAACAGCGCGGGATGGCCCACGGACCAGATGCCCGCCCAGCCCGCCAGCAGCCCGACGCTCAGCACCAGGATCGTGTAGGTCGCGGCCAGGGCCACCGAGTACGCCTGGTACCCGGGCAGGAGCCCGCTCTCGACGAGCAGCACGAGCAGCATCGCGGCCACCGGGCCGAGGACCGCTCGCACCGCCACCTTCCAGGTCAGGATCATGGCGCTCAGACCCTCTCGAAGCTGCGGGTGCCGAAGAGGCCTTGCGGCCGCAGCAGCAGGATGAGGATCGTCAGCGCGAAGACGAAGGTGTCGCGGAAGTTCGCCGAGACGTAGGAGGCGGCGAGGTTCTCCAGCACCCCGATCGTCACGCCGCCGATCACCGCGCCGTGCATGCTGGTCAGCCCGCCGAGGAAGATGCCGGCGAACGCCCGGAACAGTGGGGCGGCCAGCACCGTCGGCGCGAGGCCGACCCGGGGGACATAGAGGACCGCCGCGAGCGCGGCGAGCCCCAGGCCGAGCGCCCACGCGATGCGCGCGACACGCTGCGCGGGCACGCCGACGATCTGCGCGGTGGTCGCCGACTCGGCCGCGGCGCGCATCGCCGAGCCCAGGGTGGTGCGGGTGAAGAGGTAGCCCACGGCGAGCATCGCGACGGCGGACACCCCGATCACCACGAGGTCCTGTGTGGCGAGCGTGGCCGAGCCGAGCGCCACGGTGCCCCCCACCAGCGGCGGGAAGGCGTGCGGCTCGGTCCCCCAGACGTCGCTGATCACCGCCTCGGCGATCAGCGACACCCCCATCGTCATCACCAGGGCGGCGAACAGCCGCCCCGTGCCGAGCGGGCGGATCACCAGCTCGCGGACGACGAGCCCGAGGACGACGGCCACGAGGACCGCCGCGATCACAGCGGACCCCACCCCGAGCCCGCGCTGCACGACCATGAGCGCGACGTACACGGCGAGCGTGGCCATGCTCGCCAGCGCGAAGTTCACCACGTCGGTGGCTCGGTAGATGATCACGAGACCCAGTCCGAGCAGGCCGTAGACGGCACCGCTGGCGATCCCGCTCACCACGACGAGGAACAGCTCGCTCATCGGGTGATCAGCCCCGTGACGGCGGGCGGGCGCGGCGCCGAGGCGTCCCACCGGTCCCAGAACAGGACGTCGTCGGCCGGGGGGCGGCGGGCGGGCCGGAAGTCGGTGCCCACCGTGTAGGCCAGCGGCGTGAGGCAGACCTGCTGAACCGTGTCGAAGGGGATGTCGAGCAGCTCGGCGACCTCCTTCTCCCGCGCGAGGTGCATCGTCGTCCAACAGGTGCCCAGGCCTCGGGCCCGCGCGGCGAGCATCATGCTCCAGACCGCGGGCAGGACCCCGCCCAGCAGCGATGCGCTCGCGAACCCGGCGGCACCGTCGAGCCGGGCACCGTCGAGGCAAGCGATGACGATCGTGTCGACCTCGTGCAGCGCGCGTTCCAGTGCGTCTGCGGAGTGGCCGGTGCGCTCCTGCGCGGCCGCCCCCTCGGCGTCCGCGACCTGCACGCGCCCGATGTACCCCGCGGAGTCCTTGTAGGAGTTCAGGTACACGTCGGAGTAGAGGTCGGCGACGGCGCCGCGCAACGCGGGATCGCGCACCACGACGAACCGGGTCCGGGGGACGTTCGACCCTGCCGGAGCCTGCATCGCGAGGGTCACGCACTCGCGGACCAGGTCCGCGGGCACCGGGCGGGAGGGGTCGAGACGCCGTCGGACGGCGCGGGTGGTGACGAGTGCCTCGTCGAGGTCCACGGCCTACCCCCGCTCCGGCGCGCTGACGAAGTCGCCCTCGGAGACCCACTGGCCGTTCCGGACGGTGACCCGCTGGACGTCCCGGGTGCCGAGGTGCGACTGCGCCGAGAACGACATGTCCGGCGCGACCCCGGTCCTCACGTCCGACGCCTTGCCGTACGCGGCCGCGATCGACTCCGAGGTCACCGGCCCCTGGATGGTCTTGGCGATCTCCACGAAGACCGCCGCGTTGGCGTAGCCGAGCAGGGTGGAGAAGTCGGCGGGCTGTCCCGTCGAGTACTTCGCGATCGCGTCCCGGAACTGCTGCATCTCCGGCGTCTGCTCGGTGGGCGAGCGGACCAGCGACACCGAGTGGTAGCCCTCGGCGGCGGGGCCGGCCAGCGTCACCGTGGTGCCCGACGCGGTCGGTGCGTAGCCGTAGGTCGGTAGCGACACGCCCTGCAGGGCGGCGGCCTTGAGGTACGCCGCGGCCTCGGGAGCCGGGAGGACCAGCATCACCGCGTCACCACCCGCGGCCTTCACCTGGCTGACCGCCGGCGCGAAGTCCGTGGTCCCCAGCTTGACCGGTACCGCGGTCGTCGTGACGCCGGGCTGCTCCCGCTCCGCCGCGGGCCCGATCTGCCCGGCCACGTCGGCGAACGCCTTCGGGTCGTCGTGCACCACGACGAGCTTGCGGGCCCCGGACTGGACCGCCCACTGCGCCATCGCCGCGGCCTGGTCCTCGTAGAGGGTCTGCGTCCCGAACAGCAGCGGCCGGGGCGGGTTGTACCAGCTCGCGATGCCACCGTAGTGGTCGACGATCGGGACCCGGGACTGCTCGAGGACGAACGGGAACGCGGCCTCGGACGGGGCGACGCCGTTCGCGTTGACGATGGCGACGACGTTCTCCTGCCCGACGAGCTGCCGTGCGGCCTGCACGGTCTGCTGCGGGTCGTAGGCGTTGTCCTTCACGATCCAGTCGACCTGACGGCCGTTGATCCCGCCGTGGTCGTTGACCCAGCTGAAGTAGGCCTTCGCCCCCTCCATCTGGGGCACACCCGACGCGGCCTGGGGGCCGGACAGCGGGATCCACGCGCCGATCTTGATGGGGCCGGACCCGTCGACGGCGGCCCTGCCGCCGGACGAGGATCCGCCGCAGGCGGTCAGCACGATGGCGAGCACCGCCGCCAGCGCGGCCAGCGCGCTCGTCGGTCGAGGACGCATCTCCACTCCTTCGTGAAATGCTACTGAGGTGAGTTCAGTTCGAGTCGGCCGAAGGGTAGACCGGCAGCGATGTCGCGACAAGAGCGTTGATGAACCGAGTTGAGTTCAGTTAGGTTCATGCCGTCATCGAGACGACGAGGAGGCGCGATGACGCTGCTGACCACCGGCCCCGCGCTGCGCGGACGGCAAATCGCCGTCACCGGAGCGTCGAGCGGAATCGGACGGGCGACCGTCGACCTGCTCGCGGCGCAGGGCGCGTCCGTTGCGGCCCTGGACATCCGGCCCCTGACCGACGGCGGCACGGCGGCCCGCGAGCTTCCCTGCGACGTCGCCGACGCCGACTCGGTGGACGCCGCCCTCGCCACCGCAGTCGACCTGCTCGGCGGCCTTGACGGCCTCGTGACCTGCGCGGGGGTCACCGACGGCACCCCGACCGACGAGATGCCGCTCGCCGTGTGGCGGCGCCTGGTCGACGTCAACCTCACCGGGACCTTCCTCTGCGTCCGCGCCGCCCTCCCCCACCTCCTGCGCGCCGACGCCGGGGCGATTGTCACCATCGGCTCCGTCGGATCCCTGGTGGCGGCCGGACGGTCCAGCGCCTACGACGCGTCGAAGGGGGCGGTGCTCGCCCTGACCCGCAGCCTCGCCGCGGAGTACGCGGACCGTGGGCTGCGTGCGAACTGCGTCTGCCCGGGGCCGGTCGCCACGGAACTGGCCCGGTCCAGCGCCGACGACCCGCACGGCCTGCGGCCCGAGCCGCGCACCGCCATCGCCGGCCGGGTCACCCCGCCGATCGCTCGCACGGCGGCGCCCACGGAGATCGCGACCGCCGTCGCGTTCCTGCTCTCGACGCAGGCCTCGTTCATCACGGGCACCGCCGTCCCCGTCGACGGCGGCTACACCGCCGTCTGACCCGACCCCTCTGGAGACCCTGTGCGACGACTCGACGACACCCGCGTGATCCTGACCGGCGCCACCGGCGGCCTCGGCACCGCGATCGCGGCGCGACTGGGCGCCGAGGGTGCTCGCGTCGCGCTGACCGATGTGGACCCCGGAGCCTGCGAGAAGCTCGGCGCCGAGCTCGACGGGCCGACCCTCGCGCTGGGTCTCGACGTGGCGGACGAGCAGGCCTGGACCGAGGTCGTCGCCGCCGTCGCGGACCACTGGGGCGGTGTGGACGTGCTGGTCAACAACGCTGGCATCGGCAGCACCGGGACCGTGGAGTCCGAGACCCGCGAGCGGTGGGACCAGGTCGTCGACGTCGACCAGCTCGGGACCTGGCTCGGCATGAAGCACACCGGACCCGTGATCGAACGCAGCGGCGGCGGGGCGATCGTCAACATCGCCTCGATCCTCGGCGCGACGGGCGGCCTGGCCAACAGTTTCTCCTACGCCGCCGCCAAGGGCGCCGTCCGCTCGATGACCATGAACGCCGCCCTGCACTGGGCCACGCGCGGGGTCCGGGTGAACGCCGTCGTCCCCGCCTTCGTCGGGACCGCACCGCTGCTGGAGCGGTTCGCCGGCACGGAACGACACGCCGCGATGCTGGCGAACACGCCGATGGGCCGGCTGGGCCGCCCCGAGGAGGTCGCGGCGGCCGTCGCCTTCCTCGCGAGCACGGACGCCGGGTACACGACCGGGTCAGAGGTCTTCGTCGACGGCGGGTGGTCGGCCCGTTAGGCCGTGTCTCTCGATCCGGCGCCCCCGGGCCCGGTGATCCACGTCGTTCCTGGCAAGGCGGCCGGGCCGCCCTCATACCGGGCGTATTCGGGTGGCCCGGCAACGCCGGCGGGGACGGCGTGGGCGCCGGGAGCGGTGGTGGCGGGTTGGGAGACACGGCCTAGGAGACTGCTGAAAAGCTCGGGTGTCGGACCGCCAGTCGATCTCGGGCCGCTGGGACGATGCCCGTGTGCAGGGTCGGTCTGATCCGCAGCGTGAGCTGCTCGATGTCGAGTCCGTGGCCGGGC
>NZ_JAJSOK010000041.1 GCF_021283305.1 Pseudonocardia kujensis
TTGCGGAGGGGGAACGCCCGGTCCCATCCCGAACCCGGAAGCTAAGCCCTCCAGCGCCGATGGTACTGCACTCGCCAGGGTGTGGGAGAGTAGGTCGCCGCCGACATCAAACATCGAGAAGGCCCCGGAACCACTGGTTCCGGGGCTTTCTCGCGTTCTCGGACGACTTCCGGCGCGGATTCTGCCGTGCCGCGGTGGGGGCGGCACCCGCGCGTCCGGGGGAGCACCCCAGCGACGGACCAGGCCGGCGTCGCCAGGCTCGTTCCCCGAGGCGCGCCCAGACGGTGCGCAGACCGTCGGGGAGGACTCACTGTGTCGACGTCGATCGTCCGGGCCGGCCCAGCGTGGGCCGAGCCACCCACCGTCCCGCTCGCCGCCGACCCACCGACGGTCCCGCTCCGGACGGCGCCCGCGCGGGGAGGGGGCCGGGTGGCCGGGGTCGACGCGGCGCGGGGTGTGGCGCTGCTGGGCATGATCGCGACGCACGTCTTCCCGGTGTTCGGCGCCGACGGTGCGCCGACCGCGGCGACGGTGATCGCGGCGGGCCGGGCCGTCTCGACGTTCGTGCTGGTGGCCGGGGTCAGCGTGGCGTTCCTGGCCGGTGCCCGCAGCGGTGGGCGGGCGGGCGGACGGGGCGCCGCGGCGGCAGGCCTGGTCGTGCGCGCAGCCCTGATCGGCCTGCTCGGGCTGCTGTTCGGCGTCCTCGCCCCGCAGAACGGGATCGACGGGATCCTGCCCTTCTACGGGATCTTCTTCCTGCTCGCCGTGCCCCTGCTCTGGCTGGGGCCCCGCGCGCTGGCCGCAGTCACCGTCGTCGCGTTCCTGCTCGGGCCGGTCGTGCTCGTCGCCACGGCCGGCCTGTCGCGGGCGGCCACCGATCCCACCCTCGCCACGCTGGTCCAGGACCCGGGTGGGCTGCTGCTCCAGCTGTGCGTGACGGGCGAGTACCCGGCCGTCGTGTACGTCGGGTACCTCGCGGCGGGGCTGGCGATCGGTCGGCTCGACCTGTCGTCACGACGGGTGGGTTGGGGCCTCGTCGGCGGCGGGCTGGCCCTCGCGGCCGGGTCGCGCCTCGTCTCGTGGATCCTGCTGTACCCGCTGGGAGGCCTCGCCGAGCTCACGGCGGTCGCCCCGCACGGCAACGCCTCGACCGCGGAGGTCGCGCAGCGGTTGCTGTGGGAGGCGCACCCGATGCCGACGTGGTGGTATCTCGCCCTGCCCACACCGCACGGGCACACACCGGTCGATCTCGCGCACACGCTGGGCTGCGCGATGGCGCTGCTGGGCACCCTGCTGCTGTTGACCCGGGTCGAGGCCCTGCGTCGGCTGCTCTCCCCGTTGGCGGCGGCGGGCGCGCTGTCGCTCACGCTCTACTGCACCCACCTCGTCGTGCTGGCGAGCGGCGTCCTGTCCGACGAGCCGGTGCTGCTGCTCGTGGCGATGGTCCTGGGGGCACTGGCGGTCGCGGTGGGATGGCAGCGGACCTTCGGACGGGGACCGCTCGAGACGCTCGTCTCGGTCCCCGCGACCGCCGCGCGGCGCGCGCTCGGCGGGCGGAGGCGCGCACGGGAAGACAGGACGACGCAGGGGGCCGGCGCGACCCTGCCGACCCGGCGCCGCGATCCGGCCCGGGTGGCCGCGATCGCGCTGGTGGTCGCCCTGCTGGGGCTGGGGGCGCTGGCCGTGCTCGGGTCCGAGGGCCGGCACGGTTCGGCCGGGGCCACGGACGAGGTGGAGACGGTCGTGGGACCCGACACGGAGGCCGGCGACGGCGCCGACGGTTCGACCCTCGCGCCGCTGCCGCCGGGCAGGGCCGGCGACCAGGACCGTGACGCTGATCGTGACGAGGACCGTGAGCCGGGCGGTTCGGCCGACGAGCAGCCGGAGGGCCCGGCCGACCCGCCCTCCTGAGCCCCGTTCCGTGCCGGGACCCGGGGTCGGTCAGCGGCGGAACAGGCGGATGCCGGCGCTGCGGCGGAACCGCGGGCAGGCGCAGGTCACGCACTCGGTGCCGCGACGGTAGTGCTCGTGGGCCGTGGCGCCGTGCCCGCAGCGGCAGGCGGCGTCGACGACGCCGGCCACGCGGGCCGAGGCCGGGGTGGCCGGGGCCGCAACGGCGACGTACGGAGCGGCAGGGCGGTCCGGGAGGATCGCGGTCATGCTGGCTTCTACCCCCGAGGAGAAGTCCGGTTGTTCTGTGTTCACCTCGCTCGTCGCGCGTCCGGCCCGGAACGTGTCGCCCGGACGGCCGGTTTCATCACTGTTGAGGACGGCCCTGTCCAGCTGCGCCGACCGGGCCGGCGGCACGGCCACGCCGGGCGTGCGCGGGGCCTCGCGGTCGTCGTTCCAGCGGGCAGGAACACCCGCATACACGTAAATTCCCTCCCACACTCGGGCGAAACGCGCACCGGGTGAACGGCCTCGGAAGTGACGAGAGGAGGGCGACGGTGAGCCTCTGGCAATACGTCACCGAGAGATGGGACCGGCTGTCGCTCCAGGCGTGGCTCCACCTGAGCGGCGTCGTGCAGTGCACGATCCTCGCGGCCATCATCGGCGTGGCCGTGGGCATTGCGGTCTACCGCAGCCCGGCCGGCTCCGCGGTCGCCACCGCGTTGTCCAGCACGGTCCTCACGATCCCGTCGTTCGCACTGCTCGGCCTGCTGATCCCGATCGTCGGCCTGGGCGTGACCCCGAGCGTGATCGCGCTGACCCTCTACGGCCTGCTCCCGATCGTGCGCAACACGATCGTCGGGCTGGCCGGGGTCGATCCCGCGGTCACCGACGCCGCGAAGGGCATCGGGATGAGCCGGACCGGCGTGCTCACCCGCGTCGAGCTGCGGATGGCCTGGCCCGCGATCCTCACGGGCATGCGGGTCTCGGCCCAGATGCTCATGGGCATCGCCGTGATCGCGGCCTACGCCAAGGGCTTCGGGCTGGGCTCCGAGGTCTTCTCCGGGCTGACCCGGGCCGGGTCGGCCAACTCCCTGAACCAGGCGCTCGCCGGCACGCTCGGCGTCGTGATCCTGGCCCTCCTCCTCGACGGGGTCTTCGTCCTGATCTCCCGTCTCACCATCCCGAAGGGTGTGCGTGACTGAGATGACGACGTCGCCGACCGCCGATGTGACCACCAGCGACTCCTCGGGCGTCTCCGGAGCCGAGATCCGGCTGGACCGCGTCACCAAGCGCTACCCCAACACCGCCGCCCCTGCGGTCGAGGAGTTCACGATGACCATCCCGGCCGGGAAGGTCGTCGTGTTCGTCGGGCCCTCCGGCTGCGGCAAGACCACCACGATGCGGATGATCAACCGGATGGTCGAGCCGACCTCCGGCACCATCACGATCGGCGGCCAGGACGCGCTGCACATCGACCCCGACCAGCTGCGCCGTACCATCGGCTACGCCATCCAGCAGGCGGGGCTCTTCCCGCACTACACGGTGGCGCAGAACATCGGGGTGGTGCCAGGCCTGCTCAAGTGGGACAAGAGGCGGATCGCGGCCCGGGTCGAGGAGATGATGGACCTCGTCGGGCTCGACCCGGGCACCTTCGCGAACCGCCTGCCGCGCCAGCTCTCGGGCGGCCAGCAGCAGCGCGTCGGCGTGGCCCGGGCGCTCGCCGCCGACCCGCCGGTGCTGCTCATGGACGAGCCGTTCGGCGCCGTCGACCCGATCACCCGCGGCAACCTGCAGGACGAGCTCATGCGGCTGCAGTCCGAGCTGGGCAAGACGATCGTGTTCGTGACCCACGACTTCGACGAGGCCGTGAAGCTCGGCGACAAGATCGCCGTACTGGGGGACCGGTCCACGATCCAGCAGTACGACACCCCCGACGCGATCCTGGCCAACCCGGCCAACGACACCGTGGCCGGGTTCGTGGGTGCCGGCGCCTCGCTGAAGCAGCTCACGCTGATGCGTGTCCGGGACGTGCAGTACAGCACCGACGAGGTGCTCACCGTGACCGAGGACGAGCACCCCGCCACCGTGGCGGACCGGCTCACGCGGGCCGGACGCACCTACGCCCTGGTCGTCGACGTGCGGCACCGGCCGCTGCGCTGGGTGCACGTCCGGGAGCTCGCCGGCCGCAGCTCGCTGCAGCAGGCGGGCAAGCCGGTCGGCGACTCCGTCAGCACCCAGTCCACGCTGCAGGACGCGCTGGAGGCGATCCTCACCGAGGGCGGCCGGGCCGTGGTCACGGGCACGCGCGGCGAGGTCGTCGGCACCATCGACATCACGACCGTCACGGACGTGATCGCCGGCGTCCGCGAGGAGCACGGGGTGGGGGAGGCCGGATGACCGCCGTCGCGGAGGGTCTGCCCGGCGTCAGCAAGACCAGCGCCGTCGAGCGCAGGCCCAGCGTCACCTCCCGGTCGGAGCGCTTCCGGCTGTTCTTCCAGCCGATCGCGGTGGTCGTGATCGTCGCCGCCGTCGTCATCTGGGCACTGACCAGCGACCTCAACGCCAACGAACGCGAGACGCTCAACCTCCCCACGATCATGGGGCTGCTCGGGCAGCACGTCGTGATCACGATCGTGGTCAGCCTGCTCGTCGTGGCGATCGCCGTCCCCCTGGGCGTGGCGCTCACGAGGCCCGCGCTGAAATGGCTCGCCCCGGTGTTCCTGGCGATCGCCAACGTCGGCCAGGCGGCGCCCGCGCTGGGCGTGATCGTGCTGTTCTTCCTCTGGTCGGGCATCGAAGGCCTGTGGGCCGTCGCAATCCCGCTGGTCTTCTACACGCTGCTGCCGGTGCTGCGGAACACGATGGTGGGCATCCAGCAGGTCGACCGCTCCCTGATCGACGCCGGGCGGGGGATCGGGATGTCGGCAGGCGGCGTGCTCATGCGCGTCGAGCTGCCGCTGGCCGTGCCACTGATCCTCGCGGGCCTGCGCACCGCCCTGGTGCTCGCGGTCGGCACCGCCACGTTGGCGTTCTTCGTCAACGGCGGCGGGCTGGGGGAGCTGATCGACACCGGCTACAAGCTGCAGCTCAACTCCGTGATGTACGTGGGCGCGGTCCTCGCGATCGGGCTCGCCCTGCTCGTCGACTGGCTCGGCGGCATCGCGGAGCGGTGGCTGGCCCCGAAGGGAGCCGAGTGATGCGGCGGATCCGGCGCGTCGGGGCCGCGGTGGCCGCCGTCGCCTCGGCGGCCCTGCTGGCGGGCTGCGGGCTGTCCACGAACACCGCCGTCCCGTTCACCGTCACGCCCGGGTCGATCAAGCCGGTGCCGGCACTCGAGGGCGTGCCGATCACCGTGGGGTCCAAGGACTTCACCGAGCAGATCCTGGTCGGCTACATGGCCGAGCTGGCGCTCTCGGCGGCCGGCGCGGACGTCAAGGACCTCACCAACATCCAGGGCTCGTCGAACTCCCGGCTCGCGCTCAAGACCGGCGACATCGACCTGACCTGGGAGTACACGGGCACGGGCTGGATCAACTACCTCGGCCACACCGACCCGATCCCGGACGAGCAGGGCCAGTACGAGGCCGTCCGCGACGAGGACCTCAAGGAGAACGGCATCGTCTGGCTGCCGTACTCGGAGCTGAACAACACCTACGCGTTCGGCACCACGAAGGCGTACGCCGAGCAGCACGACCTCAAGACCGACTCGGACATGACGACCTTCCTGAAGCAGAACCCGGACCAGGGCGTGTTCTGCGTGGAGACCGAGTTCGCCAGCCGCCAGGACGGCCTGCCGGGCGCGGAGAAGGCCTACGGGTTCACGCCCAAGGAGGTCAAGACCTTCGGCACGGGCGCGATCTACGCCGGCATCGCCAACGGCACCTGCAACTTCGGCGAGATCTTCACGACGGACGGTCGCATCGCCGGGCTGAACCTCGCGGTGCTGGAGGACGACAAGAAGTTCTTCCCGCAGTACAACATCTCCGTCGTGCTCCGCGAGGACACCTACAAGGCGCACCCGGAGATCGAGCAGGTCATGCAGCCCGTCGCGAAGGCGCTGAACAACGACGAGATGATCGAGCTCGGCAAGAAGGTCGACGTCGACGGGGAGGACCCGGGCATCGTCGCCCGGGACTGGATGATCCAGAAGGGCTTCATCGGCCCCGACACGTCCTGACCGCTCGCACTGTGGAGCCATGATGCGCGATCGGCCCCGGTACCGGCCGCGTTATGGTTCCACAACGCGTTCAGAACGCTGTGAAAAGCGCGTTATGGTTCCATAACGCGTCCAGGGTGCCGGGAAAAGCGCGTTATGGTTCCATAGCGCGTTCAGGGCGCCGTGAAAAGCGCACTATGGTTCCTTACTGCGTGTTCAGGCGGGGCAGACGGTGCCGTCGCGGGGGACCGACCCCGCGACGAGCACCTGCTCGACCAGGGCGGTCACGCAGGCGTTGCGCGGGTAGGCGCCCTGCCCGGCCCCCTGCCAGCCGACGAAGGAGCTGCGGCCGAGCAGCTGCGCCACCCGCCGCGACCCGTCCTGCGGGGCGCGCAGGTCGGCCGCCGTACCCAGGACGAGAACCGGCGGGGTGTCGGCGGGCAGCGCGGTGAGGGTCGGCGCGCCCGCCGACGCGGGCCACGGTCCGCACGCCAGCAGCCGCTGCGCCGCCGCGGCCCCGAACAGCGGGTACTGCGTCGACCACCGGTCCGCCAGCTGCGCGACCTCGGGCGGGGCGAGCCGGCGGGTGGTGTCGTTGCAGGCCGTGGCCAGCTCGTCGTCGAACGTGCCGCCGGCGCCGAGCAGGGGGGCGAGGAAGGCGATGAGCCCGTGGGGGTCGCCCGCGCCGGCCGCGGCCAGCCCGGAGGCCAGCGCCGGCCAGCGGGCCGGCTCGCCCAGCCCCGTGCGCAGGGCGGCGAGCGCTCCGCCCGCGGTGAGCCGGTCGCCGTCGGCCGACGCGAGGGGGCGCGCACCCAGCCCGGTGACGACGCCGGCCACCGCGGCCCGCGGGTCCGCGCCGAGCGGGCAGCCGCCCCGGGCCACGCAGCTCGCGGCGAAGGCGTCGAACGCGGCCTCGGCCGCCCCGGCCCGGTCCTCGCTGCGCTCCGGCTCGTCGGAGACCAGGTCGACGGGGGAGTCGAGCACCACCCGACCGACCGACCGCGGGTGCGCCGCCGCCCACCCCGCGACCGCGCTGGCGCCGTCTCCGATCCCGACGACGTCGAGCCGGTCCACCCGCAGGGCGGTCCGCAGCTGCTCGAGGTCTGCGGCGGTGGAGGCGCTGCGGTACGAGCCGATCGTGTCGTCGAGCAGCAGGTAGCAGTCCTGCACCACCGACCGCGCCTGCTCCAGCAGCGGTCCGAGGTCCGTCCGGCCCCCGACCGGCGGGGTGTCGGTGATCGCCGCGCGCGCCTCCGGCGGGGCGCAGTCGAGGAGATCGCTGCCGGTGCCGCGCCGGTCCAGCCCGACGAGCTGGTACTGCGCCAGCACGGAGTCGGAGACCAGGGTGGCGAGGCGCCCGGCGGCGCGGGCCGAGCCGCCGCCGGCGCTGTCGCCGACCACGACCAGGGCCGGGCGGGTGCGGGGGGCGTCCGCGGTCCCCACGCGCAGCACACCGAGGCGGGTCGCTCCCGCGCCGGGATGGGCCGGATCGGTGGCGACGGGGAGCTCGCCGCAGCTCGCGGCGAGGGCGCGGCCTGCCGGCGCCGGGAAACCGGCCGCCGCCACGGCCTCGAGCGTGTCCGTGGTGCAGTCCGCGTAGTCGAGCAGCGGGTCCTGCTCCTGTGGTGCGGGCAGCGCGTCAGGGTCGGCCGGCGCGGTCGCGGTGGTCGGCGGCGCGCCCGGGCTGCTCTCGCCGCGCACCGCGACGGGCGGGCGCTGCGAGGGCCCGACCGAGCAGGCGGCCAGCAGGAGCACGCCCAGGAGCGCGACGATCACGACGCGTGCACGAGCCCCCACGCTCCCAGTCTGCCCGTCCCCCGGTGAACCGGTCGTTAGTGGGCGGTCCAGCCACCGTCCTGGACCAGCGAGACCCCCGTGACGGACGCGGACGCGGGGCCCCACAGCACGCTTGCGAACTCGGCGACCTCGTCGGGCTCGATCAGCCGTTTCACCGCGACGGGGGTCAGCATGATCTTCTCGACGACCTCCGCCTCGTCGAGGCCGTGGTGGCGGGCCTGGTCGGCGATCTGCTTCTCGACCAGCGGGGTGCGCACGTACGCGGGGTTGACGCAGTTGCTGGTCACGCCGTGCGCCGCGCCCTCCAGCGCCGTGACCTTGGACAGCCCCTCCAGCCCGTGCTTGGCCGCGACGTAGGCCGACTTGTAGGGCGAGGCGCGCAGCCCGTGCGCACTGGAGATGTTGACGATCCGGCCCCACTCCCGCCGGTACATGTGCGGGAGCACGCGCCGGACCAGCCGGAACGGCGCCTCGAGCATGATCGTGAGGATCTGGTGGAACAGCTGCGGGTCGAAGTCCTCGATCGGGGAGACGTGCTGGCGACCGGCGTTGTTCACCAGGACGTCGACGTCCCCGGGGAGGGCGTCGACGGCGTCGAGGTCGGTCAGGTCGCAGGGCAGGGCCTCGATGCCCTCGACCTCGGCGGCCAGGGCCCTCACGGCGTCGGCCGAGAGGTCGACGGCGTACACGCGGGCCCCGTCGGCGGCGAGCCGGCGGGCCATCGCCGCCCCGATCCCACTGGCCGCACCCGTGACCAGGGCGGTGCGGCCGGACAGGACGGGAGGAGTGCTGGGCGTCATACCGTCGAGGCTAACCAGCGATCACGCGACGCGCGGAGCCTGCGTGACCGAGTCGAGCTCCAGCCGCACGGCCACCGGCAGGTGCGCAAGGCCGAGCGCCCGCCGGGCCTCGGCGACGACCTCGGTCTCGAGGCGGCGGCACACGTCCGCGACGTCGGCCTCGTCGGTGACCCACACGGTGAGCCGCAGCGCCGGGGTGCCGGTCGAGCCGACCATCCGCGCCCGCGCCCGGCCGACGCCGGGCAGCGCGGCCGCCCGGTCGCCGACGGCCCCGGCTACCGCTCCGGCCGTGACCAGCAGCGTGCTGTCCGTGCTCCCGTCGAGCAGGAGGTCGGGCCGGCGCTCCGGGCGCAGCGATCGCACGGCCCACCACAGCCCGAGCACCACGAGCACCACGCCCACGGCGATCGCGACCCACCGCCACAGCTGCTGCTGCGCGCGCAGGGCGTCGACGATCAGCGGGTCCAGCAGTGGCCGGGCGGCCCGCCCGGCACCGAACACGCCGTAGCCGAGCAGCGCGGCCAGCGTCCCCGCGGCCAGCAGCACGAACCCCAGCAGTGCGAGCCAGATCCGGTCGACGCGGGCGGACCGGGCCACGGCCCTCCGGGAGCCGCGCAGCACCCGCCGCGGCGGCGCGGCCGTGCCGGTCGTCGGGGCGTCGGCCTGCACGTCGGTCGTGCTCATCGGGGTTCCTTCCGGCCGCGGGTGGACACGGCGACGCGCGGGCGCCGGGCGAGGGGCAGCTCGTCGAGCAGGGCCGAGACGCGGCCGCGGACGGTGTCGGTCAGCCCGCGGAACCCGCCGTCGGGGTCCGGCCAGCCCTCGGCCCGGACGACGACGGTGCGGGCCGAGGCGCTCACGGTCGCCGCCGCGACGTCGTCGGACTCGCGGACGGTGCGCCCGACCAGGCGGGCGAGCACCTGCGGCGAGGTCGCCACGGTCATCTCGGGGGTCGGGGCGGTGAGCGCGACGTCGTGCCGGCGGGCGAGCAGGGCGACCAGCAGGAGCAGCAGCCCGACCACGGCCACGCAGATCGACACGACGATCACCGGCCGGTCCGACCAGGTCAGCTCGGAGAGCACGAGCTGCCAGGCGGGCCACGGCACCACGAGCCCGCTCGAGGCGGGCCGGACCCAGGCGGTGACGACCTCGATCACACCGATCGCGCCGACCGCGGCCAGGGCCAGGCCCAGCAGCGGCGACAGCGTGCGGAGCAGCACGCGCACGGCAGACCTCCTCTATCGGATCCGGGGCTGGACGGGAGCCGTCGGCTCGCGCAGGCCGGAGACGGTGACGGCGAGCGAGCGGACCCGGTACCCGGCGATCCGCTCCAGCTCCGCGGCGACCCTCTCCCGCACCGCGGCGACGGTCTCGCGCACGGGGGCGGGATAGGCGCAGGTGAGCTCGAGCCGGACGTCGACGGCGTCGCCCGTGGCGCTGATCCGCGCCCGCGGCCCGGAGTCGCCGATCTCGACCCCGGCGACCCGGCGCTCGCGGTGCAGCGTGCCCGGGACGAGGTCGGTCGCGTGCTCGACGATCTTGCGGAGCACGAGGGGTGCGATGTCCAGGGCTCCACGCTCGTCCGCGTCGGGCGCCCAGCCGGGCAGCGCGACGCCGGCCGGGGCCCGGCTCGCCGGGCTCGGGACAGGGGACGGGGCCGGGCGGGCCGCGGCCGGGGCGCTCACTTGTCGCGGGCCCGGCCGAGGACGCCGGACAGGTCGAGCTCGCCGTCGAGGAACCGGCCGACCGCGAGCCCGATCGCGCCGAGGACCAGCACGATGACGAAGGCGACGAACCCGCCGAACGCGGCCGCCAGGCCGAGCAGGAGACCGGCCAGCAGGCCGGTCTGGGTGGCGTTCATTCTCGTTCCACTCCTGGATCTGGATCGGGGTGACCCGGCCCGGGGCGAGCCGGGTCGGGGGAGGGCCGGTCCACGCGGGTGCGGGTCCGGCGGCGGGCGGTCCGGATCGCGGCGACGACGATCCGGACCGCCAGCGGCAGGTCGGGGACGATCTCGACCGGGGCGTCGTAGCGCCGGTCGTCGGGCACCGCCCCGGGGCCGGCGGCCCGCGCCGCCCGCAGGTGGGTGAGGCCCGCCACGAAGGCCTCGGGGTCGCCGCCCCGGTCCGGGTGGTGGTCGCGGACGAACGCGCGGTAGGCCGCCCGTTCCTCGCGCGTCCACGGCTCCGGCGCCGGGCCCCCGCTCACGGGCCGATCTCCACCGTGACGTCCGGCCCGGCCGGCCCGGTGACGACGTCGGAGACGGTGACGTCCACCGGACGCCCGCCCGCCACCGCCGCCACCCGGGCGCGCAGCTGGGCCACGACCTCGGGGATCGGCGCCGCGAGGGACAGCACGACGGCGACCTCGACGGGCCCGCCGTGCTCGTCGACCCGTACGCCGACGAGCCGGTGCCCCGGCAGGTACGTGGCGACGGCGCCGAAGATCCCGCCGTCGAGCCGGACGACCGCGGGGTGCGCGGCCACCCGTTCGGCCACGCGCCGGGCGAGCTCGTCGGCGGCGTCGCGGTCCGCGCCCGGTGCCGGACCCGTCACTCGACGCGCGACGGGGCCGGCGTGGCGGGCACGGGCGGCGCCTCGGGGCCGTCCTCGTCGGGCAGGTGGATGTCGTTGACCGCGATGTTGACCTCGATGACCTCGAGCCCCGTCATCCGCTCCACCGCGGTGATGACGTTGCGCCGCACCGCGCGTGCGAGGTCCACGATGGACGCTCCGTACTCCACGACGATGTCCAGGTCGATCGCGGCCTGCTTCTCGCCCACCTCGACCTGCACGCCCGCGATGTTCGACGCGCCGGTGCCGCCACCGGGGATGCGCTCGCGCAGCGCCCCGAACGTGCGGGAGAGGCCGCCGCCCATCGAGTGGACGCCGGAGATCTCGCGGGCCGCGATGCCGGCGATCTTCTGGACGACCGACGCCGCGATCGTCGTGCGGCCCTGCGCGGTCTCCTCGGCCAGCCGGCCCGGGCTGCCCGCGGTACCCGCGGCGGCCGAGGTCGACGGGGTGGCGGCGGCGGGGACGCCGCCGGTGGTGCTGCCGGTGGTGCTGCTCATGCGTACTCCTCGGAAGCCCGTGGGGTGCGCCGGTGTCCGGCGCCGTACACAGCATCCGACGGACCGGGCCCCGGCACCCTCACGCCGCTTCACCCGATCGGCGGATCGTCGCTCTCAGGTCGCCGCGCGGGCGTAGCGCAGCAGGAGCGTGCCGTCCTCCTCGAGCACCGACACGAGCGCCATGCCCTCGGGCGCCCGGCCGCCCGGCCCGTGCGCGATGCGCCCGGCCCCGCCCGCGGCCAGCAGTGGCGAGAGGGTGAGGCAGAGCTCGTCGACGGCCCCGGCGGCGATCAGGTCGCCGTGCAGCCCTGGGCCGCCCTCGCACAGCACCCGCCGCAGGCCGCGCCGCTCCAGCTCGCCGAGCAGGGTCGCGGGGTTCAGGTCCGGCAGCTCGACGACGTCGGCGCCGGCCGCGCGCAGCGCCGCCCGCCGCTCGGCGGGCGCCCCGGCGGTGGTGAGCACGATGGTCGGGACGGAGGTGTCCGTGAACAGCCCGAGGTCCGGTTCGAGCGCGGCCGACCCGGTGACGACGGCGATCGGCGGGGGAGCGTCCCGGCCGATCGTCGGCCTGCGGGCGCCGCGGTAGCGCTCCGCCCGCGCGGTCCCGGCGCCGACGAGCACCACGTCGGCGAGCCGCCGCAGGGCACCGAACACCACCTTGTCCGCCGGCGTGCCCAGCCCGCCGGAGCGGCCGTCGACCGAGACGGCGCCGTCGAGGCTGGACACGAAGTTGACCCGCACCCAGGGCCGGCCCGGGTCCGGCGGGTACGCGTACACCTCCGGCAGGTCGTCCGGGGCGAGGTCGGCGGGGTCCGGCAGCAGTCGGCGCACCGGGTCATCCCAGCACCTCCGGCCGACCGGCGCGCCCCGTCGTGTCCCGGCGGGCCCCGTCGTCGGGCGGGCGCCACGGACCGGATCCACAGAGGTGTGATCCACGGGAAGGGCGCCAGGGGTTTTCGCACGGACGAGCTAAGGATAGCCTCGCCACGACTGAGGCACACCGCACTGTGGTGACCCTGTGCTCACAGCGAGGTGTGCCTCACCTGTCCGGAACCATCGGGAGGGCGAGAAGTGACGGTCGGATCGGCGCCGGTGGTGCCGACCGCGGGAGGGCGCGGACGCGCCCGGCCGAAGCGGTCCCTGCGTCGTCGGCGGCTGATCGGCCTCGGCGTGCTCCTCGTGCTCCTCGTCCTGGCGGTGCTCGCCAGCATCGCGTTCGGCACGAAGGTCATCCCGTTCTCGCACGTCGGGAGCGCGCTGTTCGCGCCGACGGGCACCGAGGACGACATCGTGATCCGCTCGCTGCGGGTCCCGCGCACCGTGCTCGGCGTCCTGGTCGGCGTCGCGCTCGGCCTCGCGGGCGCGCTGATCCAGGGGCACACCCGCAACCCGTTGGCCGATCCCGGCCTGCTGGGCGTGAACATGGGCGCGGCGTTCTTCGTGGTCGTCGGGATCTACGTGTTCGGCGTGACCACGCTGTTCGGCTACGTCTGGTTCGCCTTCGCCGGCGCGATGGTCGCGAGCGTCGCGGTGTTCCTGCTCGGTTCCGCGGGCGGCCGCGGCGGACCGACCCCGGTGAGCCTCGCCCTCGCCGGCGCGGCCCTGTCGTTCCTGCTCAGCGGCCTGGTGTCGGCCATCATCCTGGTCGACACCGACACGCTCGACGCCTACCGGTTCTGGAACGTCGGCTCGCTCGCGGGGCGCGACACCGCCGTCGCCGGGCAGGTCGTGTGGTTCATCGTCATCGGCGCGCTGATCGCGCTCGCCACCGCACCGGCGCTCAACGCGCTGTCCCTCGGCGAGGACGTCGCCCGTTCGCTCGGGCAGTCCGTGCGGCGCACCCGGGTGCTCGGGATCGTCGCGATCACCCTGCTCGCGGGCGGGGCCACCGCGGCCTGCGGCCCGATCGGCTTCGTCGGGCTGGTGGTGCCGCACGTCGTGCGCTCCTTCACGGGGCCGGACCACCGGTGGTTGCTCCCGGCGTCGGGGCTGCTCGGTGCGGTGCTGCTGCTCGCGGCCGACGTGCTGGGCCGGCTCGTCGCGCGGCCCGGCGAGCTGCAGGTCGGCATCGTCCTGGCCCTGGTCGGCGCCCCGTTCTTCATCGCGCTCGTCCGCCGCCGGAAGCTGGTGTCGATCTGATGGCCGCACCGACCCGGCCGACGCGCGACCCGACCGCGCGCGAGGGTCTGGAGCGGGTCCGGGGGCGGCGGCCGTTCCGCCGCGGCGCGGTCTCGGGCGTCCGGCGCCCGCGCAACGTCCTGGTCCTCGTGGTGTCGCTGGTCGTCCTGGTGCTCGCGGTGGCGCTCAACGTGGGCCGCGGCGAGTTCCCGATCGGCATCCCGGACGTGCTGGCCACCCTGTTCGGCGGCGGCGACCCCAGCCAGCAGTTCATCATCCTGGAGCTGCGGCTGCCGCGGTCCCTGACCGGGCTGCTGGTCGGCGGCGCGCTCGCGGTGTCCGGCGCGATCATGCAGTCCGTCGCACGGAACCCCCTGGCCAGCCCGGACATCATCGGCATCACCTGGGGCGCGAGCGCGGCGGCCGTCACGTTGATCGTGCTGGGCGGCGCGGGCCTGGTCGGCACGCTCGCCGCCGTCGGGCTGCCGCTCGCGGCGCTGGTCGGCGGGCTCCTCGCCGCGACCGTGATCTACGGCCTCGCCTGGCGGAAGGGCATCCAGGGCTTCCGCCTGGTCCTGGTCGGCATCGGCATCAACGCGATGCTCGTCGCCGTCGTGAACTGGCTGCTGATCGTCGCGCAGGTCTACGAGGCGGCGCGCGCCACCGTCTGGATCAACGGCAGCCTCAACGCCCGCGGCTGGGAGCACGTGGTCCCCGTCGGGCTCGCCCTGCTGATCCTGGTGCCGGCCGCGCTGGTCCTCTCGTTCGTGATGGGGGCCCTGCAGTACGGCGACGACACCGCGCGCGGCCTCGGCGTGCGCGTGGACCGTGCGCGGAGCCTGCTGCTGCTGGTCGCCGTCGTGCTGGCCGGCGTGGCCACGGCGTCGGCCGGGCCGATCGCGTTCGTCGCGCTGGTGTCGCCGCAGATCGCCCAGCGCCTCGTCGGCTCCTCGCGCCCGCCCATCGGCGCCTCCCTCGTGATCGGCGCCGCGCTGACCGTCACCGCCGACCTGATCGCGCGCACCGCCTTCGGCGGCGTCGAGCTGCCCGTCGGCGTCGTCACCGCCGTGCTCGGCGCCCCGTACCTGCTCTACCTGCTCGTCCGACAAGGCCGGGAGGCCCGTGCATGACACCGAACGCCGAGACCGCCCTGGCGGAGGACACGCAGGCGCCCGTCGGGCCCGACGGCTCGCGGGTGCGGCTGCGCGCCGAGGGCGTCCGGCTCGGCTACGGCGAGCGCGTCGTGGTCGACGACCTGGACCTCGACGTCCTGCAGGGCACCGTGACCGCGGTGATCGGCCCCAACGGCTGCGGCAAGTCGACCCTGCTGCGCGCGCTCGGGCGGCTGCTCAAGCCCAGCCGCGGGCACGTGCTGCTCGACGGCCGCAAGATCGACGAGATGCCCACGAAGCAGGTCGCCACCGTGCTGGGCCTGCTCCCGCAGGCGCCCACCGCGCCCGAGGGTCTCACCGTCGGCGACCTCGTCGCCCGCGGCCGGCACCCGCACCAGGCGTGGTACCGGCAGTGGTCGGGCGACGACGAGGAGGCGGTCGCCGAGGCGCTCGCCTGGACCGGCATCTCCGACCTCGCCGAGCGGCCGGTCGACGAGCTCTCCGGCGGCCAGCGGCAGCGCGCATGGATCTCGATGGCGCTGGCCCAGGGCACCGACCTGCTGCTGCTCGACGAGCCCACGACCTTCCTCGACCTGGCCCACCAGGTCGAGGTGCTCGAGCTGGTGGAGCGGCTGCACGAGGAGCGCGGCCGGACCGTCGTGATGGTCCTGCACGACCTCAACCTGGCGGCGCGCTACGCGGACCGGCTCGTGGCGATGAAGGCCGGCCGCATCGTCGCCCAGGGCCCGCCCGTCGAGGTGATCACCGAGCCGCTGCTGCGCGAGGTCTTCGGGCTGGAGGCCCGGGTCGTCCCCGACCCCGTCGCCGGCACGCCGCTCGTCGTCCCCGTCGGCACCCGGTGACCGTGCGGCGCAGGGGATGATCTCGTCGTCCGCAGCCCGTAGGGTGCCGCCATGGCGACCGCGCGCGAGACCTTCCGGGTGCCGTCCGGGCCCGTCGACCTGACGGCGATCGACCCGCGCGGGCACCCGATCGGCCCCCGCGACAAGCCCGACGCCGCGCTCGAGCTGGAGGACCTCGGGGCGCGCCTCGACGCCCGTCAGGAGGCCCTCTACGCGGAGGGGACGGCCGGCGGCCGACGCGCGGTCCTGCTCGTCCTGCAGGGCATGGACACCTCCGGCAAGGGCGGCACGATCCGGCACGTCCTCGGGATGGTGAACCCGCAGGGCGTGCACGTCGCCTCGTTCAAGCGCCCGACCGAGGAGGAGCTCGCCCACGACTTCCTGTGGCGGATCCGCCGGCAGGTCCCCGTGCCCGGCCGGGTCGGCGTCTTCGACCGCTCGCACTACGAGGACGTGCTGGTCGCCCGGGTGGACGCGCTCGTGCCGGAGGAGGTCTGGCAGGCCCGGTACGCGGCGATCGCCGACTTCGAGCGGGAGCTGTCCGCGCAGGGCGTCACGATCCTCAAGTGCATGCTGCACATCTCGCCGGAGGAGCAGGCGGAGCGGCTGCTCGCCCGGCTCGACGACCCGCAGAAGCGCTGGAAGTACAACCCCGGCGACCTCGACGCGCGGGAGAAGTGGCCCGCCTACCAGGAGGCCTACGCCGCGGCCCTCGAACGCACCGACTCCGACGTGGCGCCCTGGTACGTCGTCCCCGCCGACCGCAAGTGGTACCGGAACTGGGCGGTCGCCGCGCTGCTGGCCGAGACCCTCGACGACCTGGCCCCGCAGTTCCCGCCGCCGGACTACGACCTGGAGGCGGAGCGGGCGCGGCTCAAGGCGTCCACGGGCCTCGGCTGAGCCGCTCCTCGTGGTCGGACGGTCAGGCCACCACGAGGAAGTGGAGCAGCCAGTAGGCCACGGCGGCGCAGAACCCGGCGGCCGGGAGCGTCAGGACCCAGGCCACGGCGATGTTGCCGCCGACCCCCCAGCGGACCGCCGACAGCCGTTTCGTCGCGCCCACGCCCAGGATGGACGACGTGATCGTCTGCGTGGTGGAGATCGGTGCGGCGAAGACGAACGCGGTCGTGTAGAGCACGGCCGAGGCCGTGAGTTCCGCCGCGAACCCGCGCGGCGGGTCGAGGTCGATGATCCGCCGCCCCAGGGTGCGCATGACGCGCCAGCCCCCGGCGTAGGTGCCCAGGGACAGCGCGCCGGCGGAGGTCAGCACCACCCACCACGGGATCTCCTCGCCCTGGTGGAACCCGCCGACGACCAGCGCGAGGACGATCACGCCCATCGTCTTCTGGGCGTCCTGCAGGCCGTGGCCGAGCGCCATGCCGGCGGCGGACACCGTCTGCGCGATCCGGAACCCGCGGGTGGTCCGCATCGGCCGGGTGTCCTTGAACAGCCACAGGATCACGATCATCACGAGCCCACCCAGCACGAACCCGACGACCGGCGACAGGACCATCGGGATCACGACCTTGTCCAGCACGCCGGACCACTTCACCGTGCCGGCGGAGGCCAGTGCGGCGCCCACCAGGCCGCCGATCAGCGCGTGCGAGGAGGAGCTGGGGAGCCCGAACCACCAGGTGACGAGGTTCCAGACGATGGCGCCGATCAGCGCGGCCAGCACCACCGCGAGGCCGGCGAGCCCCTGCGGAGCCTCGATGATCCCGCTGCCCACGGTGGCCGCGACCTCGGTACCGAGGAACGCGCCGACCAGGTTCATCACGGCCGCCATCAGCAGCGCCACCCGGGGCGAGAGGGCCCGGGTGGCGACGGAGGTCGCGATGGCGTTGGCGGCGTCATGGAAGCCGTTGGTGTAGTCGAACGCCACCGCGACGACGATGACGACGACGACCGCCGCGAGGAGCATCAGGCTTCCTTGACCGCGATGCTCTCGACGGTATTGGCGACCGTCTCGAAGGCGTCCGCGGCCTCCTCGAGGGTGTCGACGACCTCCTTGAGCTTGATGATCTCGAGCACCGCGGCGGGGTCGGTGATCGCCTCGTCCGGGGTCAGCAGGCCGGCCAGCACCGCGTGGTAGGCCTCGTCGGCCTCGTCCTCCAGCGAGTTGACGTGGATCCAGTAGTCGCGCAGCTGGGCCATCTTCTCCAGCCGCGGCATCGCCTCGGCGGTGGCGGCCGCGGCCCGGCAGAGCACGTCGACCTGCATCGCGATGCCCGCCGGGAGCCGCTGCAGCCGGTAGAGCACGATCCGGTCCGCCGCCTCCTCGATGGCGTCGACGACGTCGTCGAGGGAGCCGGCGAGCCGGTAGATGTCCTCGCGGTCGAACGGGGTGACGAACACCGAGTTCAGCTTGACCAGGATCTCGTGGGTGACCTCGTCACCCGCGTTCTCGGCGTCCTTCACCCGTTTCGCGATCGCGGCCCGCTCGTCGGGCGGGGCTCCCACCAACTCGTTGAGCTCGTTCGCCGCGACCACGATGTTCTCCGCGGCGCGGGTGAAGAGCGGGTAGAAGCCGCGCTCGTGCGGCGTCAACCGGAAGGCCATGGGGGGTTTTCTACCCGTTCACCCGCGTCTCATCCCGGCCGGGGCCCGCCGGCGGCACCGCGCCACCGGCCCCGGCTGCGGGATCGTCCCGGGAGCGGCAGCGGATCTCCGCGGGTACTCAGCCGATCAGCGCCCGCCCGATGATCTCCTTCATGATCTCGTTGGTGCCGCCGTAGATGGACTGCACGCGCGAGTCGACGAAGGCCTTCGCGATGGGGTACTCCATCATGTAGCCGTAGCCGCCGTGCAGCTGCAGGCACCGGTCGACCACGCGCTTCTGGACGTCGGTGGCCCACCACTTGGCCTTGGCGGCGTCGGCCACCGAGAGGTTGCCGGCCACGTGCTCCCTCAGACAACGGTCGACGTAGGTCCGCGTCACGTCGATCTCGGTGTCCATCTCGGCGAGCTCGAACCGGGTGTTCTGGAACGTCGCGACCGCGCGGCCGAAGGCCTTGCGCTCCTTCGTGTACTCCAGCGTCATCCGCAGCGCCGCAGCCGCGCCGGCCACCGCGCCGACGGCGATGGACAGCCGCTCCTGGGCCAGGTTCTGCATCAGGTAGATGAAGCCCTGGCCCACCTCGCCGAGGACGTTGGCCGCGGGCACCCGGACGTCGGTGAAGCTCAGCTCCGCCGTGTCCTGTGCCTTCATGCCGACCTTCTCCAGGCGGCGGCCGCGCTCGAAGCCCGGCATGCCGCGCTCCACGCAGAGCAGCGAGAAGCCGCGGGCCCCGGCCTCCGGGTCGGTCTTGGCGACCACGATCACGAGGTCGGCCAGGATGCCGTTGGTGATGAAGGTCTTGGCGCCGTTGAGGACCCAGTCGTCACCGTCCCTCTTGGCGTGGGTGGTGATGCCCTGGAGGTCCGAGCCGGTTCCGGGCTCGGTCATGCCGATGGCCGTGATGATCTCGCCCGAGCAGAAGCCCGGGAGCCAGCGCTGCTTCTGCTCGTCGTTCGCGAGCCGGAGCAGGTACGGCGCGACGACGTCGTTGTGCAGCGGGAAGCCCAGGCCGCTGGTGCCTGCTGCGGTGATCTCCTCGAGGGCGACGGCGTTGTACCGGAAGTCGGGGGTGCCGCCGCCGCCGAACTCCTCGGGGACGTCGGTGCCGAGCAGGCCGGCCTTGCCGGCGGAGAGCCAGATGTCGCGGTCGACCTGTCCGTTCTTCTCCCACTGCGCGTGGTGCGGGACGACCTCCTTCTCCAGGAAGGTGCGGACCAGGTCGCGGAACGCGTCGTGTTCGGCGTCGAAGATGTCGCGCTGCATGACGCGCAGTCTCACATACTCGCCGGTAACCCCGTGGGCCGTCCGCGGCCCGCGCGGGCCGTAGGCTGCCGCCGTGCTCCGTGCGCTGACCGACGAGCTGGGCTCCCGCCTGGGGGCGGCCGCCGTCAACGCCTGGGACCGGACGGTGGCCGGCGGCGTCGCCGACCTGCGGCGCATGCCGCGCACCGAGGTGGCCCGGGACCCCGGCGGGACGCTGTACCGCTACGACCCGCTGCCGGGGGTGTCGCCCTCGGGCCCCGCGGTGCTGCTCGTCCCGCCGCTGGGCGCGCCGGACTTCGCCTACGACCTGCGCCGGGACTGCTCGCTGGTCGAGCACCTGCTCGGCGCGGGCCGGCCGGTCTACCTCGTCGACTACGGCCCGATCGCGTTCGGGCACCGGCGGCTGGGCATCGAGCACTGGGTCGACGACGTGGTGCCGGGCGCGGTCCGCCGGGTCGCCGGGCTGACCGACGAGCAGGTGCACCTGGTCGGCTGGTCCCTCGGCGGGCTGTTCTGCCTGCTCGCCCTGGCGGCGGCGGAGGAGGCGGGGGAACCGCTGCCGGTCCGCGCGGTCGCCGCGATCGGCAGCCCCGTCGACGTCACGGCGGTGCCCCTGGTCGCGCCGCTGCGCCCGCTCGCGGAGGTGGCGGGCGGGCGGGCGGTCTCGGCGCTCTACCGCGCGGTGGGCAGCTGGCCCGCGCCGCTGGTGAGCACCGTGTTCCAGCTGACCACGGTGGACAGGATGATCACGCGGCCGCTGGCGATCCTCTCCCGGCTCGACGACCGGGACACCCTCGCCCAGATCGAGGCGGTCGACCACATGATGGCCAACATGCACGGCTACCCGGGCCGGGTGTTCGGGCAGCTGTTCCATCTCTTCCTGCGCAGCAACGACCTCGCCGGCGGGAGCCTGGAGCTGGCCGGCCGGCGGGTCGAGCTGGCCTCGGTGAAGGTGCCCGTCCTCGTCGTCGGCGGGCGGGACGACGTCATCGCCCCGCTGCGCGCGGTCCGCCGCGCCGTCACGCTGCTGTCCGGGGCGCCGGAGGTGCGGTTCGAGACCGCGCCGGGCGGGCACCTCGGCGTGCTCACCGGGCGCAAGGCGCGGACCACCACCTGGCCCGCCCTCGACGCGTTCCTGGCCGAGCACTGAGATCACCCCTCCGCCGCGGGTTCCCGGGGTTCCTGAGGGCCCACTGAGTGAGTTTTCGGGGCCCGGCCGCACCGTGGGCACACTGGGGCCATGCGCCATGTGGAGAACGTCGGTACGGAGAAGCCGTACTCGGTGATCGGGCTCGGGACCTGGCAGTTCGGGTCCAAGGAGTGGGGCTACGGCGGCGGGTACGACGAGACGGAGGCCGGCCGGATCGTCGCCCGGGCCCGCGAGCTGGGCGTCACCGTGTTCGACACCGCCGAGGTGTACGGGTTCGGCCGTTCCGAGCGCATCCTCGGCAAGGCCCTGGCCGAGACGGGCGGCGCGGACGGGGTCGTGGTCGCCACCAAGATCTTCCCGGTGCTGCCGACGGCAGCGGTCGTGCAGCAGCGGGGAGTGGCCAGCGCCCAGCGGCTGGGTGTCCGGACCCTGGACCTCTACCAGGTGCACCAGCCCAACCCGTTGGTGAGCGACGGCACCACGATGCGCGGGATGCAGGCGCTGCGCGACGTCGGCGTGGTCCGCGACGTCGGTGTGTCCAACTACAAGCTCGACCGCTGGCGGTCCGCGGAGGCGCGGCTCGGCGCGAAGCTCCTGTCCAACCAGGTCCAGTTCAGCCTGGTGCAACGCGCGCCGCTGGCCGAGATGCTGCCGTGGGCGCAGCGCACCGGGCACGTGGTCATCGCCTACAGCCCGCTCGCGCAGGGCCTGCTGTCCGGGCGCTACGACCGGGACCACCGCCCGACCAACGGCGTGCGCGCGGCCAACGCGATGTTCCTGCCGGAGAACCTCGACGCCGCGAAGCCGCTGCTCGACACCCTGCGCGACGTCGCCTCCGCGCACGACGCCACGCCGTCGCAGATCGCCCTGGCCTGGGTGGTCCACCCGCCGAACGTCGTCGCGATCCCGGGGGCGTCGAGCGTCGCACAGGTGGAGAGCAACGTGGCGGCGGCGGAGATCCGGCTGACCGACGAGGAGTACGCCGGGCTCACGGCCGCGGCGGAGGCGTACCGACCGATCACCGGCTTCCCGGCGATCCCGAAGCTGGTCGCCTCCCGCCGGCGTGCGTGAGGTGTCCGTTTCGCCTCGCTTCCCGCGCAGGTGAGTGACGTAGTACCCCGGCGTCGGCCCTGACGGAGTCGCGTCCGCGGCGTTAGCGTGGCGGCGTGGGCACGATCGAGCGGGTGGGCACGCGGCCGGAAGCAGGCGCGGAAGCGGGCTCGGAAGCGGCGTCGGCCGCGCGGCGGCGGCACGACGCCACCGTCGCCGGGCTCCTGCGGGCCTACCGGTCGGTCCCGGCCGGCACCCCGGTGCGGCTCGGCAAGCGGACGTCGAACCTGTTCCGGTTCGGCGGGCGCGCGGCGGAGTCGGTGCTGCTCGACACCTCCGGGCTGACCGGGGTGATCGAGGTGGACGGGGCGGCGCGCACCGCCGACGTCCAGGGCATGTGCACCTACGAGGACCTCGTCGCGGCGACCCTGCCGCACGGGCTGATGCCGCTGGTCGTGCCGCAGCTCAAGACGATCACCCTCGGCGGCGCGGTGACCGGGCTGGGGATCGAGTCGACGTCGTTCCGGCACGGGCTCCCGCACGAGTCCGTGCTCGAGATGGACGTCCTCACGCCCGCCGGCGAGCTCGTGACCGCGGCGCCGGACAACGAGCACGCCGACCTCTACGCGGCCTTCGCCAACTCCTACGGCACCCTCGGTTACGCCCTGCGGCTGCGCATCGAGCTGCTGCCGGTGAAGCCCTACGTCAGGCTCACCCACCACCGCTTCCGCACCGCGGAGGAGGCCACGGCCGCGCTGGCGGAGTTCTCCCGCCCGGACGGGCCCGCGGACTTCGTCGACGGCACCGTGTTCTCCGCCGACGAGCACTACGTGAGCGTCGGGCACTTCGTCGACACCCCCACGCCGGGCGCGCAGGTCTCCGACTACACCGGCATGGACGTGTACTACCGGTCGCTGCAGCGCCGGCCGGTCGACCACCTCACCGTCCACGACTACCTGTGGCGCTGGGACACCGACTGGTTCTGGTGCTCGCGCGCCTTCGGGGTGCAGGTGCCCGCCGTCCGTCGGGTGTGGCCGAAGCGGTACCGCCGGTCCGACGTGTACCGCAGGCTGGTCGCGCTCGACCAGCGGTACCAGGCGTCGAACGCGGTGCGCCGCGCCCTCGGCCGGCCCGAGGAGGAGATGGTGGTCCAGGACGTCGAGATCCCGACGCCCCGGCTCCCGGAGTTCCTCGCGGCGTTCCACGAGCACGTCGGGATCGCGCCGGTGTGGCTCTGCCCGCTGCAGCTGCGCGGGGAGCGGACCTGGCCGCTGTACCCGATGGAACCGCACACGCCGTACGTGAACGTCGGCTTCTGGTCGTCCGTGCCGGTGGGCGCGGACCGGGAGGAGCACAATCGCTTCGTCGAGAAGCTGGTGGCCGACCTGGACGGCCACAAGAGCCTGTACTCGACCGTCCACTACGGCGAGACCGAGTTCTGGGAGCGCTACAACGGACCGGCGTACCGGGCCGTGAAGGAGCGGTACGACCCGGCGGGGCGGGTACCGGATCTGTACACGAAGGTCGGAGGGGGAGCGTGAGCATGCGGGTCGCGGAGGTGTTCGGGCACGTGGTCGGGGCGGATGCGCCCCTTCGGCTGGTGGCCTACGACGGCAGCAAGTCCGGTCCGGACGACGCCGAGGTGGCGTTGCGGATCGAGTCGCCGCGGGCGCTGGCCCGGCTGGCGTCGGCGCCGGGCACGCTCGGCCTGGCCCGGGCGTACGTCACGGGGGAGATCGACGTGGAGGGCGACCTCTACACCGCGCTCTCCGCGCTGGCCGACGTCACCCTGCACGGGATCTCGAAGGCGGACTTCGCGAAGCTGCTCGCGACCGTCGGCCCCGTGTGGCTGAAGTACCGGCCCGCCCCGCCGGAGCTCGAGGCCCGGCCCCGCGGGCGGCTGCACTCCAAGTTCCGGGACAGCCAGGCCATCTCGCACCACTACGACGTGTCCAACCGCTTCTACGAGTGGGTGCTCGGGCCGTCGATGACCTACACCTGCGCCGCCTACCCGCGTCCCGACGCGACGCTCGAGGAGGCGCAGGAGAGCAAGTACGACCTGGTCGCCCGCAAGCTCGCGCTGGAGCCGGGCATGCGGCTGCTCGACGTCGGCTGCGGTTGGGGCGGCATGGTCCGGCACGCGGCCCGGATGGGTGTGCACGCCCTGGGCGTCACGCTGTCGAAGAACCAGGCCGAGTGGGCGCAGGAGGCGATCCGCCGCGAGGGCCTCGAGGAGTTCGCCGAGGTCCGGCACTCCGACTACCGGGACGTCCCCGAGACGGGGTTCGACGCCGTCAGCTCGATCGGGCTCACCGAGCACATCGGCAAGAAGCAGCTCGGCTCCTACTTCCGCTTCCTGTACGGGAAGCTGCGCCCGGAAGGCCGGCTGCTCAACCACTGCATCACGCAGCCGCACACCGTGAACAAGCGCAAGGTCGACCCGTTCATCGGCCGGTACGTCTTCCCGGACGGGCAGCTCGAGTCGCCCGGCCTGCTCATGACCGAGATGAACGACGCCGGGTTCGAGATCCGGCACGAGGAGAACCTGCGCGAGCACTACGCCATGACCCTGCGGGACTGGGGCGCCAACCTCGAGGAGCACTGGACCGAGGCGGTGGCCGAGGTCGGCGTGGGCCGGGCGCGGGTGTGGCGGCTCTACATGGCGGCGTGCCGGCTCGGGTTCGAGCTCGACAACATCCAGCTGCACCAGATGCTGGGCGTGAAGCTGGGCGACCACGGCGCGTCGGGCATGCCGCTGCGCGGCTGGCGGGCCGAGGGCGTGTGGTGAGCGGGTCCTGATCGTCCGCGGCTAGGGTTCCTCCTGTGCCCGAGCGCCTGTCGCCCCTGGACGCCTCGTTCCTGTTCATGGAGGAGCGCACCACGGCGATGACCGTCGGCGGGGTGATGACCTTCGAGACGGGGTCCGCCGAGGACGGGGCCTTCGACGTCGACGCGTTCGTCCGGCTCATCGGGGACCGGCTCGCCCTGGTGCCGCGCTACCGGCAGAAGGTGCGCGAGGTGCCGGGGCGGCTCGGGCTGCCCGTCTGGGTCGACGACCCGGACTTCGACCTGAGCTACCACGTCCGGCGCTCGGCGCTGCCCGCGCCGGGGTCGGACGCGGCGCTGCGCGAGCTGGTCGGCCGGCTGTTGTCCCGCCAGCTCGACCGCTCGCGCCCGCTGTGGGAGATCTACCTCGTCGAGGGGTTCGAGGGGCACCGGCTCGCGGTCGTCACCAAGACCCACCACGCGATGGTCGACGGGCTGGCCTCGATGGACATCGGCGCC
Organism: Pseudonocardia kujensis; assembly: GCF_021283305.1. Taxonomy (GTDB): domain Bacteria; phylum Actinomycetota; class Actinomycetes; order Mycobacteriales; family Pseudonocardiaceae; genus Pseudonocardia; species Pseudonocardia kujensis. The sequence goes on from NZ_JAJSOK010000041.1 coordinate 25,118, forward strand.
GTCCTGCTCGACACCACGCCGAAACCGCGGCTCGTCGATCCGGACGACTGGCGGCCGGCCCGCGAGCCGAGCGGCCTGGAGCTGGCGGCCTCGGCCGTCGTGGAGAACATGCTGCGCCCGCGCAGCGCGGTCGACGCGGTCGCGCGCTCGGCCGCGGACCTGCGGCAGGCCGCGTCGTCGGTCCGGCGCTCGCTCGGCGGGCTGGCCGAGGCCGTGCGCACCGCCAGCCGCGGCCGTCCCGTCGGTGCCCTCAACGCGTCCATCGGCGAGCAGCGCCGGTTCGGGATGGCGAAGACCTCGCTGTTCGAGCACCGGGTGATCCGGCGCCGCCACGGCGCGGGCGGGGGATCGGTCAACGACGTGGTGCTCGCCGTGGTCGCGGGCGCGTTGCGGCGCTGGCTGATCAGCCGCGGCGAGCCGATCTTCGCCGACTCGGTGGTACGCGCGATGGTGCCGGTGAGCATGCGCGGCCGCAGCGGCGCCGCGACCTCCGGCAACCAGATCTCCGCGGTGTTCGTGGAGCTGCCGGTCGGCGTCGACGACCCGGTCGAGCGGCTCCGCGCGATCGCGGTGCAGATGGAGGCGCGCAAGCGGCAGGGCCGGTCGGCGGGCACCACGGCCGTGGTCGGACTCGCCGGGCTGGCCACGCCCACCGTGCACCAGATGGGCGCACGGCTGTCCTCCCGGCTGTCCTCGCGGCTGTTCAACGTCGTGGTCACCCACGTACCCGGGCCGCCGCGGCCGCTGTACGCGATGGGCGCCCGGATGCGGGACATGTTCCCGGTCGTCCCGCTGGCCCACGGCCAGGCCGTCGCCATCGGCGTGACCTCCTACGACGGTACCGTCTGTTATGGACTGAACGCGGACCGTGACGCCCTTCCGGACGTCGACACCCTGGCCGCGGCGATCGACGACTCGCTCGCCGAGCTCAAGGAGGCACCGGCCGCCGCGGCGGAGCGCACGTCCGGCTGAACGGTCCACCGCAGCCCTTCCCGCGGGCCAGGTGCACGTGCATCGTTCGCGCAATGGGGCCACGAACGCGGTACCGGACGGAGTGCGAGATCCGGCCGCTGCGCGAACCGGACCTCGACGCCGCCGACCGGATCCAGCGCCGGGCGTTCGCCGCCCTCGTCGGGGGCGACGACCAGCGCGACGCCGAGCTCGTCCGCACCCGCTGGGCGGCGGGGAACACCGCCGCCCTGGGCGCCTTCGCTGGACCCCGGCTCGTCGGCTCGGTGTTCGCCACCCGGTGGGGGAGCGTCGGGTTCGTCGGGCCGCTGTCGGTGGAGCCGGAGTGCTGGGACCGCGGTATCGGCTCGCAGCTCATGGCCGCGGCCGACGGCGTGCTGCGGGAATGGGGCGTGGTCCGCCGCGGGCTCTTCACCTTCGCGCACAGCCCCCGCCACCACCGGCTCTACCAGCGCTTCGGCTACTGGCCGCGGTTCCTCACGGCGTTGATGTCCCGGTCCGTGCCCGCCGCGCCACCCGCGGTGGAATGGGGGGTGGGGTCCGCCCTGGACCGCGAGGAGCTGACCGCCGCGGCCGCGCGGCTCGCCGGAGCCGTGTACCCCGGGCTCGACATCGGCGGCGAGATCGCGAGCGTGCTGGACCAGAAGATCGGCGACGTCGTGCTGGCCGGCTCGTCGGTGGCGCCCACGGGCGTGGCCGTGGTGCACGACGGCCCGGGGTCCGAGGCCGGCTCGGGCGTGGCGTACGTGAAGGTCGGCCTGGTCCGACCGGGGGCGGAGGCGGACTTCGCCCGGCTGGTCGACGCCTGCCTGGCCCACGCCGCCGCGCTCGGGGCGGAGCGGCTCGTCGTCGGGGTCAACACCGCCCGGCACCGGGCCTACCGGCACCTGGTCGCGCACGGCTTCGCCACCGACGTCCCGGGCGTCACGATGCACGCGCCCAACGACGCGGGCTACGACCGGGACGACGTGTTCGTGATCGACGACTGGCGTTGAGACCGCATCATGGTTCCATGACGCGATTCTGCGGGCGCTCTGCTCGCATTATGGTTCCATAACACGACTTTTCGGGCATTCTGGGCGCGTTATGGTTCCATAACGGGACTTTTCGGGCGGGTCAGGCGGCGCGGAGGGCGGCGAGCGCGGCCGCCATCGCCCGACTCGCGTAGCCGCCACCGAACAGCACCGTGTGCACGAGCAGCGGGAACAGCTGGTGCAACGGCACCCGGGCCCGCCAGCCCGCGGCCAGCGGAGAGGCCTCGTCGTAGGCCGCCAGCACCCGGTCGAGGTGGGGCAGGCCGAACAGCGCCAGCATCGCGAGGTCGGTCTCGCGGTGCCCGCCGTGCGCCGCGGGGTCGATCAGCCAGGTGCCGTCCGTGGACCACAGGACGTTGCCCGACCACAGGTCGCCGTGCAGCCGCGCGGGCGGCTCGGCCGGCCCGGCGAGCTGCGGCAGTCGGGCGCAGACCTCGTCGAACACCGCGGTGTCCGGCAGGCCGGCGCGGCGGACGTAGGCGAGCACCCGGTGTTCGGCGTACCACTCCGGCCACGAGTCGCCCGGCTCGTTGCGCATGCCGGTGGTGCCGATCCAGGCGTCCGCGGGGCCGCCGGGCGGGGGCGCACCGAACGCCGCCGCCCCTGTCTCGTGCAGCGCGGCGAGCCGGCGGCCGAAGTCCTCCGCGGCGGACGCGGACGCGGACCCGGCCGGCACCGCCTGGCTGACCAGCCACTCCGCGTCGGCCGCGTATACCTGCGGGACGGGTGGCCCGCCGCGGACGGCGAGCCATCGCAGGCCCGCGGCCTCGGCCGGCACGGACGGATCCCGCTTGACGACCGCGGCCCGCCCGTCCGGCAGGGTCACCCGGCGAACCCCTCCGCCGCCGACGGCGTCGGGGGCCAGCCCGACCGCGGCGAGCGCGTCCCCGGGCACCGTCAGAGCTCCTTGCGGACCCGCTCCAGCAGGCCCGGGACGGCGGCCTCGATCATGCGCAGGACCTCGTCGAAGCCGTCCGGACCGCCGTAGTAGGGGTCGGGCACCTCGGCCTCGTCCGAGGACGCGGGGTCGAAGGACCGGAGCATCACGACCCGGTCCGGCTCGGGCACGGAGTCGCGAAGGGCGCGGCGGTGGCCGTGGTCGAGGGCGACGAGGACGTCGGCGGAGAGCACGTGCGAGTCGATCTGGCGCGCCGTGTGGGCGGTGTCGTAACCGTGCCGGGCCAGGACCTCGGCCGCCCGCGGGTCCATCGGCTCGCCGACGTGCCAGCCACCCGTCCCCGCGCTGGTCACCGCGACCGCGGCGGCGAGCCCGGCCTCGTCGAGGGCGGCGCGGAACACCTTCTCCGCCATCGGGGAGCGGCAGATGTTGCCGGTACAGACGAAACTGACATGCACCCCGTCACCGTAGGGTGCCCCGATATGGAGGGTGTCCCGGAGCCGCCGGAGGAGATCAAGGCCACTGTGTCCGGTTCGCGCGCGGTCGCGCCGGGTCCCGAGCCGGACACGCTGCGTCATCCCCTGCATCATCACGGCGACGTCGAGGCGACCCCGGGACTCGTCGACTTCGCGGTCAACGTCCAGGGGGACGCGCCGCCGGCCTGGCTGCGCGCCCGGCTCGCCGCCGCGCTCGACGACCTGGCCCGCTACCCGTCGGCCGAGCACGACCGGCGCGCCCGCGAGGCCGTCGCGCGCCGGCACGGACGGGAGCCCGGCGAGGTGCTGGTGCTGGCGGGCAGCGCGGAGGGGTTCGCCCTGCTCCCGGCCCTGCGGCCGCGCCGCCCGGTCGTCGTGCACCCCGGGTTCACCGAGCCGGAGGCCGCCCTGCGCGGCGCCGGGCTCGCCGTCGGGCACGTGCTCACCGCGGAGGCGGACGGGCACCGGCTCGACCCGGCGGCCGTGCCGGAGGAGGCCGATCTGGTCGTCGTCGGGAACCCGACGAACCCGACCGGGGTGCTGCACCCCGCCGCCGCCCTGCGGACCCTGGCGCGGCCCGGCCGCGTGCTGGTCGTCGACGAGGCCTTCGCCGACGCGGTGCCCGGCGAGCCGGAGTCGCTCGCCGGGGAACGGCTGCCGGGCCTGCTGGTCCTGCGCTCGCTGACGAAGACCTGGGCGCTCGCCGGCCTGCGTGCCGGCTATGCCCTCGGCGATCCCGCCCTGCTCGCCCGACTGGCCGCCCCGCGGCCGCACTGGCCCGTCGGCACCCTGGGGCTGGAGGCCGTGATCGCCTGCTCCGAACCGGCCGCGGTCGCCGAGGCGGAGCGGGCGGCCGGGGAGCTGGCGGCGCACCGCCGCGCCCAGTCGGCGGCCCTGGCGCAGGTGCCGGGGGTCGAGGTGCTGCCCGGCGTGGCGCCCTACCTGCTGCTGCGGCTGCCCGAGGGCCGCGGTGGGCAGGTCCGCGAACGGTTGCGGCACAACGGGATCGCGGTGCGCCGCGGCGACACCTTCCCCGGCCTCGGGCCCGACCACCTGCGGGTCGCGGTGCGCGGCCCCGCCCGGGTGGCGCTCCTGGTCGAGGCACTGAGCGCCGCCCTGGTAGGTGTAGCGGCGTGAGCGAGCACCCCCCGGCGTCGCTGGCCGACGTCACCGCCGCCCTCGAGAGGGCCTACCCGCCCGGCCTCGCCCAGGACTGGGACGCCGTCGGCCTGGTCTGCGGCGACCCGGCGGACCCGGTGCGCCGCGTGCTGTTCGCCGTCGACGCGGTGGCCGAGACGGTCGACGAGGCGCTCGGGACCGACGCGCAGCTGCTGGTGACGCACCATCCGCTGCTGCTGCGCGGGGTGCACGGGGTCGGGGCCGACACGCCCAAGGGGGCGCTGCTGCACAGGCTGATCCGCGCCGGTGTCGGCCTCTTCACGGCGCACACCAACGCCGACGCCGCCGACCCCGGGGTGTCCGACGCGCTGGCCGGAGCCCTGGGCCTGCGGGTGACGGCGCCGCTGCAGCCGCAGCCGGCGGAGCCGCTCGACAAGATCGTCGCGTTCGTCCCGACCGGTCCGGCGCTACGCGGCGTGCACGAGGCGCTCTCCGCGGCCGGGGCGGGCGAGATCGGCGACTACAGCCACTGCTCGTTCGCCACGGCCGGGACCGGCCAGTTCCTGCCGCACGCGGGCGCGAACCCGGCGATCGGCGAGGTCGGGAAGCTGGAGCGGGTCGCGGAGACGCGGCTGGAGATGGTCCTGCCCCGCCCGCGCCGGCGGGCGGTGGTCGAGGCGCTGCGCGCGTCGCACCCGTACGAGGAGCCCGCCTTCGACGTGTTCGAGCTGGCCCCGCTGCCCTCGGCGCGCGGGCTCGGCCGGGTCGGGGAGCTGCCCGAGGCGGAGCCGTTGTCCGCCTTCACCGAGCGGGTCGCGGCGGCTCTGCCGCGGACCGCGTGGGGGGTGCGCGCGGCCGGGGACCCGGACCGCCCGGTCCGCCGGGTCGCGGTGTGCGGCGGCGCGGGGGACTCGGCTCTGTCGGCGGCGATCGCGGCCGGCGTCGACGCCTACGTGACCGCCGACCTGCGCCACCACCCGGCGTCGGAGCACCTGCTGGCGGGGTCGCTGCCCGGGCGGCCGACACCCGCGCTGGTCGACGTCGCGCACTGGGCGTCGGAGTGGCCGTGGTGCGCGCAGGCGGCGGCCGTCGTCGACGAGGCGCTGGGGGGTAGCGTCGAGACCCGCGTGTCCCGGCTCCGGACCGATCCCTGGACCCTCGGCGCGTGATCACCCGAGAAGGAGGACGAGGGGCGTGAAGGCCGATCCCGCCGCGCAGCGGCGGCTGCTGGACCTGGCCGAGGTCGACGCGGAGCTCACCCGGCTCGCGCACCGCCGCCGGGCGCTGCCCGAGCACGCGGAGCTGACCGAGGCCGAGGCGCGCGTGCGGGCGGGCAAGGACGCGGTGGTCGAGGCCGAGACCGCGGCGGGCGACCTGGACCGCGACATCCGCAGGCTGGAGCGCGACGTCGAGGGCGTGCGGGCGCGCACCGAGAAGGACCGGGCCGCGCTCGCGGGGTCCGGGGTGAGCGCGCGACAGGCGGTCGACCTGCAGCACGAGCTCGAGACCCTCGCCCGCCGGCAGTCCGTCCTCGAGGACGAGCAGCTCGAGGTCATGGAGCAGCGGGAGGCGCTGGGCGGCAACCTCGACCACGCCCGACGCGTGCTCGCCGAGGCCGAGGAGCACCTGCAGGGCGTCACGGCCCGCCGCGACACCGCGCTCGCCGACATCGACGCCGCCGAGGCGGGCCGCCGCCGCGACCGCGAGGCGATCCTCCCGGACCTGCCCGCCGGCCTGCTGGGCGTCTACGAGAAGCGCCGCGAGCAGGGGCGCGCAGGGGCCGGGCTGCTGCGCGAGCGCCGCTGCGGCGCCTGCCGGCTCGAGCTGGACCGCACCTTCCTGGGCCGGATCAAGGCCGCGGCCGCCGACGACGTCGTCCACTGTGAGGAATGCGGCGCGATCCTGGTGCGGACGGGGGAGTCGGGGCTGTGACGGGCTCGACCTCCTCGAGGGCCACCCCTTCCGGCTCCGCCGCCTGGACCGGGCAGAAGGGCGCCCCGACGCGGATGCTGCTGCTCCGGCACGGCCAGACGGCGCTGTCGGTGGAGAAGCGCTACTCCGGGCTGGGTGATCCCGCGTTGACCGCGCGGGGCGAGGCCCAGGCGGCGGGCGCGGCGGCGCGGATCGGTGCCCTGGGCGGCGTCGACGCCATCCTCACCTCGCCCCTGCTGCGGGCGCGGCAGACCGCCGAGGCCGTCGCCGCCACCACCGGACTGCCGGTCGAGGTGCGCGACGGGCTCATCGAGACGGACTTCGGCGAGTGGGAGGGGCTGACCTTCGTCGAGGCCCGCGACCGCGATCCCGAGCTCTTCGCGCGCTGGCTGGGCAGCACGGAGGTCGCGCCGCCGGACGGCGAGAGCTTCGCCGAGGCCGGGGTCCGGGTCGCCGCCGAGCGCGCCAAGATCGTCGCCGACTTCCCCGGCCGCACGGTCGTCGTGGTCAGCCACGTCACGCCGATCAAGCTGATCCTGCAGGAGGCCCTGGCCAGCGGCAGCTCGATCCTCTACCGGCTGCACCTGGACCTGGCGTCGCTCTGCATCGCGGACTTCTTCCCCGACGGCGGGGCGTCGGTCCGGCTGGTCAACGACACCTCCCACGTGCCCGGCGACCCGAGCTAACCCACCAGGCTCCACACCGCCCACAGGGCCGCGGTCGCCGCGGTCAGCGCGACCGGCACGGTCAGCAGGCCGACCGCGGTGAACGTGCGCAGGCTCGGCGTCGCGGGCAGGACCCGGCGCCACAGCAGCGTGGCCAGCGACCCCACGTAGGCCAGGTTCGGACCGATGTTCACCCCCAGCAGCAGCGCGAGGACCAGCGCCGGGTGCGGCGCCGGGCCGAGCGCGGCGACCAGGACGAGCGTGGCCGGCAGGTTGTTGACCACGTTCGCCAGCGCGGCGGCCACGGCCGCGACCCCGAGCAGCCCGGGGAAGGTCGGTGCGTCGGGCAGGATCCCGGCCAGCCAGCCCGCCAGCCCGTGCCGCGCGACCGCGGCGACCACCACGCCGAGCGCCAGCACGAACACGCAGAACAAGGGCGACGTCCCGCGGACCAGGCCTGCGAGGCCGATCTCGCGGCGGAGGAGCGCGCGCGCCGCGAGCACCACCGCCCCGGCCGCCGCCACCCAGACCGGCTCGACCCCGGCCGTCGACGAGAGACCGAACCCCGCCAGCGTGAGCGCGAGGACGACCAGCGCGAACCGCGGCGTCCGCTCGCCGTTGCGGGGCGCGGACACCGGGACCGACTCGGCGAGGTCGGCACCGAAGAACCGGCGGAGCACGCCGTACTCCACCGCGAGCGTGACCAGCCACGGCAGCAGCATCAGCCCGGCGAAACCGAGGAACGACAGGCCCGACGCCTCGAAGACCAGCAGGTTCGTCAGGTTCGACACGGGCAGCAGCAGCGAGCCCGCGTTGGCGAGGTGGACGCAGGCGTAGGCGTGCGGGCGCGCGGGGAGCCGCAGCCGGGTCGTCGTCGCGAGGACCACCGGGGTCAGCAGCACGACGGTCGCGTCGAGGCTCAGCACCACCGTGACGGCGGTGGCCGCGGCGAAGACCAGCCCGAACAGCCGCGGTGGGTGGCCGCGGGCGGCACTCGCGAGCCGGGCGCCGAGCCAGGTGAACACGCCCTCGGCGTCCGCGAGCCGCCCGAGTAGGAGGATCGCCGCCAGGAACCCGACGGTCGGGCCCAGCTCGCCGATCTCCGCCAGGGCCGCCGGCCAGGGCAGGAGCCCGAGCACGACGACGAGCACCGCGGCCGGCAGCGCCGCCGCCGCCTCCGGGAGGCCGCGGGGTCGCAGGACCGCGACCGCCAGCACGACCACGAGGAGCGCGGCCGCGAGGACGAACGTCATCAGGTGAGCAGCAGGTACACGCCGACCGCCAGGCCGAGTCCCACCACGCACCAGCGCAGGATGTTCTCGCGCATGCGCCGGGCGATCCGGGCCCCGACGTAGCCGCCGACCAGCGTGGTGGGCGCGAGGATCGCGACGTCGAACCAGTCGACGGGGGCGCGCAGGCTGAAGATCACCACGGTGACCGTGGCGGCCACGAGCGACAGCAGGCCCTTGAGGGCGTTGAGCCGGACGAGGGTGTCGTTGGCCAGCAGCGACAGCACCGAGATCAGGATGACCCCGAGCGCCCCGCCGAAGTAGCCGCCGTAGACACCGGCGAAGAACACCGCCGGCAGCAGCCAGGCCGTGCGGTCCGGTGCGTCCGCGTCCGGGGTGCCGATCCACCGTTTCAGGTACGGGCCGAGCGCCATCAGGAGGCTGGCCAGGATGACCAGGACGGGCACGACGGCGTCGAACACCGAGCTCGGAAGGATCAGCAGCAGGATGCAGCCGAGGACGGAACCGAGTGCGGCGGCGACGGCGGTCAGCACGATCCGCCGGCGCTGTTCGCGCAGCTCCCGCCGGTTGCCGGCGACGATGCCGACGTAGCCCGGCCACTGCGCGACCGAGTTCGTGACGTTGGCCGCCAGCGGGTCGAGCCCGACGGCCAGGAGCGCGGGGAAGACCAGCAGGGACCCGCCGCCGGCGACGGCGTTGACCGCGCCGGCCACCAGCCCGGCGGCGAGGAGGAAGACCAGCTGACCCGGCGACGCGCCCACCACGGCCGGAACAGTAGACGTCCGGTCGGTGACCCGCTCGGCCCTCGTCCGTAACGTCCGGGTGCCGGAGCTGCGAGGTACTGCATTGCGCGCCGGACGGGGGGCGGGAGCACCATGGGGGTGGGGTCCCGGTGCCGAGCGGGGCCGGGGGGAGGTCGCGATGTCGCAGCGCTGGGGTGTCGTCCTGGCGACGGTGCTGATCCTCGCCTGGTGCGTGGTGCCGATCTGGCTGCTGCTGCACCGGCCCGAGGGGCCCACGCGCGCGGTGCGGGCGGCCGTGGCCGGAGTGGTCGCGGTCGTCGGCCTCGGGGCGTTGCTGGCGGCCTGGGTCGGGACCTCGTCGGGTGCGGGGACGCTGCGCACCATCGTGACCGGCCCGGCGTCGACGGCGCGTCCGCCGCTGGCCGCTCCCGCGCCGGCCCTCCCCTCGACGGTGCCGTCGTCGGCCACGGACACGACGACGGGGAGCGCGGAGGTCGCGGGGCAGCAGCCTGCCGCCGCGCCGCCGCCGGAGCGGGTCCTGGCCGCCTCCGACGACTCGGGCGGCTCCGACAGCTCTTACGGCTCGGACGGCTCGGGCAGCTCCGACGGCTCGGACAAGGGGGGCTCGCCGGGCCACCCCGATGCGTCGGCCGCGGACGGGCGGGGGCCGGTAGCCATGGACGACAGCGCGCCGCGAGCCGCGGCGGTGGCCGGCGGTGGTGCCGCACCGGTGCGGTCGGGCGGCACCGAGGGCCGGCCGGCGGCGCACCAGGCCCAGCCGGTCGCCAACCGGCCCCCCGTCTCCCAGCCCGTGGGCGGGACCGGCCCCACCGCTCCGACGGGCCCGAGGCCCGGCCCGCCCACGCCGCCGGCGGACGACACCGTGCCCGGCACGCCGTCGATCCCGCCCTCGGCCCCGCCGTCGATCCCGCCTTCGGCCACACCGTCGCCGACGCCCACGCCGACGCCCACGCCGACGCCCACGCCGCCGCCCACGCCCTCGACGCCCACGCGACCCGGGCCGTCGACCACTCCTGCCTCCGGCCCGACGACCGAGGGCGGCACGAGCACGCCGAAGCCGACCGCGGAGCCGACCACCCCGACCACGCCCAGGACCTGGACGCGGACGCGGCTCGCGACCCCGCCCAGCCCGAGCACGCTCCCGACGACCCCGGTCACGCCGACCACGACGACCGTCCCGCCCACGCCGACGACCCCGAGCTGACCCACCGTCGGCGCCAGTCCAGGTCGGAGCCCGGTCTCCCGGGGAGCCCCACTCCGCGCGGAGCCCCGTGCACCGTGCCGTGATCCCCGCGCTACGATCCATGACGCGGACGAGCGGGCCGGGCGACCGCGTCGGCATCACGCCGCCGAGGAAAGTCCGGACTCCGTAGGGCAGGGTGGTTGTCAACGGCAACCCGGGGCGACCCGCGGGACAGTGCCACAGAGAACAGACCGCCGTGCGCCCCCCCGGGCGTGCGGTAAGGGTGAAACGGTGGTGTAAGAGACCACCAGCACCCCGGGTGACCGGGGTGGCTCGGTAAACCCCACCCGGAGCAAGGCCAAGAGGCCTCCCTCGGGAGGCTGCGCAGGTGTTCGAGGACGGCCCGTCCGAGCCTGCGGGTAGGCCGCTCGAGCCTGCCGGCGACGGCAGGCCTAGATGGATGGTCGCCGAACGGTGCGCCGCGAGGCGCCCGGGAACAGGATCCGGCTTACAGGCCCGCTCGCCCGCACCCCCTCGGCCTGCGAAGGCCCCGGGGCTACTGCTCCGGCTGGTCGCCGGCCTCGGGTCTCCTCGTCCTCGCCCTCCGCGGTCCGGCGCGCCGGCGGCGCGTCGCCGCGGCCGAGGGTCGTCGGGAACGAGGTCCTCGGTCGTCGACCTGCGGGACGTTCGGCCCCGTTCCCGGCCGCGGCACGTCACACGCCCCCGGTCGTTCCTCCGCGGGCAGGCGCCGCTCCTCGGCGAGCGCGGGCCGGCGGCGGTGATCCACGGGGCGCGGGTCCACCGACCGGGGGACGCCGCGTTCGTCCCCACCGCCCGTCGGTCGTGGGGCACCGGACCGGCCTGCCCGGCGCGACGCTCGAACGGTCAGCGCAGGAGCGAGAGGTGCCCATGACCGCCTACGGCGTCGCCGGACATGTCCTGGAGCTGGGCGGCGTCTTCGCCATCGCCGCCCTCGGGGCCGACCTGTGCCGGCGCCGTGAGCTCAACGGTCTCGCGGTCACGCTCTTCGCGATGGTCAGCGCGCTCGGTGGTGGACTCGTCCGCGATCTCGTCATCGGCGCGCCGCCCGTGGCGTTCCACAGTGTCGGCGACCCCGCCGTGGCACTGGCAGCGGGTCTCACCGTCGTCGTGCTCGGCCGGCACCTGCCGCGGGTCCTCGTCCCGCTGCAGCTGGTCGAGGCCGTCGGGCTCGGTGTGCTGTGCGTGAACGGCACGGCGAGGGCGCTCGCTGCCGGGCAGGCGCCGGTCGCCGCGGCCGCGCTGGGAGTCGTCACGGTCGTCGGCGGCGGCATCGTGCGCGACAGCCTGACCGGCCGTGTTCCCGGAGTGTTCCGGCGCGGGCGGGAGACCCGCCCGCTCCTGCTCGTGCTCACCGCGGTCACCGCGGTCGTCCTGCTGCGCCTCGGGCGGCTCGACCCCGCCGTCGGCCTCGTGGTTGCGGCGTGTGCGGCCACGATGCTGTTGATGTGCGAGCGCGTCGCCGCCGGAGCCCCGCCGGGAGCCGAGCCGGTCTCCACCTCGGTGGCGGTGGGTCCGCTCCCGGGACGGACGCTGGTCGGTGCGCCCGCCCGGCCCTGTCGGTCGACGGCCGAGGCGTGTAACAACGATCGCGTCCGTGTGCCTTCCGGCCGGGGCGACCCGCCGACGCGATGAGCGAGGAATGTCCCATGCCGACCTCACGACGGCCCGCATCGGTGGGCAGCCCGACCGAGGAGCCCGATCGGCTCACGAGCCCCGGAGCCGAGGACCCCGGCACCGAGAACTCCGGCACCGAGAGCTCCGGCACCGAGAGCTCCGGCACCGAGGCGATCCGCGGCTTCGTCGACGACGTGCGCCGGCTGTTCCAGCAGGAGCTGCGCACCGCGGACTCCGGCGCCGAGGCGATGCGTGCCTTCGTCGATGACATGCGCGAGCTGCTCCCGCGGGAGCTGCGCACCGCGCAGGAGGAGCTGGCCGGCAAGGCGCGTGCGGCCGTCGAGGGGGTGCTGTTCCTCGGCGTCGGCGTGGTGCTCGGCGCGGTCGCGGCGGGCACCTCCACCGCGGTGATCATGCGGATGCTGGAGAAGGTCCTTCCCCCGACGGTGGCGGCTGCGATCGTGACGATCGTCGTCGCCGCCGCCGCTGCCGTGCTCGTCGCGATGGGGCTCGAGAAGGTCCGGCGCGTGTTCCCGCTCCTTCCGGAGCGGGCCCTCGACGAACTGCGCGAGGAGATCCGCGGGGCGATGCCGGGCTGAGCGCGCCGGGACCGGCCGGAGAGCCCCTGCCGTCCTCGCCTCGCACGGGTGAGGCGACCCGCCGACGACGCGGTGACGCTCGGCACCGCCGGTCCGCTGCCGGGCCACCGGGGGAGCGGATCGGACCGCGAACCAGTCGAAGGGAAGCGACATGGCAATCGGGCCTGTGCAGTTGATCGTCCTCGGATTCCGGCATCCGGACTTCCACGGCCGGATCATCGAGGAACTGGAGAGGTTGCGCGAGAGCGACACGGTGCGGGTGATCGACTCCTTGGCCGTCTACAAGGACGCGGCCGGTGACCTCGAGGTGATGCACCTGAGCAACCTGTCCCAGGACGAGGCGATCGAGCTCGGCAGCAAGATCGGCGCGCTGATCGGCCTCGGCTTCGAGGGCGTGGAGGGAATGGAGGCGGGCGCCGAGGCGGGTGCCGAGGCGGCGGCCGAGGGAGCCACGGTGTTCTCCGAAGAGGAGGCGTGGGACGTCCTGGCCGACATCCCGAACGACTCGGCCGCAGCGCTCCTCCTGATCGAGCACCACTGGGCGGTGCCGCTGCGCGACGCCGTCGCCGAAGCCCACGGCTTCCGCATCAACGACGCCTTCATCAGCCCGCTGGACCTGGTCGAGATCGGCCTGCTGTCCAACGACGAGGCCAAGGACCAGCACCTCCTGGAGACGGCGTCGGCGAGCAGGAGATGACCGGCACGACCACGACCACGGCGAGCACGACGAGCACACCGAGCACGACGACGAGCACGACGACGAGCACGACGGCAACGCGGAGGTAGAGATGTTCGGATCACGCAGGGTCGCACGACGCACCGCACGACGCACCGCCCGCCGGGTGGACCGGCGTCGACGGTGAGCGGACCGGTGGGAGGGGTGTGAGGCACACGGCCGGCCGTGGGCGCTTCGAGGTCGGCGCCCGCGGCCGGCCGGCCTTCGGCCGCCGAGCCCGAGCCGTCTCTGCTCCGGCTCGGCCGCCCGCTCGGCCGCCCCACCCGCTCACGGCCGGGGTCTCCCCGGGGCTCGCGCGACAGGTACGAGTACGACGCTCGGCCGCCACCAGCGCGAGGAGCCGGGCAACTTCTTCGACATCTCTCGCAGCCTGGACCCCGACAGCGGGGCGACGAGCGAGAGCACCGAGGCCGCGGCGCGGGTGCCGGCGCCGGCGCCGGCGCGCCGCGGGACAGGGCCCGCCCGGCTGCACGGAAAGGCCACGGACAGTGCACGGGCAGTGCACCGCGCTTGCCGGTCCTCTCCGGGGGCCTAGGCTCGGGACGGTGAGCGACAACTTGGTCGAACTGCAGCTCGACGAGGCCGGTCTGTCCGGCGACCTGCCCCGGCCCCAGGCCGCAGAGCAGGACGAGATCCAGGACGTGCCCTTCCGGCCGGTGGTGTTCCGCGACGACGACCTCCCGTCGGCGCTGGCCCGCTCGGCGGAGTGGCTGCGCGACGCGCAGGAGTGGCTGGGCGAGCCGCTCGACGTCATCGCGATCCACCTCGACTACGACGACCGGGCCGGGGCGCCGTACTACGAGGTCAAGCTGCTGTGCAACGAGGAGGACCTGGCCGGCGCGCCGCTCGCGAGGCGGCGCGCGGAAGGCAGCTGAGCCGCACGCGGCACGCCCTGGTCGATCGGCGTGAGGGGGCGGGCCGCGCGCCCGGCGTTAGGCTGCGCGCGTGCCCCGCCCCAGTCGCTGGTCGGAGATCCTCGCCGCCGCCGGCGAGGAGTTCCGCGACCGCGGCTACGAGAACGCGACCCTGGAGGGCATCGGCGCCCGGGTCGGGATCCTCAAGGGCAGCATCTACAACTACGTGGGCAGCAAGGAGGAGCTGCTCCTGGCCGTGGTCGAGCAGCCCGCCAAGCAGTTGCTGGCCGAGCTCGAACGCCTGCAGGCCGACACCGGGCAGACCGTCGCGGTACGGCTGCGCGAGCTGATCCGGATGCAGGTGCGGATCTTCGGCGACTTCTACCCGGCGGCCTTCGTGTACCTGCAGCACATCGGCCGGATGACGGCGCCGCGGTTCCACGAGTTCCGGGACATGGACGCCCGCTACATGGCGGCGGTCGAGTCCCTGGTCGCGGAGGGGGCCCGGACCGGCGAGTTCGCGCTGGCCACCGATCCGCGGACGGTCGCGCGAGCGTTGGTCGGGATGCTCGACTGGATGCAGCACTGGTTCGTCCCGCGGGGCGAGGAGGCCGACCGCGCGCTCGCCGACGGCCTCTTCGCGTTCGCGCTCGGCGGGCTCGTCGCCGGCGGCGGCATGGCCGGTCTCGCCCGCTCCTTCCCAGACGAGTCATGAGCGACCGGTTCCGGCTCGACGGCCGGGTCGCGGTCGTCACCGGCGCCTCGTCGGGGCTGGGCCTGCGGTTCGCCCGTGTGCTGGCCGAGGCCGGGGCCGACGTCGTCGTCGGGGCCCGGCGGTCCGACGGGCTCGCGGCCGCGGAGAAGGCCGTCCGGGACGCCGGCCGCCGGTGCGTCGCCCTGCCGACGGACGTCACCGACGACGCGTCGTGCGCCGCCCTGGTCGCCGCGGCCGTCGCGCTCGGCGGGCCGGACGTGCTGGTCAACAACGCCGGCACGGGTTATGCGGCGCGGGCGGAGAAGGACGACCCGGAGCGCGCGGCCCGGCTGCTCGACGTCAACCTCCTCGGCGCGTACCGGATGACGATGCACGCGGGGCGCGCCATGATCGCCGCGGGCCGGGGCGGGGCGATCGTCAACATCGGCTCGGCGCTCGGGCACAGCACCGGGCACCTCCCCGAGGCGGCGTACTCGGCGTCGAAGGCCGGGCTCGCGGGGCTGACCCGCGACCTCGCCGCGCAGTGGTCCGGGCGGCACGGGATCCGGGTCAACGTCCTCGCGCCGGGCTGGTTCGCCTCCGAGATGACCGCGCCACTGCTCGAGCGGGAGGGCGGGGCGGAGGCCCTCGCCGCCCGCACGGCGATGGGGCGGATCGGGCGCGAGGAGGAGCTCGACGGGCCGCTCCTGCTCCTGGCCTCCGCCGCCGGCTCCTACCTGACCGGGACCACCCTGGCGGTCGACGGCGGCTGGAGCATGCACTAGCTGTGCTGGCCGAGGTGCACGGGCAGCCGGGCCAGGCCGCGCGAGAGCAGCACCGGATGCCAGCGCAGCGGCTCGTCGGCGAGCCGGAGTCCGGGGAAGCGCCGCAGCACGGCCGGGATCGCGAGCGAGGCCTCCAGCCGCGCCAGCGGGGCTCCGAGGCAGTAGTGCAACCCGATCCCGAAGCCCAGCTGGCGGCCGGGCCGGCGGGTCACGTCGAAGCGGTCGGGGTCGCCGAACACGGCGGGATCGCGGTTGGCCGCGGCGGGGCAGAGGAACACGCGGTCGCCGCGGCGGAGCACCCGCCCGCCCAGCTCGACGTCCGCGGCCATGATCCGCGCGATGGTCTTGGCCGGGCCGTCGTAGCGCAGGGCCTCCTCGACCGTCCCGGGCGCGTCCGCCGGCGTACCCGGGTGCCGCAGGAGCGCGAGCAGCCCGTTGCCGATGAGGTTCGTGGTGGTTTCGTGGCCCGCGAACAGCAGTAGCACCCCGGTGGAGACGACCTCCTCGTGGGTCAGGGCGTCGCCGGCGTCGCGGGCCCGGATCAGTGCGGTGAGGAGGTCGTCGGCGGGCTCGCGCTCGTGGCGGGCGACCAGCTCACCGAGATAGGCGGTCAGGTCGGCCATCCCGGCGGCACCGTCGGCGTGCCGGTCCGGGTCGCCCATCCCGCCGAACACCAGCCCGGTGATCCGGTCCGACCACTCCTTGAACCGGTCGCGGTCCGACCGGGGCACCCCGAGGAGCTCCGCGACGACGCTCGCGGTGAGCGGGTACGCGTAGTCGCCGATGAGGTCGGCGGGCCCGGAGAGGGCGTCGGACAGGTCGTCGAGCAGCTCGGCGGCGAGCTCGCCGATGCGGGGGCGGACGCGTTCGACGGCGCGCGGCGTGAACGCCCGGCTCAGCAGCCTCCGCAGCCGGGTGTGGTCCGGCGGGTCCTTGAACACCATCCAGTCCTCGAGGACCCCGAACGCCGCGCGCACACCGGGATCGGCGCCCGGGCCGTCCAGCCGGGCGCGCCGGTAGGGCGAGATCCGGTCGGAGGAGAAGCGGGGATCGCGCAGCGCCGCGTCGACGTCGGCGTACCGGGTGACGAACCAGGACCGGTAGCGCTCGCTCCGGTGGACGGGATCGTGCTCGCGCAGCTCGGCGAGCAACGGGTACGGGTCCGCGACGGCCTCAGGGGAGAGGAGGTCCGCCCGCGTGGCCGGCCCCGACGCGGTCACGGGGCCTCCAGCACGGCGACCACGCAGGCGTTGCCGTCGAGCACCGAGACCCCGCCGCCCATCGTCTCGACGAGGCCGAGGCGCGCCCCGTCGACCTGCCGGCCGCCGGCGTCGCCGCGCAGCTGCCACACGATCTCGGCGAGCTGGGCCAGGCCCGTCGCGCCGAGCGGATGACCGCGGGAGAGCAGCCCGCCGGAGGGGTTGACGGGCTGCTCCCCGCCGAGGGCGGTGCGGCCGGCGGCGGCCGCCTTCCCGCCCTCCCCGGGGCCCGCGAGCCCCAGCGCCTCGGTGGTGACGATCTCGCCGACGGTGAAGGCGTCGTGGACCTCGGCGACGTCGACGTCCTCCGGGCCGACGCCCGCGGCCGCGAAGGCCGCCGCGGCCGTGTCCCGCACGACGTCGTACCCCCAGACGTTCGGGGACCGGTGGTTCCAGGGCGCCCCGGAGCGCAGAGCGACCGACCGCACCGTGACCCGCCCGGGGGCGGCGGGCCCGACGATCGCGGCCGCCGCCCCGTCCGAGGTCGGGCAGCACTGGAGGAGCGTGAGCGGGTCGGCGATCGTCCGCGACGCGAGCACCTCTTCGACCGTGTACCGGCCGGCGTACTGGGCGCGGGGGTTGTGCAGGGCGTGCGCATGGTTCTTCACCGACACGGCGGCCAGCTGCTCGGGCGTCACCCGGCCCTCGTGCAGCCAGCGCGCGGCGGCCATGGCGTAGAGCGCGGGCAGGGCCAGCCCGGAACGGCCCTCGGGGTCGGTCGGCTCGGGCGTGATCGCCCCGTCGCCCATCCGCTCGAGGCCGAGCGCGAGCACCCGCCCGTAGCGCCCGGACCGCACGGCCTCGCAGGCCTCGGCGAAGGCGGTGGTGCCGCTGGCGCAGGCGTTCTCCACGGTCAGCACCGGCATGCCGGCCAGGCCCATCGCGCGGAGCACCCGTTGCGCCACCCCGGCCGGACCGAACACGGTCCCGACCCACACGGCGTCGACGGACCGGGACCCGCCGGCCGCGCGGAAGGCCTCGTCGACGGCGGTGAACGCGAGGTCGACCAGGTCCACGCCGGGCTGCCGGCCGAAGTGCGAGGTGCCGACGCCCTCGATCCCGACCCTCATCCGAGGACCTCCACCCGCACGTCGCCGTCGTCGCCGGCCGGGAGCAGGCGTACCCGGGCGCCGATCCGGACCGGGCCGCCGGTGTGCGCCAGGACGCGCGGCCCGTCGTCGAGGTCGACGTAGGCGAGGCCGTACGGCGGGGTCCGGCCGGGCACCGGGATCCGCACGACCGTCGCACTCCACACCGTGCCCTCGGGCCCGAACCGGGCGGGCTCGACCGGCCCGCCGCACGCCGGGCAGGCGGGCCAGGCGAACGCGGCGACCTCGCCGCACGCCGTGCAGCGGCGGCCCTCGACCAGGCCGCCGCCGTCTGCTCCGGCGACGACCCGGGGCCGCGGGTCGGGGGTGCTCACAGCGCTTATGAAACCAAACCCTGGTTCGGCTATCAACGATCGTGGTGGTGGCCGAAGGGCGCGGCGGAGAGCTCTTGACACCCATCGTGGCCCACGACACAGTGATTCGGCCTGCGATCAACAAACCCGTGTTCGTCCTTGATGTCGTGTACCGGGTGTCATGCCTGCACCCGGTCCCGACCGGACCTGCGAGAGGACCCGACCGATGAAGTTCGGCTTCTTCACCATGCCCGAGCACCCGCCGCGCGAGAACTGGACGCTGTCCTACGACCGTGACATCGCGGGAATCGTGGAGGCGGAGCGGCTGGGCTTCCACGAGTACTGGATCGGCGAGCACCACACGGGCGGCTACGAGAACGTCCCGGTGCCGGAGTTCATGATCGCCAAGGCGTCGGCGGTGACCCACCGGATCCGGCTGGGGACGGGCGTGATCAACCTGCCCTACCAGGACCCGTTCATGGTCGCCGAGCGGATGGCCTTCCTGGACCACCTCACCCACGGCCGGCTCGAGTACGGCTTCGGCGGCGGCGGGCTGCCCACGGACAAGGCGCTGTTCGGGCTCGAGCCCTCCGAGGCCTCGCCGCGGACGAACGAGGCGCTGGAGATCATCTGGCAGCTGCTCACCTCGGACGATCCGGTCACCTACGAGGGCGTGTACTGGAAGTACGAGAACCGGCAGCTGCAGGTCGGGCCGTACCAGGACGTGCCGCCGTTCGCGATCGCCGGCCTGACCGGGGTGCACAACTACGCCAAGTGCGGTGAGCGGGGCTGGAAGCCGCTGTCGGTGCACTTCGCGCCGACCGACAACGGCACCTACCAGGACGCACCGGACCTCAAGGCGATGGGCGCGGCCATGCTCGACGCGGGGGCCCGCGCCGGGATCGACCCCGCCGTGACCAGGGACAACTGGCGGATCGTGCGCGAGGTCTACGTGACCGACGACAAGGACCAGGCGCTGCGCGACATCCGCGAGGGCGTGAAGCTCTCCTACGACTACCTGTTCGGGCTGGGTCTCGGCGCGCTGATGAAGATCGGCGACGGGATGACCGACGCCGACCTCACGCTGGACTGGATGGTCGACAACATCCCGTGGATCATCGGCAGCCCCGAGGACTGCGTGCGGCAGATCAAGGAGCTCGAGGAGGAGGTCGGCGGCTTCGGCACGTTGCTGATCAACTGCCGGGACTGGGTGACCACGGACAAGTGGAACCGGTCGCTGGAGATGTTCGCCCGGTACGTCATGCCGCACTTCACGAAGCGGGAGCGGCTGGCACGCCGGCAGAAGCTGGCGAACGTCGCGCTCGGCATCGCCTGATGCAGGCGGGGCTGTCCGCGCCCGTCCCGGAGCTCGCCGGCCGCACCGTGCTCGTCACGGGCGGCGGCAGCGGGATCGGCAAGGGGATCACGGCGGCGGTGCTGGAGAAGGGGGCGAACGTCGTCGTCCTCGAGATCGAGCCCGCGAACATCAAGGCCGCGTCGGCGGAGCTCGGGGGCGGCGACAGGATCGCCTGGCACGAGGGCTCGGTGTGCGTGGCCGCGGACGTCGAGGCGGCGTTCGCGCTGGCCGCCGAGCGGTTCGGCGTGGTCGACCACCTGGTCAACAACGCCGGCACCGCCACGGTCGCGCTCGTCGAGGACACGACGGAGGAGGACTGGGACCTCATCGTCGACACCCTGCTGAAGGGGACGTTCCTGTGCACGCGGGCGTTCGCGCGGCAGCTGCTGGCGGACGGCGCGCCCCGCTCGATCGTCAACATCTCCTCGCTCAACGCCGTCGCGGCGACGGACGGGATGGGGAGCTACTGCGCGGCGAAGGCCGGGGTCAAGAGCTTCACCGAGGTCTGTGCGGGAGAGCTCGGCCGGCGCGGCGTCCGCGTCAACGCGATCGGGCCCGGCCTGGTCAACACCCCGCTTGGCGAGGGCTTCTCCGTCGGGCAGATCGGGCAGGAGTTCACCGACCGGACCCTGGTGGCGGACAAGCGGAACCAGGAGCCGTCGGACATCGCCGACGTGGCGTTGTTCCTGATGTCCCCTGCGGCGCAGCGGATCACGGGACACTTCGTCCCGGTCGACGGGGGCCAGCACGTCCGCGGCCTGCACTCGTACTGGGACGTGGCCGAGGCGCAGGGCCTTGTCGGGAGGCCGGGCTGAGTGGAGCTCGCCGAACGAACGATGGTGCCGAGCGGTGCGCGCGACGCTGGGTGAGGAGTTCGAGGCCGCCCTGCGGCGGCACCGGGCGCGGACGGCGGTCGAGGCCGGCGGGCGAAGCTGGACCTACGGCGACCTCGACCGCTGGTCCGCGGCGGTGGCGGACCAGCTCCGGGCCGTCGGCGTGCGTCCGGGCGACGCGGTGGCCCTCTACCTGGGCAACTGCGTCGAGTTCGTGGTCGCGGACCTCGCGGTGGCGCGGGTGGGCGCGGTGAAGGTGCCCGTCAACACGTTGCTGCCCGAGGCCACGGTCGCGCACATCGTGAAGGCGGCCCGGGTGCGGGCGCTGGTGCTCGGCACCGGTGTCGCGGCCGTCGGCGAGCGGGCGGGGGCGGGCCTGCCGACCCTGTGGGTCGACGACGGCGGTGGGCCGGCGGCGGGGGAGACCCTGGCCGGTCCCGGCGACGTCGCCGTGCCGGCGCCCGGGATCGGGCCCACGGACCGCGCCGCGATCTACTTCACCGGCGGCACCACCGGGCTGCCGAAGGGGGTCGTGCACACCCAGGCCTCGGCCGTCGCGGTGCAGTACGCCCAGATCCTCGAGGCCGAGCTCGCCCAGGACGAGCGGCTGCTGCTCATGACCCCGCTCGCGCACGCCGCCGGGCTGTTCGCGCAGTCCGCGCTGGTCCGGGGCGCGACGGTCGTGATCGAGCCGGGCTTCGACGCCGGCCGCGCCCTCGACCTGCTGCGCGACCGGGGGGTCACCTGGACGTTCCTCGTGCCGACGATGATCTACCGGTTGCTCGACCTGGCCCGGGACCGGGAGGACCTGCCGTTGCGCACGGTCGTCTACGGGGCCGCGCCGATCGCGCCGTCCCGGTTGGCGCGGGCGCTGGAGGTGTTCGGGCCGGTGTTCGTGCAGCTCTTCGGCCAGACCGAGTGCCCGAACTGGGGCACCCGGCTGGCCAAGCACGACCACGACCCCGCCCGGCCGGAGCTGCTCGGTTCGTGCGGGCAGGCGTCGATCATGGCGGACGTCCGGGTCGTCGACGACGCCGGCGCGCCCCTCCCACCCGGCGCGACGGGGGAGGTCTGCCTCCGGGCGCCGTACACGCTCGAGTCCTACCTGGGCGACCCGGGGGCCACCGCGGCGAAGTTCCTGCCCGGCGGCTGGATCCGCACCGGCGACGTCGGGCTCCTCGACGAGGGCGGTTACCTGCACCTGCGGGACCGCAAGGCGGACATGGTGATCAGCGGCGGGATGAACGTCTACTGCCGCGACGTCGAGGACGTCCTGGCCCGGCACCCGGCCGTCGCGCGGGTGGCGGTGATCGGGGTGCCGCACGAGGACTGGGGCGAGGCGGTGCACGCCGTGGTCGTGCCGCGACCGGGCTTCTCCCCGGAGGAGCTGCTCGGGTGGTCGCGGGGCGAGCTGGCCGGCTACGCCCGTCCCAAGTCCGTCGAGGTCGTCGCGGACCTGCCGGAGACGCCGTTCGGGAAGATCGACAAGAAGGTCCTGCGCGCGCCGCACTGGGCGGGCCGGGACCGGGCCATCGGCTGAGGAGCGACCATGACCGGCCCCCGTTCCGTGCGGACCGACGCCCGCGGCTTCCCCCGGTTCTGGGACGAGGAGCGCGAGACCATCGACCCGGCCAAGCGGGACGCCCTGATCCTCGACCGGGTCCAGCACCAGCTCCGGTACGCGTACGCCGAGCTGCCCTTCTACCGCCGCCACTACGACGAGCACGGCTTCCACCCCGACCAGGTCCGGTCGCTCGAGGACTTCACCACGAAGGTCCCGGTGATCACCAAGAAGATGCTGGTGGCGGACCAGGCCGCGCACCCGCCGTTCGGCAG
Source organism: Pseudonocardia kujensis (assembly GCF_021283305.1). Lineage (GTDB taxonomy): Bacteria > Actinomycetota > Actinomycetes > Mycobacteriales > Pseudonocardiaceae > Pseudonocardia > Pseudonocardia kujensis. Next base: position 47,419 of record NZ_JAJSOK010000041.1, read on the forward strand.
CTACGCCCGTGACCTGCCACCCGGCGGGATCGCCCGGATCCACGGGTCGTCCGGCACCTCGGGGGTGCCGACCCTGTACGCGGTGTCCAAGGCGGACTGGGAGCGCGCGGGCGAGGTCCACGCGATGGCGCAGTGGTGCGCCGGGGTCCGGCCCGACGACGTCGTCCAGGTCGGGTTCCCGTTCGGGCTGTTCTTCGGCGGCTGGGGCGTGGTGCAGGGCGCCGAGCGGATCGGCGCCACCCTCTTCCCGATCGGGATCACCGACTCGCAGAAGCACCTGGAGCTGATCGGGCGGCTCGGGTCGACGGTGTTCAGCGCGACGCCGTCGTACTGCATCCACCTGCTGTCCGTCGCCGAGGACCTGGGGATCGACCTGCGGCGGTCCACGATCCGTCACCTTCTCGTGGGCGGGGAGCCCGGCGGCGCCCTGCCCGGCACCCGGAAGATCATCGAGGAGGGCTGGGGCGCGATCGCCGCCGACGCCGGCTCGACGTCGGAGATGTACCCGTTCCAGACCAGCGTCGGCTGCGAGGCGGGCACCGGGACCCACCTCTACACCGACGAGGTCCTCACCGAGGTCGTGTCCTCGGAGGACCTGAACGTGCCCGTCCCCGTCGGCGAGCGCGGTGCCGTCGTCTACACCCACCTCTGGCGCGACTCGCAGCCCATGATCCGCTTCGCCCCCGGGGACGAGACCTACCTCGCCACCGATCCCTGCCCCTGCGGCCGGACCTACCCCCGGATGCCGGAGGGCGTGCTCGGGCGGCTCGACGACATGTTGGTGATCCGGGGCGCCAACGTCTTCCCCAGCGCCGTCGAGACCGCCCTGCGCTCGGTGGCCGGGCTCGGCCCGGAGTTCCGCATCCGGGTCCGCAAGGAGGGCGCCCTCGACGAGATGACCGTCGAGGCCGAGGGCGACGCCTCGCTGCAGGGCCCCACCGAGGAGGCGCTCAAGCGGGTGCTCGGGATCCGGGTCCCCGCCGTCCTCCTGGCCCCCGGCACCCTCCCCGAAACCACCTTCAAGGCCCGCCGGGTGGTCGACGAGCGCTGAGGGAGCTGGTCCACGGGGATCTCACGGAGAGATCAGAGGTCACCAGGAACACCTTCCACCGGCCGAAGCGGGCGATCAGCGCGCCTGCGACGGTCGACGAGACCAGGGGGCCGGCGACCATCGGCAGGCCCGTCAGCCCGGCGGCGGTGGGGAGTAGCCCTGCGCGATCTGGTGGCCTCGGCGATGTCCTCCACGCTCACGTGGTCGACCCCGCGCTCCGCCGCCAACCGCGGCGCCGCCGCGGACAGCGCCGCCCGCGTCTGCTGCTTCTTCCGCTCGCGTCGCCGGGGTCCGGCCGTGTTCACGGCATCACGGGACGCACGATCGTGCAGAGCGTGCAACTTTGCACGGCTGCAGGTTTCCGGGGGGAACCGGTCCGGAAGTCCGTATCAGGTCCGAGATCGACCTGCTCCCACTCCGAACGGACAGGGCGCCCGGATCGCCGGGCCGAGCGAGCCAGTTCCGCCAGCCGCACAACCTGTTCGCCCGCTTCCGGCAGGTCTGCGACGAGGAGCTGCCCGAGGTGGTCGGGCTGCTGGAGAAGGCGGGCTGCGTGTGGGTCGACTACCTCGCCGCGGCCCCGCCGACGCTGACCGACCGGACCCCGCGACCGGGCGACGAGGACCTGCAGTTCGTCACGGGACGCCGGCCGGTGGTCGAGGCGGTCCTCGCCGAGCTCGCCGGGACCGAGCCGGGGGTCGAGGTGCGGCGCGGCACGAAGGTCGCCGCGGTGGCGACCGGGGCGTCGGCGCTCGGCGGGGTCCCGCACGTCACCGGGGTGGTCACGACGGTGGGAGAGATGCTGCCGGCCGATCTTGTTGTCGACGCGACGGGCCGGCGGACCCGGGCGGCGTCGTGGCTGGCCGCGGTGGGGGCGCGGCCACCCCGCGAGGAGTCCGAGGACCGCGGCTTCGTGTACTACACGCGGTTCTTCCGGGGCGACTCCCCGCCGCGGCTGCGCGGCCGGGCGATCACGCCGATGGGCAGCATCTCCCTGCCCTCCAGCGGCACGCCAACGACGTCCTGCCGGCGCCGCCCGGGCCGGACCGGACCCGGCTCCTGGAGCTGCTCGCGGCCTGAAGCGGAGTGCGCAGTTCCCGTGCCGTGGCGCGCCACCGCCTCCCGGTCGACCACCTGTTCGCTGCTGCCGGCGCGGTAGAGGTCGCGGTCCGCGTCGGCCATCGACAGCGCGAGCCGCTCGACACGGGCACACCCTGCTTCTGCACAGACCATCGCGGACCTCGAGGACCGGCTGGTCGTCGGCGACCGGGCCCGCGAGCGCACCGACGACGCCGCCGGCAGGCCGACGACGCCCGCCGGCAGGCCGACGACGCGCCGATCCTGACGTCAGGTGCGCGGGCGCCGGCGCTCCGGCCGGGTGATCGCGAGCCGTTCGTGCTCGGAGAGCCCGCCCCACACGCCGTAGGGCTCGTCGACGGCGAGGGCGTGCCGGCGGCACTCGTCGAGTACGGGGCAGCCGCGGCAGATCTGCTTCGCCCGGGTCTCGCGGCGCGTGCCGGACGGGCGGCCCGGGAAAGCCGCCCGTCCGGCGTGCGCGTCACCCGTTGGCGGCCTTCGCGGCGTCGACCTCGGTGTCCGCGGACGCGGAGCGCAGCGTGCCGTCGGCGTTCTCGAGGTGCGCTCGGACGAACCACTGGTACTGCTCGAGCTCGCCGCCCTGGGCGATGAGCATGTCCTGGGTGATCGGGTCGAGCTCCTCGGTCTTCTCGATCGCGGCCCGGTGGTCCTCGATCACCCCGGTGTAGACCAGGTCGAGGGCGCCGAGGTGGGCGATCGCGTCGTTGCGGCCGATCGAGTAGTCGTCCCAGCTGCGCTGGGCGACCAGGGCGCCGGGGGTGCCGCACGGGGAGCCGCCGAGGGTGGCGATCCGCTCCGCGACGTCGTCGACCATCGCGCGGACGCCGTCCACCTGCGGGTCGAGCATGGTGTGCACGGCGATGAAGTTCGGCCCGACCACGTTCCAGTGCACGTGCTTGAGCGTCAGTGCGAGGTCGTTGAGGGCGTTGAGCCGGTCCTGCAGGAGGGTGACGACCTCGCCGGCCTGGTCGGTCTTCATGCCGGGGACGGTGTAGTTGATCTGCTGGCGGGACTCGGTGCTGGTCATGGTGTCCTTCCTGTCGTGCCGGATCACGGTGGTCCACATCACGGCGGTCCACCCGGGGGATAGGTCGTGGAAGCGCCGCTCAAACGTGGTCCTGGGCGGATCCGGGCCGGACCGGGCCGCGCAGGACGTCGTCCGCCACGAGCGTGGCCCGGTACCCGGCGAGCAGCAGGATGTGGAGCAGGTAGAGCCACAGCGCCAGGACGGACACGGCCCCGACGATCGGGAGCCCGCCGAACGGCGCCGACCACTCGATCGGGATGGCGAGGAACAGCAGGAAGCCCTGCAGGAACCCGGCGAGGACGGACCCGGTGCCGAAGCCGCCGAGCAGCAGCGCCCGCCCCCCGATCCGGCCGGGGCCGACGAGCCGGAACACCAGCACCAGGGCCACCGACACGGTCACCCACACGACGTGGAAGGCGACGACGACGCCCAGCACGAGCCACCAGCCGCCGCGCACGTAGAGCGGGGCGACCAGCGGGGAGGCGGCGAGCACGGCGAGCACGAGCACGGGGGCGACCACCGCCAGCGCGAGCAGGCCCAGCCGCCCCCGCCAGCCGGTGAAGCGGTCCCGCGCGGGGGAGAGCTGCAGGAACGCCCGGCGCAGCCCCTCGCCGTAGAGGCTCGCCGGGAACAGCGCGACGAGCGTCTGCCACCAGGACATGGCCGACGCCGTTGCGGTGAGCGTGCGCAGCGCCGCCGGCGTGCCGTGCCCGCCCGGGAGCCCGGAGATCGCCGTGTCCATGCCGCTCCGCAGGGCGTCGGGCCCGACCAGCACCCCCGCGACCCGAAGCGACACGAGCGCGAGCGGGACCAGGCCGAGCAGGCCGAAGAACGTCGCCCCGGCGGCCCACAGGGCGACGTCGCTGCCGGGGAAGGACCGGGTCGTCTCGCGCAGGAGGGCCCGCGGGCTGCGGTCGGGGCTCATCGGCCGCTCCCGCGGCGGGCGCGGGCCGCCCGGCGGTGCGAGGCTGAGGCCGTGGAGGAGCCTCGGACGGACGCCGCGGGATGGTCCGCCCTGCACGCGGGCGTGCAGCCGTCGGCGGTCGTGCGGGGATGGCTGCGGCTGGTGCAGCGCCTCGCCGCGGGCCCGGTCGGGCGCGTGCCCCCGGACGTGTTGTCGCTGGTCGGTGTGCTGGCTGTGGCCGGGGCATGGGGCGCCGCCGCGGCGGGCGGGCGGTGGCCGCTGCTCGCGGCGGTGCTCGCGGCGGCCGCCGGGATCCTCGACGGGCTCGACGGCGCGGTGGCCCTGCGCACCGGCCGGGCGCGGCCGCTCGGGGCGGTGGTCGACGCCGCGGCGGACCGGGTCGGCGACCTCCTGCTGGCGGCGGTGCTGGTGGCGCTGGGCGCGCCCCTCGGGTGGGCGGTGGCGGCCGCGGCGCTGGTGCTGCTGCACGAGTACGTCCGGGCGCGGGCGCAGTCCGTCGGCATGCCGGGGGTCGGGGCGGTGACGGTCGCGGAGCGGCCGACGCGCGTGATCGTCGTGGCGGTGGCCGCCCTGGGCGCGGGGGCGCTGCCCACGGGCACGCCGCTCACCGGCTGGGACTGGGCCACGGTGCTCGTGGTCGCGTGGACGGTCGTGGGCGTGGTGGGGTTGCTCCAGCTGCTGGTGGGGATCCGGCGGGCGATCCCACGGGAGTTCCCGCCGGGCCGATGAGCCCAGCGGTGATCTCGGCGGAGAGCAGCACGAGCGGGAGCCCGCCGCCGGGATGCGCCGAGCCCCCGACCAGGTAGAGCCCGGGGACGGACGAGCGGTTGGCCGGGCGGCGCAGGGCGGCCCGCGGACCGTGGGAGGCGGTGCCGTAGATGGCGCCGCCGGGCGCGCCGGCCTCGCGTTCGAGGTCCGCCGGCGTGCGGATGTCCTGCACACGGATCCGGTCCCGGACGTCCGTGCCCCGCGCTGCCAGGGTGGCGAGGACGTGGTCGGCGTAGCGCTCGCGCAGCCCCGGCGCGTCCCAGTCGACGCCGCGGACCGGGTCGTGGACGGGTGCGTTGACCAGCACGAACCAGCCCTCGCTCGCGTCGTCGGGGCACAGGGCGGGGTCGGCCGGGGCGTGCACGTAGATCGTCGGGTCGGGGACCGGGTGCGGCCGGCGGCCGAAGATCGCGTCGAACTCCGCGTCGTAGTCCTCGGGGAACCAGACCCGGTGCGCGGGGCCGGGCTCCCGGTTCCCCAGCCCCAGCAGCAGGACGAAACCGGCCAGCGAGCGCGGGGTGCGGCGCAGGTCCCGCCGGGCCCGCCGCGCGGTCCCGGCCGGGAGCAGCCGCTCGTGGAGGAGGGAGGCGTCGGCGTTGCAGACCACGACGTCGGCCGGCACCGCGCGGCCGCCGACCCGCACGCCTCGCACCGCGCCGTCGGCGACGGTCACCGCCTCGACCTCCGACCCGAGGTGGACGGCCACGCCGAGCTCCCGGCACCGGCCGAGGAGCGCGTCGGCGATCTGCCGCAGACCGCCGCGGACGTACCAGCCGCCGAACCGCTGCTCGACGTACGGCGTGACCGACAGCACCGCGGGGGTGCGGCGGAAATCGGAGCCGGAGTAGGTCGCGTACCGGGCGAACCAGGTGCGCAGCCGCGGGTCCGGCAGCAGCGTGCGGCCCAGCCCGGCCAGGGTGCGCCAGGGCGCCACCGCCCGCAGGTCCTGCAGCCGCGCGGACATCCGCAGCAGCGTGCGCAGGTCGAGCGGGCGACGGAGCACGGCGTCGCCGACGAGCTCCCACAGCGGCCCGGACCGCTCGTACAGCGCCTGCCAGGCCGCGCCCGTGCCGGGCCCGAGCGCGGCGTCGAGGGCGGCCGGCACGGCGGCGGGATCGTGCGGCATGTCGAGGCGGGTGCCGTCGGCGAAGGTGTAGGCGCACACCGGGTCCACCGGCTCGACGACCAGCCCGGACGGGCCGCCGGTGGCCGCGAACACGTCCTCGAGCACCGCGGGCAGGGTGAGCAGCGAGGGCCCGGTGTCGAACGTGAAGCCGCCGACCTCGGCGACGCCGAGCTTGCCGCCATGGGTGTCGGCGCGCTCGTGCAGGGCCACCTCGTGGCCCAGCGCCGCGAGCCGCGCCGCCGCGGCCAGCCCGCCGACACCGGCTCCGACGACGACCACCCGGCTCACCGGTCCGGCCTCACAGGGTGCGGCCCTTCCAGGTCAACGTGCCGGCCCTGCGGCCGGCCCACGAGGAGGCGAGCAGCCCGAGCAGCGCGGCGATCGAGAGGGGATGGGCGGCGGCGTCGGGCCAGGCACGGGCGCCGGTCCGCCGGGCGGCGAGCACCCGGCTCGCGACGCCGGCGGCGTACCCCAGCGCCCCCGCCCGCGAGCCGGCCAGGGCCGCGGCCGCGGGCAGGACGTAGACCAGCGCGAGCAGCGCGGCCACGGCGGCCGCGCCCGGAGCGGGCCCGAACGCGGCCCACAGCGACTTGCGGTAGCCCGCGGCGAGCTGCCGCCCGTCGTCGTACATCCGGCAGGTGGCCAGCGCGGACCCGTCGGCGACGCCGGTCCGGCCGCCGGTGCGCCGGACCGCGCGGGCCAGCGCGATGTCGTCGAGCACGGCGCCGGCCACCGCCTCCCAGCCGCCCGCCCGCGCGAGCGCCGCCGCCTCGACCAGCAGGAACTGCCCGTTCGCCGCGACCATCGACGGCCGCCCCGAGCGCTCGGCCACCCGCAGGGGCAGCGTGACCAGCCAGGACCACCCGAGCAACGGCTGCACCAGCCGGGCCGCGACGCCCTCGGCGACCTGCCGCGGCCAGGGGCAGAGCAGGTCGAGCGGGCCGGGACCGCGGAGCACGGCGACGGCGGCGGCGACCGCACGCGGGGCGAGCACGACGTCGGCGTCGACGAACACCAGGATCTCGCCGCGCGCCGCCGCGGCCAGCTGGGCGCAGGCGTGCGGCTTGCCGAGCCGGCCGGGCGGGGGCGGGGTGCCGGTGAGCACCCGCAGCCGGGGATCGCCGCCGGCCGCCGCCCGGACGGCCGCGGCGGTGCCGTCGGTCGAGCCGTCGTCGAGCACGAGGATCTCCGCGTCGGCCAGCCCGGTCTGGGCGACCAGGGAGCGGATCGTGGGACCGATGCGGCGGGCCTCGTCGCGGGCCGGTACCAGCAGCGAGACGGGCGCGGCGACCGGCGGGGGCGCGGCGGGCGGGGTGCGCAGGAGCCGCTGGTTGCGGAGCTGGTGCAGGGTCCCGAGCACGGCCAGCGCGGACCCGGCGACGGCCGCGGCCCGGAGCGGTCCCGGAAGGCGCGCGGCGGTCACGGCCGAACCCTAGGAGCCACCGGCCGGGCCCGCACGTCGATCGCGCGGGGCGGGCGATCGACTCGCGGGAGCGCCGGACTCGCGGGAGGGTCGGAGCAGCCCGGGTGCCCCGCACCCGTTCCCTGCCCCTGGAAGGACGACGCGTGCTCCGAACCGCTCCCTCCGTACGCGGGCGCGCGCCCGGCCTGACCTGGACGCTCGTCGCGGGCGCGGTGCTCGTCCAGATCGCCTACCCGCTCGTCCCCGAGGCGTTGCGCACGCAGGTGACCGTGCTGTCCGTCGTCGTGTTCGCGGCCGCCTCGCTGCGCGACGCCACCCGCCTGCACGGCCCCCGCGGGGGCCTGCTGCTCCTCGCCGTGGCCGGCGGGGGCGGGCTGCTGGCCGAGGCCGTCGGGCTGCGCACCGGCGTCCCGTTCGGCGCCTACGCCTACACCGGTACCCTGGGGCCCGAGCTGCTCGACGTGCCCCTGGTGGTGCCGCTGGCCTGGACGATGATGGCCTGGCCCGCGCTCGTCGTCGGGCGGACGCTGGCCCGGTCGCGGGTGGGCGTCGTCGCCGTCGGGGCCCCCGCGCTCGCCGCCTGGGACCTCTTCCTCGACCCGCAGATGGTCGACGCGGGGCACTGGCGCTGGCTGGACCCCGGACCCGGGCTGCCGCTGGTCCCCGGGATCCCGTTCACCAACTACGCGGGCTGGCTGCTGGTGTCCGCGTTGGTGGTCGCCGCGCTGCACGTCGTCCTGCCCGCGCACGACCGGCCGTCGGGCCCGGCCACCGCGCTCTACCTGTGGGTCTACGGCTCCTCGGTGCTCGCCCACCTGGTCTTCTTCGGCCTGCCGGGCTCGGCGCTGGTGGGCGGGGTCCTGATGGGGGCGGTCGCGCTCCCGTTCGCTCGCGCGGCCCTGCCGACGTTCCCGGGCGTCCGGCGGGAGGCCCGGCCGTGACCGACCCCCTGACGAGCCGGGCCGCCCCGCTGCGGATGCGCCGGCGCCGCCTGGTCGCGCCCGACCCGGCCCTGCCGCGGGAGGTGCCGCCCGGCACCGAAACCGTGGTCGTCGGGGCGGGGGTGGCCGGCGTCAGCGCCGCGCTGGTGCTCGCGGAGCGCGGGGTGCGGGTGACGCTGCTGGAGGCCGCGGAGCACCTCGGGGGTCGGCTCGGCGCGTGGCCGGAGGTGCTGCCCGACGACTCCGAGCAGGTCGTCGAGCACGGGTTCCACGCGTTCTTCCGGCACTACTACACGTGGCGCGCGGTGCTGGCACGGATCGACCCCGGGCTGCGGTTCCTCGCCCCCGTCGGCGGCTACCCGGTGATCTCCCGGCGGTGGCCGGACGAGGACCTCTCGGGCCTGCCCGCCGCGCCACCGCTGAACCTGCTCATGCTGGTCCTGCGGTCGAAGAGCCTGAGCTGGCGGGACCTGGCGGGCGCCGACCCGGACGCCGGGCGGGCCCTGCTCGCCTACGACCGCGCGACGACGACCGCGGAGCTCGACGGGGTCGACGCCGCCGCCTTCCTCGACCGGCTCGGGATGTCCGAGCGCACCCGCGGGATGTTGTTCGAGGCGTTCGCCCGGTCCTTCTTCTGCGACCAGGAGGGCCTCTCCGCGGCCGAGCTGGTCGCGATGTTCCACTACTACTTCCTGGGCAACCCGCAGGGCATCGGCTTCGACGCCCCGGTCACCGACCACCGGACCGCGATCTGGGACCCGCTCGCCCGATACCTGCGCGCGCACGGGGCCGAGGTGCGGACCGGCAGCCGGGCCGTCCGCCTCGTCCCGGCGGGCCAGGGCTGGCGGGTGGAGACCGTCCGCGGCGAGCTGGCCACGCGCCACGTCGTGCTGGCCCTCGATCCCGCCGGGCTGCGCGACCTGCTCGCCGTGTCGCCCGCGGCGGCGGCGTCGGCCCCGCGGCTGGCGGCGCAGTGCGCCGGCCTGCGCACGGCCCCGCCCTTCGCGGTGACCCGGCTGTGGCTCGACCGCGACGTCGCGCCGGAGCGCGCGGTGTTCAGCGCCGTCAGCGGCGAGCGGACGCTCGACTCCATCACGGTGTACTCGCGGCTGGAGGCGCCGTCGGCGGAGTGGGCGGCGCGGACCGGCGGATCGGTCGTCGAGCTGCACTCGTACGCCTGCCCGGAGCCCGACGCCAAGGCCGCGACCGAGGCGATGCACGCCGAGCTCCTCGGGCTCTGGCCGGAGGTCCGCGCGGCCGAGGTCCGGCACGTCCACCAGCGGCACGAGGCCACGGCCCCGGCCTTCCCGCCCGGGACGGCCGGGACCCGCCCGGGCGTGCGCACCGACGCCCGCGGGGTGCGGGTGGCCGGGGACTTCGTCGAGCTGCCCTTCCTCGCCGGGCTCATGGAGCGGGCGGCGCTGTCCGGGGTGCTCGCGGCCAACGACGTCCTCGCCGAGGCGGGCGCCGCCGCCGAACCGGTCGACGGCGTCCCGCAGCGGGGGCTGCTCGCAGGCGTGCCCCGGATCCGGCGTTGAACTACCGCCCGTCCTCGGCGAGGGTGTCGGCCGCCTCCGCGCCCCGCTCGCCCATCGGCATCGGCTCGCCCTGCGTGGTGTCGCGGGCGGTCTGCCGCTCGCTCTCGGCGTTGATCTCGGCGCCCAGCAGCACGATGTAGCTGGTCAGGTAGAGCCACAGCATGAGCACGATGACACCCGCGAGCGCGCCGTAGGTCTTGTTGTAGCTGCCGAAGTTGTTCACGTAGAGGCTGAACGCGACGCTGCCGACGATCCACAGCACCGTCGCGACGAGGGCACCGGCGCTGGTCCAGGTGAACCGCGGCGCGTCCCGGTCGGGAGCGACCCGGTAGACCACCGCGAGCGCCACCACGACGAGCGCGACCAGCAGCGCCCAGCGCACCACCTGCGCCACGACCAGGCCGACGCCGCCCAGCCCGAGCGCGTCGAAGACCACCGGGACCACGGCCACGAGCGCGACGGCGAGCAGCACGAACACGACGGCGCCGAGGGTCAGCGCCAGGGCGGTGCCGCGGAGCTTGAGGAAGCCACGGCTCTCGTCCTCGTCGTAGGCCAGGTTGGTGGCCTTGATGAGGTTCATCGTGCCGCCCGACGCGCTCCACAGCGCGGCCAGGACCGACACGACCAGCCCGATGCCCAGCGCCTGGTCGCTGCTGCTCGCGACCGAGTTGAGCTGGTCGGTGATGATCGGGCGGGCGGTCTCGGGCAGGGCGGAGGCGAGGTCGTTGACCTGGGCCGCGACCTGCGCCGGATCCGCGACCAGCCCGTACAGCGTCAGCGCCGCGATCATCGCGGGGAACAGGGCCAGGAAGGCGGCGAACGCGACCCCGCCCGCCAGGATCGGGACATTGTCGGACTTCGCCTCCGCCCAGGCCCGCTTCAGCACCTGCACCCAGCCGCGCGGCGGGATCTGCACCGGGGTTCGTGCCTCCCGGCCCGGGGGCGGTGCGTTCCGCTCCCGGTGCCCGTCCCGGGCGGCCCTCGACATCGTGTCCGTTCGGCTCGTCATGCCCGGCGGGATGCCCCGCCGACGAGCCGGTGAACCGTGCCGCCCGGTGGGTCGTCAGCGCGCCTTCGCCGGCGTCGTCGTGTCCAGCGGGACGTGCTGCGCCCGGACCATGCCGAGCGCGACCGCCTGACGGGGCAGGACGGCGTCGAGCAGCCAGTCCGTGGCGACCCGGATCCGGTTTCCCGGCATCGAGAGCAGGTGGTAGCCGCGCGTGACCGCGGTGGCGGGCAGCCCGGACAGCGGTACGCCCAGCGGGTTGGCGGCCGCGTCGACGCCGCCGAGCTCGACCACGAACCCGAGGTCGCTGTGCTTGTACGCCCGCGGCGTGCCGTACCCGAGCGACGCCGCCACGTTGCGGGCGGCGAGGGCACCCTGGCGCGTGGCGTGCTGCGCGGTCATCGCGGTGGCCGACCCGGGCCGGGTGACGTCCGGGACCGCGGCCACGTCCCCGCAGGCCACCACCTCCGGGTGCCCGGCCAGGGCCAGGTCCGTCCCGACGACGAGCCGGCCACGCTCGTTCGGCAGGCCCAGGTCCTCGACGAGCGGATCGGGCCGCACGCCGACGCACCAGATCAGGGTGTGCGTCGGGACCTCCTCGTCGGAGCCGGTGAGGCCCACGCACTTCGGCAGCGCCTCGGCCACCGACTGGCCCATCCGGACGTCGACGCCCCGCTCGCGCAGCACCTTGTCGGCCGTGCGCGAGAGGCGCTCGTCGAGCTCCGGCAGGACCCGTTCGGCGATGTCGAGCAGCATCCAGCGCACCGGCGTGTCGCGCAGCGACGGGTAGTCCTTCGCCAGCTCCGCGGTGAACGCGGCCCCCTGCGCGGCCACCTCCGTGCCGGTGTAGCCGGCGCCGACCACCACGAACGTGCAGCGCGAGGCCTTCTCGGCCGGGTCGGCCGTCGTGGCCGCCAGCTCGATCTGCCGGGTGAGGTGGTCGCGCAGGTAGAGCGCCTCCGGCAGCCCGCGGAAGCCGTGCGCGTACTCGGCCACCCCGGGCACCGGGAGCAGCTTGTTGACGCTGCCGACCGCGAGGACGAGCCGGTCGTAGGACAGGTGCCCGGTCCCGCCCTCCTGGTCCGTCCAGGTCACGGTGCGGGCGTCCACGTCGATGTGCCGCACCTCGCCGACCACGATCTCGGCCCCGCGCAGCGACTGGACCAGTGGCACCGCGATCCGCCGCGGCTCGAGCGTGCCGACCGCGACCTCGGGCAGCAGCGGGAGGTAGAGGAAGTGGTCGTTCTGGTCGATCACGGTGACCCGGGCGCGGCCGCGCAGCCGCCGCAGCAGGCCCTTCGCGGCCGTGTGCCCGGCGAACCCGGCGCCGACCACCACGACGTGCGGCAGGTCCTCGCGGGGCCCCGGGGGCGGCTGCCTCCGGACCTTGCGCCACACGTCCGCGATCGCCATCTGCTCCTCCGCTCGGTCGTGTCCCCGGTCACCCCGCCTCTACCCGACCATCCCGGGTCCGACACGGCAAGCGGGTGCGGTCATCCCCCGGACCGTTCGGCGCCGGCGGGTGTGAGGGCCGCCACCGTCCGAAATACGGAGGAGCCTCCGCTCCTTGTGCGGGACGGCAGACTTGCCGATCCTCGAGAAGGTGGAGACATGTTGGTCTGGTTCGTCACCGGTGCATCCCGCGGCTTCGGGCGCGAGTGGACGATCGCGGCGCTGGAGCGCGGCGACGCGGTCGCCGCCACGGCGCGCGACGCGTCCACACTGGACGACCTGGTCACGAAGTACGGCGACAGGATCCTGCCGCTGACCCTCGACGTCGACGACCGGGAGGCCGACTTCGCCGCGGTGGCGAAGGCGCACGAGCACTTCGGCCGGCTCGACGTGGTGGTGAACAACGCCGGCTACGGGCAGTTCGGCATGATCGAGGAGCTCTCCGAGCAGGAGGCCCGCGCGCAGATCGAGACGAACGTGTTCGGCGCGCTCTGGGTCACCCAGGCGGCGCTGCCGTTCCTGCGGGCGCAGGGGTCCGGGCACATCCTGCAGGTCAGCTCGATCGGCGGGATCTCGGCGTTCCCGAACATCGGGATCTACAACGCGTCCAAGTGGGCCCTCGAGGGCTTCAGCCAGGCCCTCGCCCAGGAGGTCGCGGACTTCGGCGTCCACGTGACGCTGATCGAGCCGGGCGGCTTCGACACCGACTGGGGCGGCGCCTCGGCCAAGCACGCCACGCAGAACCCGGCGTACGACGAGTTCCGGGTCAAGGCCGCGGAACAGCGGAGGTCCCGCACCGCGAAGTCCGGCGACCCGGCGGCGTCCAGCGCCGCGGTCCTGAAGCTGGTCGACTCCGAGAACCCGCCGCTGCGGGCCTTCTTCGGCGAGGCGCCCCTGAGCATCGCGGAGGCGGACTACGAGCGCCGGCTCGCGTCGTGGCGCGAGTACCAGCCGCTCGCGGTCGAGGCCGGCGGCCGGGGCTGAGGGCTCCGGTCGCTCGGGGCCCGGTCGTCGAGGGCGGGGTCGCTCAGGGCGGGACGCCGTCGGCGCCCCGCCCGGGGCCGGTCCGCAGCGCGCGCAGGTTCCAGCGCCCCTGTTCCCCGGCCAGCACGGCCACCGACAGCGGGTCGACGTCGATGCGCCACACCGCCGTCGCCGGCGCGCCGAGCGCGTGGGCGAGGGCGGCCCGCACCACGGCGGGGTCGACCACGGCGAGCAGCCCGCCCTGCCGGTGCGGCACCGCCCGCAGCCACGCGCCGATCCGCCCGACGAAGGCGGTCATCGACTCCCCGCCGTGCGGCACGGCGTCGGGGTCGGTGAGCCAGCGGGTCAGGCCGTCCGGGTCCGCGGCGGCGACGTCGTCGAGCGCCCGGCCGGCCCAGGTGCCGTGGTCGAGGCCGGTGAGCCCGGCGTCGACGGCGGCGGGCAGGCCCAGTGCGTCGGCCGTCTGCCGGCAGCGCAGCGACGGGGCGCAGCGGACCTCCTCGTAGCGGGGGAGGTCCGGGACGTCGAGCTCGCTCGCCTCGAGCCCCTCGTCGTCGGCGAACCCGGACCGCCGGGTGGCCGCCGTGGCGGCGTGGGCCAGCAGCACGAGTCGCACGGGTTCCAGTGTGGACCGGGCCGGGCGTCGTCGCCGTCCCAGGGGTCGGCGGCGCACGCCTCCCGTGGCCACGACCCTGCCGGCGAGTGTGAGCCGGATCAGCGCGGCGAGCGGCGCCCGTTGCGAGGTTTGTCGGTCTGCCCCGATGACGCTCCACACGGGAGCGACGAAGGAGATCGACGAGGACCGCCGAGACAGCGGCGGCTCCGCAGGCGGGCCGCTCCTGGCGTAGCGTGCTCGCGTGCTGACGCGAGGCGCGGTGCTGCGCGAGGTCCCGGGCAGGTTCGAGGTCGTCGAGCTCGAGGTCGACGACCCCCGGCCGGGCGAGATCCGGGTGAAGATGGTGGCGAGCGGGCTCTGCCACTCCGACGACCACCACGCCACCGGCGACCAGAAGGTGGGCATCCTGCCGTTCGCCGGCGGGCACGAGGGGGCCGGGATCGTCGAGTCCGTCGGGCCGGGGACGACCGGCTTCGCCGAGGGTGACCACGTCGTGTTCTCGTTCCTGCCCGCCTGCGGCCGGTGCCGGTGGTGCGCGCACGGCATGCAGAACCTCTGCGACCTCGGGGCCTCCCTGGCGACCAACGCGCGCTGGGAGGACCCGACGTCGTTCCGGCTCGCCCTCGACGGGAAGCCGGTCGGGCAGATGTGCGGGCTGTCGACCTTCTGCGAGTACACGACGGTCTCCACCGCCTCGGCGGTCAAGGTCGACCCGTCGATCCCGCTGGAGATCGCGTGCCTGACCGGCTGCGGAGTGGGCACCGGCTGGGGTGCGGCCGTCAACTCCGCCGAGGTGCGGCCCGGCCAGGTCGTGATCGTGATGGGGATCGGCGGGATCGGGATCAACGCGGTGCAGGGCGCGGCGCACGCCGGCGCGTCCGCGGTGATCGCCGTCGACCCCGTCGCGTTCAAGCGGGAGTCCGCGCTCGGGCTCGGCGCGACGCACGCCGTCGAGGACATCCGCGAGGCGGCCGAGATCGGCCGTTCCCTGACCAACGGCCAGGGGGCGGACGCGTCGATCGTCACCGTCGGGGTGACCCGCGGCGCGCACGTGGGGCAGGCGCTGCGCGCGGTGCGCAAGGGCGGGACCTGCGTGGTCGTCGGGCTGGGCGACGTGCGCAGCCGCGAGGGCGACATCCCGCTGATGGAGCTGACGCTCTACCAGAAGCGGCTGCAGGGCTCGCTGTTCGGCGCCAGCGCCCCGACCGCGGACATCCCCGCGCAGCTGGAGCTCTACCGCCGGGGCGCGCTCAAGCTCGACGAGCTGATCACCACCCGGTACACGCTCGACGAGGTCGCCACCGGCTTCGACGACATGCACGCCGGCCGCAACCTGCGCGGCGTGATCGTCTTCTGAACACCTACGCCGCGGCGGCGGGCAGCCCCGTCGCCGCGGCCAGCTCGTCGAACACCGCGATGTTCAGCTCGAACGCGCGGACCGCCTCGTCCGCGGCCCGGCGCTGCTCGATCTCGTCGAACGGGGCGCCGTCGAGCAGGGCGCGGTAGCGGGCACGGAACTTCGACGGGCTGCCGAGCGCGGAGAAGTCGTAGAACAGCGCGCCCGGGCCGGTGACGCCGTAGGCGCGCTCCAGGATCTTGCCCACGACCTGGCCGCCGGCGAGATCACCCAGGTAGCGGGTGTAGTGGTGGGCCACGAAGACCGGCGCGTCGGTGGCGGCCTCGCGCAGCCGGGCCACGTAGGCCCCGGTCGCGGGCAGGACTCGCGGCGCGTCGACCGAACCGCCGAGGGCCGGGACGTCCCGGCGCAGGGCGGGCAGCCGGCGCAGCTCCTCGATCACGAAGGGCCCGGCGGCCGGGTCGGCGGCCAGCGCGTCGCCCACCGCCTCGAGGGCGCCGTAGATCGCGAGGTACTGCTCGGCGAGCAGGGTGTACGCGGCGAGCGGGAGGCGCCCGTCGAGCAGGGCGGCCATGTAGGTGGAGCGGTGGGCACGCTCGTGGACCTCGGCCGTGGCCTGTCGCAGAGCCGTGGAGAGCTCGCCCATGCCGTTCCTCCCGCATCTTCCTGACGCCGTGTCAGAAAGATGCTAGAGCAGCCGGCGGACTGAGGCTAGCCTAAGTCCGAGGGTCGGACCATGCCCAGCACGATCCGCACGGCGGCCTCGACCGACCCGGCCAGCTCCTCCGGCGGCACGTCGACGATCTGCCGGGCGGACAGCGCCGCGCCGATCATCGCGACGAGGACGGCCGGGTCCTCGGCGGCCATCTCGCCCGCCTCGATCCCCTCCCGCACGATCCGGGCCAGCCGGTCGCCGATCGGGTCCGCGTGCGCCGCGATCCGCCGGTAGGCCTCGGGATCGAGGGCCCCGGCCAGGCCCCGGCCCGGCGGGAGGTGGAACTCCGCGAGCCGGTGCAGCTGCAGCCGGGCGAAGACGGCGAGCCGGTCGGTGGGGGTGGCCGCCGTGGCGAGCGCGCGCTCGAGGTCGGCGACGTACCGGTCCGCCTCGTGCTCCACGAACGCCACGAGCAGCGCCTGCCGGTCGGGGAAGTGGTTGTAGATCGA